>DAIDHP010000035.1 GCA_027459625.1 Chthonomonadales bacterium
TCGCTTAACGGTTACGGTTTCCTGCACCGTAGAGGACTTGCACCTCCGAGAGCATGAACATGCCCGGCATACAAAAATAGGCTTCGGAGCGTTGCTCGTTCCGAAGCCGATATACAACAATTAAAGGAAGGCGCCATTGCCTGGTTGAGGATAAGCCGTGTATGTTAATGGTAATTGCAAAAATGAAATGGAATGGTTTCCATGTAATCTTGACATGCCAAAGAACGACTCAATAGTGAATTCCGTTTTAACCTGTCTGTGTATTAAGGAACGCACATTCCTTGATTTACATCAACCAACTCACTAAGAATATGGCGCCCTCGCCTTCCATCAGGAAAACGCATCCAGCCACCTTCCATGTCCATTTGAACCTCTCGTTCGCTACGAAGATTCTATGAGGTTGCTGAAGGCATTTCCCTCAAATAAGGTGTTCGTTCACTCAAAATGCGACGCATAATCGGAATGATAAATATTTATCCTCAAACCCTTTTTTCTTTTGACGATATTGTTGCGTCGCATGAGAGTATGAACGAGGATTATGCCGCCAAAGGCACCGGTGTTTCCTCTTTGACATAAAAGGGGATCGCCGATCCATCCTCTTCAAGAATAGTTACCATCGATACCTTGTCCAATCGAATGTCCTCGGTATCCACAATGAGATAGCCGCCATAAAGTGGCACGAAGGTAACGTCGTACACTTTTGAGACGGTATGCATCATGTTTCCGCGTCGATCTATCCAATGGATGTCGCAGGTTTTGTAAATGAGCTTCTTAGCATCTGTTATTCCCACTGTAGTGCCTCCCTTCGTACTACATCCTGTATTAACGGCAAACCGCTCAAGGCTATATATCCGTCTTTTTACCGGTTTCTCGAAAATAGACCCGTAGGTGTCGATTGCCAATGATATGCGGGAGGATATAACTGCGATCCATTCATAACAGTCTCCCGCTGAATTGGAAGTGCGTTTTTCACGAAGAGGGGATCAATTGTGGCGATGTGAATGGCTCATAGGGACGAATGCATATTGTGGTCGTCCGCTCATATCTCATCAGAAAAAAAACATACTGGTATCACCTGTTTTACTATTGGGAATACAACGTATCCGTCTTTGCAGCCATGATAAAATCGTTCAGATGCAATCCGTCAATTCGATGCGTCCACCAAGAGACCGTCACCTTCCCATACTCCACAAGCAGTGCGGGATGATGCGCTTCCATCTCCGCTACCTCCCCAACTTTGTTGGCGAACCGCATCGCAAGTTTGAAGTCCGGAAACTTGAACTGCCGGGCCAAGCGAGGGATATCGTGAATCACATCCACCCTCCAAGCTGGGATATCCTTGATTAGTCCTCTAATCTCCTCCTCGGATAGCGGCTTCGCACCGAGCATGCATGGAACACATTTTTGATTCTCGAATGCACTCATATTAAGCCTCTCAATCTAGCAAAATTCAAATGCGTTGGCTTCCTATTACGGATTTTTCGGAACACTTGTGTCTCCTCTCGCGGCATGACTAATTCCATATGCCAAATTATGGATATTGAAAGAAAAGATGTGCGTGATAAATATCCATCGGTTTTGGTGCGCCTTTGACGATAAATCCCTGCTTGGTACGCCGATAGGTCACCGGGTTTCCCCTGAAAGGATGCAGTGTTTCCGGTGCAATTTCATCCAATGAAGCGGGATACGCCCCATGCTTGGCGTGATACTCCAACACCGCCGTGGATGCCAGCAAGATGCTGCGCTCCGTAAAAGCTCCTGTTCCCATCACCTTGAAATAGTTTGTTAACGGTACGAGTAATTCAGATGATAACAACCAAGTGATATCCTTAATATGAAAAGCATGGTTCATATCACGATTAATGCCGTCAATTGCGTTATCGATCGCCTGTGTTCTTCGCGGAAGCTTCAAACACGCCGCCTTGTATAGTGGAATCAACTCCTTAAGGGTAATCGCCATATTTGCATCAGCTAACTTTCCATTTGACATGGATTCAAATCCATTATCATCTTCCACTGACTCACCATTTACAACCATATTGCATGAGCTGATAGCCATGATGATTTCGCCCTGCACCGCTTTTTTGAGGTCCGGATCCATTATGTCGCTGCTTACCTCATCATGTATTAACTGAACCGCCAGGGGATTATTCGCATATCGCCGCAAAATATCTCGCATTCCAATCAACACATCATAATCCAAATCCGATTCATCAATCAATGCGATGAAGATTGGGTCCGTCCCCGCATCTCTCGCCAGTTTGAAACCCATCGTTTGCGTCTTAATCGCCTGCTTCCACTGACCACGCCGCTCTTGAGCGAGGCTCTCCGCTCGAAGCAAATAGTATGCTGTTCTCAGGGTTTTCAATTCAGAAAAATGAATGTTGAATACATGAGTCCAGTCTTTTTCGAATACGCAGTCGGGCTTGGAAACCGCTGCGTATACCAATTTCATGAGATTCCCTCTCTGTGCAACCGTTTTGCAAGCGATGTTGGATTGTTTCGATATGCAATCCGAATGATCCAATCTTGAAAGAGCCACCATTTGATTTGAGGTGAAAGGATGTTTCTTCAACAGTTCCGTCAGCCTGTCGTAGTCGATCGCTGCATTCAACCGCGCCGGAGGCAGTGTCTGTTGAAAATGACTTGGATCGGCATTGATGCCTGCCTGCCTCGCCATTTTAAGCTCCTGAGGCAGACAGTCCGCTGCGTTGTTGATATGGATGATAAGCGTAGCGAAAAAATACGCTCCATATGCCGCAAACACAATCACCGTGAATACGAACAGACTCACCAAAGCTATCAACACTCGTTTCATGGTTGCATTCCTCTTTCGCAATGAAGTTCGAGCAAGGATAATTCAAATAACGATCTGATCCTAATGGTGAAAAAAGTTATCGTAATGGCAACTAATAGGTGAATAATGGCAACCCGTTCAACGTATCAATAGGCAAGACGGATCGACAAAAAAAGCCCATCAAACACACCCGAAACGGGAAATATCTCATGCGCATTTTTATATATCGACGCATCAATCTCCTTCCCGGTTTCGATTTTTTGCGATATAGGAGGAAGAAATGAAGATCATCACATTGGAGGAGCACTACTCTTACGCCGCACTTAAAGAGGATGTCCCCCAAACCCCCACTCGATCCTCCAACAACCCGTACATGGAGGAGGTTCGAGTGAAGCTCGCCGATCTAGGTGAAGCGAGACTTGCGGATATGGACAAGAACGGGATATCGATGCAAATTCTCTCCATCTCCGCCATGGATGAGTCGCTGGTAAAAGAGATATCCAATGAAATACTCATCGTCAAGGATGTAAATGACAGGTTAGCCGAGCGAATCAGTCGCAACCCCGATCGTTACATTGGCCTAGCAACTCTCCCTCTGCGTCACCAGGAAGAAGCGGCAGCGGAGTTGGAGCGATGCATAACACAACTTGGATATGTTGGGGCGGTCGTGAATGGAACCACTGACGGCTTATTCCTGGATCATCCCAGCTTCGAGCCTATCCTCGCCACAGCGGAACGGCTTGAAGCGCCGATTTACATCCACCCCGCCCCGCCCTCAAAACCCATATTCGACGCCTATTACGCCGGTCTGCCCGAAGAGACGTCCCAGACGCTCTCCATCAGCGGTTGGGGCTGGCACGCGGAGGTCGGTCTGCACGCGCTCAGGCTTATTCTCGCGGGAACGTTTGACCGTCACCCGAATCTCCAAGTTATCATTGGCCATAATGGCGAGTTCATCCCTTATTGCCTTGATCGATCGGATATGCTTCTAAGCCGTGCCGCTCCGCATTTGCAAAAAAGGCTAAGAGACTATTTCCTTGGCAATTTCCATATCACAACAAGCGGATATTTCTCACTCCCCTCGTTTTTATGCGCCCTGCAAACGGTCGGTGCGGAACGCATTCTCTTTGCAATTGATTATCCATACAGCCCCAATGCAAAGGGGAGGGGTTTTCTCGATTCTCTGCCGATACCGAAGGATCAGTTGGATCTGATCGCTCATGGCAACGCGGAGAAACTGCTGAAATTACACGTCTGATTCGCATCCTTGATGGCTTCGATGGCGCATGTTGTGCGCTCAAGGATACTTGAACGCAACCTTAGCACCGCGAAGGTCCATCGGTTGTGACGCCCCGGTGACGGTGAAACCGCTTTTCTCGCGATGGTAGATGACCGGGTTCCCCATGGCGGGATGCAGCGTTTCCGGTGCGATCTTATCCAGGGAGGCGGGATAGGAACCGTGCTTGACGTGGTACTTCAAAACCGCTGCGGACGCAAGCAAAACATTGCGCTCCGTGTAATCTGCTCCCCCAAGCCATGCGGGATTGATTATGGGCATGAATACCATCGGCAAAATCCACGCCACATCATGCGTTTTGGCGGCGTGATTTATGTCCTGCTGGATACGACCGTATGCGGTTGACAATGATTGAGTTCTTGCAGGAGGTTTAATGCAAGCCGCCTGATACAGTGGTATCATCTCTTTCAGGTAGATAGCCAATCCCGCGTCAAGAATAGACTTTCCGGCGAGATGATTGAGCATCGCCTTCTGTTTACTATTCGTAACGTCGGACAACACATTTTTTTGGATCACCTCACCGCATGCGCTGATGCCCATTATGATTTCGCCCTGCACCGCTCGCTTGATATTTATATCCCCCATGGAATGAGTGACAGTATCGATGATGAGACTCAGCGACTTCGGATTCGCAGCGTAACGCTCCATGATCGTTTGCATCCCGATGAGAGTGTTATAATTCAGGCTCGATTCAACAAGCAGCGCAAGCATGGTCGAATCCGATTCCGCATCTTTCGCCAGCTTGAAACCGAACGCCTGGGTCTTAATCGCCTGGGACCAGTTTCCTTGCCTCAATTGAAGAAGGCTCTCCACACGCATCATAAAACCTACGGTTTGTATGGTCGCAAGTTCGCGAAACTTTTCGCTTAACGCATGAGACCAATCGTGCACGAAGACGCAATCCGGCTTGGATGTCGCATCCGTCACAAACTTCATCACGTCCGGTCTCTGAGACAAAATTTGTATGGCTAGAGCAACCTGATCGGGGGGACAGTTCGGGTGTATAAATCTTATTAAAGCTGAATTCTGTTTGGCTGTTAGCGGGTGCTTCTTCAATAGATCGGTAAGCTTATCTATATCCCGAGCTGCATTGAGTTTCGGTGGAGGAAGAGGTTGCTGAAATTGGCTGGGATCGATGTTTATTCCCGCCTGGCTCGCCAGTCGCTCCTCTTGGGGGAGTGTCGCCGCCATCGCGTTGACATGGTGGATAATCGAGTGAAGAAAAAAGACTGCGTAAAATGCAAATAGCATAAACGACACAACTAACGCTATCAGTAACGTTATGAAAAATCGCTTCACGTTTGATTACCCCCTTCAATGAAAACAACTTATTCTCTTACATAGCTCGCAAGCCGCAAAATATGTCATGATAAAAATAATTAGATGAATTCTAGCCAATTCATTTAACGAATGGAGTCTTAGCGGGCTGTCAATAAGATCGTATGTCATTCATGTCCGATATGTAAGTCTTATTCGGCTATGATTCTGCAATGACCACACGATCCCCTTCCTGGTTTCCACTAACGCATCACATAGGAGTTTTACATGAAAAGCATCTTACTTCCTAAACCGACTCGTTTTCGCGGTTTATCCCTTTACGAAACCCTGCAACGTAGAAAAACGGCCCGCTCTTATGAGAGTAAGGAACTCCCACTCCAAACGCTCTCCAATCTGCTATGGGCGGCTTTCGGAGTGAACAGAGAGATTGGTCCATTTGGCGATCCGGGCAGAACCGCCGCCTCCGCCAGCAACTCCCAGGAGATCGAAATCTACGTGTTGTTGCGAGGAGGAAGCTATCTCTACGATTCACATCGGCATGAGTTGAACCAAGTCGCCTCCGGGGATATCCGATGGATCGCCATTGGCACGCGCCAAGGAAGGAACGGTGCGGAAGCGGCTGTGCGGTTGATTTACGTGGCGAATATCGCCAAGTTCAGCACGGCGGGTTACCAGGAGCCAGGCTTGTACGATAAGGAGACGCAAAAGGCTTACTTTTACGTTGACACGGGACTCATCGCCCAAAACGTCTATCTGTTCGCCGCCTCGCAGGGTTTGGTCGCTTGGTTTCACAACTGCGATAAGGAGGGGGCGATCAAACAGTTACGCCTATCGCCCACCCAACTGCCGCTCTTCGGGCAAACAGTCGGCTATGAGAGGCTGGAGGAACCCGATTCCCACGAATAACCCCACGTTCTCGTCAAAGGAGCGTCACCCCTTGGACATACGTGGTATCACGATGCGATACTCTCCAGGCGACATAATCCATCCTTCCCCGGAGCGTTTCACGGGAACCCTTTTGCCGGCGATGACCCGAAAACACTCCGCCTTCGCCGCCAATGGGGATTTCCACACAAAACGCCGCTCCCGTGATTCCAAATTCGCGACGGGTTTGTCGAAGGAAGAAGTCAAGCAACTACCCACCAGAATGGAATCCGGATGCACGATCAGTTGGAAGGTGTTCGGGGACGTCATCTGGAGAATATACATTCCGCTTCCATCGTAATGCACCCACGGCGAAGAGCCGACGCCCGTGATCCGATTCGGATGTTTGGGAAGGGGCAACGGATGCCAATCGGGATTGATTGAGCGTGAGTGGTAAGCCTCGTCAGGGGTCATCAACAGGCTGAGGTTATATTTGAACGAAGTCGCCATTGGCGGAAGAACCAAATGGTCCGTCCCCGCCTTGTATTTGATTCCTCGAGGCAGCATGTGAAACGCCTCCCGCGCTACCATATAGCTCACCGCCTTGGTTGGAGTGTAGAGCAGATTGAGCCAGTGCGCGTTCCAGTCCGTGTTCCATCGCGCCGTGGCTATGGTGTCGTACTGAAACTGGCAGGCTATCTGGCATTCGCCGCTGCGGAAATGAGCCGCAAGAGCCGGATAGAGGTAACAACTTGTGTTCGTTGCGGGGGCGTCAAACTCGTACGCAACCCTGGCCTTCCGCGCCAGTATGGGGTCAAACTTCAGCGGTCCCACCTCCGGCAATAGATCTCTCCCATCGTTGATCTGCGCCCAGCCGCCAGGATAAGCGCTCACGGTGATCGCGTCGCATGCGGAATCGGCGATCGCCTGCGTGATATCATCCCCGGGACTGTAAAAATAGGAGATTGCGATCGGTTGCCTCGCCCCAGTGCTCCTTATGGCTTCGATCATTTCGGTGATATACACTCGCATTAACGCATATCGGAAGAGCGGAAAGTAAGCGGGATCGTCTTTCAAGCGATACTTTTGCAGCCAATCGCGCCATAGCTCGCGGAAAATCCGATGGTCCCTGTCCAGCACCTCTTTCGTCTCCCCTTGGGGCTGATACGCATCCCACGTGATATCGTCGTAGCCGAAATACGCGGGCTCGTTCATCACCTCCAGAAAGACGACCGGTGGATCCGCCTTGAGCGGCTTGTTATTATAGGGGTTCCTATGATTCAGGAACTGACGGATGAAGTTCGCCGCCGCCTTTTTCGCCTTCGGCACGAACATCATGCCGGGCTTCGAAGTGACATTCGAGAAGGAGTCCGGCAAAGCGTTGGGGCTCCCCCACCACGCGATCAAAGTGAAGTAGAAGTACATATCCCGTTTCTCGCACTGCGCCACAAGATACTGTAACAGGTCCAGATGAATGTTCTCCTGAAGGTTGCCGTCGCCGTCGCTCATCTCCCTGTCGAACACATGGATGCGAATCGCCTGAACCCCCATCTCCTTCATATTGTCCAGGTCCTTGCGGATGGTCGCTTTCATATCCACCCCGGTCTTCTCCATGTTCACAAACTGCCACCACGACATGGGATAGTAATTCGTACCCCACAACGCCACCTCCTTGCCGTCGGGGTAACGCAATACTCCGTCCTTCACGTGGATCGGTCGCAAGGGTAGCGGTGAACCGACCGGTCCCGGCTTGGGACGATGGTACACCGGCGTCTGACTCTTCCTGTTCTCCTCCATCCATCCCGGCGAGCCGGTGTAAAGCAGATAAGGCGACTTGTACATTCCGCCGCCGTAAGTGGGATTCTCCACCATCACGGTCAGCACGTTGATATCGCCATAGCGAATGAGATCGGAGGGAACCGTATAGTCACGCACGGTATCCCAGCCGTTTGTGTGACCTATCTCCACCCCGTTCCAGTAAGTGATATCGTTGTCATCAGCCGCCCTCAAATACACATGCAGCGGCTCTCCCTTCCACGCTTCGGGTATCGTTATGTGCGCACGGCACCAGGCGTTATCGTTGCTCTCCCACATTTTCGGAATGCGCACATCTTGCCAGCTTGTGTCGTCAATGTCAGGCGATGCCCAGTGAGGATCGATCGGTTCCGTGGCGGGGATGAATTTTTGCTTCCATACGATATTCGCGAGGTCGATGCCGCGGCGAACCACCACGGAGGCTTTCGCACCCGCCGCTCCGCAGATCAGTTTTGCTTGCACACTTTCCTGAGCCATTGTCACCTCGGCGATTACAAACCTCCACCCCCCTGGCGGGAGTTCAATGGCGGTGCGTGCGGGAGACACCGTGCCTCCCTCGCATTTGAGGATCAGTTCGCCCCTTAGCCCCTCGCCGGTTCCGTTATACAGCGTAACCGGGATGATCGCGCTCCGATCGGGGCAAATCGCCTGAGGGGTCACCCGAATCGCCAATCCGGATGTCCTCTCCTCTCCGAAAGCGCCGTTTGCGTTTGCCGTCAGCGCGACGGCGGATATCGCCGCGCACCCCTCCAGAAATCCTCTGCGCGTAATGCGTCCCCAGCTCTTCATATGTTCCCCCTATATCTGTGCAATCTCTTACAGTTTAACGCATTTCGAGGGGAATCTCATGAGGATAGGGGTTGAATCTCATGCAAAGACGCATGGCGAAGTAAATCTGGAATGGCGAATGTGGCGGAGAAGAAGAGCGCAGAGTATGAACTGAGATGTGCAAGGGTCGGAACCAAGAAATGCGGTACACTACCTACTTACACTACATTCGCCTGCATGTCGGGTTAACATACTAATTTCGGGAAGACACAAGTCGCTCCGCTAACTCGATCGCATCCACTGGCCAGAAGCATTCCGGACGCGGATGCATCACCCTGGGATCCTCCTTTTGAGGTCGGCAATTCAGAAGTGCATTCGCCCACTGTTCCGGAATCGCATCATAACCATACACCGAGCCTAAAAGAGCCCCGCAGATTGCCGCATTGGTGTCAGTGTCCCCACCACGCATAACCGTATCAATAACGCCTTTCTCCAAATTCATCGCATGAAGGAGTTGATACAAAGCGTTATGGAAGGCAATCAAAACCCATCCGGATAAATGCGTATAATTCTCAGGGGGCGCGACGGGGGCGCGGTCAATGACGGCAAGCAACGATGGTTCTGCGTTCATTTCGCTCGCCCATCGCTTGACATTCTTATATAGCTGTTTTGGATATGTTCCGGATTCAACGGCGTTTGCGATAGCCATTGAATATAACGCATTGGCATGTTTGCAAACCGAGTTAGGATGCGTAAGTGAGGCATCCAATTGAGCCCATTCCGCTACCACATTCAATTCATAGTTGGCTCCAAATATGCCCAACGGACTGATTCTCATCATGGCGCCGTTGGCTTGGCTATCCGGGTTAGGATGTCCGCTTAATGATGAGCGAATTGTCATGCCGCAATCAAAAGGATCGGTTGATATCCAATAACGATATTCGTTCATGGCCGAGACTGGATCATAACGACCGTTTTTCACCAGCATCCTCGCAAGCAATAGAGCCATTTCGGAGTCGTCCGTCGGCTGTCCGGCAATGGTGTTCCAAACACCTCCGTCAACCAATTCCCGGACTCCGTTCGGATAGATACTCGAAATGTCATCCGCCGAATGAAATTCCACCAAGGCACCAAGAGAGTCTCCTGCAAGTTGCCCAAGCAGACAACCTTGAGCGCGATTAATCTTCACGGTGTTATCAATCTCCCCTCGATATCTATTCGAATTATACGATAAATGACGGGAAGCAAAAATGACGAAATATCATCTCCTCATTATCTGCGTTAAAACTCTGCACCTCCATTGTTAAGAGACTGTAAAGGATTCATCTTAGCGGAATGTGTTTTATAACGGAGCCAATTAACGACATCCCAATAGCATACTGTGATTTGAAATTACAAATATTTTCCGAGTTTCGGTCAAGAGACGTCATCAATTCATATCCCAGGGATGCTCGTGAAAAAGCAAAATGATCGCACTGCAATGCATACGCCAAAACCTTGAATGTCATTATTGGCGAACTCTAAGTATTCGGACTTGCAAGGCATCTCGAAACGCTATTCCCACCATCCCTTTTTTTCGATATGTTTTCTTTGTATGTAGTCAATTCTCCATTGACAATCCTTCGCCCATTCGGAATCCCCGAATTCATGGAGCACCTTTCTATATTCAATGATTGATGCAGGATATTTTTGGAGACCGGAATCGAGGATTCGTGCGATGCGATATTGCGCATATGCGGCTTCATCCATGTTGCGATAGTGTAATATAACGTATTGGAAAATATTGATGGCATCGTCATATTTATGAAGGTCATCCAATATATCACCTTTGTTTAAATATGCACCCAATATGGCTTTAATGGAAGTGCAACTATTTATAGCAATATCGCAATAGTTTAACGCATTTGATAAGTTATGCTCGTTTATATTGCATGCAATTATGGTGGCTAATATGGTGTCATAATCATTTGGATTTGGATTTCGCTGTAACATAACTTCAAGCGTGACTGCAGCGCTTTTATAATCATGTAAATCTACGAATTGTATTTCAGCGATTTTACCATGCGCGATATATTCCAGTTCCAATCCTTGGTTTTCTGATACAATCGATTGCAGTATGGAAATAGATTTGCGATAACAATCGTTTTTCCCCCCGCCTGCGTTCGCCACTTCCATTAGTGTGTTGACTATCTCCATACGGCAATCATTCACGCCACACGAACCGGAATAGTGACTTCCGTTATTCGAATTTATTATCATATCATAAGCCGCGTTTATCCGCTTCATACGCTCCTCGTACTCGGCTTTAAGATTCGTCGGCACCGTATCAGGATGATACTTACCTGCCAAATAACGATGCATATGATTTATTGTTTCCAAGTCCGCCTTGGGATGAACCTGAAGGATTTCATATGGATCTTGGATATTTGATTCTTGGTTCATTGCACCTCACAATTTATCTGATTTATGAATCTGGATATTTGAAAGAGGGATCGAGTTTTTTTCTTTCCTCCCATACTCTTCGCCGCGCTTGATTTATATTGTGAAGCAGAGCATCATTTGATCCTATTCCACTTCGGATGTTTGGTTCCGTAGCCATAAGCAGACCCAATTGTTTCCAATCACCCTTTTGCGCTGCGTTTATCACGATATTCTTAACATTATCCATCATACGTTTTAAATCGTCAATTTGCTGTTTGGCGTTAACCAAGGACCTCTCAACCATTACCGTATACATATCCGGCCATAACTTGTACCTCAACGATGATGCTCTCTGTTCATACACAGATTGCAATTTTTGATATGAGGTGTTCATATCGCGGATGGGTTTGTCGATATACGCCATAATATCACGTATTTTCGAGGAATAGCTTTTTCCATACTCCGCAAGTGACATTTCCATATGTGCAATTGCGGAATTCAAAGGATGTCGTTTCCACTTTTCACCACAAAATGCCCCGCCAATACCTCCAGCAATTGCACCTATTACCGAACCGACAAGCGTTCCAAAACCGGGACATAATATAGTTCCAATTGTACCGCCTATTTGGCCCCCAATAACAACTCCGGTTCCTTTTGTTATAATCTCTTTCATCGTATGTGTTACGGCGGCGTCTATATCCTTGTCATCCCTAATTACTTGTTTTGTGTTCCGGGCTATGGCAAATAAAATGGTGAAAATAGGCATATGAAGATTAGACAATTCCAAAGCGGAGGTTCCGTGGGCCTGAGACAAACCATGTTGGATAGCATCATGTATTTGTTGATGGTTCAAACCGTTAAGTCGATCTATATTATCAATCACTTGGCCATGGGCGTCGGTTGGTACGATATAAATCACCCCGGGATGGGTGAGCGCATCCGCCTTGATCGAGCTCATATTCGCCACATCCTTGATATTGACCAGGTGATGATCAACGATAAAATCCCAAACCGGTTGATTTGAGGTGTCGGCGACATGAACCGAGTGTCCCGCATGAATTAATATATCCCTCGCTTGCTGTTCCGCATAATACCCCGATAGTCTATTTAAGAAACCCTGCTTCCCAGCCTCATTCAATGAATCATAATGTTCATGGATGTATCTTACAAAATCAAAACCGTTATGAATCGGCTGAGTGCTTGAAAATGAGGCAGCGTCAATAAGATGAGGATCAATCGTTGCCCAACTCCATAAAAACTCGGCGAATGTAATACCTCCATACGCCGCTATTTCCGCTGGATTGATCCCATAATCACCTGTCAATTCCCCAATTTCCCTGAAATCTATTTTCTGGTTCACCTTTCCCATCAGTTTTCGGTATTGGTTTAACCAGGCAACTCTCCATGCGGCGACACCGATCCCCCCAAAGATCAAGCAGCTTATAATCTCCATTATCCTCCCCTCCTACTATTCTCTCTTTCAACACGCTACATGCCAAGATGGAATATTATAACTCGCAAGATATTCCGTGTTCCCCGGTAAAACTACGGGTTGTTGAAGAGATTCCCCCTGTAATGACGGTACGACCGTGCGAATAGGCGCGCATGCGTCTTTTACACCCAAAACTATTCGAACTCTCTATGTGTAATAACTCAAATCAGTTTTGCCAATCCGGAAAATCTTTTTTTGCACATTGTTGCTTGCAGTTCCATGGAATGAGGGCTTGGTTGTGGCAGGTTTCGGTTCTTAGTGGCGGCCCACGCACCATAGCTTTTATCCCTTGATGTCATAGGCTTGTGAGGAGTTGAGCCACCATACTCGTAAGCCCTCTATTATGGATGGGATATCTTTAACTTCAATCCCAACGGATGTACCCCCGCCGAGCTTACCAAGCGGACAACCTTGTGCGCGATTACTTCTTCTCTCGCTAGCAGACCAAATCCAATAGTTGTCTGCGAATCTCCTTTGAATCAGCCCCAAGATCAACGGTGGCGAATCGAATCTGGTGATTCTGGATTACGACATATTCGTTTACCTGATGATCAATCGAGGGATGAAGGAGCAGCCCCGAGGCATTATTGGCGAGAGAGTCACCATCACGCTCTTGTGACCTCAAATAGGCGTATATCTGATAAATGTAACCACTGTGAAGTGATTCCTCTCGGCGCCAACCAGGTGTCACCACGGAATTGAACTTCGTGTCAATGACGATACGGCTTTCTAAGGCTGGGTGTTCTATGATAATATCGGTGCGCATCCGGGGAAGTATCTTATCGATTCCGGAACTCTTGCAATCCTCATGCCAGTCTATGAATTTACCCGCTTGGACGTTCCATCCTTTTTTGGATAGGACGACATCATAAAATCCGGCGATCCCTTTTTCGTAAAGCTTTCGAATCCAAGTGATGTCTCCATTCGGCTTTGATAAATACTTTGCGCCTTCGGACTCCGTGGGCAAAGCGAGATGGAACGCCAGATGCGCCGCCTCAACCATTGGGCGATCTTCGATATCATGCATTCCGAAACGATCCATGGAGACCTCGTTTCGGCTCGGGTGTTCTCCGATAACCCCCATGCGCCTCAGGCTTGCCGCCAAGGATCGGCATCGATGAGCCAGCGTACTCTTAACCATTTGGGATATTTCCTCAAGCGCCGCTCGGACGTAGCGGTTTCTGACGGTGTCGATGGTCAATTCATCGAACCGGCAGGCAACTTTCCCCAGGTCCAGCAGCCGACGCCGTTCGGTGCACAGCAGATCAATCCGCCCGCGCACGCGACCGAGAACCGCCTCACGTGTTTGATAGCCATAACTTAAGTTGCGTCTAAGTCGGCGTTCAACGTAATGGCAAAGTATTTCCGCGACCAAAGCAGGGATGTCATCAGGGTTATCCTCTATGGCAATCCTCGCCCTTTGGCAATCTTGATACAGCGAGGATGCATACAGCAATAGCCACCAAAGGTTGCGAACCGGAATGCCTCCGATCCGGTTAATCCCTTCATGTGTGTCCGATACGGTGTCGGATGCGTTAGGTGTCATGTTCAGAACCCCTCAAGCAGACTCTCTCTCGCCTTCCTGGCTTCATCAAGCTTATCGAACCAGTATTCGTTGAGTAACGGTCCGATTTCGGTTTCAACAACCTCTCGGAACCATTTCCGGGCATCACTAGTATCCTCTTCGGATGAAGGTGTGACATAGCTATGTCCGATTCTAAATTGACGACCCAGATTTGCATCCTCTGAGATTTTCTTATTTAGCTCATTGATGCGTTTCTCGATCTCATCAAGTTCCTCATTATTAACACCATGTTTAAGACACCAATCGCGCCATGGCTTGCCGAAAGTGGGCTCCAGTTCGATGAAGGCAAAACGCCGGCGCAGCGCCAGATCGACCAGGGCTAGGGAGCGGTCGGCAATATTCATTGTGCCGATGACATAGAGGTTCTCCGGGATGTAAACACGCTCATCATTTGATCGTTTATAGGTGAGTTCCAAGGCTGCATCCGGCGTTCTCTTGTCGGCTTCAAGCAATGTCAGCATCTCGCCGAAAATCTGCGCGGCATTCCCGCGATTGATCTCTTCGATAACGACAACGTAATTTGAATTCGGATCTTTCTTCGCTGCATTTATCATTTCCATGAAAGGTCCATCCACAAGTGTGAGATTGCCGTCACCTGCAGGCCGCCATCCGCGAATAAAATCTTCGTATGAAAGGTTTGGATGAAACTGGACCGCTCGAACCTTGCCGTCATCGTGTCGCCCCATCAAAGCGTAAGCCAATCGTTTGGCAAGCCATGTCTTTCCGGTTCCCGGAGGTCCTTGAATGATGAGGTTTTTCTTGCGGCGAAGACGATCGAGAATCATATCAGATATTCCCGGTTGATAAAACAGCCATCCTCCACAATGTTATTAATAGAAAAAGTAATAATTGATGCATAATCATTATCAACCGATAATTTATTTTCTTCAGCATGTACTTTATGTGACTGCTGATCTGATACGGAATCAGATTTTATAAAGCGGTATTTTCCATACGATATAAATTCTAATTGTTTCGAATCGCGTAATTCTTGTAATGTTCTATTGATTGAAGAATCCACAGTATTATTTTGAGGATATTCTTTTTTTAGATCATCCAGAAATCTATCTCCGAATTCCTGACGAGTAAAAATTAAAGATTTTTTTTCAGAACAAAGTAATTGTATTTTGGAATATATATTATTTCTCCAACACATGCTTTTCAGCCTCCGTTAACCGTTTACATTCATAACAAATAAACAAGTGTTTTGGTTATTTACAAGAGTAATGTCATCAAATATTAAGCCTGGTTCCTCCATATTAAGTATTTCAGTAGATTCAGAAGCGATATTCTCCATATTCTTGTTTTTCATGCTCATAATAAACAGCTTAATGAAGGTAAACGGGCAGATATCCTGGAGTGGGGATTTCTCATTTTTACTCAATTGATCGTTTAAAACGTTACCCATTCCTACGGTGGATGAGGATAATTCGTGCAGCTTAGCCACCAATTCATGGCGTTTGTTTTTGTATGGCAAAAGCTTATCCGCAAAGGCTGTGTAGAATCGGGTCCAGTCGAAACGGCGATTGTCGTCAGGGATATCACCGAAACGTTCACACCATAAAGGATAATTGCGAAATCGGTCAATGTCTTGATTCTTTCCCTCGAATGTGAATCCAATCAAAGCATCGGTGATCCAATTGCCGGGCGAGACCCGCCAAACCGTGCCTCGATTCGTGTGGAAGTACCACTCTCGCGGGGGATCGTAAGGTATCCAGTCAACCTTCAAGGTGCGGCCGTCCCCAAGATTCTCTTTCACCGTGCCAATGGCTTTGATCGCCATGACGGAAACGTTTAAGCCTCGGTTATCAAAAGGGAGACCATGCTTTCGGATATATGACGACTTGATCGCGATACGGTCCCCTGCCTGGATGGACTTCACCTCATCGATGTATTTGTCCGAATACCCATTCTCCCAAACGCCCTCCTGCAGAAAACGCGGAGTCTGATCCTCGGTCCCGCCATACATGGCTCCGACAAACCAACAGGCTCCCGCACCGGCGTCTTCAGTTTTGGAATTCATAATCCGTTCTCCTTCTTTATATTCCAGAATCATCAGATCCTATTTGTCAAAAAATGGAACCCTCAGGATTAAGGCGAAGGACGACGATTCCGTGTTCCGTCAGGAGCATCACGAGTTGTCGCCCGTTCATTAGAGTGACGGGGGGTCTTGTCGTGCTGAGCCGCTTCCTTGATGGCTCCAGCACTAAAGTAACTGGTGGTGATAATCAGTCTATGATCTCCCTTCCCTACGGTTCTCTGTACTTACTCATATATGGAAAGGTTATGCGCAAACCTAGTCCTATTTCAGCAACCAGACACTTCAAACCGGTCACCCCACAAGGTCTGTTCTTCGATGACCTCGCAGGCACTGTTATGAACGGTGCTGTATTGCCAAACATCCTGCATCGACATCACCTTTCTGGGATTGAAAAATCGTCATGATGAACCACGGATGCCAGCTCCACTGTCCCATTATCGCACTTCCAGTAATGAAGATGGAATTCCCTATCGATATCACGACGCTGAGCTTTATCCGATCCACGCATTCTTTGCGGCTCATTTCCCCCTTTCCCTGTTCGCAGAGCGTGTACGGCTGAAAGATTGCGTCCTTCAATAGTCTCTACTATGGAACGGAGAATCTTATCTGGCAAAGAGCCCCCATGGTCAGTGCAAACCTTCTGACACGACTCCCGGAAACTGGGACCTATTTCGGAAACCTGCAAGGCGCCCCATTCAGGTGCATCGTGTTGTAAAATGGCGCTCTTGAATAGGGCTATTCGGATGGCAAATTTTATTCCGAGATCGTCAGTCGCACCGACCAAAATGGCGGTGTCATCGAGACATTCGAGGACACCATTAAAATCATCACAGACCAATACATCTCCTTCAAAATACTCGGGCGGGCGAGGCAGGGCGGGGATATCATCTCTATTATGTTCGATCTCGTAAATCTGAACTTTTACTTGAACCACCTTACTGGGTGCTTTTCTCAGGATGAGTGAATAGCCGCCAAGCGATTGGGAGCAATGTTTACGCAAGACAGCAATCAATGTAATGCATTGGTCAAGATCGGGTTGGAGACCATCATAAGCAGTCAGACGAATAACATCCGGAACTGTTTTCAGATGCTCATACAAGATATACTTGACACTATAATAGGATTCAAAGGTAGGAGTTTTCTCCAGGAGCCAGTTTGCAATTTTCGCAACAGTATGGGAATCGTATTCTTCTATGCCATGGGCAATAAAGAGTTCACGGAGTTGCCCCCTCAGTGGATACAATCCATTCGCAAAAAGATATTCCGAAGCATGCTCGCTCATGCAAATGGCGATCCAGGGATCGTCAAGCAACTTTTTCCATTCCAACAGCATCTCCACATACTTGGCGGCATCATCAGTGGCACTATCCACTGGAGGAACTGCGAGAATTCCTGCATCAACTGTCACACTATGCCTACTACGCATCTTTGGTCCTCCGACTGGATTTGCGTTTCAACGCAGCGGCTCTCAAAATCTCTTCGGCCTGCTTTTGAGACTGGTCAAAAAAACCTTCCGGCCAGTCTGAGATGGCTCCAAACTCATTAATCACCACCTCACGAAACAATGAACTCTGATGCGGTTTTTCCACAAAGTAGATCTTAATCTGACTGTTCAATTCATCCTCAGTTGTTGAGGCTGCAACCCGGAAACGGATTCTATCAATAATGTATTCGCTGTGAGTTTCAACAATGCACTGCTTATCGCATAGAGCCATCGAAAGGAAAAAGTCACCGAGCAGGGTTTGAACCTTAGGATGAAGATGCAGTTCCGGCTGTTCAAATATCAGTGTGGAACCTTTTTCGGCAAGAAGGCACATGACGAGAATTGGTAGAACCTGGCTAACTCCCACTCCCACATGCGTGATGTCGTGCATGATATCCGTATCGGAAATTCCCACCTTCAACTCATGCCCTAACTTTCCCATATCTCGGCTTTCTATTGAGTTCGCCACGCCAAGATATTGGAGCCAGTCGATAACAGCCGCTTCGAGTGACTCAGAGACCAATTTGCGAATGATTATAGGATCTTTGAAATTTGCCGAAGGGATATAATTTATTCCTTTATTCTTGTTAATTGCAAGAATGAAAGCTGTGTATTCACCTCGTAAACCTACATTTTGAGAATCGATTACCGACATATGCGGATATAGCGGTGTAGGCGGATATCTTAATGGTTCTAAGTATTTCAAACGCAATGTGCAATAATAACGTAAATAAGTGATGGCTTGCGCAAACAAACAAGGTGAAGGTAAGGATCGTATAGCTATTCGTTGATCTTTGACAGAGGCTGCCGTCAAAGCCTCGTAAATGCGGTCAGAAAAATCCTCACACTCGCGCGACACCTGCTGAATCTTCAGACGCTCCTCATGTGGCAAATCACGGATTCGATCATACCACTCCTTGAATGTGATCCCCTCGGATTCAATCACAATGGGTGAATCCTGCCAGAACATATACCTGAGACTCAGGTCAATTTCTGAATCCTGCTCATATATATCATTGAAAATCTGGTCAGAATCGATTACGCCATCTATGAGTTCGCGCAAGACCGCAATAATTTCTTCTGAAAGAAGAATCATACCTAAGCTTCCCCATAGCTCGTTTACGGGAGGGAGCCTATCATCCTGAAGAGCCAAGACGATGTTTTTTGCAAACTCTTTGATGACATCTATATTCCATGTTGTACTCGATGGAAGAAAATGATTCAGAGCACAGTATGCAATTTCGGCTGAATGATATTTTCCCACCAGTTCTGCCTTGGAATTCTCATCCATTTCTACAGGGTAATCCAAAGCATATATTGGATATGAAATGGTATTATTGGGTTTACGGTGAATAGAGATGTATGCATTTTGATCAATGTTATCCTTATTTATGGATAGGCATGACAATTCAGTGGCAAAAAGCTGCGTTTGATTTTGATACAAATTCTGCTCATTGCTCGATGGGTTTGCATCGAAGGATATCTTACACGCGACTTCTCGAAGATTAATGGGTTGTCCATAAACATTTGCATTATTTTTAACTAACGGATTTTGACTTAATAATGAAGAATATTCAATGGGCATATGCCGCGGTTGGTGGATAAATTTGAAGTTGAATTTTATGGTGATTTGGTCAGATTCCCCGCCATTGGATTTCAATTCGTCAAACTGTCCCAAATTGGTGAGGTGTCCGTTCAATACGACAGCTGGAGAACCGATTCCTCTACGAATTTGCTCTTTTTGTGCCACTGTCTGCGCCACGAGAAGTATGGACTGAATAAAAGTGCTTTTCCCGCTGCTGTTTGCGCCAGCGAAGATCGTGAGCGGACTGAAATCCAACTCCGTCTCCTCGCGAATCGATTTAAAGTTAGAGACCGTCCATTTCGTAATCATGGGTTATTTCCCTCCCCTTTAAGTTCCATCCTGATCATACCACATCAGCTGCTTGGGGTATTCCTCAAGTATATGTTTGTGTTTCATCTCCGCCATCCTTCAACAAAGGGACACAATGGCTCCTCACTTACACAACCACTCGCCGCCTACGACTCTCTCCGCGTACTGAGGGCGGTGCATCCAATAGATCCAAGCGGGGATCGCGTTGCCACCGCACTGCGCCGTCACCATCACCCGCTGGTACATGCTTTGCTCGCCGGGACGGAAGCCTTCCAGCCTGTCGATGGGCGGCAGGTCGCGCAGCGGGTCGGAAAAGGTCACTAACTCTCCATGGACTAGGTCCCAGTCTCCGGTCGGGCGATCAAAGCTGAGTGCGTCGATCTCCCGCTGCCTTCGGGCGTCAGCGAGCGGATCAACGGTGCCCGTGGCGAGAATCAGTTCCTCCGGCGCTTCGAGCGCGGGAAACCCTGCCGGGAGGTGGTAGAGCCTACCCCAGACCACCGCCGGTTCGATGCCCACGGCATTGGCGCAAAATCGGTCATGGTTCCAACACCCACGCTTAAGAGTGCCGTAGACGAAGAGCCGCAGGGGTGTTTCGGAACTCTCTTCAGGGTTTGTGTTCGTCTTGAATGGCTTGCCAAAGTTCATGCATTCACTCCTTCAGGGAAATGTTCCTCCGCGCTCCCATGTGAACAAAAGGTATGACATAGGACAATGAAAGAATGTCTTGGATATCCCGCACCCATGCAGTACAACGAGGAGACTTGCGACTTATTATCTAAAAGTGCATGACTTAACGAGCGTATCATAAACAAGCATTCCAATGGATTCACTCGATGTAATTGCGAATATCAGGAAACGAAACATAGATCGTCCGTTTAGCATTCGACGAAATATCCGTGGAACCTATTTTGCGATAACCCGTTCAAAAATCAAAAACCGGATATGCAGCGATGATCGTCCAAGCGTAATAATCAGGAGCGGATTCCGGAACATAAGCTCTTTTAATACAATACCCCCAACTCTGACTAAAAATTATCCCCGCCGCCTTTTCAATCCGCACGAATTATCGCATCCGATTTCGGCTTTTGACGGATGGCGGAGGAGTGTTTTTTGTCAATGGGGTGTTCAAGTAAAAACGAAACATCGCAATTACCTCTTCATTGTAACCATATCTCAAGCGGAAACGTCCAAAGACCGAATATACAGACAATTGAACATAATCGAAGAGTGGCGGGCGATGTCGAATAAAGAATGACTCATTCGACTCAATTGAAAAATCGATCCGTTCCTAGCCGCGCACCCTTTATGAAATCACTTATAGGAGGAGATAAAATGTTTCGATATTCATTCTTAAAATCCGCCATCCTCACTTTGATTGCGATCCTGCTATCTTGGTTCGCTCCCGTAAACGCGAGATGTGCGTCCAGCCAACAGTCCCCAACCGTTCCGGACATCGAACGGAAATGCATCACCGATCTCTCATCACGACTGAACTTCCCATCCGATGAAATCAGATGCGATCAGGCAACGAAAGTCACTTGGCCGAACTCCGCTCTTGGATTGGGGCAAGCGGGGAGAATGTACGCAATGGTTCTCACGCCGGGATGGAGGTTTATTCTTGATGCCAAGGGCGTAAAATACCTTTACACCGCAAGCGACAAGTATTTTCGATACGGAGGTCCGCTGTATCTCTGGTCACACTCGGCGTTATACGTCAAACCGGTGGAAAATGACCCCAACCTTAACGGCGACCTGATACAGATTTCGCTGATGGGAACGCATCCTCGCCTGATAATGCACGGAGTGACGGATTTTTTTCCTCAAGACAACGGCGGGATAATCGCCACGCGCAGAACCTCCCGCTCGGTGTTTGATCTGCTCTATCTCGCTCCGGGGAGGATTGACAAACCCGTTGTGATCGCAGGAGGCTTCGCTTTCGGGGACGCCGCAATTAACGACAACGGAACCGAATGGATCGCATTCCACAAGGATATGCTGGCGTTTAATTGGAACCTGATGAGGGGGAAGGTTGGCTCTAAACCGGATAAGGATCAGATAATCCAACTCCCGGAAGGCGCCAGACCCGTCGGTGCGGTTTGGACTAAGAACGGGTTCTTCCTCGGCATTTCACTCCATGGCAAAACAAAGGTTTATCGTCTCACGGATCAAAATAAGCTTGAAGACACATACGATAATCCGATACCGCCAGATGGCGGATACGAATTGAATAGAAGCGACAACATCAAAATAGAAAACATGGATATAAACGGAAATACGAAGACAGTTATTTCAAGAATAAGGTTCGACGGGATTACCAGATTCAAAATGATTTTACCGAATTTCAAGTATCTGCATTCCAGACCGATCCCAAACGATAATCTTCTAATCAGCGGGTTGCAAAACGGTCACTACGCGGCATACATAGTCAACTATTACAGCGGTTTGCAACACTGCGTTATCGATGGATTGGATTCCAACGTTAAGTATTGGGACTCACCACCGCATGACGTGAAATTTTAGATTGGATTACCTCATTAAGAATAATCAAGCGTTCCCCAATGCAATGCGGGGAACGCTTGATTTTAACTTTAAACCCTATAGACATCGGGAATGGGCAATCCGGACATTCCCGGCAATCATAAAAAATGGTGGAGGTGCGGGGACTCGAACCCCGGTCCCCGAGGATACACCAGTGGCCGCTACGAGCGTAGTCCCCGATTTAACTTCGCCTTGCGCCCTCCCAGGGACGGGATGATGGTCGGCTATTCCGCTAAGTTGTCCCCTTGGTCTCCGCGGACGGGATCCCTCGGGTTATCCGGCATAGGTGACGCCCAAAACCGTCTCGGCCGGCAGGAGACGGGTGGACGTGGCGGCCCTTAGGCCGCCATTGCGTACTGGTTAGTGTTCGCTTTTATTGTTTTGCCGCTTTTTACGAGGCCAGCGGCGCCTCGGCTCGCGTCCGAAGATGACATCGCACAGGTCGACACCAATCACCCCCTTAAGCGTCTTATTATAAGGCAATCTCCGTCTCTTGTCAAGTGCGGGTTTGCGGCGGGGCGATGGGGTTTTTTTACATGAATCCCTATTGCCAAATGCGACTTTTTCTGGCATGATAAAGGGAGAAAGAGGTGTGTCATCCAATTCATCTCACCTCTCACAGGATACCGACATGAGGGAAGGGTCATTTTTACTGCAGTACGACGCGGATGAAGATTGCCTTGACGTATCCTTCGATCTCACGGGAGGCGTTCAAGAGCGTATCCTCAATCTCAACGACTTCATCCAATTGAAGACGAACTATCCCTGCACCCGACTTTTAGGATTGACCTTCTTCAACTACACGCAGCTTTTGGAGGCGAACGAAACGGATTTCAGCGAAATGGAGGAGAACGAGCCCTTCCTATACGATGCGGCGATGAACCTTATCTCGCAATATCCTGGATATCTGTTCTTTGAGTTGACTGATCCGAACACCGGTGTGGCGAGAATCGAAATCCCGGACGTCTCCAGACTGATCGGCGGATAGGAGATTTTTTTTTTCGCCCCTTAAAATTACTGGGTTTTCCTCCGATAATTTCGATGCGTCCACCCTAATCCGGGAAGAGACGCCGCCTTAAGAATAGGGCGACGAAGACAGGAAGGAAGAACAAATGCAGACTCTCAATCTGTTGTATCAACACTCATTTTGCATGCTTGGGATGCACGTCGCTCCTCCGCCCAGATATCCCTCCGGCCCCGTGGTTGCTGACTGCCCATGCTGCGGCAAAACATGCTATTTCTATGGCTTGACAGCTTACGGGATTGGCGGACCGCCCGTCCTTATGCCGATCGCCTTTCACGTTCTCTCTGCAGGCTAACGCATTGAAAGGGCTGCGTCCGCATGCGATTATCCCCCTCCCGGATGATTTTATCTCCGACTTGGGATATCATTACTATGGCAAGGCTACTGCGAAACTCATCCGCGTCAACTCATAGAGGTTAAGCCATCTGACGATTATCATGAATTTCGCAGTCGCCCGCCGAATATAAACAGACGATGGGGGCGAAACCCCAAGCGTGATGATATGCGAGATTCGATTACGGTATCCCATACGACCGATCCGGACAGCCCGACGCCCCTCACCCGTATTGGCGTCTTCATTGACGATTACTACCTTAGAAAATACGGTCAGGATCTATTCATCGCCCCCGGCACGTTTCTTCAGGGGGTGTGTCACACCGCCTTCCCAGTGGCGAAATTTCTGGCGAAAGCGTGGCGCGCTCCGATATACTCCGAGGAGCCTTCGGAATTCCTTGAACATAGCGAGATAGACACCATTATGATGATGCTCTCTCTCCCCGAACGAACTGAGTACATCCGCCAGGCGATCATGGCGGGTAAAAACGTTCTCTACCCTCCGCCATTCTCCGTCAATCCGAACGACTATCGGGATTTAAGTGCGACCGCAACGGAAAAGGGCATCCACATTCTTCCCATTTGGGCGATGGAGGCGGAACCCTCCGCCCTCTTTGCACGGGAACAGTTCGAGGAGGAGGGTGAAGGAAACGACAACCAAATAAGATGCCATTGGATGCTCCCCCCCCTCACACGACGGGATTCGGAACACCCCATGCGTATTTCGCCGCTGCTGGAAATCCTTAGCGAAGGGGTCCATTTCTGTAACGGCTTTCTGGGCGAGGTTCAATCCGTCAGCGCCGAAATTCGCCTTCCGTCCCGAACGACTCGTCAGACCATAGCGCATCTGATACTAAATCATCCGCATGGCGTTTCCATCCACCATATAACGCAGGTGCCCGCAAGGGATGTACGACAGCTTGTCATCATGGATACCGGGTCCATTTCGCTGGAGATCAGAATCCCCCATCGAAGTCCGAACCCTCACGGGGAGCCACATCATGGTCTTATCTTCACGGATACTGGCCGCAAAATCATCCGCTACACCCACTCCGCTCGCAGCATCCCGGCGGCGTTGCCGCACTCCGTGGAGATGCTAATTCGGGAATCGGCAGGACAAGGCGGCTTCGAGGAGGATATGAAGTGCGTCGCGCATCTACACGCCGCGTTCGTATCCACAAGGGAGTCCATGAAGGTCGCCACTCCAATGACTGTCACCGAGGAGATGGTGGCGTGGCTGGAGGATTTTTAGCGAGGATTCATAATCTTCGCAACAGAGTCCCGCAAACTTGGTCCACTAACCCTCCGTAGGACTCTCCAAAATGGTTCAGGTGTATAAGCAACGGGTAGAGTTGATGCAGCGGTCTTCTCTCCTCGTACCCCTTCTGAAGAGGATACGCGGAGTGATAATATCCAAGGAAGTTGGCTGGGAATCCGCCGAATAGCTGCACGTAAGCCAACTCCATTTCCCGCTCGCTGTAATAGATTGCGGGATCGATCAGGGCGACATCCTCCTCCATTCGAATGAAGTTTCCACTCCAGAGATCGCCGTGGATAAGGCAGGGACGGCATTCCAGCCCCTCAAGGAACTTCGCCATTTTCTCAATGACTTGCATCAGCAATTTCTCGCGATAGGCGGGCAATCGCTTCAAGGAGGTGGCTCTTCGAATCTGCGGGAGAAGGCGTCGTTCGCGGTAGAATGTCTCCCAATCCTCGCAGGGCGTGTTGATCTGAGGCTGCGCTCCAAGATAGTTATCGTAATCAAGTCCGAAGCTCGCTTGCTTGCCATGGCTTTCCCTATGCAAGCGGGCCAGAGCCTCGGCGAAATGAATAGCGAATCGCCTCTCCATCCCTTCGAAGCTGGTGTTGAGATATTCAAGCACCAGGAAGGAGCAGTAATCCCTCGATTCATGGATGTGGATCACTTCGGGAGTGCGAATGGCGTGACAAGAGGCGATGGTCTCCAACCCCTTGGCTTCCAGTGTGAAATGCCCCACGGGAAGATCGGAATTCCATTTCACGAAGAACTCTCCTTTATCCGTGGTGATCACCGCAGTGGAGTTGATCATCCCGCCCCCGCACGGTCTCGCGGAGAGTATCCTGGCTCCTATTTTGCCGAGTAATACCCGACCGATCTCCTTGGGTGGTAGCATTATAACATGTTCTCTTGAATATAATTCAGTAAGCCTGCGCAGCCTTCGTTCACCAAGCGATACACCGAGTCGAAATCGCCTGTGTAATAGGGATCGGGTACGCTCTCCGCTTCGCTTTTCGGCGCGAAACTCATTAACAAGAAAGTCTGGTCCGCATCCCCGCCCATTTCCAAGATGTCAAAATGATTATCCGCATCCATGGGAATGACGAGGTCGAATTCCCGTAAATCCTTGGTGGTGAGAAGACGGGATCGATGATTGCAGGGAACGTGATGTTTCTCGAGTATTTGGCGCGTACCAATATGCGGCAATTCTCCTATGTGCCAGTGGCCGGTTCCTGCGGAGTCGCAGAATATCTGATCCTCCAATCCCTGATCACGCACCATTTTCCTGAATACGGCCTCCGCCATGGGGGATCGGCATATGTTGCCAAGACAAACAAAGAGCACTTTTATCATCAATCATTCTCTCATATGCACAATATTTCATCATTAGGATACCCGCCTATACAATGCTGAAGCAAAATATATTTATGTAGTGCGGTTCGTCCTCGAATGCAGTATTTTCCCGCGCGAATCCAAACCGGGTGGATATCCTTTTTCCAATGTGAATCTATCTATCGGAACATCTTCATTATTTTCAATTATTTTGTGAGTATTTGATGATAGCCATCAATGCGCTCTCATGGTAAACTGAATACGGGAGATGATAAGATGACCAATTGGATTTTGCGCTGGGTGATAAGCGCCATTTCACTGGCAATTGTAGCGCATCTGGGAATCGGCGTGACTATAATCGGGATCCCCGCGCTGCTGGAGGCGACGATCGTGATCGGCTTGATCAATTCACTCATCAAGCCAATCCTCTCTTTTTTCACCATGCCGCTCAATTGCATGACATTTGGATTGATGGGGTTCGCCCTGAATGCGCTTCTATTCGCAATGACCAAGTATTTCGTCAGCGGGTTTAACACCACCATCATGGGAGCGTTTCTCGGTCCGATCCTGATGGGATTGTTAAGCAGTCTCCTGTACAATCTCCTGAAGGATAAGAACAACTAATCCGAATGCCTACCAACTCTCCGCACCCCCAAGAGGGAGGAAATCAGATGCGTTATCTCATTTTCACCGGAACCTCCGGATCGGGCAAGAACACCGCATACCAGTTCCTTGCGGATAGGGGTTATTTCGCAGTGGACAACCTACCACCGGATATGCTGGATCGGTTTTGCGACAGCGCCTTGGATCAGAACGGGGATATGGCGGTAGCCGTTTGCGATGCACGGTGCGGAGAGCGCGTTCGAAACCTTCCAGCCATGATTGAGAGGCTTCGATCCGACGGGAAATCCGCGGAACTCTTTTTCCTAGACGCGGACGATGCAACGCTGGTGAGAAGATTTCAGGAGACGCGCCGCAGACATCCGGTTATGGAGGAGGGAGGCGGTTCCATTCTGGATGCGATACGATACGAAAGGAACCTGCTTTACGCAACTCGCGAAATCGCGGACAAGGTTTTCAACACATCCAACCTGTCACCGTCGGAACTTCGCAACGAAATCGCCGATGTGCTGGAGATACGAACGGAGAAATGGCTCCGAATAACGGTTGAGTCTTTCGGGTTCAAATACGGGGCGTCTCTCGACGCAGACCTGCTTTTCGATGTTCGTTTTTTAAAAAATCCCTTCTATGAGCCGGAATTGACCCATCTTACAGGATCCTCCCCGCCGGTGAAGGAGTTCCTCCACCGGGATTCGGACGTTCGGGAATACTCTAAAAGGCTGTTTGAATTTATTGGCTATCTGTTGCCCCTTTATCAGCGCAGCGAGAAGGCGTATCTCACCATCGCGATTGGATGCACCGGAGGCAAGCATCGCTCCGTGGTGATCGCGGAGGACCTGCACCAGCGGCTGCAAGACCTGGGTTACCAAACCTCTCTTCATCATCGGGATATCACGTGCGCCTCATCCGATCAGGAGGTGACATTGTGAACACCTCATTCAATTCACTCAAATGGCTCTACCCCGGCATGAAGGTGAAACGCTGGATATCCTTGGCGATTGCTGGGGTCATTGTGGAGTTACTCGGATTTGCGCTCTACAATCATGCGCGTCCCTTCGATATACTCGCACTCGCAAACCGATTCTGGAATTGGATTAGCAATAACACAAGCATGAATCTTGGCGAGCAGCGAGCCACGCTCTATATCGGCACCAGCTTGATACTGATCGGGATTTTTATCATTCTTTTCGCTCTGTCCCGTTTGATGCAATCAGTGACCACAGCGCTAACCCTGGGAAACACCAAGGACAGTCTTGTGGATGTGATCTATCGCAACCGTTTTCTCTCGCAGGGAGCGCGGGTGGTGGTTATAGGCGGCGGAACGGGGCTTTCCACGATGTTGCGCGGTTTGAAGCAATATACGAGCAATATTGTTGCAGTGGTCACAGTGACGGATGACGGTGGATCCTCCGGAAAACTCCTGAAACAGTTGAACATACTCCCACCAGGCGACATTCGCAACTGCCTTGTGGCGCTTGCCGACTCGGAAGCGACCATGACGGACCTGTTCCAGTACCGGTTCTACGGCGACGGCGTTGGTGAAGGATTGCGTGACCATAACTTCGGCAATCTACTCATCGCCGCCATGACGGGAATCAGCGGGGGGGATTTCGAAAAGGCCGTGCGATTGACCAGCAGGGTTTTGAATATCCGCGGAAGCGTCCTGCCATCCACGCTGCACCAAGTGCGGCTGCAAGGTGAAATGGAAGACGGATCGATCATTGACGGCGAGACCAACATCGTGTCCTCCCACATGAAAATCAAGAAAATACGATTGTTCCCATTCGACATTGAGCCTCTTGAGGAGGTAAAGGAGGCGATAGAACTGGCGGATATTATCGTCATTGGTCCCGGAAGCGTATACACCAGCATCATCCCGAACCTGCTGGTGAAGGGAATCCCGGAAGCGTTACAAAAAGCCAAGGCGAAGAAAGTCTATATTTGCAACGTAATGACCCAGCCCGGAGAGACCGACGGATTCTCCGCCTCGGATCATCTTAGAGCCATCCAATGTCATACCCCTAACAGGATTATCGATTACATGATCGTCAACACCGCATCTCCCTCGCTTGAAATGCTGAACAAGTACCGCAAAACCGGGTCGGTGTTGGTGGAGCCGGATACGGATCGCATACGCAATATGGGGGTGCGCCCCATCCCCGGAAATTACATCAATCAGACGGACGTGGTACGGCATGACGCCGTTCTCCTCGCGGAAGCTATTATGCGCCTGTTGCTATAGAGAACTCACGCATTCGTTTGTATTCCACCCAAATTTCCCAGTCAAAAAAAGAAAAAATCGATTATAATTCAGGTAATGGCGACATTCGTCTCGCAGGACTTTCGCAGAGCGTTTTATTCGAGGCGCAATCCCCATTTTACGAATGCTGCAATCACTAGGATTTTATGCGAAGGATGACGTAACCAGATTTGAATGCGGGCTTTTCAGTGCATCGCCATGCATCAGACGACGAGAAGTGGATGTTAATGAAAACAAGATATGAAAAAGGATTTCAGTTTCAAAAAGGCTTCACCCTAATCGAACTGCTTGTGGTGATAGCGATTATCTCGATTTTGGCGGCGATCCTGCTGCCAGTGTTTGCAAGGGCGCGGGAAAAGGCTCGTCAGATCGTGTGCATCAGCAATATGAAACAGATATCCATGGGTATCCTACTCTACACCGACGACTATGATGGTTCTTTTCCGCTTCATCAATTCCCGACGGGTAATAGCGAGTTCGCCTCATTGCCGCCTTTGCCAAGCCAGCCTTGGAACGCAGGCAACTGGATATGGACCACCCAGCCCTATATCCGTAGTTGGAGTGTGTTCACTTGTCCATCCACCACCCCCGTGACCGGGTACGGCAACGCAAATCCTCCTCTCTTTTACACGAATTACACCATGAACGGATATCTGCAAATGCAAAAGGAATCCGTGGTTGTGCGACCGGCGAACACATTCCTGTTGGTGGAGGGTCTGGGCGACCATGCGTTGGATGGATACGGGGCTTGCTTTCCCGTGCCTCAGTGGAATCCGCCCAATCCAACCATCCTTAAGTATGTCTACTTCGTCCGTTCCGGACTGGGGGTAAATCATTCCGGCGGCAGCGATGTGACCTACATCGACGGCCATGCGAAATGGCAGCCTAGCCCCGGAACGAACGGAATCATCAGACGTCTACCGATCACACAGGCGGACGGATCGGACTTCAACATCGATAACTTCACCCCTTGGGCGCAGTAGGATGTGAAAAAACCGAACGGAGCGAATCCGTCGCGTCCGTTCGGTCAAGTGTATTTCGAAAGCTAATCCGACAAAGGTAAAATAAGCCCCGGCGCAGGAATCTGGTGCTCCTGGGAAATGGAGGTGATGGCGGTTCCCACGGCGAAATACTCCACCACGTGCGAACCCCAACCGTGATTGCTCTCCTTCACCTGGGCTCCAACGATCCCCTCGGCGGATTCCGATTCAGCTTCCGCCTGCATGCGTGACAACGCCAGTTCACGAGCGTCATACAAGGCTTGCGTGTAGTTCTCCATCTCCACGTTTCTCCCCACCTGTTTGAGGGATTTCATCAAACCTTGGTACGCAACGTGATATACGCAAGTGCCCATGACGAGTGAGATCGGTCTGTACCCGCTTTTCAGGAGTGTCCAAAAATCCTGCCCGCTCAAATCGGATGTGAAGGGTCGATTTTTAGGTGTTCGATAGTGCTCTCCTTCGCGATGTCGGATGGCGGTTCCTATGGCCATGAACTCAGCCAACCCCTCGCCCCACTCATAACGGTTCACATCCAGCCTTACACCCACGATGCCATCCGCTTGCAGCACATCGGCTTCCTCCTCCATGCGCGTCATGGCGAGTTCCCGAGCATGATACATCGCTTGCGTTAAAACCTCCATCTCCTGGTTTTGGAACAGCCCGGAGAATTGAAAGCCGATGTGATAGATTGAACTGCCCATCACCAAACCCACGGGATCAAACCCCGCTTGCTGGATAAGGATGAATTCATTAATGGAGAGATCGCTGGTAAACAGGGCGCGGTGTCCGTCACCGCCTCGCATATCCAATAATCGCTTCCTCGCAGCGACTGGCAAGCCTTCCTCGGAACCCGGTGTGTATGCCATAACATTATCCTTTCTTCAGTTATCCTTTAACGTCACGTTAATGTCAAGCGGAAGCGTCGCGGGCTGCCCATTCAAGCTTCCGATTGCCGTGCCCATCGTGGCGAAATGAACAATCATATCCTTTCTCGATTGCTGGTTCACCTCCACTTCGAAAGTCTCCATATTCGTCTGGATGGTTACCCCGACGATCCCCCTCGCGGCTAAAGCCCTGCCCTCCATCTCCATGCGGTGGGATGCAAGGGAGCGAGCTTGATAGATCGCTTGGGTGTAATCCGTCAACTCCTGATTTTGATACGCGGTGCCCCACCCGAATCCAACACCTTGGGTGGCCATAATCGTATTCCAAGTCGCGATTTGATACCAGGTGCAATTGCCCATTGCCACCCCAACCGGACAATATCCCGCCTGATTGAGAAGCCATAGTTCCTGTCCTGATAGAAGGCTGACAGAGGGTGCGGCGTTGTTTTTAGGAGTTGTTTTACGTCTTATCGCAGAACCGAAAGTGGTGAATTCCAGCAATCCAGCGCCCCAGTCATACTGCCTTAATTCAAGCCTCACCCCCGCCACATCCGTGGCGTTGAGCAATGCCGCTTCCTGCTGGATTCTATGAACCGCAAGATGGCGAGCGTTATGAAACGCTTCGGTGAGAACTTGCAGTTCGCCGGAACTCCAAGTGTAGGTGGGCATGTACTGCCATCCGATATGATAGATGCAGGAACCCATGACTTGCCCCAAAGGCTCGTATCCTGCATCCGCAATGGCCGCCAATTCATTCACGCTTAGGTCGCTGGTAAAGCATTGTCCAGGCTTCCCTTGCCGGGACGCCTGTTCCCGCAAACGATCCATGGCGTTCAATGGCAAACCGCCCGATGCGATACTGCGGCGACTATCCTCGTCCCTTTGTTCATTCCGCCCGGATGGTTGCGGCTGGGATGGAATGCCAAATAGATTCATGTTCTCTCCATGTTTTTCATCCTAATGGGTCGACTAATCGTGATAACGCCTCTCGCGCAGCGGAACTAACGCGCATCCTATTTTCCAACGCTTCTCCGAACGCATCAAGCCAATCGGATATCGTCATCTCTTCCGTCTTCAACGCGATTCCTCGAACAATTTTCGTCCTCGTTGCGCGCAAAGGGCCGTATCCGGGGTCCTCCAAAGTATAACGGAAATCCTCCAACGTCGCGGATACGGCTTGGAGAGTCTTCTTTGAGAATAGCCCGCCGTGTTTTTTTAACTCCACCTCGCCCGGCATTGCATTTTCCAACATCGTGGCGAGTTCATCCATAAACTGACGCTCATCCGTACTGTATTGACGCGTGAGTGCAGCGGTAACACCGAACTTCACCCAATCCTGATTTTCAAAATCATCCGTCATGAATTATCTGTCCTAAAAAGGATATTTACTCTTGGATGGAAACATCCGGATGACACTCTTAACTTCCATATTTACTCGGAAACCCAAATATTTTAATACGTATGTTTATCATACCGTTCAGTCACACCCGTGTCAATCATTTCCGCGAAAGATCGTACTTCATGGCGGAATCAATCCGGAATTCCTGTGGCGTGTATTAATCCGTTGGTGGATTATCGAATTGACTTTTCGCACATAGACGAGTATACTCTTTTGGATTTCAAGAAAAGCAGGATTCAATTCATATGGGTATGTGGCCTAATTCCGCGCCGATAAAATCAACCAAGGATCCCACGGCGCAAAGGCAAAGGGGCCTTCATTCAGTTAACCCGCTACGTTTGCTTCTATTTGGACGTCCCATCGCCACGGAGAAACAGGAACACGCCCGGTTACCCAAATACTTGGCTCTCCCGGTTTTCTCCTCCGACGCGATATCCTCGGTTGCATACGCCACGCAACAGATTTTGCTCGCCTTTGGTGCGGCGGGGCTGGCGGCTGCGGCATCCGCCACTTTGTACTCGCGCATGACAATGCTGGTAACTCTGGCGATTGTCATTCTGTTGGTCATAGTGGTTACTTCCTACCAACAAACAATCTACGCATATCCCTCGGGCGGAGGTTCCTATATTGTCAGCAAGGATAATCTCGGCACGCTGCCGGGATTGATCGCAGCCGCTGCATTGCTCATTGATTACGTCCTCACGGTCGCCGTGTCCATAGCCTCGGGTATGCAAAACTTTCTCGCCACCCCGGTGATGCATGCGTTTCAGAATCAGAAGGATCTCGTATTCGTTTGCGTAATTGCAATCCTTCTCATCACCTACGCCAACTTAAGAGGATTGAAGGAATCGGGGGCTCTGTTCGCTCTGCCAACCTATTCCTTTATTTTCATGGGTGTCTTACTCATCGTCCTCGGCGTCACAGGCATTGAGTTTCACTGGTGGCACGTCTATATGCATGGAGAAAACGCAGTAAACCAATACATCCCGCCTAACGCCATCAATAACGCGGCGGGCGGTATGGCATTGGCTATGATCGCCCTGTCGCTACGCGCATTCGCCAATGGATGCTCCGCTATGACCGGAACCGAGGCTGTAAGCAATGGGATTCCTGCGTTTCGAAAGCCGGAATCGCATAACGCTGCCATCACATTAATCTGGATGGCGGTCACCCTCGGTTCCTTACTCGTGGGTATATCATGGCTTGCGGCTAGTTTGCACGTGGTTTACTGGGAAACTCACATGGCGACGGCGACACCGGTAATCGATCAACTCTCCGGCGCCATCTTTGGCAAATATGATTCCGGTCCATTTCGAAAAACTTTGTATTACGCCATGCAGTTCACCACAATGCTTATTTTGGTGGTGGCTGCGCAAACAAGCTACGCAGACTTCCCAAGGCTCTCCGCAATACTCGCCCGCGATCGATTTATGCCCCGTCAATTATCCAATCAAGCGGATAAACTGGTCTTTTCAAACGGCATCCTCCTGTTAGGCTTTTTTGCAATTGCACTGATCATCGTCTTCCATGGAAGCGTGGATCGACTTATTCCGCTATACGCCGTGGGGGTTTTCACCGCATTCACGCTCTCTCAAGCAGGAATGGTCGTGCACTGGCGACGCCTCAAAAGCAAGGGGTGGCATGTCAAGGCGGTTATTAACGGGATGGGTGCGATAGCCACTTTCATAGTGTTAACCAATATCATTATCGAAAAAGCCCCCGAAGGCGCTTGGATTGTCATTGTCGTTGCAATCATACTTGTAATAACATTTATGATGATAGGCAAGCATTACGCATACATACGGCGTAATCTCTCCATCATCAACTGGAAACCCGCGCACGAGGCGTCGAACAGCACGGTGCTTCTCATGCTTCCGTCACTGCATCGGGGCGCATTAACGGCGTTGGCTTACGCCCGCTCGATTTCCAACGACTGCCGCGCCATTCACATTGAAATCGATCCCGCTGACACCCCGAGATTGCTGAAGGATTGGGAGAGATATGTGGGGGAGGATATTCCCCTGGTAGTCCTACCTTCTCCTTATCGTTCTCTGATTGGTCCCTTGTCCGCATATTTGGATCAGGTTCAGGCGGATCATCCGGAGAAAATCGTCACCGTGGTCGTGCCCGAGTTCGTATGCCCGAAATGGTATCAGCGATTCCTTCACAACTCCAATGGGCTTTTAGTGAAATACTATCTCGGCCAGCGACCGGGGGTGGTGGTGAGTAACGTCAGGTATTTTCTCTCTTCTGAAATGGAGGAGGACGCCGCACAGGTATCCCAACCCCCTTCCGAGGGAGGCCAAGAAGAGCATACCGTCGATGAGGTGGATAAATGATTGTCTATACCCGCGGTGATGTCGTTCGTCTATCAGGATCACTGATGAAAAACCAGTGGCTCACGATCAAAGCTGCGGCAAATCTGCTGCTTCAGGATCATCCTCAAGGAATCATCATTGATTGCGCCGAATTAGGGCATGTATCCGAGGATGGGGCGATGACATTCCTTGACGCCATGAAAGATATCACTGCGGCGGGATCCAGGATCGTGGTGGTCAATTTGCCCGATGCGGTGTTGAACGAGCTAAAAAGCATTCCGGGAATAAGAAGCCAACTTCCCATCTCATCCTCCATCGAAGAGGCTCGCGCCTCCCTGGATCTGATGTCGGATAATCAAGCAACCAGTTCGAGCCGAGCCGGAAGGGAGAACCCAATCATCATACCTCTCATCAAGGGGTTCGACACGGAATTCTCACTCTCGATAGCGGAACGAATCGCCAAGGACACCAGGCAGAAAGTCATATTGATCTATTTCATGGAGGTTGCACGTACATTGCCCCTTGGAGCGCCGTTACCAGAGCAGGAAAAAGCCGCAAACGAAGCATTGAACGATGCGGGGAAAATGGCCGCCAAATCCAACCTTACCGTAGGCAAATATGTTGAACGCGTCCGCCACATGGAGGAGGGGCTGTTGAACGTCCTTCAGCACTATGATGCCTCCTATGTCCTTGTGAGTCTGAATACTACCATCATTGTGGATGACCCCATTTTAACCCTGGTTAACCTTTTAATACAACGCGCCCCGTGTAATCTGATCATAGGAAAACGAAAACACGAGGAGAACGTAAAAATATAATAGAGGAGATTGCATGCCGTTTACGATTGACGGTTCCACAGTTTGGAATCGGCGACACGAGACTGATTTCAATCTCCTGAATGAAACAGGGAATTGTAAAATTCGCTATGAGAGCCATTCGCCATGCGTGATGTGAGATATTTCAACCCCTTCATCCGAATTTTGCAATTACCTCGAATGAACTAAAAACATGTAATCCGTGATTTTTCCGAAAGGCAATGAAATGAATGTCATTATTCTGGGATGCGGCAGAGTGGGAAGCACTCTGGCACGAATGATGTATTACGATAAGCACGACGTGACGGTGATCGATCTGGTGAGCGAATCCTTCCGAAGACTCGGCAATAAATTCAAAGGTCAGAGAATCATCGGCAACGGCATGGACGAAGATGTTTTGAAACGAGCGGGAATTGAGAAATGCGACGTCTTCATCTCCGTCACTCAAGGGGATAACCGCAATATCATGGTGGCGCAAATCGCCAAGGAGGTGTACGGAGTGAAAAAAGTGATCACCCGTATCAACGATCCCATCCGCGCCGACACCTACCGCTCGCTTGACATCATCACTATCTGCGGTTCCACAATCCTCTCCGGTATCATGCGCGATTTCATCAACACCAACGAATGGTTGATGGAAAAGGATTACAATCGAGAATATCTATCGCTCAACGTTTAAAATATGGGATTGCACTGTTTTAATCTCCATAACCATCTAATGTGTGTCATAAGCAACCGAACCTCGGTATTGTGGAGATGTGCAATCACCGTAACAGAAAACAACCGGAATTGAAAGGTTATGAACATGTATATCATCATCGTTGGAGGGGGCAATGTGGGATACAATCTCGTCAAATCCCTTATGAATACGGACCACGAACTCCTGATTTTGGAAAAAAACCGAGTGACCCATCGCACCATCGCAGAGGAACTTGGCGAGGTGGCGATGCAGGGTGATGGCTGCGAGGTGCGTATTATGGAGGAGGCGGGAGTGGGTCGTGCGGATGTGGTCGTCGCCGCGACGGGCGATGACGAAGACAACCTAGTGATTTGTCAAATGGCCAAGATGAAATTCAACGTCCCGCGCACCATCGCCCGAATTCATGACCCGCGAAACGAAGCTCTGTTTCATCGTTTGGGTATCGACTCCATTGTGAGTTCCACGAAAATCATTCATAACCTCATCGAGCAGGAAATCGAATGCGGGGATGTGATTCCGCTCGCCGCATTGAGAAGAGGGAATATCGAGATACTTGAAATCGATTTGGGACGAAAATCCCCCGTGTTAGACAAAGATATCAGTCAAATAAATCTCCCCCCCAGTGCGTTGATCATCTCAATCATACGCCAAAACGAGGCGATCATCCCTGGAGCCAATACCATTTTTCAAGACGGAGATAGTGTGATCGCCTTGGTCCATGCGGACAACGAACCTGAATTCCGCGAAGTTTTCGCAGAAAGGCATGGCGCGTAAAACTCGGAAAAAAATGATGCTTGTTCGTATCTCAGGGACAATTCGCCTCGTCAATTGGTCCTTATGGGGGGATAACCATTCTTTTTTCCAAAGTGTTGTTGTTCACATTAATTTCGTTGATTCTTCCCACGTCATCCACATGCGCGATTATTAAGTGCGATCCGATAACCGCCTTCCAGAAGGCGGTACCCTTAGGACCGTTATCCGCTTGCAGTGTTTCACTCGCCCTTGGCTCCAGAGGGCCATTAAATGTATCCGACCAATCCACCACCGCTCCATCCACCTGAAACGCCACCCCTACGGTCACCCCATCAGGAGTGGGACCATCTCCGATATTCTTCACGGTGGCTATGAATTTCACATTATCCCCCATTTGAGGATTCACAGGGATCCAGGAGACATTTGTCACAATCAAATCCGGTAGCTTGTTCGTTGTTCGAACAATGCATTTTACCGGAGCCGAGACTTCCCCTATGTTATTCACACACTCAATATCATAGGGGTACCCCAATGAGGGCTGGAGTTCGCCGTCGGTGTAATGCGGAGGTCGTGTAAAACCAAGGTATCTTCCCAATCGATAAACAAAATATCCCACGATATCTCCGCCATGCGCAGGAGCACGCCAACTTAGCTGCACCACACTGTTTGTTCCCTCACCTTTTAACTGCATTGGTGGCAAAGGCGACTTGCCGTGAATGAGAGGTTCGGGGATCAGCTTAACCACCAATATCTGGTCCGGAGCCTGAAGTTTCAGGACGGAGGTTTTCCCCCAGGTTTGAAGAGGGGATAATCCGTTGGTAAGAAGAAAGGTTTCCGCTCCCCTGATGGGTTCCTTGAACCGCACCGTGACTGGCAGGGATGGGTTATGAATGTCCTTTTGGGTTTTCAGATCAAAACTGGATACCTCTTGCCACAAGAGAAGATAATAATGCCCATTGCTCTTTTGCAAGAGAAGATGTCGCAGATTTTTCATTCCTTTTGGATCCCCCTGCAGAGTGAAATCCAATGCTCTTGGCCGAAACGGCATCCTCACCCAGTGTTGTGTTTTCGCATCCCATTTCGCCTCGTTCAACAAGGTTATCAGGTTCCTGATGGCGTAATAGGCGGGCTTTGGGGTCAGGTTCCTGCCAACGATGCCAAAACTCGCCTCCGCATTTGTCTCTTCGTCCTTGAACTCATCGATAAATTCATAGCTGAACGTGCGCACAATCCCGGCATTGAAATAGTCCGCAAACAGTCTCGGTAGATATTTCGCCTGCGCCTCCTCCGATACGCCTGGTTGAACGCCTGCAATGACGCCCCCCCCACTCTTTAATGCGGTGTGATACCCGCATTCCGTGACAACTATTGGCTTCTCCACCGCATTCGGTCCCAATATCCTCTCGGCGTTCACCATATTTGAGACATATCCTCCATACAGACTCGTCTCGGGTGGCTCCCCTCCTGCGTAGGAGTGCATAACTACATAATCCATACTGCTCATGGGTGCAAGCTGCATATTGGATCCCATTCGTGCGGTGGAAGGCGCAATCACACCGAGATCATGCGTCACGGGGTCCGATTTTATGGCGGAATATAACTCCATTTGAAAGGCGATCGGTCCCTTCGGAAATGTTCGCCCCTCCCAGTTAGCGCTTGATGGAAAGATATCCACTTCGTTTGGCCCCTCCACCATATCCGTCAAGTATCGGTTTTCCTGAAGCGTTTGAATGATTGAGGGTATGCCGCCCGATTGGGGACCGCAGATCAAAGTCGCATTGATGCCGTATGTTTGATATAGATCGCGCATGCGCGGGTTGTAACTATCGCGAATATGACGAACGCCTAATTCCCCAAGAAGTTTTTTCACCTGAGGATATGCGTAACCGTAGGGTGTGTCGCCATATCCCCAATGGGTGCAAACGCCAATGCTATCCACGAAATCGTCCGCGCTGCGTGCCAGTTCAGGCGCAGCCATGGCGTTATGCGTTACAAGAGCTAGCAGCGGTACGAGCATCAGGATTGCAATAAATGAGATTGGCAAACGCCTGTGTATTTCATCGAACCCATGATACGACAGACGTTTGAGGGGATTTACAGCTGGAAAATGACATGTTAACCGTCCAAATATATCGGTCAATGGAATTTACCTTTCGCTAAAGCGTGATATATCTCGGCAATTTCATTCAAAGGGGTGTGAAAATATCCTTCGTACCATTTTCCAGAGCGAAGGGAGGAATAAAACGAACGGGATGCACCATCGCGCTCAGGAGAAAGGGAGTTCGCTTCCAGTATAAACAGATCGCTGCTGAATCCCGCAAAGGACTTTTCAGTGGTCGCGGATAAAATTAATCGCGCCGCCAATTTGTTTCTTCCCTGCGGCGGGGGCATATTCCTGTTTGCATCGTCGTACCCCGGATAAACGCCATCCTTGGTCGTGAGATAATCCCAAGCGACGGATATTAAATCCCATGACACAGGGGCGTTCTCCGAATTTCGGGCAATCACCCATTTCCGGAGAGTTGCCTCTCCGCCAGGCAATCTCCCCCAGTCCTTGTTCGACTTGCCGGTGCATATCCCACTCCATGTATCCTGAACTCCGCGCACAAATGGGGCGCTTAGCGTTTCATCTGGCTGCAATCCCACTCGAATTAAGCCATGAGGATAAACTCTTGATAATATATCCACCCATTTTTTCATGTCCCGGTTCTGGTAGACATCGTAAATCGCCAGTTCCCTGGGATTGATATTCGATAGAAAAAAACGAGATAGCCATATTAACTCGCTTTGCGTGAAAACGGGCGTCTGGTTGTGGTCATACATTAGCAGTAGTAGAGAGGGAACCAGATCAAGCGTAGGGGGAGAGTACTTCTTCCAGTACCGGTACACACTCTCCGCCTGATCGATCGAGTATTCATGGTTGTAGATAAGATACAGTCGATTCGCCCCGTAAGCGCCTGCGAGGAGGCGAACGGCGTTTTTAATCTGCGATGGACTGGGAACTGGAGCCGTTGGAAAATCGGAACCCCAATACCCTTTGCGAGCATCATCACTCAACGATGCGTTCACCCAGTATGATCGCTCCAGCCTCCGTTGAGCTGAGGGGGAAAAGTACTCCCCCTTTTCCGCATGCTTCTTGGCGCAAACCGTGGAAGCGCAGGAGGAAAAAAGCATGACACCTGCGAACATGCAATAAGCAACTATACCTCTCCCAAGCCTCACCTTCATTTTTCCAAGGACCATTCACAGAAATATTATCCCCTACTTCTCTGGGGCGATGAGATAGATGACCGTGACATTGGCGGATATAGTCATCTCCCCCGGAGAGATGGGTGTGGAAGCCTCCGCGCCCATCGCCATGGAGCGCATGGCGTAGACCGGAACGGGACGATAGGAGGCTCCCTCTTGAATCTGCTGCACGCCAACGATTCGAACCCCTGCGGTGGCAGCGAGTATGTCCGCTTTGCTTTTCGCGTTCTTCACGGCGTCTGCGAGCGCGGTGTTCTCGTATTTATCCTTATTCTCGATGTCAAAGGAAACCCCCTGAACGTTATTGGCTCCTGCGGCGAGAGATGCGTCAATCGTCTTACCCACCATCGTAAGATCATGGATGCACGCCCGCACGGTGTTGTTCACATCGTATCCGATGATACTTTGCGCCTTGCCCGGACGATTATCATACCGGGGGTAGATGCTGTATTGAGAGGTTTGAATATCCTTGTCCGCGATCCCGAGCGATTTCAAAGCCTGAGTGACATTCTGCGTGAGAGATGCATTCGCCACGGACGCCTCCTGAGCCTTGGTGGCTTGCGTAACAACCCCAAGAGTCACATAAGCGACATCGGGTTTCGCCTTGACTTCCCCGGTCCCGTTTACAGTAATTGTTCGCTGCTCCGTCTTGGTTTTATCCTGCGCCATGGCGGATAAGGACGCCATCGAGAGCAACAAGGCTATCATAATAGTGAAGCTTAGTATCCTCATTATAGACCCTCCTATTTTTTTCTACATTCTATCATATTTAAGCTCATCAGAGATATTCGTATTTGAGAGCTACGATCAACGGCAAAAATGACGGAACGAATGGGTTGGGTCGGACATACATGGCTTGGCTAGCCGCGAGGAACCATCAGTCAAGGATTAAATGCGGAGACGATAACCGATCATCCGGTGAAAAGAGAAGAGACACAGGATAAACATTTTCGCTGAGCAATAACACCTCTTAAAAAATCATTGACAGCATAGCATTAATGTGTTAATATGTCATCGACAAATAATCCGCTTGAGGAAGAGACTGAAAACTCTCCTATGATAAATGAGCGGGAGCCTTCCACCTTGTGGAATTTCCTGAAAGACTTTTCACACCTCGTGTTTTCCCGATGACCCATATGTTGAGGACACGAACATGCTTGCGGAAAACGTTTTAACCTCTATCGTAATAATCACCCTTCCC
>DAIDHP010000036.1 GCA_027459625.1 Chthonomonadales bacterium
CGAACAGAGATCTCTCAAAGGGAAGGACTCGCCCATATCCGTTTCAAAGCCTGAACGGCATTATTCCTGATTCGAACTGTAGATCAATACGCCGAGGATGGAGTTAAATTGGTTTCAAAGCCTGAACGGCATTATTCCTGATTCGAACCCCAGGACAGGGAAGATTTACAAATCATCGCCGAAATGTTTCAAAGCCTGAACGGCATTATTCCTGATTCGAACGCCTGGAACAAGACTGTTTACGGAGACTCTGCCGCAATGTTTCAAAGCCTGAACGGCATTATTCCTGATTCGAACTGCCAAACTGCAAGTGAGGCACCTGAGGAAAAAAGGGTTTCAAAGCCTGAACGGCATTATTCCTGATTCGAACGGCGGTGGTCTCCGGCGGAGAGGCCAATAGAAACTACGTTTCAAAGCCTGAACGGCATTATTCCTGATTCGAACGAAGTCTCATTGAATCAGGACGGGAGTATTACCGTCGTTTCAAAGCCTGAACGGCATTATTCCTGATTCGAACGCCCGGCCGGGAAGGCAGTGGTTGTCTACGTTGTGTTTCAAAGCCTGAACGGCATTATTCCTGATTCGAACGACTTAATCGAGGTAGCAGACGCCCAGAATGAAACAAGTTTCAAAGCCTGAACGGCATTATTCCTGATTCGAACCCTCAAGCGTGAATTACACGCTCATTTGCGCTAACCTCCCAGCCATGAATTTGATTTCCCATGATTCCATCCATTTTACCCGCGAAAACATGAATTTCACGTTCAATTATTCTGCGCTAACCCCCCCCGTTTTTTGCGCTTTGCAGGGTTAGCGCAAAAGTTTGCGCCAGCTAAATAATACGCGCGCCATCCCTTTCGATGTAAAAGGGTCGCCCCAGTGTGCGCACCTTATCCAAACAGCTCATACATAAAAAGTATACCCGAAAGCTGTCATTTTTGTCAACATATGTTTTTGCGCGATCCAATACGGTTTTTAATTCATTTTCGGACAAGTCGGCTTCGAATACGCTCAGTTGAAGTCTATCGCCATAGTCCAGCAGCATCTCCGCAAGTTTATGTCTCTTTTTATCATCCTCTATGTCATAGCAGATGAGGTATCTTGCTCTGCTCTGTCCGGGCATTTTCCATCCTCCTAATAAAATACATATGGCTGATAGTCGCTGTTTCCCAAAATCGTTTCTTTCATGCGAAATGCCTGACGATTGAATAAATCTCCATATGTGGAGGGCTTTTCTTCCGCTCCGTATTCGCGATTTACAAATTTTGACTGCAGCGTCTGATGGTAGAATTCAAAAAATCTTTTTCGCCCTTTCTCATTCAGAAAAACTCCAGCTTCACCCCGGTTGTCAAAATCATTATTCACCAGCACTCTGCGATTGATGATGCTTAAAACAAGCCGGTCTATTACAGGCTGCCTGAATTCCTCCACTAAATCCAGAGCCAGCGAAGGTCGTCCATATTCCATCTCATGAAAAAAACCAACCTGCATATCCAGCCCCTGCCCCGCGAGCGCTCCCGCCATCTCCGTGCAAAGCAGTGTGTAACCAAAACTGAGCAAAGCGTTAACAGGATCTTTCGGTGGTCTGCGTGACCTGTTTAGAAATGTGAACTCAGTTCTAACCATGCGTCCAAAGACGCTGAAGTATATCTTAGCCGCTTCTCCTTCCGCTCCCATTAGTTCCGCGATGCTTTTGCGTGCTTTCAAAGATTTTCTGCAATCGTCCATATTCTTGATAGCATCAGCTATGTTCTCGTCCGGATGATTCCTATTGTATCTCTGGAGTATGAACCGTGAATTGCGAATTTTAGCATCTACAATGGTTTCAGCTATACACATTCTAAAGTCCATATCGTCATATCGCCGGAATTGCGCCATTTTTATGAAAATATTTTTACTTTCCGCAGGCTGAAGCCTTCCGCGAAACCTTCCTCCGAAGGATAGCAAAACAGTCTCGATTCCACCATCCAAAATTGCAGCCATTGCAGGAGCGGATAGTTCCACATTTCCGTAAAGAACGATGCGTTCCAAGTCACGAAGATGAATCACATCAAGAATTGTGTCTCCTTTTACCACCTTAAGGCGTTTTCCTATAAGCCGAATGCTGGAGCCTTGCTCATGCAGATATAAGGTGATCAAGAATTACGATCCTCACCTTCTTCATGAATGTCTTTTTCTTCGCTCATTGCGCTCTCTTCAAACATATCGGACAGCACCTGCCGCATCATTTCCAAATCTTCATCTGACTTCTCTTCAATAGGTCTGGATAATGAGCGGGGATGATTTGATTTTCCAATAGGTTTTGGCTCACTTGCCAGTAAATCCAGAGGAGAATGGAGTTGAAAACTGCAATTGCATATTATTTCATCATTATCCTCTTCCAGCCATTCTTTAATACGTCTGCATGTAATGCAGGGGTGACTTTCATCAAGAGAGGCTAAGTATTTTTCCGAGACGGTTTCCTTGTAGTTACTGCATGCCGACAAACATTTGCGCAGGTATGTCTTTCCTTCTTCACCCATACGCCCTAATGTGTATAAGAGAATGAGTCTTTGGATATGTCTTAGATGCCCGAGTGAAAAGGCTCTATCTGCCAGTGTTCGTATTACTCCGCAGCCATCCAGGAGTTTAAAAACGGAACCGCGGATTGCAGCGGATTCCTTTTCTAATCTTGCTGATTTTGGCTGGCTACGATCTTTCAGTTTATGGATATAAAGTTGAGCGTTTTCGGCGGAGATGCTTCTCATTTGTTTTAGCGCCCTATCTAGGCTGGGAATGAACTCTCCATCATCCGTTAGAAATAAGCATCTCCTTCCGCTTACTGGATGTACGCCAAAGGGAAGTTTAATAGCATCGCCCAGTTCGGGTCCCGTCCATTCGGTATGCCTTGGAAATACTTCGATATGCACGCCCTTTTTCAAATCCGCCGTTAATTCCGAAAGAATCAGCCTGGCGAGACGCCTTCCTGTTTCAGCGGAAATCGGCTCCGAGAAAAACAACCAGATGTGGTATCCTTTTTTTCCACTGTATTCAAGAGAATGAGGAATATCCAATTTTCGGCATACTTCACCGATACTTTCCGAAACCAATCCGGCTTGCTTTGTATGATCTTCCTCCATGCAATCCTTGGGATGTATGCCGGGGGCGGAATCGACATCAATGACCACCGTTCTTATTGTTCCATCAAGCCTAAGCGGATATATGGATAGCGTCTCTTCTCCTGCAAGATGTTTCCTAAATATATCCGAGGTTATATGCCCTGAACAAGATAAGAAAGATATATTATTTCCATTATGTCCCAGATAAGCAAATACATCTTCACGTCCTGAAAAGAAGGAAAGAAATGTCTGAATATCATCATCCGATATTTTGGAGATTTCCATTACGTCTGATTCATCGTTATGAATGATCTGTTCAGTTGTAAGGATAAAAGGAGTAGAATCTTTCCGATAATAATTATGCCAGCCTCTAATAATTGCGGGGGATTGATCCGGACTAGCCATAACCAGCTTTTCATTAAGTCGAACAATAGAAGCCGGGGAAGGTTTTCTTCCCGAAGCGTCGAAACGGAAACCAAGGAAAGTAAACCCCGCATGGAGGTGCTTTATGAAAGTTTTATCTGGTTTTAAGGATAATCCCAGTTTCGATTTCAAAAATCCCTCGGTTTCCGCCAAAGCCAGTTCGGCTTCTCCTTTTGCGCCGCAAATAATAACCATATCATCGCCATATCGAATGAGATTGCACCCAATACTTATCATGTGTTTATCATATTCTGCGAGAAAGAGATTGCTGAATAAGGGTGATGTGGCAGCGCCTTGATGTATTCCTTTATTCGCTTGCTGGTTTCCGGATGAAATGCATCTGGATATTAAAGTCAGAGTGAATGGATCCAATACAAGTGAGGATAGCTTATCCAATAAAATCGCATGTGAAATCGAGTCGAAAAACGAGTCAATATCTGTTTCCGCCACCCAGTTCTGTCCACTTTTTAATAATCCTTCAATAGTTGAGAGTGCATGGTGTGCGCAGCGTCCCGGTCTGTATGCATAGGAACAATCCGGCAGCAGCGGTTCGATGAGGGGCAGCAAAGCGGCATGCAATGCCTGCTGAACAATCCTATCCTGGATCGAGAGTATAGCTATGGTGCGGGCGCCGCCAGATCTTTTTGGTGTTGTAAACAACCGCGGCGGGAGGGGAGAATACGTTCCTTTTATCAGCATGGATCTTAGGTTTTCCAGTCTCTTGCCGGCGTTCTCCGAATAGTCTCTGATTGACACATCATCAGGGCCTGCAGCTCCATGATTTAGCTCCACACGATGCCAAGCTTTTAACAACGTATCCGGATTAGTGATGAATTCCTTTAGACTTTTCGGTGATGTATTTCTTAATTGATTTCTATGGGGAATCGTCGCAGATGGAGTGGTCTTAAGGTTTGGCGTTTCGCTGGTCTTAGATGGGTTTAACTGAAGCATTAAAGATGGACCCAAGCCAACTGTATCGCCGGAATGGATTTCACAGGTTTCGCGATGATGAAGCCAATGATCGTTCACACGAGTACCATTTACACTATGATCAGTTATTACGAGATGTCCTGAGGAAAAAGAGATGGTGGCATGATCTCTTGATACGGCGGGCGGATCATCAGGGTCTAAAAGCGGACTTCTGCTGCGCCCTCCCCTCCCAATAATCATAGGAAGATTTTGAATGGCAATTCGCCTGCCAGCTTCAGGGCCATTCATCACATAAAGAGCAAGAGGAGCAATTACATATGTATCGCGATTATCATTTTCATCCGCCATTAGCATTGACCCCTTCCGAATAGAGGAATTACCTGTGTCTGGAGGATAGCTTTACTCTTAAAAAAAGATATGCAACGATCAGAATAAGAATGAGAAATGATCCAGATATGGCAATTGCATTGAGATGATAATTTACCCAGCTATAGGCCATACGCAGAAATGTGTTCACAATTATAAAAAAAAACAAGGTGATAAGCAGTGCGTCAATCGGATGTCCACATGAGAACCTAATACCTTTCCAGGCGCATTTGCTTACGGCATATGAAAATCGCCATATTTTGCGTATTAGCCACTTCAGAGTATTGATTGCTATATTCGCAAATGTGAGCTTTGATCTTTGGAATGCATCAGGATGTGCCAGCGCCATTTTAAGCTGTCTGGCGGACTGAAATCTCCTTGAAGGATTGATCTCCATGGCCGCTGCAATTACGGACTCGAGCCCACCCCTGATTTCGGGACGATAAATATGCGGAGGAGCATATCTGCCTGCGATTAATGCACGATCATTGGCGAATGGTAAATTTCCAGTGAGGCACTCATACAGAACACAGCCCAGCGAAAAAACATCGGATCGTTCATCGATAATTCCCTGGAGTGTTTCCGGCGCGTAATAACCTGGAGTTCCAACACGGCACTCCGGATTCCTTACAAGGATTCCATATACATTAAAGTCCATTAACAATGCAGCGCCGCTGCCAGTCAGCCATATATTGGAAGGTTTCACGTCTCCATGTATTACATGTTTGTTCAAGTTAAGGTAATCAAGAGCGCTGCATATCTGCCCAATGCAAGATATTGCGGAATAGAATGGCATTTGCCCGTAACGATCCAACACTGCGCGCAAGTCCGCTCCGGGATAAAGCGGCATTACAATATATGTTACGCCCAAAAGCGGGTCGGATCCAGCATCATAGAGTGGCATTAAATTGGGATGTTGTGAAACACTTTGAATTCGAATCTCGTCCATTGCGAGCATGCCGCCATGGACTGAATCATACATTTTAACGGCAACCCAACGATGAAGCAACATATCGAATGCAGAATGTACGGATGCAAAGCCACCACAACCAATACGCTGGGCGATTCTGTATCTGCCGGCGAGGATGTCTTCCGTATTTACAAATGATTTGCCTGGTTCAGCTTCCTGCGGATTGACGGCGACGCGATGAGTTCCTCCTGTGGCGGCGTTCCCATACCACGCGGTAAGAAGATCATCGTCATCCGACATGGGGTTCATATCATCGTTCCGGAACTTCATGATTCGCTCCATTGCTGCGGACAAATAAAAGCCTGGATCGCTTGATTCCCAGAAACACCGCGAAAAATCCATATGCCGAAATCCATTATAAGATCATACGCGCATAAAGATGATGTAAAGGGAATTATTTCAGCGTTGATCTTCCAGCCATGCATTCAGCGCTGCGACAGCCGCGTTCTTCTGGCCATCCGTTATTGCGGAGGTCTCCACAATGAATTTGACCGTATAGGTTCCATTGGACTTAATGCCTTCAACACCTTTTGCGCTAAGATGGAAATGGGTGCGTGAGGATAGATCGCCATTGTATTTCCATGTGTAGCACTTTTTTACAAACCTCAACTCGTTGGTGATCTTTTCCATAAACTCCCTAATTTCCGGATGCGACTTCATATTTCCGCTATCCTCCCATTGGGGTTTCTTTTTCTGTTCTTCTGGAACATCTGCAGGCAGAACTGAATCTCGTTCCGTTTGAAAACGATCTTTGAAGGTCTCCTGAAAAATAAGTCCCACCGGAGAAAGCTCGATATAATCCACGCCATCTATTTTACTTCGCTCTATGAAGGATTCCACTCTATCATCCCCTTCCAATATCTCCTTATAATCCGCAGCCTTCACCATATCGGCGGTTCTCGAGAGATCGTAAAGCATGCCCGTGGTGCGCATCCATAGCTCGTAATCCAAAGCGATTGGCATGGGGGGAAATTCAATCACTTCATTGAATCGCTCATGTTTGTAGTATACCGGCACGTTGATCGCCTGACCTATAATCGTGGCGATTGCCACCTGAGCTTTGTACCCTCCTGTGGCGTTGATGCCGCATTTCTGATATTTGTTGTCAAGGATAATCTTGCACATTTGCTTTGCCAGATTTCTCAGTCCGGTGGTTCTAAACAATTTAGGTTTTTCATCCTGAAGACCATCTATCTGAACAGCTTTTGCGCGTTCACCGTAATAACTGCAAAGCGTCGTGGCGATATTCCTGCCATTATCCGTATCGGAATGCAGGAAAAAAAGTTTCGTTTCTGAATTGATAATCTCTTTTTCGCTCAGTCCATAAAGTGAATTTATCTCCGCCCCGCAGATTCTATCCTTCCCATCAATCTGACGCAAAGCTGTACCCAGCGCATTCCAGTCGGACTGATTGTACGGTTCAGCGAGCGAAAGGTACATTCCAGATAGATCCTTATCGTTATTCGCAGCGTTTACATCCAACCCTTTTTTAAGATTTTCCATGTTTGGGAAAAACATGCTCGTGCCTACGGTGCATATCATTAGTTTAAGCATCAAATGCCTCCTGGATGGCGGATAATAACGTTCGAGTGATACGGTCATTTTTTATATTCGTATATCTTAAATGGTTCCTTATCATCCCATATAAATGTAAATCTTATGTTTTTAGCGCTTTTCAAAGATATTTTGCCAATGTAATCCACGCTGTCCTGCGTGAGTTCGCCGGATATTTCATTCTCTATCCATTGCCTCACCGTTTTGCAATTGGAGATTGAGGATGCCTGTTTTTTTGCATAGTTCACGTCATCAAGGTCTTTTCGCAGATTCTCATCCTCCTGCAGGGTGATACGATAGCTCCAGATATCGTCAGAGAAGTCATCATCCGGCAGAATAACGATGCTTTTCACCGCAGCGTGTTTTAGGAAATGCACCTCTTGCCCGGATCGTATTATAAACTCATCAAATTCTCTTGCCATCTCCAGCCAAAGCTGAGCGGAAAGAATCTCTTCGGGTTTAAACGAAACGGCGCCAAGCTTACCAGCGTAGTTCAATGCGCATATTTTTCCGAAATATCGGCGAGTATACCAAAAATTATCCCAATATTCTTTATCCAACCCAGTTGGAATATCTTTTGTATGCTGATCCAACCATATGTTTAGTTGATCCATAAAAGTAGCAGCTATCCATTTATCAACCTGCATATCGCGTTTCGGTAAATTTTTTATGCATCCGGCGCTGTTAAACAGATACACTTGCTCACGCAATCGGATTTTGAATGTTTTGGCATCATATTCCAATTGTTTGCCGGATATCCGCCACTGTGTCTCCGCGCCCACCCGATTAAGTTGATTATCGCATCCATCTATCAATCGCATCAGCACCACAAGTTTGGGAAAATCCACATCCGAAAGCTTACATGAATACTTTAGCGGGGCGGGATATGTTTCACATAGGTAAGGGCATGTTATAGAGTCAACCTTGTTCCAACCTGTGGACTTCCTGTGATAGATACACAGATGCTCAATTGCCCGGGAAATATCTTTACCACCTTCCCAATTAATTTGCGATTTAAGTTTCTCATTGGTCAGTCTGTGATATGCCAGAAAATGGTGCAGATTGCGAATTTCACTGCGAAACAAGGGTATATGGGCTCCGGTGTCTTCAATGCATTTCCCATTTAAATCCTCTTTGAGATAAAGACGATCCAAGGTGTGTCCGCAATCATGCAGGATAATTGCGCCGAAGAGAATGATGCGCTCGTTGTCTGTTAAGCTATCCGAAATGGGTGTGAGGAATTGCTGCGCCAGACGCATGAGATCATAGTGGTGATCGGCTGAATGGTTTGCCGCCATGGGTAGCTTATCCCCCTGCCAGATCATCGGGCCAATGGTGGAGGAAAGATGTGATAAGACATCCCTCCAATAATCGTTGATTATGAACTGTTTTAATATTTTTTCCGCATAGTGTTGAAAGTGGTTTTTGTTTCGACTTTCCCGAAACCCATCCTCCAAAATGCGACTGATGGATTTGTCAAATGAGTTACCGATTTTATCATTTGCGACGGATCGCATCCGCAGACTTAATGCGCGTTCATATATTTCAGCCCATTTTTTACTCGATTTTTTCCCGAGCACCGTGGCATCGAGGAGCACTTCCTCCTGCAGCCAGGCATCGTTATCCGCACCCACGGGATAATCCGGGATTTCCACGATGTTGGGGGTGGATTCATGCAGATAATGAATCCGGGTATCCTCATTTCGCATAAGCTGGGATACCAATGTGGATGTAACGATAGCTCCTTTGAACCCCCCGGTAGGATTAGTAATCACTGTAGATTTACGAGATTGCATTAAATCCCTCAAAGTCGCAATAAGATTTGGCATTCCATTGCTGGTGAAGGTATCGCCAATGACTTTCAGCCCGGGAATAATAATGAGCCCCTCATCACGCTCCGGCACGGAAAGTGAGGTACCCTCAAAGGTGTGCGTTGGTGACGTTTTGGCAAGTGGGAGTGGCGAATACGCTCCTAGATAGCAATTCGATTTGCGTATTGATTTAATAGAATCCCGCATAATCCGAGCGCATCGATAACCATCAAGAGTGTCTGATGATATGAATACAAATTCACATGGAAAATATTCCGGATAATTTTGGGACATTATAGACATACATGTGATTTCCACCGGAAGGACGTTCCCTGGATTTACAAAGCCTTGCCTTACCAGATTTTTTTTGATCATATCCCGAGCGAGAAGCTTTTTGAAATTCTTCGAGATGATTTTATAGTCATTCGAATTCATTGAATCATTCAGGTCGCTTATACGCTTATCTGAGCCTGCCTCCTTTCTTGCATTTCCTATGAGAGACGTTCCGACGGTTAAAATCAACAGTGTCTTCTGATCTTGCCCCTGCGTTTCATGTTGGCTCATCTATTCACCTCGTTCGCCTCGCACTCTCACGAATTTCATTTAGGTTCAGTATCTCCGCCAGATCAAATACGGGGGGTGTCGCTCCTTCGCGCGGTTTCAGGCGTATGACAGTGGGAAAATGGCCAATGCGGCCATGCAGGTTAGCTAACATCAAAGCGGAAATCACATTTAAGGATGGAAGGTTTATCAAAAACCGTTCCGTCTGCCATTGATTCCCGCTGATAGGAACGCTATCCAAAAGTGCGTTCACCTGCTCCGCAAATGGCGCCTGGTGGTCAAACTGAGCCGTGGACTGGTGTGCGATTTCGATATCGCACCCGAGGCTCTCCCGGATTTGATATAGCTGCTCCTCGGTAAAAGGATGAGCGAAGTTGATAATCCTTACGGAATTCATGATTTCCTCCTTCATTTAGTAGGATCATATGGGAGCTTGGGATTTGGATCTGTGAGCTTTGGCAAGGATAATTGTTTCGACTTATTTTTATCATTGTGTGTGAACCATTCAAAGATATCCATGGTGCGATCACAAGACAGCCTGGGGTAGTGCACCTCATTGTGAGGAAACCCCTTGCTCGACTTCAGAAACGCATTCAGGATATCACTTCCTTTAACCTGATTATTTTTATTACCATTGTTGGGTAACCAAAGGAATTGCTGGAACTGATCAACAAAGGCGTTCTTAATATCCTCAGCGGAGTTAGCGGTTTGCAAAACGGCGTTTAAGTCGCTGTAATATGCTGTCATTTGTATCGTGTCGGCGATGATGGAATTGCTATCATCCATTTCGAGCCTCACGCTGCCGAATCCAAGCGGTTTGCCTCCTCCCAGTTTATGAAAATGCTCATCGGGCATCTTCAGCAGCCAGATCAGCGCACCTAGTTCAAACTTGGAAAGGTTGCTGAAATAAATATCAAACTTAAATACGGAGCCGTGATTCACCCAGCCTTTTATGGAACGATTTTGATCCGTTCTCTCCTTATCCCCTGGCGGCTGTCTGTAAAAGCATGTATTATTATTATTATTCGAATTCCAATATTCCTTATCGTACCATTGATGCGGGTAAACCTTTCGCCCGCGTATTTGCTTGCCGTTTTTATACGCCGCGACATCCCTTGAGATTTTGGATTTTTGCGGATCGCCATTGGCGTCTCCAAGATAGAATCTGCTCTGAGCGTGCTTGGGAGCAGCAAGATTGGCAAGCGGAAATCCTGCAGGATCAAAACCATTTTGCTCAAACTGAACACACTTGACATTCCCAATGCGCAGATTTCCCTTATAGGCGTTTTTCGCTTTATGGTCCTTAATATTGGCGTTCACCCAGCCAAACACCCTGTCTGCGGGGGAGAGTTGGTCGTAACAGGTGGCGGGGAGATGATTCCTCTGCTGCGATTTCTCTATGACCTCCAATGGTGTGTTTGGGCTTACATGGCGGGATATCTGTACGGGATAAAGATTTTTCAAACAAAATTTATGTTTAGCTGCATTCCATTTTACTTCTGCATAACATAGTACACCATCCGTTAGTTTCATTCCCGCAAAGTGTTTGGACCACTCGCATGCACTGCATTTACTAGTTAATACGGAAGGACCTGAGGGTGGTGATTGTTTAACAAATTCCTCGTTTTCCCTATAATTCTTGATTAGTACATCCCATTTTCCCATTGCTCCACCAAGGGGGAGAGTAAGGCTGCCTATAAGTGTTTGTTCTATACTAGAATCATGAAAAAAAATCCGTTCATAATGCTTGTTTTCAGCATTCGGCCCTGATTCGAAAAAATAACCTTCATGCCAACCCGTGCCTGTGTGGGGGGATGTACTTAAATTATCTACATTAAAAAAATCGTAATTTAAATGGTTTAGTATTGTGATTTGAATCCAAACCTTATCTCCATGGCTCAGAGTAGGTATGCCTGGGATTACATTCTTTGTATGCGGATCATATATGTTATAAAATGCAGCATACATCAGATTATTGTTTGGCTTACCATTCCTTTGAATTGTTGATTTACCGGGTAACAGCCGCACTCTTAACCCCCCCCCCACCCCGTTTTCAATCCTCGCCGGCACAAGCTTTATTGCATCATTAGTGGCGCCTCTGAAGCCCGTAACATCCTTGTAATCGTTGAACACTCCCATTCGTGAGTTGGTGATCGCCTCATAAGCGGAGCGCAGCATGCCCTTCACGCCGGTAGGGGCGATGTATGGTTTGCCGTCCACCATTCTCAGGGGATATGTATAATGATCTTTTGGACTTTCAGTTTTGTGCTGCGCATCCGGCAATAGCAGGGGGGTTTCGACCGTCATCGTCACCCGCAGCCTGCCATGATACTTACCCTGAACATATATACCATGCGGCGGCGGGGGGGAATCCCCTATAATTTGATCATCTGTCTTTCTTGGAGGCATTGGAATGAAATAATAGGGGTTGTAGAAGTAACCAGGCGGGGTATTGCCGGCTGCAGGGATATTAGCGGATTCAAGGGTATTTCCGGGTGCAGGGATATGCGGTGGTATTTTTTCCCCTTGTGCATCTTGATCACTGAATAAATGAAGTATCAGCCCTTTATCATTCCATTCACATTTATATTCACCCGCCACAAGATTTCCTGCGATAACAGTATTTATTTCTACTTCTTTCGGTTTATTTTGTTTTTCATTAAAATAGGATATGTATGGTATTCCATTCCGTCTTGTTAGAGTAACATCTCTAATCATCTCTTTTCACCTCCAAACTTATAAGCCTTTCATCGAATACTGCGAAATTGCCACAGGGATAATCATTCGAGAAGTATTCACGCGTATTGAGCTGCACATACCGATTTGCTTGCACTTCGAAGGGAAGAGGAATCGTTCCAATCCGCGCCGAGGATACTCCGCCCCAACCATTGGTGAATACCCCCGCCCCCTTTCCCCATAGCATGTAGTGATTTTCATCTGTTTCCACCGTATATTTATTCTTATCCCATTCGCCTTCCAGAATTTCTTCTTCGGCCTCTGTCAATACGGCGATTCGGGAATCCTCAAGCCATCTCAATTCCCAGTTCTTCGTGAAGACACGCGCCTCGTAGACATCGGTGATGGTGCAGTCATCTGTATGATTAACAAGCTTACCCGCCTTTAATTCTGCGAGAACGCATTCGGTTCGGCCGTAGAGCAGGGCGTAGCCATTCTGAGAAGTATTCTTCATTTTGGATAATGCTTCACTAAGCGTCATTATATCTTTGCTTATATAACAGATCAGGCTGCACATGTTTTTTCTCCTTCCCTCTTCAGCGCTTCTAATGCTTCATTCCATGCGCTTTTCAGTGCGACCATATCCATTTTCGTGAAAATCACCCCATTTTTGATCTCACAGTCCAGCCCGCCGCCCGTTATCTTGATATTGGTGACACTTATATCCCCCATGCCTCTGTTCACGGCGAATCCAAGCGGGATATCCCCTCTGGAAAAATCACGAAGCGTAAAAAGCAGGAGCGCATGGCACGCTGCAATCGGATTCAGGTTGGCGTTTGATTGCGCATTCGCCGGGTGGCTATTATCCGAGTTGTTTGCAATGGAATCCGCGCAGGACGCCATCGCTTTCCTCAAACGGCTTGTATCCACCACAATCCTAATCGGTTCCCATTCAGCCAGGTGTGGCTCCAAAACTTGGTAGAGCGCGCTCTTGTTCACCGCATTCGTCCATCTGTCTATGGCGGTGTGATACGCTTCCTGAAAACGTGGCTTGCACCTCTTATCAACAACATTATTCAGAGCCTCCTCGTCCGTGGCGTTGGCAACTTCAACCCATTCACTTGAAGGGATTTTCTCCACGCCATAACAATCCGCGAAGCTGGCTGATCCTGAACCGGGTTTTATTTTGTACACCCGCACTGATAACGAAAGATGATTTTCAGGATCATGGGAGGATGAGCTATTCTCGGTTTCCGCGGCCGCCCCAAACAGCAGATCAGCCAATGGCGTTTTCACTTGATCAAGAAAATCAATGGGGATAGCGTCATCCCCAAGCATTGTGCGCACGATCTTCTCCGCTCTCGTACGCATAGCCCCCTTTATGGATGATCCAGGCAACAATAGGGCAAGCTCCCCCTTTTCATTCGTCGGCTCCAGCAGCGGAATGGAATCAACGACTATGCCATCATACCCGGCACGCACCATCATGGGTCCTGCCGGATTCCAATTAATATTAATTATTACGCTTCGCGAGATATCCGTTTGGTCAACCGGAACATCCACTCCGGCTTTATCGCTTAGAAAAGCGATCATACCCTCCCTGGTTCCAATATCGAACTTTTTCAGGGATGCCTCTTTTCCTTGTGCAATTTTCACTTCGCCCAAGCCGCGCGTTTTGCATGCGCCAAACCGTATCAAACCATGCATTAAGCCATTCGCCAAATGCTTCAGCATTGATTCGCAACCGCTGCAATCCCCTCCCTCCGCAATATCCACCGTTATTCCAATGGTGAAGCGCGATCCCCGCGGAAGGACCGTCATATCATATTTGGCCTGGTACGCGGCCGTACCTGTAACGCGGTTAATGCCAACTCCATCGCGTATCTGCATAGATGAGCCGGATGGGAGGGTGATTATTGCATCCTCCATGCACACCGAAGAGGCGGATCCTGTATCCCCCTCACTCCCCCAGAACGACGTATCCATGCTTTCCCTCGCAAGCCATGCCTTTATCGCTCCCACCAGACTGGTGCCGGGTATATACGGTTTCCCATTTCCATTCAAAGCCACCGTCATATCCTCGAATCCGGATTCCAGTCCGCCCACATGGATAGCGGTCTGCGCTTCCAATCTCGCTTTCAAGACATATCTACAGCTAAGCTTCCTTGGCATCACTTTCACCTTTCGCCCTTTCACGGATTTCGCTCCTGACAATTGCGTCTATCAGGCTCTTAACCGCATAATACCAGAGCTTTTCCTTCAGTCCTGTTTTCTCTTCTTCCTTACTGAATGTAATTAATATGGAATCCCAGGGTATTGAATCCTCCAGGCACTCCCAAATAACTTCTCGATTGTTAGTTATATAAGTGGTTAAAACGGGCTGATTAATGTTGGCGGTAATTCCAGAATTGATGAAGTCAGTATTTAGTCCATTAAGCAACGCAGTTTTACGGATGGAATTTTCTGGCCATAGGACTTTATGTTTATTTCTTTTTCCAATTGAAATTAACCAGGAACATAATTGCTGGCTCCAACTATCATAATTCTTACCATCATCCGCAAGCCTCATCGTCCACATTCTCATCGCCTCGAGTTGGGAGTTATTTGGACTTTTTTCATTAATCGCCAAGCATTCTCTGCGCTTATTCAAATCTGCAGCAAAGGAGATAGCCGCATCGGATATGAGATTTTTCAATGCGGAAACCTGGATGGTTTCAACAATGGTTTTATTCTGCTCGTCTAAATCGACTATGCTGTCATCACTTTGTGATTCTTTCTTTTTTATGGTTATATCCTTTTTTATCTCAGGATTGAATAAAACACGCCCATACCCCTCCGCTGTGCGCTCTCCGATGCCATTCAATTGAATTTCACGGAGAATATCCGTATTGATTGTTCCCATTACATTGAATTCAACATAAGTCCCCGCCTTTAATCCCACAAGCGAGGGGCGAGGAAGGCCCCAGCTTGTCTGCCATGAATCCAATCTCCGCTGCCTGGCGCTGCTTTTTACATATTGATCATCATCGATAACTGTAAGTGTCACTTTATTGGTTCTATCATCAGGCGAAGTAGGCTCGGATACCGATTCTGTCGATGGCGCGGCGGCAGACGCATTCAGTCGAGTTTCCATTGCGTACTTTAAGGCGGTTACAGTCGGGGTTAGACGAAGCTTGGAATCCCTGAGCAGAACATCCGATACAAGCCACACTTTGAGTGTGTCCCCTTCGCATATTCTGATGTCCGATATCTCGTCATATGACTCAATGCGAATGCTGCAAAGGCCGTATTCCGCATGTTTAGCGCTTCCGATGCGCACGTCATCCCAATGCTTATTGTCGAGATCATCTTTGCGTATGCTCAGGAAGGCGATAAATTCCGTATTTGGAGCGATTGATTGCATGGTGTACACGCCGTTGTCCTCAGGACGTTGAGTGCGATCGACCACAACGTTATGTGTAACAAGTGACAGATCAATATCCGCATACTGCATATTGCCGTTCTCAAGAAGAACGTACTTGTCTCTAATCTGCTTCAGTTGGCAGCTAAGATCTTCAATCTCCTCAGCCCTATTGTGGATCTTTTCAGCATCGTTCTTTTCTTGAAAAAGACAAAGAGGAGAGGGTAAAGTTCGATTTTTTTCGGTCGAAGGGTTTGCATTTGTAATCGATAGACTGTTTTCTTTTAACTTCGTCGATACAAATCCAGCGCCAAGCTTGGAGGATAGTATAGGGAGGATGTAGGCTCCAGGTATGAAGTCCAGCGTTTCCACAATATTCCCGGTGGTTTTTGACATGATGCATACCGGAGATAGGGTGCGGATGATTAATTTATAGGTGTGTATCTCCGCAGTATTTTGATCAGACTTATTGATAACTGAATTGCATCGAGTGGGTTCACAAATATTATTCTCCTCGAGGCATTTCAGCCAATTATTGTATTCAGGTATCAAATTGAATTTACATTTACCGGGACCTCTACGACGTTTGCCCCCAATACGCTCTGTCCATTTGCATCCGGAATGAAGGAGAGCCAATGCATTTTTTTGGGTTTTGTCATTATATTCGCACAAATCAAGCGATACCAGAGCAATAAGTTTCGCTCCCTTGCGCGCCATCTCCTCAAACCTTAAAAAATCCGCCTTTGCCATACCTGTTTTCGGGTCAATGCTGACACCGGGTTTGATGAAAGTAAGTTGCGATGTGAGCAGCGGTTTGTTTTTCAACAACACTCTTATTTTGTCCGAGTAATATGCGGAATTAATTTTGAGAGCTGCAGGAGTCGGCATATCCAGTATCCCGCTTGCCTTATTTGGCGCAGGCTGACTTCCGAAGAGAATATCCACATATGTCGGCCAATTACCGCCTAAGGATTCCGCCACCGTCTCGCATGAATCCCGTAAAATTCCATTGCATGTCTTCCCGGGAATATAAGGAAATCCGTATTCATCCTTTCTGACAAGGCTATCGGTTCCTCCGGATCGCCCCATCCCCACACCGATATGCCAATCTGAAAGCATCTCAATTTGAAGGGTCAGGCTCTTATCATCGCACATTTGTTCGCTCCTATCTTCCCATCAATTGGGACAGTTCCATCGCATCGATCAACTGTGAGACATTATTTTCCCCGTCACAGGTGAATAGGTTATCTCCGATGACATCCTTCAGCCCCTCGCACTTATCCTTCGATAGTTTGTAGCTAGCCTCCGCAACAACTGAGCCAGCGAACATATATTCGCGAAGAGCATGCGTCTGGTTACTTGGCACTTTATATTTCCCATCTGAGTTCCTGCTATTAAGGTCCTTTGCGAAAGACTTCAATTTCTCCAAGGAATGAGCTTTGCCCCATTTATCAGTTTGTTCTTCAATTAGATAAGGGCCTCCATACAGGCGATCGGTGCCGATGGTTAGTTCGCGCCTTATACTTTCGAGGCTGGTCGGGGAGCTGTCATATACGACATGAAAATCCAACGCGGAGACACTCTTATTTTCGTATTTGGTTTTCACCTTTTTGGCTGATACCACCAATCCCTCCGCGATGTCGTAGGCGACTGAAAATGGATAATGAGGCTTCACCACTGCGATCCCTGCGCATGCCGTGGCGCCGCAGGGAAGTATGGATTTTATAACCTCGTTGCTCTTTGTATTATCCTGAAACGCTTTCAGGTATGATTCCGTGAAGGTTACGGCATTCTTGCCAAGACATAACAGAGTCAGATCATCCCCGCCGAAAATCAAAGGAATAGCTCTTACCTGATGATCATTCTCCTTGATCTTCATCAAAGCTTCCTTGCAAGCGTCACGCGCGCAAGTATCCAATGACTCGGAGAAGGCCTTTAGTTTCTTGATATAATCTTCATCATTTGTAGATTTAGCGTAATCTTCGAAGTTCATAAATATCTGGCCCATCCCATTGCCATCGGCATGGACAACAGCAAGCCATTCCCCCTGCTTTGTCAAGTCCTCGATATCCTTTGGAAATTTCAGCGAGGGGAATATTTCCTCCAATCGGTCATATGCGCAATTTGCGGCATTTCGTTTAAAAAAACTGACTTTCGAAAGTCTGCGAGTATCATCACCCACTTTTATTTCCTGATAGGCGGGAAGACCACTGGATGAACAGATGTCAAGGATGGGAATCTGTTGGAATCTATAATGCACTCCGGGAATTTCAGAACGAATGGATGCTATTTTCCGGTGAACTTGAGGTATCGCTTTGTGAATAGAACCCTCTTCGTATTCGACATAAGCCCCGGTGATATCCAGACCAGGAGCTTCCTTGAGCGCCTTCAGGGTGATGCTCCCGATGAAGGCTTTGGCTGCATCCTCACACTCCGTGCGCAAATAGGCTTTGCCCGAAGAAGCAAGCAACAATACAACTTTGGGATATTTCGACACCTCCGTTTCAACCCACTCCTTACAACTGATGAGTGTCAAATAGGATGCTCCCACGTTCTCCCTCAGACGGTTTGTTGCAAAGATATAGCCTTGGTTGCCGGAGGTTTCCATCAATATCAAAAACATAATGCAGTCCTCTCTTCATTTACAATTTAATTGCGAGAGCAATTATCGGAATTCGGAAATAAATACAGAGTGAACGCGCCATCCATCAGGCATGCGGAATGTCCATCGCCATTTGCGCGGAGCAATCATCGCGAAACTCACATATGCCTCCCCTATCCGAAGCATAACTCCTTGAATCTGCGCAGGAACAAATCTCCATTCACGGATAGAATCACCTTGACATGAGGCGGTATGCCGGCAACGCCGAATTCTCGCAGGATATTCAGATCGGCCCCATCAATGCGGCTTAACACCTCCAAGCAGGTGGGATTGAGCCAGGGGTTTCGAGGGCGCCGATCGATGATCGTCATTCCCTGTGCGGCGCCATCGGTCACCACATTCACGTGATGAAGTTCGGATTTAATAATGATATCCGGCCAAATCGCCACCCCCACCGCAAGTGGATCGTGCAGGTAGCATCCATCAAAGTTTTCCTGTCTGCGGTAAAAATCCATGTACATTCCCGTTATCGCTTTAACGAAAGCACCGATATCGGAGGGATTTCGAGTAACTTCCTGTTCAATCTCCTCTCTGCCCAGAGGACATTGCATGCATGCGTCAAGACCCACAACCGTCATGGGCACACCGAATGAAATAACTTCCTGTGCAGCGTCCGGATCGCAGAAAGCGTTGAACTCGGCGACCGGCGTAATATTGCCGGTGGTGGCGAAAGCGCCGCCCATCCAGAATATCTCCTTGATAGCTCGCATGGCCTCCGGATCCTTGCTGATAGCCAGTGCGATATTCGTCAGGGGACCGGTGACGATAATCACAAGGTCCTTCGTCCAGCGACGCGCTGTGTTCAGGATTATATCCACTCCATTCTCCGCAGCCAGTTCGGAGAGTAGAGGGTCGGGGTATGTATCCTGCACCCCGCCGAGGCCGTCAGGACCATGAATTCCCCCAGCCCGAAACGGGCTTCGGCGAACGGGGCGGGAAGAGCCACGAGCGACGGGAATCCGATGATTGGGATCAACGATCATCATCGTTTTAAGCGCGTTCAAGGCGCATTGATCCAGCCCCACATTTCCTCCGCAAATCGTGACCGCCTTCACATCAAGCATTTTGGATTTTAGCGCGAGGATAATCGCCAGCGCATCATCAACACCGGGATCCATATCAAGTATGACGGGAATTCGATTCATGTATGTGACTCCTTATTTAGAGATATCATGCCGAGGATCAAGGTCATTTCGCAATAAATATTAGCATGAATAAGTACAGGGATTTGCTTGTTTTGAACCACGTCTGAATTTCCAGCGTGCATTGACTATGTATGAATAGCAATCTACGTTTCGAGATGTTAATGGATAGAAAACTCCTTCCATGCTGGCTTCTTACGGTGCGCGGCGAAACACAGTTGTTTTAAGCATACCCATAATTCGTATATTTCCCAACATATCATGTACGATTAATTGTACCTATAGACTTTGATATAATTCCATTTATCATAGTCTTATAATCAAAAAAGCGGTTTTTTCTTTCGTATAGGGGTCAGTCGAAAACAAGCTGAACCGCTATCAGGTAATGATCGTCATGAGATAACTTCGATTGCCTCATCCTCTCGCTGTGGTCGGCACTGCTTGATAGAGAGTGTTTATCCCCTTCATACGGCTGTTTGTTAACAACATGGTAAGTAATTGGATATTCACAACATACAAGCCTTCATCGTGTTTGTCAGCTTTTTCGTTTATAAGAAAACTCGCAATCGAATAAAAAATCATTGCACATTTATTTCCTGTATTGATAGACTTTTTCCAAAGGAGCCTTAGATCCTATGGAAATGTGGAGGTTACTCCTTCAGGCAGCTCTCACACACGAGTGAATCAACCTTTGTTCCTAACACTATTACAATTTCAGGAGTTCATGGCAGTGACTTCGATGGAATCTTAGCGCGGAGATATGTTCGTCGTTCGAGGAAGTTCGGATGTCGTGAATGGCTGCAAAGCGTAGATATGACTTGTATTCTTCGAGTTTTCGGTTTGTGCGAGTGGAATTTTCGTTGGGTGGCAGGATGAATATGATGCTCCATGTTTTCATGGTCAAATTCAACATTGGTTCTGGGATGAAGTGGAACAATCCGGTCATCGGGGGCGCAAAAAAAATCCTCTGAATCATCATGGTGTCAGACATTTACAGGCCATAGGGTTAAAGAATTATGATCAATAGCTATGACTATCCATGATATGAGGAGTTGAATCTAGAATCATATATGCATAGGGCTTCAACTCATCTGATTTCAACGGATATTCAAGTCGGATGCGAAACAGTATTTTATTTCTCTTTTTGATTCCTCCATAATGGTAATTTAGTGTATCATCACCTTCCCGTAACCTTTATCCCCTCGTCCAATGCGATGAGGTAGTTCTCCACGGGCATGTAGTCGGTGAGGGAATTGCCGGTGCCAAGAGCGTAGAAGCCGTCGTTATAACACTTTTCGATTTTTTCGCGAGCGTATCGTCGGATCTCCTCCTCCGATTCACGGCAGAGGAAGTCTACGTCCAGTCCGCCGAGCGGCGTGCAGCGGTCACCGTATTTCGCCTTGAACTGCTCCACGGGCATGATGGTCTCTTCGAAGGAGTGCTTCGCATCAATCTTGCAGTCGGTGATGATTTCGTCATACACCTCCCCGAGATTTCCGCAGGAGTGCAGGATGAAAGGCAATCCGTGATCATGCGCCGCTTGAACCATCTTCTTGTAGGTGGGGAACACCAGTTCATGCAAATCCTTGGGCTTTAGGAACGTGGCGGTTTTGAAACCCAGATCGTCTCCTTGGCGCAAGGCGCAGATGCCATCCATGGTAGACAACTGCCTGTCCGCGCTGATGTGGAGGGAGCCTATGCGTTCGAAAACAAGACGCACCAGTTCGGGGTTGTCAAACAGAAGCAAGGAGAGCCCCACAACCCCCAACATGTAGGTTGCCCACTCATAGGGGCCGGCTCCCACCCCTCCGACAATCTTGACTCCCTCCGGCAGCATCTTCGCCACCGTCTCGAAGTGACGAAAGTCAATGGGGTTGCTTTCAACGGGCCAAGGATACTTTTCATACTCCTCCATGGAGGTGATGCAGACATGCTCCTCGCTACCCGCAGAGACCGCGCCGGCTTTGTGATCATGCGTGGGCAACGGGCAGTTTAATCCTATCTCCATGGGGATGACGTCGTATCCCATGCTCATCCAAAAATCAACGTAGACGCGCCAATACTCGTCCTCATTCGGGTTCATCCTGTCAAAAGGTCTGCCTGTTTGACGAGCGATGAATCCCGGGCTGGCGAGATGCTCGTAGAAAGGCAGATGGGATGGTTTCTCCTTTCTCCGGAGAATCTTTAAAAACTGAGTGTAATCCGGCTGGCGTTTGATGGTCCTTGGCATTGTTTGGTTCTCCTTATGTGCATCTCCTGCTATTTCAAGGTAATCGTACCCACTTTGTATCTATGATTTCCGTCATCGTTGGGCAGGGGCAACGCTATTCGCGGCGTGCCGTCCCTGTAACCCACGGAGACGTAAAGATTGTAGGTTCCGGGAAGGGTTGTGGGGGCGTATAGCCCCGCTCTGAACTCCGATCGGTGCGGGGTCTCCGGCGCTTGGTTGGGCGGACCAACTTTCAAACTGCGCATGTCGAGCGTATCATCGGCGAGCGCCGCGACTATGCCCCCTTTGTCGTCCTTGATGGTTAATGTCATGAATCCTCCCGGATAGCACGGCGCCACACCGGCGTTCGCCCAAACTGATTTGACCGTGAAGGGTTTTCCAATTGTCACGACCTTGGGCCAATCGATTTCACGAAGCTGCAGTCGGTATCCGAGCCGAAGATTGATCTTGTTGATGGTGTCTCTATTCGCCTCAAGGAACTCATGCGGCCACCAGTGGATGGAAAGATAGCTGGCGTGATAGTCCTCCACCGCCTTTTCCAGCAATTCGCCGCTCCACGCGCCTCGCTCCTTGGATGATCCGTAATGCTCATGTTCCAGTATGACAGGCAGTTTCGGCCAAAACTCCTGTGCAAGCTCGGAATGGTACCAGGAGTTAGGCGGCGGCTGCACGAGGATGCTGTCATCGCGCAAGGTGACGCCCCTCTCCAAACCATAGTCGGCTAATGGCAGATGTGCGCCTGGTGTTTGTGGACCGTTGACATCGTCATTTAGAACCAAAAGCGTGTGATGAAAATGCTTCAAATAGAGATTGATGTGCTCCTTGACGATCTTTTGCGTGCGTACGGGGGAAACCTGAGAGCTCATCATGGTGTGTCCCTCGCCCCACAACCCGAATGAGCCGATATCCACGAAAGCCACATGCGGGTTGCCGTCGTACCTTTCACCCATCGCCGCGAGGAAGTCGTCCAGTTTTTTCAGAAAAACCGGATCACCGAAATTGGGATCGATGATGGAGCCGTTGGGCGTGGGACCCTTGCCAAACTCATAGGGGACCTCCTTCGCGCCATCCTTGAAGACCCACTCCGGAGTAGCGTATTTCAACCAGTTTTCGGAACAGGTGATCCGAAACGCCACCTGCTTGCCCTTTTCGATCCACCTCTGCGCTGGGGTGTCCAGCATCGCCCAGTTGAAACGACCCTCCTGAGGTTCCACATACGCCCATGGCACGCGAAGGTAGACGACGGAAAGGCCTGGGAAATCATCCACGGTATCGGATGGAGCGAGTTTGGAGCCGTAGTTCGTGGGGATGTTCGAGTAGAACATCAGGGTCCAGCCCATTGAGGGGTTCACCAACGCCTGCCCTGTGTCCTTCGGACGCAAGGTGTTGTATTGGTTGTCGGCGAGGGATGGAACGTTTAAAATGGCGAGGATGAGAACGCCAATCAGGAATTGGTTCATGATCTCTCCTTTCGAAACACGGACGCCGTCACGCATGTCGAATGGCTTTGAAGCAACAAAGTGTGTTTTAAAAGCGTCTTGGATAATAGTTTAGTCCATATATCCCCTTTTTTCACCATGTGAAGTGACGAACGTAACGCGCTGAAAGCTGTATTTGTTGTGAGAATTGGGATTCGAAACAGGATGGATTAATGGAAATGTAAGTCCATATAACACGTACGATTTTGTTGGACAACACAGATTTCCCACGCCTGCGCGAAAGTGTATCCGAGCAGCGAACGCAGTGAGCGCGGGTAACCCCCGCCGTCAACGCCAATGCGAAAGTGTATCCGAGCCGCGAACGCAGTGAGCGGGTGTCCCCCCGTTAAAGCACCCCGCCCGCACGAAAGTGAACTTCCGCGTTGAAGAAAACGAAATCCCCCAAGGGGATTTCCCAACCCTCCATGGTTTTGTCAGCGCAAACCGGAGATTTATCTCCGGGTATGGGTGTTCACGGCATACCCGACACCTCAGCACCCGACCCATGGGGCATGTCGGGTAAACATATCATGCACGCTCACTGCGATCGCGGCTTGTATCGGGCGTATGATAGTCAAACAACACCCGCGACCGGTCATCCGATACCCAATATCCGGCAATGGAGCGCGGGGAGTGCCGCGCTTGGATTCCATAGCCTCCGCACCCATGACGCGCTTCGCCCCGCACGCCTTAAAAAATCTTTCTACGCCATTTCCGCATTGCGTCCTCTGGCGTGAGTTTATAGTTAGCGGTGCATGACATCACCTCGATTACGAGGCGCCTATAAGCATTATGTTTGCGGTGATCACCATAGTGTCATTCATCCTGAAAACAGATGTTCCAAAGGTTCACCGCAAGACCGCCGTTCCTCTCAAAGGAAAACGGGGTTTTCGAGCAGGACGGTTGTCTTACCCGCGTTGTCAGCGCTCCATCAACGGAAGACAGGTACTGTTATAATAAAAATGTCAGATATGGAGTTTTGGAGAGAGCCCATGGAAATTCATGAAACCGATTTATCGAATGATGATTATCCCAGGTGTGCCAAGTGTGGCAGTCATAATCTGGGTAAGACGATCAAGCACAGATATGGATTCGCCACGTTTCTGGGCATCTTAAGCACCATTCTGTCAACCTACACTTCTATTAATCTCGGTTTTAATTTGGGATTCATACACGATTTGCACAAGGGCGACTACTGCAAGAACTGCGGTTCATGGGATATTTTATACGAACCTCCTAAGAAGAAGGTCAAGCCGGAATACCTACCTGACGCTATCGTGGCGTGGTCGTTGTTTGCCGTAATGATATTTCTAACGTTAATGTTTTTGATATTCGCCATAAGATGAGCGTGAGATGAAACAAATCACGTTGACTTGGAATAAGGAAGAACCTCTGTCAAGTTTCTTCATGACGTTGACAAGGGGTCATTTTAATATAACAGCGTGGAATTGGAACAAAGACGGACGGCAAAGAGTACCACCGAGGTTACCGTCTTGGAATATTATGTGACGCCCGTCGTCTAAACAAGGATAGTCGAAATAGCCGCATCCTGGTGCGGAATGGTCATAATGGAGATGATGCCATGAAAGATAAAGACGGAGTGAACTCGTTTCTGATAATCATGGGGGTTCTCCTTCTTCCCATTTTTTGGCCCATATTCGCTCTATTAATTCTTGACAGAATACTTAGGAGAAAACAATAAGATGGTTATAAATGATACAATGGGAGGAGTTGGAGGTGAGAATTTGATGGAAATTCAGACCCGCATTGAAACGAGGCGCGTGATGAATTAGTTCCGGACCTCCATGGTTGTCATAACCCTTAGATGAAAGGCGGTAAAGTGTAAACGTTTAAATGGAACCAGTGTGGAAATGAAACAATATCCTTCACGAAGCCATAAGCGTATGGTTCGCTCCGCTTACATTTTAGATGGAGCCATTACCGAAGTGTAGGGTTGAATCGATGGTCGGGTTTCGGGTTGAAAGTTCATGGCTCGACGCAGGGTAAAGGTTCCATCTCACACTATAGCTGAGGCGTTATAGGTATATCTGCAAGAAGCATAATTTATCTGCAATCGTGGCGTCTGTATAAGCGCACGGAGGCGTTTCAATAGCCACCATCGTAACATTTCTTGAGATTCCGGTTCAAGGAAAGAGTATATCATTCGTTCTGCAAAATGGTCAACTTGGCATTTCCAGTTCTGCATCCAGCGTTTTCATGATGCCTAATGGGAGTTATACCGTTATCACCCAGAGCGGGTCCAAGTTTGTCGGTTTCCTTGGGGCAGGCAATCAGACATTGTGTTATCCGCCCCAGCCATTTCCTCAAAATAACATGCAAACCGGAGTAATACCTGACTGGGCGGTAATTTTGCTACTTCTGTTGTCCGCGCCAATAGGAATTATTTTCATGTGGTGGATGACACGCTGGAGTCTTACGACAAAGCGAGTCATTACTGGCATCTGGATTGCCTTGTTAATTTTATCATTCATCATTATGATGATCCCGATTATTATGTCTATTATTTTAAATAGCACCCCTCCCCCAAGCTGAGCCCTCGGGTTCGGTTCACGCACGGAGAATGATTCCGCAAGCATGATTTCAGGGATTTCACGTATAATTCCCCCTTGGAGCGGGATTAATATTGACACATTGGCTCGCGCCGAAGAGGTCACTGGTTCATAACTTGCATCAACGATGTCCCCGTCCTTCAAGTACGCTGATACGGATGAGGAAGACTAATATACCACTTCCACCAACCACATTGTTACGAATTATCAAACTTGTTTTGATTTATCATGGCAATATCGTAACGCGTCGCGCGGGTTGCCTCGTCGTTTTTTTGGGGGGACATCCTTTCATTCGGCGTTAGTCATGCATGGGATTCCCGCGCCAATTCCTCTGCGTGATGGGCAATCGCCACATGCCCGCTCACTGCGTTCGCGGCTCGGATTGGGCGTGCGGAGATCAAACAATAACTGGTACGTAATAGCGGGTTCCCGTAGCCCGATGTTCAAGCCCACTACGATACTCCAATATCGTTTTTCCGGAAAATCGAAGATTCCGTGAATATTGGCGAACTGACCCTAGCACTCAAGGATATGCATAATGTGAGTTGGTATATTTGTGATCCGGGAGGGGATTTGCGGAACTTCCGTTAGTCTTGAAAATCCATCACCCTCCTGCACGCCTCCTTAGGCTGGTGGTTTTCGTCGAACAGGAGCGGCCAGTTCTTGCGTCTCCGAACGGGGAAATTATCCAGCCATGTTGCGTCATCGGCAGCCCCCCAAAGCGTCACGCCCGTAATCGCCGCCTTGCATTCTCTCAATGTGGCGAATATTCTCTCGTACCGTGTCGCTTGATGATCCATCATCTCCTTGGTGGGCTTTCGTAATTCGCACGGGCCGTCCTCCCTCTCGTATACGGAGAGGTCCATTTCGGTAATCTGAACCTTAATTCCCAACGAGGCGTAGGTCTCGATGGCGAGCCGAATATCCTCCGCTTTTGGGTGGGAGGGTCCGTAATGCGCCTGCATGCCCATGCCGTGTATGGGGGCGCCTCGTTCAAGAAGATTTTTCAGCAATTGCGTAATTTTGCGCATTTTTGCAGGGTTCGTTTCGTTATAGTCGTTATAAAATAGAAGAGCGCTGGGGTCGGCTTCGTGAGTGAATTGATAGGCTTTCAAGAGGTAATCCTCGCCGATGATCTCCAGCCACTTGGTTTTGCGAAGGATATCCTCTCCTTCGTCTGCAACAGCTTCATTCACCACGTCCCAGCAGTAAACCGAATTCTTGTAGCGCCCGACGACGGTGTGTATATGCTCTTGCATCCTCTTCAAAAGAGTTTCACGCGAAACCGGGGTGCCATCCAGGTTTTCAAAAACCCATTTGGGCGTTTGGTTATGCCACACCAGTGTATGACCGCGCATTTTCATCCCGTTTATTCGCGCGAAATTTGCGAGAGCGTCGGCATCTTCGAAGGCGTAACGATCCGGCTCGGGATGGATCGGCTCAAACTTCATGCAGTTCTCCGCGGTAATGCTGTTATACTGGGTGGAAAGCAGATCCGCATGCGTGCGGAGATGCCTCGGACCTATCGCCGCCCCGATGGGGAAGTAAGCTTTGTATGCTTTGGATAGAGAGGATGTGGAGATACTCATTTTCAAAATCCTTTATAAAAGTTCAGAACCTTGCTAAGTGGATGAGATAAGACTCAACTAAGATTACCTCATTCCAAAACCCATTCAGACCTTTCAATGGAGGATCATCCATGACATGCCGTCATACATATGCGCTATAATACAAAGACACAATGCGGATATCCTATTGCGAATTCAAGGGACATATGGAATACGATACGATACAAAATGTGCTGCTCACAGGGGATTGCAAGGATTTGCTGCGGTCAATCCCGGATGATTCCGTGGATTTGATAGTGACCTCTCCGCCATATGCCGACCAGAGAAAGCATACCTATGGCGGCGTTACGGCAGGTCATAATTCACCATCAAATTTGCATTCTGCCAGAGAAAGCATACCTATGGCGGCGTTACCCCCGATGAGTACGTGGAATGGTTTCTCCCAATCGCCATCGAATTGAAACGGGTTCTGAAGCGAACCGGTTCATTCATCCTGAACATCAAGGAGCGCGTGGTGGCGGGGGAGCGTCACACCTATGTGCTGGAACTGATTATTGAAATGAGAAAACTGGGATGGTTTTGGACAGAGGAGTATGTCTGGCATAAGAAAAACTGCTATCCTGGAAAATGGCCAAATCGCTTTCGTGACGCTTGGGAACGATGCTTGCATTTTACCCTCGGAAAAGACTTCGCGATGTATCAGGAAGAGGTCATGGTGCCTATGGGCGATTGGCGTCATTCGAGACTGCAAAATCTCAGCGAGACGGATATGCGTCGTGATAATTCAAAAGTCATGAGCGGGTTCGGCAAGAACATATCCAATTGGCTGGGCCGAGAGATGGCGTACCCCACAAATGTCCTTCATATGGCTACCGAGTGCGCCAATAGGAATCACAGCGCCACATTCCCCGTGGAACTTCCCTCTTGGTTCATCAAGCTCTTTACCAAACCAGGAGATATTGTCCTTGATCCTTTCATGTGATACGGAACAACCGCGATAGCTTGCGTGCAGCTTAGCAGACGTTACATCGGCATGGAGATGAATGAAGAATACATTGCCATTTCGAAGGAGCGATTGAGGGCAATAGAGAATGGCACACCCGATTTATTTGCAACGGGTGAGGCAAAGGATATTTATGAAATCAAATGAGCTTGAAGAAATCATAACAGCCGCTCTTGAAAACTTTTACCATCGTCGGATTGATAGATTATCTAAACTTAGATTAAAAGATACTTTAAGAAAAAAGAACCCCTATCTGTTTCGAGCCATTGGCGTGTATAAAGCCGATGAGATCGTGGAGTTGATTCTGCAAGCCTATATGTCTTCTTCAGATGAAACAATATTCGGGGATGCTTTTTTCGAACCTATTGCAAAAAGCGTGAGCGGTGGAATGGTTTCCCCAAGTGAAGGGGTGGATATTGTTATCGAGACCGAAGAAATATACAAGGCTATATCGGTCAAATCGGGAACGAATATTTTTAATGCAAGTCAATCCAAAAGACTGGATGATGAATTCGGGAAACTTCGTAGTCGCACCATGAAACTGCACAAGCAGTTTGATGTGGTGCTTGCTCATTCATACGGGCATATAGGCGGTACGCGCAGCACCCAATATATTTACCGCAGAATAGCGGGGTAGGCTTTCTGGGAGGAAATCACAGGCGATCCGGAATTTTATTTGAAGCTTTGCCATATGATGAAAGATTTGCCTTCCGAGCATCGTATCACATATGAAAAAGAGCGAGGCAAAACGGTTAATCGTCTCACACGAGAGTTCCTTCAGGATTTCTCCACGCCGGATGGAGGGATTGACTGGGATACCCTTTTGCGTTTTAACAGCGGCAAATAATTCTTCATTTAACTTTGGTTTGCATTTCCAGATATCCTAGTCTCCTATCCGCAACAAATGTTATCCCATGTAACGATTTATAAACAATGGTATCATTTATTAATCCTCCGAATCATTTCGCCAAATCAGCCATACCTTTGCGAAAATCGCCACACCATAAGCTACCATGCTCGTTTGAATTTCCCACGTATAACAACTCGGTAAAAATAAAGTTTGTTTGCCATAATATGGTTTATATTTGGAACATTGAAAGAGGGAGACGAACATGTCCGTGAACGTGGATCTTTTTGAAGGAATTAAAGAGTGCACCGCCGAAGAGCAATCGCTTTTCGCCGCATTGCTTGAACATGGGCATCTTGGAAGGATCATAGGGCCTATACTGATTAAAATGGTATCACCTTTTTTGAAACGACTGAATCTCTCGTTCTCGGAGGTAACATTCGAGGAGATAATACAAATTTCAAAACAAGAATACCTCAAGCTAAGCGTGGACGATCGTATCAAAGCAATTATTGAAATGATTACAAAACGATTGAGATGCACACGTGAAACCGATCCGAGGGTTATCTCCCTGCTGGTGATGCAATTTGTCGCACGGAACTATGGAATTGACGAGATGGCTCTTCCAAAGGACATGGCTTATAGGATTATGATGGCATTCTTCGATAAGATGGAGAAAGCCTACAAGAAGGCTTGGGAGAATGCCAATGACGCCCAACGCAGAGAGATGGACGAGAAAATAGAAGAGCGAATTAATCAGATGAGCGACAGCGAAAGGAGAGCTATTCAATCGGCACTCAATTTGGATAATCTTAGCGCCGCCACCATTCGCAATGTGATCATCAATACCAGCCCGACGGTTCTTCTTTCCTCGGTCGTCAGTGTCGCCGGGTTCAGCGCATATATGGCGCTCTCGATAATGGTTCACGCCATCTTCACCACTGTTTTAGGAATAACGCTTCCCTTTGGGATATATATGGGATTATCGACCGCGCTCTCGACTCTTTCAGGTCCATTGGCTCCGGTGTTAATCGGCGGGGGGGCGTTGATAGCATGGATAAAATCAGGAAAAGAGTTAAACAGGAATTTAATAGAGATGGTGATGGGAATGGGGCTCGCACGGAGCTTCCTTAGAGGTGATTTTAAACCAATAGAAGACAGATATCTCTCCTACTATGCGGAATCCGATAAGTTAGCATTCATCGAGGAAAGCGAAAGCTTGGAGAATATGAGACGTGCAATTGCAACAACCGAAAAGGATATCCGACGGCAAGAGAGCGAGATAAATAAGACTAAGTCGCTCATATCCGATTTGAAAGAGAGGCAAAATCATTCCGTCGCACTCATTGAAAATTATAAAGGCGATATCGCAACAGCCGCCAAGCTCATCGAAGCCAGTAAGCACGAAAACCTTATCAAGCAATCCGAGGATATCGAGGACTTGAAGCGTCAATTGGAACAAGCTAAAAGTGATAGCGAGACAGCCTTACGACTTGCCGAGGAGGAAGAGAGAAAGCGAATTAAGTCTGAAAATCAGATAATGGACAGTGAAGAAAAAATTATAAAGCTTGATGAAGACAAACAAAAGCTTCAGAAGGAATTACAACGTTACCAATACAATGAAAAAGGATTTATAAAAAAACGTGAAGCGGAGATGCGTTTTAGATACGAAGCAATATATACAAACATCTCGATTTCCAAAAAGGCTTACAATTGGCTGGCTTCTCAAACCGATTTGGGGATTGTGGTTGCCGCTGAGAAGGCGTTTTACGAATACAATAACGGCAATTTCATCCTTCATGAGAGAGGGAAAATCGCCGGCTCCTCCTATTATCACAACAGCTTCGGCCCCAAGGACGCTTACAGGGTCTATTATCGTAAGTCGAATGGAAAAGTATGCATCGCCGACATAGGGCATTAGAACATTCAGAATGAAAATATCACGTGGCTTAGAGCGAATCCGAACGCCTGTTGAACGGGGAAATAAGATGAAACCGCATCTCGTCTCGCTACGTCATTCCATAGAGGATATAAATATTTGTACGCGTTGGGGAAGGATATTTGACCACCTTTTCCCATAGCGACATCCGGCGGTATTTGGAGGTGGATATGCATACTTCCGCTGATATCTTATATGGGGGATGAAATGAAAGAGGTATTTCCTATTACGCCGTCTAATAGCGGTTGGCAATGGATTTTTCTGGTTTTGTTGATTGCGCTTTTAGGGTGGTTGGCGTTTATTCTCATCTCGCCGAACAAGGGATCGGTGGAGTTGGAGAATCAGAGCCTGCGCTTGCGTGTTCCCATTTACGGAAGATCAATCCCTATCACGGAGCTAAACGTGCCTGAATCGCGCGTGGTTGATTTGAGCGTTGAGAAAAACCTGCGATTGAAATGGCGCACCAACGGGATCGGCATGCCACGCTACCTAGTGGGATGGTTTCGATTGAATGACGGGCAAAAGGCTCTCGCGGCGGTAACAGACCCGCATCGAGTGGTCTATATTCCCACAAGGGACGGCTATTCATTACTTGTGAGCGTCTCCGATCCCAACGGATTCCTCGAAGCGTTGAAAAAGCAGGCGACGGGCGGGGGATTTTAAACTCTCCCCTTGCTGTCATCCCATCCCAAAAGAGCGCTTTGGCAGGGATATCCCATTGAAGAGATTGGGTCTGCGCACTTCCCCGCCATGAGAGAGATTTTGGCATCCTGAAGGTGTATACTTCCTATATCAGCTTTCAAGGAGAACAGAATCATGCGCACTGGATGGCTTCTCGCCGTCGTGGTTATTCTACTCTCGGTTCCAATTATCCGCACCTACGGTCAAGGTGTGCACACCCCTCCGATTGTCATCAAGGATGATTTTTCCTCCTACGCCCAAGGTTCCGGCGCGAGCAAGAATTGGGATGTCCAAAGCGGGAATTGGGAGGTGCGCAACGGTTCGTTCGATAGCATGGACGGCTGGAAAACCTTCGCAACACCTGTAAATGCGCCATATGCAAAGCGGATGACCATCCAGGCGACGATCACCTTGCATAAGCCCGCTGGAACCAGTTGGAAGTTGGCGGGTTTGGCTTTTGTGTACGACGATAATAACTATTGGCATTATACGCTATGCGAGCGTCCGGATAACTTGGGCGACGGTCATTTCTGCGAACTGGCGGAATCGTATCGAGGCAACTGGCTTGCGCAATCCGCTACGGGTACCGCTTTGGAGATGACCGCCAACGAGGGGGCGAATTTCAATTGGCGATACGATCATCCTTATCGATTCAAGCTGACGATTACTCCCATAGGCATTGACGGCACGATCAGTGAACTTGACGGCACGGTGCGATGTCATCAGGCGTATCGCTTTAACAACGCCGCTGTCACGGATGGTCGCCCGGCATTAACGGTCGATTCCGAAGTCGCCTCCTACTCCGAATTCAGAGCGGTCATCACCGAAAAAGGGGCCACCCCTCCGAAACCGGTATTTCCGCCCTATCACGCCCTTCATCCCGGCGTTTACGTCGGTAAGAAAACCGGTTATTTTCACGTGCAGAAACTTCATGGCAAATGGTGGATCATCGACCCGTCGGGGCGATCGTTCTACGCCGTGGGAACGGATCATGTGAACTGGAACATGATCTTTTGCGAGAAACTGGGTTACGCTCCTTATCACAGAAACATTGAAAAAGAGTTTGGGACTGAGGAGAAATGGGCTGAGAACTCCGTGCATCGGTTGAAGGAATGGAATTTTAACACCCTTGGAGCCGGTTGCAGTGCGTCCACATATTACAAGGGGCTGCCTTACACCGCTTTCCTTAGCCTTGGAACCAACTTCTCACCGATTAGCGATATCGCGCCAAAAACCACCTGGACCGGTTTCCCCGATGTTTTCGACCCGATGTTCCCGAAGTATTGCCTGCAACAGGCGCGCCAGCAGTGCACCCCTGTGAGGAACGATCCCTGGTTGCTGGGGTATTTCCTGGATAACGAGTTGGAATGGTTCGGAAAGGACGGCGCGCAGACCGGCCTAGTCGACGAAACCTTCAAAAAGCCCGCCGATCATCCCGCTAAAATCGCGTTGATGAAATTTCTACGGGCGCGATATCCAAGTATCGAGGCCCTCAATGCGGCTTGGGGCTTGCATGAAGCCAGTTGGGAGGATTTTGCGAACTCCGTCACACCGCCCAAGGTGACAAACAAAATCGCCATTCGCAACGAAATGGATTTCGTGAAGCTGATCGCCGAAAAGTACTTCTCCATCACCACCAAGGCGATTCGCGAGGTCGATCCGCATCATATGATACTCGGATGCCGTTTTGCGGGTACCATGCCGGACGGCGTTATGTCGGTTGCGGGCAAGTACTGCGATATTGTGAGCGTGAATTATTATGGCAGAGTGGATCTTTCCAAGGGATACAGCCCGGACATGCCCGGCATCATGCGCAAGTATTACTCAGAGGCGAAACGTCCATTAATGCTGACGGAGTGGAGTTTCCCGGCGTTGGATGCGGGATTGCCCAGTCAGCACGGGGCGGGGCAGCGGGTGGCGACGCAGAAGGACAAAGCGTTTTGCTTTGGGGTTTATCAGCGTTCGTTGTTTGATCTCCCGTTCATGGTGGGTTCCGACTACTTCATGTGGGTTGATGAGCCTGCGTTAGGGGTCTCATCCTCGTTCCCGGAGGATAGCAATTACGGACTGGTGGATGTCAACAATCGTCCGTGGGCGGACCTCACCCGAATGGCGACACGCATTAACGCGATGGCGCAGCAAATACACGCAGGAAAGACCGCCAAACTCACTGGCAAGATATTCCGCAAGGCGAATGGAACACCCGTGGTGCGCATCATGAATGTAGGTGCTGCGCGTGCTTCCTTCAATGTGGATTTTATGGTTGGGGCGCAAAGCTTCATGAAACACTTATCTCTGTCTCCCGGCGAAAGCAGGGATATCCCATTGCATCTTCATGGATCGGCGTATGTCCAAGTGAATATCGATCCCAAACAAGAGGCTACGGTTTCCGAGATTGAAACAAATCGGTTTGCGCAAACGCTGCTCGACCCGAAATTGAAAAAACCTTGCGTTGTGGTTGTGAATAGATCCGATGTTGAGTTGGACAATGTTCCCGTCTCCTTCCCTCTTGAGAAGCTTAAGGGGGAATGGACCATTGCGAATGCTGCGTCGAAAGGGATTAAATTTCAAACGGACGATCTTCCAAACGGTCCGGAGATAGCGATGCTTCTTCCGCGACTCCGCCCATATGGCATCATCGCCTTGCCTCTCATGCACGGAGAGGGGAATCCCTCGCGAAAGACGGAAAGCGGCGACGAGAGCTTTGTCATACCGGGAGTGTTAACTTTAACCCATACCGCCGGAACAGGCAGCTTTTTTGATACGGTGAGGCTTGGGAACTCTTCACTGGGGAGCTTTGGGACGCTGGTGCATGAGACGGGAGTTGCAAACCAGTGGATCGCTCCCTCCTCCGTCAGTGAGATAACGAAATTCAGCGGACCGGTTCGCACCGTGCTTATCATGACTGCGGATCATAAAAGTGCGTTGGCGGGCTCCGATGGGGATTACCAAGCCACTTTTTGCTTGGATACCTATCCGCAGGAGAGTTGGTTTGGCGCACGGCTGCTTCGATTAAAGAACACGGACACATTTCCCTGGCGGTGCGAATCCTATTTCATGTATCCCGTATCGAATATCCTCGGTGACGCCTCCGGGGATACGCCGCATTCCATTGATAACGTCCAAGTGTGGAACAACCCCAAGGCGGGGTTATCCTACGGGGCGCTGTTCGATATCCGCCACTTTACAGGCTTTTTCTGGAAGGACACTCCCGACGGGAAGAGCGAGCATGCGGATATCTATCGGAATTTAAATATCACCCTCGCCCCTGGCCAAGAGATAAAAGCCACGCCGGCGGATACGGAGGTCTATGTATTTGGCGCGACTGCGACGGAGAAAAACCTTGGCGGAGCGGTTTTGCCCCGCTTGCGGGCGTGGGAGAAAATCAGGGTGATAACGCTGCCGTAACGTAATCACAGGAACGCCGTCGCATAGATTCTGTTCAACTGAGGCGGTGAATCCTGTGGATGGAGGGGCGACGCACGCGCCGCCCCAAAGGAATCACCATGGGCAGGTTTGGTATTCCGACCACACTCGGTGATAAACACCTCGTGTCTCCTGTGCGATTCGATCCCAATTATAATAATCCCGAACCACACGTCCGGCGTTCATCGCCATCCATTTCGCATGCTCCGGATCCTTCAAAACCCGGGTGATTCCCCATGCGAGGCTGTCGGGATTGTTCAGCCATGTGATGGTTCCTGTTACGTCGTGCTCCACTACCTCCCTTAGCCCGCCTGAATCGGATACGACAACCGGAACTCCCGCCGCCATCGCCTCAAGCGCGACAATCCCGAAGGGCTCGTAGAGGCTTGGATACGCCGCGACATCGATCACTTTGTACAGGCGTAAAAGGACGTCGTCCGGAATGAATCCGGTAAGAAAAATATCCCAGCTCAGTCCCATGCGGTGAGCAAGTTCAAAAAGATGGTCCCGATACCCCCCGCCGACGATAACCAGCTTCACATCATTGTATTGTTCGCGTATTTTCGGCAGAGCTTCGATCAGGAGATGCGCCCCTTTTTCACGCACCATGCGACCCACAAAGAAGATGATCTTCTCGTTTGGAGCCGCATATTGTTTGCGGAACTCCGCAGCCTCTTCGGGCGGGAAGGGGAAATCAAACTTATCCGCATGGACGCCGTTGGGTATGATATCGATCTTGTCCGAAGGGGTCTGCAATGCGAACTCCACTTCGCCTTTCATGAACCCCGAACATACAATTACCCGCCAACTTTCATAGGTGAGTTGCCACTCCACGGAGTGGATGTAATGAGAGATATTGCTGTGAATGCCATTGTTTCTGCCAAACTCCGTGGCGTGTATGGTGGAGACGAGGGGAAGATGGTAAGCGTGTTTGAGTGCGGCAGCGCTGAAGTGCGCCAGCCAGTCATGTGCGTGGATTACGATGCCGTCCTCTGCAGGAATCTGTTTCAAATTCCCGTCCGAGGTCCATTCACGAAGAAGGGCGTCCGCTCTCACCCGCATCGCGGCGTTGAGTTGCTGCACCCAATGGATGAAGTTATCCGCTGGAGCGTAGGGGGTAACGCGATGGATATGAACGTTGTTGTAAGTTTCCTCCATGGGGGCGCCGGGGAAATCGCATGTCACCACATGAACCTCGTCCCCTCGTTTCGCTAACGCCCAGGATATTTCCTCCACATGGCGCGCGATTCCACCTACGATGTTCGGGGGGTACTCCCAGGACAGCATTAGTATTTTCATTATTTCCTCTCCGGATTCAGGGGGTGTGCGGCATTCAAATGGGCAATATGTTTTTAATGCTTACCCGCTATTATACCACCCGCAATATCGTCCAATTCAGATTGGCTGCACATATCCGGTTCTTTCCTCCGCCATCCCTTGACTCTACTCCTTCGGAATTTTGACGAAGTCCAAGCCAACCGACGCAAGGAACGCCTTGGCGAGCGCCATGTGCCCGATATGGTTTGGATGCACCCTATCCCAGGCGATAGCGTTCGCGTGATAGTGTGCCAGGATTTTGATCATTTCGGACTGAGTGTCCACGAATATCGTTTGATGCCTGGTGGCAATCTCCCGTACGATCGCACCATACTGATCCATTCGTTTTCGCATGGCGTCCTCACAATTTGGTTCCAGATAATAAGGAGTCATCATCACGATCCCTTTGACGATCGGTTTCGTTTGAACGACTAGTTCTTCGAGAGTGGCTGAATACTCTTCCGGATATACATGAATCTCCTTTTGACGAGGGCTGTCGAACTGCCTCCAAACATCGTTGATTCCAATCATGATGGTAAGCCAATTCGGTTTTTGCTCGATCACGTCTCGTTGCCATCGCATCTTCAAATCACGAACGGTATTGCCGCTCAGCCCCATGTTCACAACGCGAATCGAACGTTCAGGATAAAGAGTGGTGAGGATGGAATCCACCAATGTCACATATCCATTCCCCAAAGCGTTGAACAGTCCTTCTCCCACTGGCTGCGCGCGTCCGCAATCCGTGACGGAATCCCCTATCATCACCAATTTGTCGTTTTTCTGTAAGATCATTCGCTTTCCTCCTGTGATTTCAAATTCTTGTCAAATGTCTTTCCGATCAATCCAATGCGCTTTCCGGGTTGGGCGGAATATAATCCGGATTGGGCTTCGGGATTTGCGCCTCCACCTTCTCGCGCCATGTCACGAGTTCGCGGTGCATCACCGAGGTTAGAGCAGGCAGTTCCTTTGCGAGATTGCGTTTTTCGCTGACATCGTTCGCCAAATTGTATAACTCCAGCCTGTTATCCTCGTAAAATTCGATTAGCTTGTAATCCCCTTTGCGTATCGCCGATGCGGGGGTCCCGCCTTGATTTCCATAGTGGGGATAGTGCCAGAACAACGGACCTCTTTTACGGGAGTTGTCTCCCTCCAAAAGCTCACGGATGCTCGACCCATCCGAGTGTTGCTCCGGTATAAGGGGGATTCCCGCCACATCCAGGAAGGTGGGATAGAGGTCCGGGCTGATGATCGGTTCATGGCAGACGGTTCCGTGAGCGATTTTCCCCTTCCATTTGATGATGAAAGGCACTCGGGTTCCGCCTTCATACATCCATCCCTTGCCCTCGGACAGCGGATAGTTGCATGTGGGCGAGCTTTCGGCTGTCGATAACCCGCCGTTATCCGAAGTGAAAAGGATGAATGTGTTTTCAGCCTCCCCGGCTTCATCTAGGGCGTCAAGAAGCCGACCCACGTTCCAATCCAAGTTACGGATAAGGGCAGCGTATATGGGATCGGATTGGAACCGGCGGCGCACCACTCGCTGATTGCGCTTATGATCGCACGGGAAATGTTCCCCATCCTCGAACGGAGATTGGTCGTTCAGTCCCATCGCGAACGCCTTTTTGGTGAAGTAGTTGATATCCTCGCCGGGCGCCGATAAAGGGATATGAACAGCGTAATGACATAAGTTGAGATAAAACGGACGGGAATCCCTGTTTTTAATGAGCCTTATCGCCTCGTCAGTGAGCCTGTCGTTCAGAAACTCTCCATCGGGTCCCTCCTCCATTCTGGGGTTACGATAGGGAGCGAAGTAACTATATTGATGCCCCCAACTGCACCCACCGACATTCACCTCGAACCCATGGTTTTCGGGATAGTAGGGTTCGTCCCCCAGATGCCATTTACCGATATGCCAAGTGGCGTATCCCTCCCTGCGAAGGACCGAGGGGAGGGTTAGTTCCGAGAAGGGAAGGTAATGGATGTATGGAACCTCCAACAGCTTGCCCCGCTCCTGACCGACCAGGAAATTGGTCAGACCCAAGGAGGCGGGGTATTTGCCAGTCATGATGCTGGCTCTGGTGGGGGAGCAAACGGGACAGGAGGCGTAGGCGTTGGTGAATTGCATTCCTTCCGACATCATGCGGTCTATCCTCGGAGTCTCATAGAAAGAACTTCCGAAGCATTTCAGATCGGTCCATCCCATGTCATCGATCAATATGGACACGATATTGGGCGATTTCATACCTTGCTCCTATTTTTTTCTCGTGGCTTCTTTTATTTCCAACCCAGTGTTGTAGTCCAATTGGCGGGGCTCGTACTCCTCGTTCTCTCTTTGATGGGTCATTCCGGTGTAGTCCCACGTCTCAGGTCTGGCGTCCTCCCTCCAAGGGCGCCTCTCCCAATAGTATCCTCGAAACGGATCGCGTGAGCGGTTCATCCAGTCCAACAGTTGGTCGTGCAGGCGATTACGGATATCGCGATAATTCTTAGAGGCGATTAGGTTATGCATCTCACATGGATCCTCTTCGAGATCGTATAGTTCATCGGTCGAAAGCAGATTGATCGCCAGTTTGTATCTGCCGTCGAAGATGCAGCGAATGGGCTGAAAACCGCCGAATCCATCATGATCCACCTCGTATCTTCCAAATTCAATGAAGATATCTCGGTTCGAAGAGGCTCCGGGATTCAGGAGAAGTGGAAGAATGCTCTCCCCATCTTTCCATTGCGGTGCTTTCAGTCCAGCCGCATCCATGAGTGTTGGCGTTATATCGATATGCGATACGGGGGTTGGAAGAACTGAGCCGGGTTCAATGACGCCGCGCCATCGCATCAGGAATGGGATATGAGTTATCTCCTCGTACATCGCCGGTCCTTTGTTCCAAATAGAGTGCGAAGCGAGCATGTCGCCGTGGTCGGAGGTGTACAGCACCAAGGTGTCTTGGGCGAGGCGGTCAATGGTGTCCAAAACACGGCCGATCTCCCAGTCAACAAAGGAGTTGCACCCGAAATAATCCGGCATGGATATTCGCAATGCATCCTTATCCTGTTTCAAAGCATTTCCCGCCCAAGCGCGATGGTGAGCGGGCTTGTCCTCCAAGGTGTCCCAAACATTGGGGGATTTTGGGAATAGGTAATCGCGGTACATGGATGAAAAAGGCTCCGGGCAGAGGCAGGGTCCATGCGGTTCGTCGAAGGAAAGAGTAAGGAAAAAATCCTCGGAGTGATGCTTTTCCAAAAAACGAATGGCTCTATCCGCGCAGCGATACCCGAAGGTGTAATCTGCGGTGAGTGAAGGATCGCGATTCGTCTCCGTGCGGCGTGACCGAAGTCGGTCTTCGGGGGATAGCTCCTCCAGATAGCAACGCATGTCATACCAATATTCCGGATCCCAGCCATCCGGACATCGACCCAACCCGAAATAGTCGCCTCCATCCAGGTGCCATTTACCGATATGTGCTGTGTGGAAGCCGTGGTCTTGCAATCGTTTCGCCAAGGTTGGAACGTTATCTCCAAGAGGGGCGCAATTCGCCCATACTCCGTTTGAATGCGGATAGAGGCCAGTGAAAATCGCGGAGCGGGCGGGGGCGCATACCGGCTGGCAGGTGTAGGCTTTGTCAAATCTCACGCCCTCCTTTGCGATGCGGTCGAGATTTGGGGTGAGAATTGCGGGGTAACCGTAGCATCCAAGCATGTCTCTGCGCTGGGTGTCGGTCATGATCAGGATGATTTTATGCGCTTGGGGCATCCGTATCCTCCCATGGAATGACGTTGCAAATCGTGAACATATCTCAAATATACTACCCGTCAAATGGCTGGGGTTGGAAGGGGCGCCGGGTATCAGGGGTTAGGCTATGTGGATCGCACGCCGTGGCGTAAAGCCATTTGCTCACTATGCTCCATACGCACTTTAAGTTAATTGATGAGGGGGGCAATCTTGTGTGCGAAGATCACGAGACATAAACAACTATCGTTGCGCCGAGAATGGAGTCGCGGCGAATCTATTTGTTTCTTTTCCAGAGGTTTTTACGTTGCTAATATCAGTTTGGCGCACGAAAAGGGATGAGAACTCCTGCTTTAAGTGCGCCAAACTCAAGAGTGATCATTGTTCGATCGGTTCGAAATTCGTTAACTGATCGATATTACTGTCGGGATCAAATTGGTGGGTTCGCGCTGAGCCAAACTATCAATTCAGACCCAAATCCGCCACCGCTTTCGCCTCCACCGCCTTCAACGCGAGGGCGTCCAACTCGGACGCGCTGTCAATCCCCTCAATTCTCCTTGCCAAATCCTCCGGCACGGTCCCGAACCGATGCCTCAGTAAAAGCAGCAGTGT
>DAIDHP010000037.1 GCA_027459625.1 Chthonomonadales bacterium
ATCCCGATAATCGAGTGCAGCACGCGGGGATGGGCTTCGAGGGCGCGCACTCGCACCATCTGCATCGCTACGCCGCCGCGGACGACCCTGCGGTGACAAAGACTCGCTTCGTGGATTCGGTGACCGGCGCGTGCATTATGATAAGACGCGACAATTTTTGGACCTTGGGCGGATTTGACGAGCGATACCGCAACGGCTTCGAGGATGTGGATTTGTGCCTGCGAGCGGCGCAGCGCGGCTTCAAAACCATCTACGGCGCCGAGAGCGTTTTGTATCATTTCGAATCGCAAACGCCCGGGCGTTTTGAATACGAGGCGGAGAACGCGGTTCGCTTCAATAATAGGTGGGAGGTTTGGTTAAAATGCCATTTGACGAATTAGTGCATATCGAGGTCGGCGGGAAAATAGACTTTGAGCCTCGCGTTTACAAACCGGTGAGCGTGGAGCCATTCGAAGAGGTCGTTTCAGTGACGCAGCCTTCAAACTCGGATTCGGCGCTGGCCGGAATGCGGTCGGGCGAGGAACCCCCAATGAGCGACATACGGGTTCTCTGGCGCGGGGGCGTATTCGATCCGACCGGTTACGCCGAGGAAACTCGAACCTTTTTGCTTCCGCTCTCGCGCCGGATCAGGAATCTGCGAGCGGAAAGCGTCGTCTGGATACCAAACAGCGCCCCGCTTCCCGAATCAACGCACCGGACATTGGATCGCTTGTTATCCGCGAATTTGCCCGCTCCTTACATAGAGGTGATCAATCTTTCGCCCTCCAAACCGCACAACGTTACGTCACAATCGTAGGGGCGATCCCTTGTGGTCGCCCGCAACCCCGGCAAATGAAACAGCCATCGAATCACTAAAAACGCTGGAATACCGGTACACCCAACACCCGCAACGCAACATCCGCCCGTGATTCGATCCATTTCGGATACCGCCACGTTGCGGGCGATCACGAGGATCCCGCATCTGACCCTCTTAGAATAGCCTTCTTAAATACTCCATGCTCTTTTGTGCCCAATCACGTTCATGGGCGATGGTTTTATCCAGAGATTCACACCATGGAGTCCATTGCTCAAGTATGGCGTTTGGATCGCGACCAACTGACTGGATACGCTTCAATAACGCAGGGATGTCAAGCCTTCCCGAACCCGCGATGGCTCCTTCAATGAAAAAGCCCATCCTATGGTCCATTCTCCGGATATTAAAGTCTTTCACATGCAGACTGACGCAATGAGGCGCTAAAATTTCCGCAACCATTTCCGGTCCTTCCAATGCGCCGAAGGAGTTCACGGTGTCCAAGCACACTCCTATCCAATTCGTTTCAAGAGCATTCAGGATGTCAAGGATATCGGATATGGCAAACCTATCATGATTCTCTATGGCCAGAGTAACTTTTGATCGCTCAAAATAAGTCACAAGAGATTTCAGGCGACGAACAAGCTCACTGGATGAGGGATGGTCGAATTCGTCGTCCGGAACCATTCTCAAAATTGGTGAGCCTATGCGTTGAGCGAGTTCCACACTGCTTTGGATATGCAACGGGGAGCTGCCACGTATCCCGTATTCGAGAGTTATTCCCTTGGATTGCGCAGTTCTAACGAGATGTTGAAAATCCGAATCAGCTAAGGAATCGAGAGGCAGATTGTCGCAGAACTGCACCACTTCCCCCCCCAATTCGTCGGTGATATTCAAAAGGTCCATTGCGCTCATGGGTTTGCGAGGTGAATAGCCAGGCACGCCTATCGCCCAGGCAAAAGCGTAAGAACCAATTCCAAGTTTCATTCACCCTCCGTAACGCCTTGAACAATCGCTTGCACCTGCTCTTTGACGGATTCAGGCTCAAAAACACGCTTCCAGTCAGGTTGAAATATCCGTTTCCTACCGTATTCTATTATCAGTTTCGCTCCATCCGAGAAGGGGCTGGATATCTCCCCGAATACGATCGCCAATGGGATATTCACATGTCCAAGGATAAAATCTCGCGCAGCTTCATCTGGGACGCCTCGGTTTATCGCCTCCTGCATCGCTTCTCGTATGATTGTAACACATGCAGCCGTCACGGTTTCCGCCATGGCGGGTTCCAATATCGCCATCTGCTCAACGGTAATTCTGTGAGAGCGAGTGACTGGTGCGAACATAGCGATCGCGATAGCTTCCGCCCGCGCATAATCCTCCTCTTTGCCTTGCATCAAGGCGCATACAATAGGTTGCTTCGCTAATATCCCCCCGAAAAAGTCGTGTCGCGCATCCCCAGTCTCCTCATTGAATACAGGGGGATGGCAGGGATGGGTGACGAAATAGGAGATATCATCCCGTCGAGGTAACTCCCCTGCATATGCTGCGGCGGGATCCAAAAGCATCACAATGGCCCCGCTGATGATGAGGGGAACCGCATCTGCAGCCACCATGCCAAGACTACGGTCCGGAACCGCCAGGATAATCACGTCAGCATCTCTCACCGCCTCCGTTAACGGGATGGGTTCCAATCCCCTCGATTTTAGATTCTGAATCCCTGTTTCGCTGATCTCCACGTAACTCATTGAATATTCAGATTTTTTCAGGTTGTCGGCAAGGCGGCATCCCATTTTTCCTCCGGCGCCCACCAAAGCGATTTTTATCATGGTCGTCTCCATTTCCTCATATCAATACTATTGTTGGTCCGTGCGGATTCATAACTGGCGAAGACCAACCGCATCGTCATCAAATTGTCATTTCCATGCGTCTCCGCAAGCCCTCCAGTCTGTATCGCTTGGAGCATATTCGCATTGCATGGCACTATGCTGGAATGCACCACATAGTATGCCGGATCCGCCCAGTGGTATCTAGGTGGAGGACAGCGTCGCAGCAAAGTGCCCGATTCCGTTGTGGAATGAATCCAATAGTCCGTAGAGAGATCCAATGATCCCTTATTTCCCTCAATAAACAGAAAAGTTTGGGGAAACTTCTCCTTTTCGGTGCGACTGGCATAACTCATATCGCAGACAACGGTCATGCCATTTTCCATTCCCATCATCACCGTTGCAACATCCTCCCCTTTAATATCCCCAATACGATGTGTACGACAAGTGAGAGTCTCCGCCTCCCCGAAGAGAAAACGAACGGTGTCCAGAATGTGGCTTCCGATATCGGTAAGTATGAATTGTTCCAATTCTCTCAAGAAGGGTTGATTGTCGAAGACCGGAAAGCTACACACAAATTGGACACGAGCTCGGAATGGCTTCCCTATCACCCCGGATTCCAGAATGCTTTTCACCTCTCGTATCGGTGTCTGCCAACGCCAATTATCATGGATAAAAAGTGGAACACCCGCCTGTTCACAAGCTTCCACCATCTCCTCCCCTATCTCCAATGAGGGAGCCATCGGCTTCTGGCAGATAACAGGAACGCGATATTTGGCTCCCAATAATGTAAATTCCCTGTGCGTACCCACGTCGGTGATAATATCGATGAAATCCGGTTTGATCTCCTTCATTAATCGCTCCGCATCGTCATACACTGCGGAAATTCCGAAATCTCTCCCCAACGCCTCAGCCTTGGAAAGCGTGCGATTGTAAAGAGCCACACATTCGTCGCCTTTCAACTCCCGCCATGCCGCCAATTGGAATCTGGCCCAAAAGCCTGTTCCCAATATGGCGAACCGCAAGTTATCCATCGTCATCCTCCTTTGGGCAATCCACCCGTGTCACAGCGTATGGCTGCATTCTGAGTACAATTTCATCCTCTTGCACATCCATTTTGTCTCCCATTTCCGCTCTCCAACACTCCGGTTCCATTGACGCCTTGTTCACCGTCATTGCATCCAATGTCTTGATGAATGCATATGAAGCGCGGATAGGAAATCTCGCCTCTTGCGGGTTTGAGGTGATGTTGACGAGTATGAATCTACGGATTTGATGAAGCTCAATTTGCATTGCAATCACGCAATCCGGTCGATCCGAAGTCATCGGAACAATCCTGCCACCTCTCATTTCACAGAAATCCGCCAGAATGTGGTAGAGCGGGAACACCGCGCCCGGTATCGAGGGGAACAATTCCGGAGGCGATTTTCGCCCTTCGTATTCCATTACACCTCGCCATCCGATTGTTTGATAGTAGGTGATTCCGCTCGTCCCACTCTCCGCAAGATACTTCAAGCTGCCCGCCGTCCATGCCGCCCCGAAGAGTGCGCACTGACGGGCATCCACCTGAAAAGGCAATTCCCCAGGTGCGGGCAAGGTCTCTTCACGAGTGGCGTTGGGATTGAAGCGAGGCTTGAGTGTGACCGGGGTGACGAATATCGGCTTGTTTCCGCAGAAACAACGAGCGCTCCTCACTGTTTCCCCCTGTATCTCCAGTGTTTCCATGAGGGAACGATCGTCGAATACGTGCACTTGAGGGTTCACGGAATAGCACACCCCATCCAGCTGTTCGGCATGGGGACGATTACGATTCAGTTCTGCGAAATAGGCGTTCGTTCCACTTAGCAACAACGCCTCCGGGGCAAATCGCTCCATCAGACTGCGAACACGAAGGATGGTGTCGTCTGCGATTGCATGAAAGTCGGATCTATAGATCGCCATGAGGCATATGGGTGTGCGATTACTCTGAAGGACTTCCTCCAAACGATCCAAGTCATGCCTCCAGTGGTCACCGAATGCCAAAGCCAATTCCAGAGGACACTCCAACGATTCACACTGCCTTCCCGCGTTTTGTAATTGTTCGACGGAATCGGATGGTTCCAGTAATAGATCACACCTCAGACGGGCGGGATGCAACGCTCTGAGCTGTCCCCGCTCCTTATCCGAAAGAGGTACCGGCGGGGTGACATACTCCAAACCGATTGCGGGCAAGGGGAATCCACCGCTCAGAACGGGGGATATGCTGACGATGTCGCTTGTCGGCGTTCGAGCATGCCAACCGCGTTTTTTCCTTGCGTCATCAAGACTGATTGTAACGGTTTGATGAATATTCGTGCCTTTTGCGATGCGATGAGGAGATGGAATCGCCAAGGGGGGTGCGTAAGTTTTAAACGATGCGTCCGTCCAGTTGCGTTGATCTTCAGTCTCGAAGATGTCCCCTCCCATGCTCACTTTGACGACGCTTCCATCCTTCAACCCGTAAGAAATCGATCTCACGTTGACAAAGGGCTGAAAAGGACTAATCCTATCGGGGAATTCACTTCTCTCGGATGTTCCATCGATGTGCTCTATGACACACGGCTTCCCAGCGCATTCGCGTATGGGATGCAATACACAGAATCCAATCCGATTGGCTTCGAAATCCGCAAGAGCCTCTCCGAACATTGCGAAACTTACCATACCATTGGTATTACCGTAGATCGTCGCACGCCAATGAAAATCAATCTCATTTTCATGGTGACGAGCCGTAAATCGGATGTCAAACGAATTTTCACGAATGATCGCCTCTTCCTCCTCGATGAGGAATGGTATTGTGTTCCAGTTTGCATCCCGTACCGCCATGTATACACACTGTATTACTTCCCAGTCTCTGATGCGTATGTCTCGCAATTCGCCATTCGCCCCGTACATCAAGAGCGGCCCCGCTCTCAGTTCCCCATCCACCATTTTCGACTTTTTGTCCTCCCTGAGTCGGTTTTGACTCATCCTATGCGGGATTAATCCGCAGGCGCAGGATAATTTTTACTAGCATCATCCAAAACCAGCACCCAGTCCGGCCCCATGGAGGGAGGTGCGAAAGCACGAATGCCGCAGCATGGAATCTCCTCAAGATGACGCAACGTGCCAGTGCGGGGATCATACCAGCCGACGGACAAGATGTCAGCGGTGAGGAGGTTGAGGTTGATTTCCACCGGCTTTCCCGACGGAATGTAGATAAGCGCGTAGCTTCCCGATTCATCTCTTGTGGCGCATACATGGTCTGTTACCTCTCCTATATCGGATGAGACCAGGTTCTGATCCGGAATGCGTTCCGTAAACGGTCGGGACTCCAGCAGTGCTCTCGCATGCCTCATCTGACTCGCTCCTGGCAGATGGAGCGCTTCGCGCCAAGGTCTCCGCGCCCATGTGACGGATTGTCGTCCGAAATCCAGAAACTGCCAGATGGGATGGCATCCGTAGGTGTGTCCGTGCGCGCCGGAGAAGAGTGACCAGTACGCCGCCTTACGCGCATCGTAATCATCCAAATAGCCGTTATTCAGATTGAAACTTGACGCGTGATCCTCGTAGCCGGGTTCGGCGTCCATCACCGGCTTGACGGATGTCGATCGGTACGTACTCGAAATAAGGTCGTAGTTATTACGATTTCGGTCATGTCCGGACTGCCACATGTGAAAATCAAGCCATTCCGCATTGGGAAAATACTCGGAGGAGCATTTTCCGCCTGTTGGGTGAAATGAGATAAGATGCGATCCCCCGTCCCCTATGCGCAGTCCCATAGCCATGCTCTTGATAATTTTTCGATGGATATCCGTCTCCACGGGGCGATCTCCTCCGAGTATCCAGATGATGGGCTTGGATGCGTATCTTCGTCCGAGAAATTCTCCGTATGTGATCGCATTTTCCGGTGTGAATATCTCCGGCCCCTCCCCCCAGCATCTATTCCACTTATCGCCCCAAGTCGGAAGCATGCCGATAAAAAGACCCAACGACTCCGCCATATCCACCACACTATCCACATGCCGGAAGTAGTTTTCGACTGGCTGGAGCGGGTCGTTATTTTTTATCGGCATATCCCCGTTGGCGTTTGGAACTGTCAAGCCCGCGAATTCCGCGAGAATGACCGCTTGGATGACGGTGAACCGTTTCGCGACACGGTCGTGGAGGTAATGCTCTGTCTCGGATAAATCTAACCGGTGAAACAGCTCCCAAGCGGTATCCCCGAGATAAAAAAAGGGGGAATTATCCTCCCATGTTAGAAAACGATGATTTTCACTGACTCTCAGATTCATGTTTCCCTAGCTCCTTTTGACTTTATAGAGCGCTATTCGAATAAACTTGATCATACTCTGACTTCAAAAGCTCGAAACTCCCATGATTCCATCTTCAGTTCAGCCCACTCGTTTTTTACTGGGATTCTCACTCCAGCCATTCGGTCGAAAAGAATTCCTGCAGGAGCTGGAATACGCACTCTTGCATTTACCGGATAATTGGTGATGTTCCCTATAGTAACCACACACGGCATCCCTTCAAACATCTCCGCCATACAATTTTCGGTTTGCATCTCATATGCGGACATCGGATTTTGTGTGATTTCCGGGAAGGAATTGTAAACCCTTCTGGTATGCAGGCTGATAGTCTCCATCGCTTTTAGGTTGGAGTTATGCGAATAGATAAAGTGCCCTGTTACAGAGTTCCAGATATGGCGATACTTCTCCATATCATCTCCGTCGTCGCTCTTTTTGCCATATCCCCAGCTTTCAAATGCGCGCATTTCAGGATATATATAACGCACCAGAGGAACTGTAAAAGCTCCTTTGTTCCAGAAATGGCTATGGCTGATAAATCCATCCATATATTCCCGCGCCATATCCCATGCTCCCTCCGCGAATAGAACCGTTTACGGATTCACCCTGTCCACCGCATCCCGCACTTGCCTGAGCATCTGGCGCAGTCCCCATCCCCATGTGTCCGGATGAGTGTGATTGTGCGCTGGGTTGAAGCAGCGATGAAAGTGGGTTGCGCAGCAGGAATCAATGAAAAAACCATCTACTCCGGTGCTTTTGATAATCTCGGCGCATGTCTCTGCAAGCCAGTTCCGCCATGGTTCACAGGATGGACACATATGCCAGAAGCCTTGATAATGCTCATCATATGCACCATCTTCCCGCATCAAAGCCCAATTTTTCGCAAGGGTTTTTCCAATGCGGGAACGTTTCCAAACAATCAATCCCTCAACGTAGTAAAGAACTCGCCCCCCTTGGCGATGAACCGCCTCCACGCCTTTTCGAACCGCATCAAAGCCCCCCATATTTTGCGCCGATAGATAATAATCACCTCGATTTTGCCAGTTGTGGGATTGTCCAAGAATCTCAGCATCATGAAAACCGGGAATCGAAAACAGGTCGGCGCCAGCGGATTGTTTCTTCGTCAGGATTTTGGGAAAGTCGTGAAATGTCTCTTCATGACGCACCATATCATCCCCCATATCTTCTCCTATGAAGGTTGTGCTGCGATACCATTCCGCTTGAGATGAGCGAAAGGGGAGATAACCGCGCTTTTCACGGAGCCAATCTGCTCCAACTCGCCAGCACCCTTTATAGTGATAACATTGCACCGGGCCGAGGTCAACCGTATCTCCCCGGTATTCCATGGGAGGAACGCTTCCACGCAATTCAGCTTTCATGTCATCATCCGACAGGGCGATATCATGGATAGACCGAAAACGACGAGTATGGCGAATCCCTGCATGACTTTCCATACGGTTTGGGGCAAGTGTTTTCAATTCCTCATTCTCCATATGGAGCACATTCCCCGCCAAATATTCCCTGTGCACCGATGCGCCAGGGTCGGCGGCGCAGTCGGTTCGGTTATCATCCAAAAAGGCGACGCCTGAATTTCCCCCTTCATACAAAAAACATGGCGCGGATAGTCCTCCAGGATAGGAACCATGATAATGGGCGCCGCCCGGGTTTGTTAATGTCAACCCGGATACTGAGGGGAATATCGCTCTATCCTCTTCCGGAGAGTGGAAACTAATGCGGTAAAATAGAGGATAATACATCTGGACTTCGACTGCCTCTTCCCCATTCCAACAGAGCTGACCCCGCCATATTGAGACGTTTCCTTCCACTTCTATCCACAGTCCAAGCAGCATCGGAAGGGATGCATGTTTCAAATAGACCAGAAGCGATCTATCATCATGCTCGATATGGGTGATATGGAAGGTCTCCATACCATAACAACCTGCATATTCGCCATCGGGAATTATCGCAAGAAACGGATTTCCCCGTAATCCCGCTATGCTTTGAGTAGATATGGCATCCTGAAATAACACAGGCTTGCCATCATTGCGCTCCATTTGCATCAAAGCAATGCGTCCATCTTCGTGCAGAAAGGATAATATGATCCCCGGGCCTCTCAGAATTATCTGTTCCATCTTTTTTCCTTTGACCCAATCATACCCTCTCCGTATTCGATAAACATTAAATCTTGAGGTGAGAGCTGAACATCCAGAGCGGTCATGCTGTCCCGAACTTGCTCCGGTTTGTGGCACCCAATGATAGGAACGGTAACAAACGGTTGTGAAGTGAGGTATCCCAGAACAATCTGAGTGATCGTCAATCCCGTTCGCGCTTTCACCTGCATCATTCGCTCAAATCTCACTCCGGTCTCTTCTGACTTATAAAATCCGCGGAACCCTTGGTTCATCTGCTCCATCGTGCCGTTTTCCATCCGTTGAAATAGCCCGAATGCCTGAGATTGGTATGGTATCATCGCCATACCGCTCTCCACATGGAAACAATAACGCTCCTCATCCATCCATCCCAAGGTCGGGTCCCCATAGGGTGTTCCGGCTAGGATGGCGGCGTTCCACAGGGACTGATCCGCCACGAAACCCGCGATATTATGCTTGTCGGCGTACTCCTGCACCTCCCGCAACCTGGCGGTTTTCCAGTTCGAGGCTCCATAGTAGCGTATCTTGCCTGCATGAACCTGGCTTTCCAGAGTCTCAAGGATCACCTCCACGCTAAGTTTCGGATCATCCCTGTGCAGCCAATAGAGGTCGATGCGATCCGTTTGGAGATGCTCCAGGCTCTCATCCACATCCTGAAGGATTTCCTTGCGGGACATACGCGGCACATCCATGGAATCCAGGTTTGGGTGCGCTCCTTTGGTTGCGACCACGATCCCGTCCCTGTTCCTCCGTGCCTTCATCCACGACCCGATGGTCTTTTCGCTGGGGCTATGCAAACCTGAGACCCAGCTTCCGTATACATGCGCGGTATCGAGAAAGTTACCTCCAAGTTCGACGAAGAGGTCAAGAAGTTCGAATGAATCCTTCTCGTTAAGACTGGAGCCGATCTCCCCTGCGCCCAAACAGATAGAGGAGACATCAAGAGTTGTATTCGGTATGAGTATGTTGGTCATGTTTAATTTCCTTTTTCAGTTAATTGCAAAAAATCGTCTTGAGGGCATTTCATCAAGAGTGAAAAATAGGAGATCAGACTGATTTCTGAAATTATACTATTACCTCTTTTGGTTTATTTTATATTCCAGACACCCCATTTACCCGGGGTGAGTCGCGCCTCGGTGGGAACGTCATTCACCATGGCGGTGTCCGGGTTACTCCAGTAGATTCGTTGTTTTGTTTCCGAACCGTCTCCGCGTAAAACTCCCAAATCACCTAGCAACATCTGACCGGACTGTGGGGTGATGTTCAAAAGGGACAGCGGAACGACGAATTCAAAATTCCCGCTTGATTGAGCTAACTTCACTTCTGCACTGACATTACGGACGCTATCGAAATGCACCGTTCCAATTGGTGAGCCAAACAGATAGTCGTTTCCATTGGAGCCGTTCGCTATGACAGGCTTGTATAGGACTGCGCACGGCTTGCCTTTCACCAAAGCAACCAGTAAACGCATATCCCCGACAGTCGGGGCTATGCGATCCTTCGGAGCGTTTGGATCTGTTCCGATCATCATATCCAACGCTCCACCCGTTTTGAAGAGGTAGTGGTAATCAGTACATGCATTCATTATGTCGTTTGCGCCTCCCAGCTTGTAAAACGCATACAATGCATCCTTTGTAAGCACAACGGAAACGGAGGCATTAGCATCGATCGTCGCCCAAGGTGCGTTTCGTGGCCAGTCGGTAAGATTCGCTGAAAGCTTTGGAGGGGAGGCGACAATGGGTATATCCAGATTTTTCCGTACCGTAAGGGGTGTTGTATTCGCAGCAATTTCCGGAGGGCTTTTCCTTAAATGTACAGTACCCAAATCCATACGTTGAACACTACTCAAGCCCTTTAATTGCACGATGCTGCAACTCTCCTTACCCACTTCCATGTAAATGGTTCCGTTCAAAGATTGCGTCATGGTGGGATGAAACTGTTCCCCTACGAAGCTCACATGATCAATGGTCATACCCCGTTTCGCCGTTGGCATTCGCAAAGAGGGAATGAAACGCTCGTCCCCTCCCAAAGTTTGAAGGAACATACCATCCATTGTTATCAGGTACATCTCTCCTTTGTCGCCATTAAGGCATTCCACGTATCCCGCGTCACCCTTCAATGGCTTCACCGGAGGGCCAATCAATCGGTTCGGGTCTTCGATGACGCCGGGACCGGGTTTTGTTTTTTGAACCGGAGAATACAGGTATTCCCATCGTTTGCCTCCATGGATGTCCGATCCAAACATAGCCGGGATGGAATCATCCGATTCAATAGTCCATTTACCTCCAATGACTGGCGAACGTTGCATTGGGTATCCGATGATTTTTTGATCTCTAATATTGTATTGCAATTCTCCGTTTGCTTCTATTTTCGGCGGCGCGATCCAAGTGCCCCATGATGTTGTGACGGACAAGTCCGGATTAACAATCGGCATTAGTCCTATGTCATCCAACACTTTGCCATGAGTGTCTATTCTGGTAGTCACCAAATATTGTATTTCGTTTGGTTGGGCGATATGATCATTATTTCGATCGCACCAGATGAAGAAGACATGATGCGGATCATGCCCGGCCCAAAGTTTGTTGATGGATTCCATATTTTTCATTCGCCATCCCCACTGGGGACTGTTAAGATCAGATGCGTCGGAAATCAGGACGATAGGTTTAGCAACTCCATCCTTGCCCAACCTCCAAATGCCTACTCCTCGATCCTGGTTCCAACGCTGGTCGCTGGTGTAACTATTGGTGAGATAAGTGTATCCTCCGGCGTGTATGGCGCGTTCCGGAGCGACCCCGGGTATGTTTTCAACTTTCATGTAACCGGGACGCCAAATGATGTTTTTCACACGGGACGATCCTGTTTTCCAGTTCAGCAGGAACTCCATGCCTCCCATGCCGCTCCATTCGGAGTAGAATACATGCCTCTTATCCCATGGGTCCAACGCCCCTCCACCGCCATACTTCGGCCCCCCGTAATATGCTCTCACAAACGCACCGTCAGTTTTCCAAACACTTATCCTCTTCGGCAAATATTCCGCTTCCGTCACCCAGAGTTGATTCTTATCATCAATAGCCATGCCACAAGGATGGCTCATGCGGAGCGGATCGTAATTCCCTATTTGAGGCCCTCCTGGCTTCCCTATGATTCGTAACAGAACCCCATTGGGGGAGAAAACCTTAATCTGATGACTTCCCCCTTGATTTATGCGTATTGTATTTCCGTTATCCGCCTTGTATTCGAAATGGGTTCCCCCCCAATCCGCCACGTATAGGTCATCCTTAGGATCCACAATTAATCTGCGAGGAGCTTCCAAGTGCGCGGTAACAATTGTCTCTGCGTTGAACAGTCCGGGAACACCGTTTCTTACCGCGAAGCGTACCACACGATCTCCTATGATCGCATATAGATTCCCCTTCGAATCAAATGCCAAGGCTCTTGGATGATCCACGGAAACGTGCCCTATTATTTTTTTAGTCCTCACATTCACGAAATAGATTCTATTTTCATTGGTAAAGCTAAAGAGCGCCATACCGTTGTAGACCGCCAAACCGTCCGATCCATATCCCTGAGAAAGGGATTTGAACTGCTTAATGACCGCTTGTGAAAAGGTGATACGCGATATCAAATGCAAAGACCCGTCTTGCCTGAAACCTCGGACATCAACCGTGTTGTTGTCCGGGTCTCTCTCCCCGTTGGTGAATACATAAGCGAGGTAGTCCGCATCCGGGTGCCGACCCATGTCACGGCAGGCGTGATCGGCGCCCCAAAATCCGGTATTCATACCATAGAGTCGACGCCCGTCCTCGTTCAGCCATACGAATTCATCCCCTGATTCCCCTGAAGTGGAAACGATGAGAAAATGAGCATCACCCTTCCATAATGGAGTCGTGATGGGTTTGGGGAAATAGACAATGTCTCCCGCAGGCGTATGGTCGGCCAGCCATCCTCCGGAGCCATCCAGCGTAAACCATGGGGGTGTGCCCGGACTGTAGAATGAGAGATCATACTTCATATTAATCCTGCCGTGTACCAAACCTTGCACATTATAAACTCCGGCCGGAACCGGGCGCCTCTGCAGGTTTCCCTGACTGTCCACCGTACCGATGTCATATCCATCCCAGCTCACCGTGTGCGCCCCTGCGGACATCCAAGTTCCCGAAACGAGGTTGCACACGCGATTGCCTGCTTTATCGTCCACAACGATTGTCACGTATCCTGAGGATTTCAACGTGAAGTGAATGGGAATGCCATATTCGCCAGTCACACCGAATGACTTAGCCAAGGCGGAAAGAGGTTTAATAATTATAAAAAAACATATAAGAATATGCAACGATGCATATGAGAAATGCAAAAACCATTTATACTGATTATGCTTCATTATATGCAAACCTTTCTGGAAGCAATGTCACATCATTAGAGGCATGTCCGGGTGATTACCGAAGACTCAATCGAAATGAGGCATGACGCACAAAGGATGGTAAAAAAAGGCTGATATTGCTCTCTGGATACTCGCCCTTTAACAGTTTGGGAAGGAACCGAAGCGCGATAATGTTTGCAAGATTTGTCACGTCCGTATCCTTGAACATATACCCCTCGCCGAATAGCAGAGGGGCATCCTCACCCCCCATGCCTGCCAATGTGATGTCGCCAGGCTCCCAGCCTAGCTTCAACCCGGATTTCGCCAATAACTTCTCGATGGTATGCCAGGCGCCTAAACCGGTTCCCATTGCGAAGGCTGTCGGACGATATTCCCTAGGGGCTGCAAGTATTTTTTCCAATTCCCTTTCAAGAACCGAAGTATCGTCATTGGTACATTCCATATCGTCATTAGCGGTCAGTATATATTCATCCTTCACTTCAATCCCTACACAGGAGCGCATACCACTGCGAAAACCTTCCAATAGTTTATGTTCGTAAACAAGATCATGGTCATAACCTAAATAGGCAATCCTTGTATGCCCTAAGGAAGCCAGATACTTCACCGTATGCTCCATCATCTTGATGTGATCGAAGTCCACTTGACACCAGTAAGGATGGCTCTCCTCGAAATGTCCTTTCACCACAAAAGGGATTTTTTCAGTTTCGAGCAGCATTGCTGATTGTTCGATATCCTTCTCCAAACCCCATAGGACCACGGCGTCGCATACGGAGCGTGAAATCAGGTTTTTGATTCTTCTTTGAGCTTGTTCGTGGTCTCGCATCACTTTGACAAGAAGGTCGTAACCGATATTCGCCAACGTCTCCGCTAACACCTCCACGATGGCGTGCTGTCCTGGGGAATTAATGAAGAGACATGCCACTGTGTTGGTCCTTCCACTACGCAGCGCCCGTGCCGCAGCATTCGGACGGTAATTCATCTCCTTAGCGGTATTTAAAATCCGTTTACGGTTTTCCTCGGATGCCCATACGTTCGGACGTTCATTCAAAACACCAGCCACCAGGCTGATGGAGAGCTGCAGCTTCTTAGCGATGTCACGTTGCGTCACTCGCATGAATTGATCACCTTCATACATTTTTGACGGACTAATATATTATATACATCGTGAATAATGTCGATAATTCACGATACCCCAGACTCATACACATGTCAAACAATCATAATGTTACTGTCCGATCACAAAGCAGATTATTCCTTTACTTTGATTGTTTGGTATTAGGAGGTGATTGCAAAATTCAACAAAAGGTTCATTTGATCGCATATTTCACGATTTAGTGATACCCTAAACGAATTATACATTATCATTTTATGATAGCTATTCTTTCATGCCACACATTCCTATGGGTAATGGAAGCTGATGATCATGCATGCTATTCACAGCTTCCATATTTCCATATAACCACTATTCGCTTACTGACCTACATTTTCCGCTGTGGAAACACTATCTATGAAAATAAGTCATTGGTTGGTTCATCGTAACATTGACGTATACCTTCCGCCATAACAATTGCCTCTCCAATTTGGGTGTTCTCGGATCATTCAAAAATTGCTGCGCCTGTTGCGGAGTCTATGCATCCAGTGAAGTGCCTGTACCAGGGGTGGCATTTTTTGGTATTGTATGTTTTATTTGATGCGGGAGATTATGACTGCATCCAGCAACAAATATTAGAATAATTCCAAGACATATGCATGGAATAAAAGAGGATCATTTCATATCGCTCTCCAATAAAAAAGACCCCCGCGAATCCATTGTGTTTCCAAACGACTGCGGATGCTTTTGTCAATTCATTGATGGATAATATCAAGCTTTCTCAAGTCGGTTCTTGCTGCAGGCGCCGGAGTATCGCAGTTTACGCTACCATTGTTGTTAGGGTCACAATTCGGACCATCCGATGCCTGATTGTCTTTAAAATAGCCCCACATATTTATCGGAGCTATCGTCTGAAAGGGTTTGAGAGCCTTCACATGGCCATCCATAAATAAGTTCTTCGCTGTTTCCTGCGGGTGATGAATGGATGAGTAAGCGGCGGCATGGAATAAGACGGCGTTTATTATGGTTCCGCTCCGTATTCCCAGCGGGATGAATCCCGAGGTGCGAGATACTTGATGATAATCGAATATATATCGTTGCATATACATTGATGCATATCGTATCATACATCAAAATGTTTGTCAAGGGTCCTGGTAAATTATGTTATTGCTCAGCGAAAATGTCCGGGTTAGTTGCTCAGCGATTATGTCCGTATACTGAAAGGTATGGACACAATCACTTTGAACGCAAAACAACAACGACGGGCGGACATACTTGCTCGTACGCTCGCAGGTTCTTTAACCAAAGAGGAAGCGATTAGTCTGCTTCATTGCAGCTTACGCCACTCCCAGGCAAGATTTCATCCGCCGCGAGCCGAAAAATCCAAAAATCTTTTTATGGTGGCGACGGTCACCGAGATGTTGTCGCTGTCAAAAACCCCATTAAGATACGGGCTCCGGTAGGTCATCCACGGCCGAAGGTTCAATGGTTTTCCGTTGATGCGGGGCATTGTGAAGCGTATGGGCGTAGTAGGATTATAGGACTTCATCGAAATACAGTCGCCTGCTGGTCCAAATTGGTAATCCATCGCTTCGGGGCTCACATGCAAACGGCTCGTCAAGGCTAGGGACTGAAATTTCGCGAATGATTTCTCTGCGCTTATGTCACCGGCGCAGAGGAGGATACGCGACTTGTCGGTAGCCTTTTCGAAGGTGTGGGGCGTCGCCACCCTCCTCTGGGAATCCCACACATAGCCACCATCGAGGAACTTCACTCCGACAAACGCCTTGCCGTCGCCTGCGAAAATCCAGCCGTCTTTCTCCAGTATTTGCAACGCATTGCCGCGAAAAGCGATCCCGACCTCCTCTGTGTTATAGGATCCCAGATGACTGCCATCTCCGGGAGGGATGCGTTGGATGATGAGTACATTCTTATGCTGCACGCTCCAGAAGGAGCTCTGCGGACGCCCGCCGGGACCATGCATGATGAAGGAATGAACGGAACATATTTCGTTGCTGGAGGGATTATCAAAAAGCATTCCGCATGCACGTTCCTGATTGGAGATACCGGCATAATCGAGTGTAGGGTTCAGAAGAGTGCATCCGAGAAGATAATGAGGTGTTCGATATGCATAATTTACAAGGGCGGAATCACGGGCAAGCCATTGCCCCGTTGCATTCGAGGATGGATTGCACGCGAGTTCCCCGAGAACTCGGTTTCGGATGAGGAAGGGCTTCGCCGTCGGAAAAGTCCTATAACGCAAAAGAATTGCAGCTGGAGGCAATTGATAGGAACTGGTTTCGATAACACGTGAGTGTGTCGACCCAGCCGCTCGCCCCGGAGGGGCGTATAGCAAGTTTTTATAGAGTTCGAACGTATGGGGACCGTCGTAATTCCCCCGGCTTAAACCTCCGCCGCGCCTTCCACGAACGGAAATTTGCTCTTCCTCGACGAAAGCGAGGTCTAGGAGCAAACCGAAGCGATACCGGATAATCGGGTCAGGCGAAAGGTCGTGCAAGTTGAAAAGGATTGGCCAAGAGTATTTTTGATAGGTGTTCGATCCCACTTCGACCCAAAGCCCTGTCTCCGCTCGGTAACGCGGCCAAAGCTGAAAGAATCTCGTGTATGCGGCGGCATGCTCGGCTACAGTGTGCCCATCGTTCAAACGGCGATCCCTGTATTCGGAATATTGATTCAGCATGGCGGTGATAAGGTAGTAGTTGGATCGGCGATTCAGGTCAATGTTCTCCGTACCTATCAGAAGGAAGAGATCATTCGGCGTAGCCTCGGCAATCCGGCTCTCATTTTTCACCCAGATCCAAAGAGCTTGTTTCATGGCTTTTTCGGTTTCTGGCGTTAGCCTCCCCGGAAAGTGGGAACTCTTGGAATTGAAAAGGTAAAGGGTACGCACGTAGTCGGCTAGGGAAAAGAAACTCCAAGGCAGATGCCCGGTTTGCTCGGGTGATATGCGGGGCACGTTCTTTTCTGTCTTCGATGCGATATAAGCCTGCGCACGTCGAAGCAAGCGCGCATTCGCTTTGTCCGCTTTCACATTCAGGAAGAGAGCCGAGAGGCACCAGAGGTTATCGCCCCAGACACCTCCTGGCCAGCAAATATCTTTGGAAACTGTCTTACGGAGAGACTTTTCGCGAAGTTTTAACGAGGAGGAGTGGATATACACCACCAATTGGTTAACACTTGCAATACGCTCCAAATTCTTCCAGGTTGGTTCCGGGGATCCTTTCCCTTCGGCTATCAATGGTGCGCTTAACAGAGAAAATAAAAATTCTCATCGGGTAAAGACGTTTTTCATCGAAATCCCTCCCTATGAGCGTTCAAAACCCCCTTCCTTACGATCTTCGAAGGATCAGTGAAAAGCGGCGCCGGTGACAAAAATCATCATCTCATGGTTGATGGGATGCTCCCCAACATACATTCCCCAACGAAAGGTGTTTTTACTTCCCTGAGGACGCGGAAAGGCACCGGAATCCACCTTTTTTTGATCAAGGTATACCTCATAGTCCAAACCATTGTCTCTTACGCGAACGAAAAAAGGCTTACCGATCATATTCGTGGCGAGTATCTCGGATCTTGGGCCAATTATGTGGTTCGGACGGTGATCCAAAATAACATCTCCTTTGAAATTCATATTCAGGTGAACTATCCAAATGGATTTGTTGTTAAAAAGTTGGAAAATACACGCCCCGCCTGGCTTGATGATGGTGTAAGTGCCACTCCACTCATGCCAGGTACCATTTTGCCAGTGCAATCCGCTATATGTCTCGACTCTGGCAGCGAGCGGGCGACGATTGCGTTCGTTGCATTCCCCTTGAAACAGACGGAATATTTGGACGTTGCCATCCTCCTGATACCACCGCGACCACTTAGAGAAATCCTTGCGTTTTATCGCACTATTCCCGAGGGTATGGAGCAGGATATCTTTTGCGATCGGATGATGTGCATCCGGCCCCACATCCACGAGGCGTTTATTGATGCGGATAATTGATCCAGTCACGCCGACGGTCGATTTTTCTCCCTGTTTCAGCATGCCTTTGCTCATGATTTCGGCGAAAGTGGGGTCAGTTCCCTCCTGGGTGTAAAGAGGTTCACATTGAGCCAGTTTTGGCGTCAAAAACGGCAAACTCCAGAGCAGGGAGATGCCAAGCAGTGTCAATAACAATCTCATTGGTATGTGTTCCTTTCACAGCTCGCTTAATAATAAGAAGGATCGAAAAGAGGACACCGCCCTAATCCCTCGTTCAGCTCTATTGTGGCATATTTGACATCGTGGCAATTCTCAATATAATGAATTATTGTTGAGCATATCGTTACAAGTCCAAGGTTATGGTCGCCAGAGGTAAAGAAGATTTTTCCCTCGCCAGTCCTCCTCCACGAGCAGGAGATATTCGCCATTCTTTCGTTTGGTCGCCTGTATGGCATAGGGCATATCCTCCCAGCCCCAACCCTCTCCCGTCGCCTTCCCTGGTGAGAATGTGCCTAAGTATGCGCCATTGGACAGCTTCATGATATGCACGAGCTGCTTGCCATCGTTAGGCTTAACCATCCCGACGAACATATATTGACCAGCGATATCCACCGCCTCTGGCGTTAGCGGACCCTCCTTGCCGGTGTTTCCATCGCGAGGCATATCGATTGTCCATTTCAATATTCGTTTCCCTTTAAGCCATCCATCGTATCTTCGCGCGGCTGCCCCCGCCACCCCCCATGTTTCAACATTCTGACCATTCAAATATCCCGTCAAATAAAGTGTGTCCGTTGAACAATCGTACATCACTCTCCGAATAAGTTGCCATCCATTAGGCCATTTCCAAACTTGCGGATTGGACCAATCATAAATCGGGGAATGTTTTTCGTTCCACCCTTTGAAAGGAAAATAACGAATGGTTTGATTCGGTCCATCCCCATTCCATATTCCCCCTTTGGCATCCACATACCAAGCCCACTGATTATCTCCATGTATCCCCCCCACCCGATGAGCCAAGTATCCTTTGGGATTACCGAAGGTATAGATATCGTATCCGCCCGCGTATTGTCCTATGGTGTATAGGAGACGATGACCGTCCAGTCGGCGCAGAATGGCGGTGCAGCCATATTTTGCGCGGGTGGCGTTTGGTCCTTTCAGAGGATTCAGGGATATACCAATGAGGCTCCATTCGGATCCCGGGGATTTACGCTCAAGGTCAAGATGAAAAACCGCAGTGCGACCATAGACGGTTTGTCCATCGGAATTGGGGTCAAACCCAAACGTGTCCACAAAACTGAAACACCCAAGCTTCCAAAGCAATCTCCCATTGGGAGCATAGGATCGTAACAGCATGCTGCCGTTCGGACCGTTCCCGAAATTCATGCAAACATAGATATTCCCTTTGGCATCCGTACCGGCTCCGCGCAATGCGAACAGCTTTGTCGAGGTAACCACCCCCGGGATGCCAGAGAGAATTCCCCCTTTTCCGCCGAAAGCGCGAACCAATTTGGGCGTGTTGCGAATATCGTAGAACAAAATTTGCTGTCGAGGTCCATTGTCACAGATGATAAGCCGTCCTCGGTTATCGAAGGAGACAGCGGAAGGGTTCCCCAAACCGCTCACCTTCACCCCCGAGTATTTTCCCTTCTCCGTGTATCGTAAAACGGATTTCCCCTCAATGATCCAAAGGTTTCCATCGGGAGCTATGGTTATCCCCTTGGCATTATCAATCGGAAAGGATCGGATCACACTCATATCCGATGCCGAGCGAATCTCCGCCTCCTTCGGATAAAGTATCGCCAATTCATGATTCCGCGCAGCCATGCCTATCGCCTTGTCCGGTGTGTCAACCGAGGTTTCGAACTTTGCGGAATCGAGGCCGCCTATTTTCCATGAAAACTTGAGCAGTTTTTTACCCGTGTTGGCGAAATAAATATGGTCTCCAAGGAGCGCCACCGCATGGTTGCCGGTATTCCAGCCCCATGCGCCTTCTCCTCCTTTAAGGTTTTCGGCCTTAAGAAGTACCCTGTTTGTTTTCCCATCCTTGTATAGTCCAGCGCAACGCCCCGCCTCGTCCCAGTCCACGCCGACGAGTACCGTTCCATCAGGAGAGACATCCATCGCGTTCGCCCCTTCCTGAACCCAATATCCATATCCGTTCGGACCACCATTGCCTCCGAAGCTGTTGCCCACCCAGCTAGTTTCATACGAGCCTGGCGGGACGTGAAATTTGGATACCGTTTGCGCCGAACATGGATGGCGCCAAACAAACATCGCCGTGATGAGAAACATGAGCTTGATCCGCTTATCGAACATCCTCTCATACCTTTCTATTAAAATCAATGCTGGGCATGGAACTGAAAAAAGTATATGTAACGTTGCATATATTACGATATATATCTTAACGTGATTTGTAAAAATCTGTCAAGCCCCATGCGTCTTAGGAGAAATTATTGTATAGTCGTGTAATTGAAAATACGATTTCAGGTGAGTTATCACATGTGATATGAGTGAACCAAACCGCGTGTTTTTGGAAATTGGCAATTACATCAGCCGTTATTCGGAAAGGAAGAAATGGATAAATCGGCGTACCATCGGCTCAACGATCATGTGCGAGGGAACACCGCCAATAATCAATCCTTGCTAATTACAAGCAAGGCATCCTCCCATCCCTGAGGGCGGGAGAGGGTGATCGACACGCCGACATGATTCATTTTGGACTTGGGCGTTCGCCCGCCCGTCTTTGGATCACGCCATTGAAACTCTATCGTCGAAGGAAGGCGAATGGAGGATATTTGAATGGAATCGTTATCGGGAAGATACGCCACAAGCAAGTCCCCTCTTGCTGAGGCGGCTAACGGCATATATTGTGTGGGTTCCTTGGCCTGGTTCATAACATACTCCGGATGCGGCTCCAACTCCCACCATTTCAATCCGTTTAGGAATTCCGAGAGATATTTCATCTGCATGGAGGATTCCCTATTCATTCCTTTTTCCCAACTCCACGCGCTTTCCTGAGGATCGCCGCCTCCCTTCACCCCCCAGTTCCATATCCCCGCGCACCCATACGTGTAACCCACGCATCCGGAAAGGAGGCTCCAATACCCGCAACTCCTTGGCATACGGTCTCGCCGAAATCGCTGTCGTATCTCGATTCAAGGTCCACAACGGGTTTGACGGGTTGGAGCCGATAAAGGGCGAGACTCCATTCCACCGCATTACGCGCCGCGATATCGGCGCTGATGGGATTTCCGCCCCATCCCGCTCCCGTCTGCTCTCCACTAATATCCAAATAAGGCTGGGCCCGATATTTGACGGAGGCGCTTAGCCCCGTTCCCGGATGCTGTGTGATGAGATGCATGGAGGAGGATTCCCTGATGGTGTTTCCGACGGAATTCGCCAAATCCATATACGGGCTGTCGAAGCTAGGCGAATATATCACGAAGTTTCCCATCAACCTAGCGACCAATTGCCGGGCGAAAGCCTGCGCCGATGCGGCGTTCGGATACCGTTTCACCGGCTCCATCAAACCCACAATCGCGACGGCAAGCCCCTGCTGATTGGCGAATTCGATTTTCTGTTCGTATTGACGCCCAAACGAGGGATTAATCTCCATGGGATTGTCGCGCAGCAGGGGCGGATCCCCTTGCCAGTCAAGACTTCCCTGCCAATCCTCAGCGCAGGATAGCTGCAATATGGAGAAACGTTTCTGCAAACGATCCGCCACGTAAACCTTCCAGTCTTCGAATTTCGCGTTCATCGGAGCCGCCCAAGCGGTATCTCCACTCCACAAGAACGGCGTTCCATCATCATACGTTAGATATCGATTATTGGAGGAGACTCTGAAGTATCCGCGTCGGTACAAAGGGTTGGATCCGCGATAGGGCTTCACATCCACCGTTCCGCGTTGATTGTGCAATCCGCTGTCGCTGGTGTCGGAGCAGGATGTCGCCCATTCCCATTTTCCGATATGCGGAAACATCGCCCTGATTTTGAACACGCTCCCTCCATCCCAGAAACCCAGCCCTTTTATAACGCTCCCCTTGTGCCCCCGATATGTCACGTATAAAATTACATCCGTGCCGGGGTTTGAGTAAGATTTCGAGCTCTGAAGGGAGTGCTCCCATCTTCTCCACGTTTGAACCAGGGGTTCTTTCGCTTCGGATAGCAGCGGAGCGCTGAGAAGGGATATTAAAAACGCTCTTCTCGTGATGGCCCTTTTCATCGGGATCCTCCTAAAGGGATGTCAGTGTTTTGCGCGAACGCTCAAGGCGATGTCCTCGGTGTAATCCGGGGAGGAGAGAGTCACCACATCGTCATCGCTCCGAACCGATTCGCTTTTAACGTATTTCCCGGTCTTGGTATCCAGCCACTTCACCTCGTATTCTCCCGAAGGCAGCGCCAATTGCAAGTCCGCATGAGTTCCGCCTAGAAGATAAATGGCGTATTCCTTTCCTTGGATGGCGAGAACATGCACCCTGGCGCCCTCCGGGACTCCGCCTTGGACAACCTTATCATCCGGAGCCATGCGGATGAAATCGAAACCGTTGATAAATCTCTTCAAAATGCCGAGTTGGTGTCGCAGTTCAGGACTGCCGCCTCCCGGAGATGCGTAGTCGAGGAAGGTCCCGTCGGGATGGGCGCAGGTGAAGGAGTAATCCAAATTGTTATACAGCCCGCCTCCGGCCAGAATGAACTCCCATCCCTCCGTGCGATAAAGATAATCCTCCTTTCCGCGGAAACCGGTCTCGTTCTCCCCGATGACCTTGTCCAGCCCATAGTTCAATCCCACGGTGACAGGCGGGGTGGCGTAGTGAAAATTGAAGATGGAGACGCCCGGGACCGGGTCGGTGATGAGAGCCTTGTCGTTGGCGATATTCATGGAGATAAGATGCTTTTGAGGGAAATCCTTCTCCTCATCCTCAATCACGCTCACGATATGCCTCTGCCAATCCATCGATACGCCACCGAAATAGGGCTCGTTGCAAACCTCATAGTAGAGGTTGTCGTAATCCTTTAGCTCTCGCACGATTTTCCGCACCATCGCATCCTGCACGTGAAGCAAATCGGGATGTTTCAGGGTGTAGACCTCGTCAGCCGGGCAATCTCCGACGCCGTTTATATTGTTCCCGATGTACATGGGATTGGCTTTCCAGAGAGCGTCATCGTAATTCGGGCAGAATAGGTTCATCTCCACCACCACGCCGTATTTGGAAGCTGTGTTCATAAAATCCTTGAGACGCTTGAAATACTCGGGGTCCCATTGGGTGAGATCGAACTTATTTCCGCCGTCAGAGTATCCGGAGGTATCGCTGCGTTTCCAAGGGCAGACGTAGCGATTGGGAAGCGGCGCGAGCGTGTTGTCGGTGATGCCGAAGGAGCTATGAATTTCCCGGTAGGAGCCTGACCATGTCCGAGTGAGGTTCAATCCATCCTTGTGCAGCGTTTCCAGATACTTATGGTAATCGAAATCCAGGTTCAGCACCGCTCCATAGTGTTCTCCCGAGGTGATCAGGATAGTGGGCTCTCCTCTGAAGAGGAAATAGTGAGGGTTGATAGGATCCAAAGCCAGGAAAGCTTTTGCATGACGATCTGTTCGTTCCGAATCCGTAAGCATGTTAGCTCCTTTTCGTAGGTTTATTTGACAATGTGCGCACATGGCGAACGTTATCAATAAACTGATAATCATCATTGTATAAAACGTTACAAGATTGCATATCGAACGACGGCATGTGGTTGAAATGTTCATCGGATATGCTCCTAAAGGATCGTTAAAGAAGATGTTAAAACGCATTTGTATCGTAACTTATACATATTAACCCTATTTTCGATGACAAGCAACCCTTTTTGGAAATCGTCCGTACCTTCGGATACATCCTATCGCATGCTCATTCGCCTAAGATTGGAGTAAACTACGTTATCGCGAATCCGTTACAAAAGGAAATACTATGAAGGCGACTTGCGTTATCATATCAACGATTATCACATGTTTGTTTCTGTCCGTTCCGATATCGGAAATATCCCTTTGCGCCAACGCAGCCATCCTTAAGAACGCCGCATTGAAAATGAAAGGGGAGGATCAAGCAATGAAGAACCGCGCTTATCGCTACTCGATTGTGCATTTCTCCGATGCGCCTCGCACGGTCATTGGTGTAACATATCATTCCGGCGACACCAAATCCTTCATGCCCTTGGGAGGCTTGGGAACCGGAACCCTAGGGATGAACAGCAGAGGTGAGTTTGTGAATCAATCCATCTCCAATAGTTACCGCCCCGTGCCTTTGGATCCTCAATCCTGTCGTATCGAAATAAAATCGGGACGTACGGGGAAGTGGGAGCCGTTCAGTGAATGGTCGAAGACCTATCTGGCACATTTTCCCATTGAGGATTACGGGTGCTCTCGCAAGGGATCGCCGATTAAAATAGACCTTCGCGCATTCAGCCCCTTCATCCCCGATGATTCACGGGATTCCGCCACCCCCGTCGCTCTGTTTCGCTTCCGGGCGCATAACGTCGGGAAAAATGCCGCAAGAATCGCGATCCGTTTCCGATGGAACTCCCCTCTCTCCGAGACGGAAAACGGGGTGACCTCCTCCGGCAACGTGGATGGATACTTACGATGGAATTTGGGCGACATTCAAGCAGGCGAACAGATGGTGGTGCCTGTGATGTTTCTCGCAGCGAACTCGATGCGAAGCCTGCACTCACTTTTCCGGCATCCCCATGGCGATATCACGCTTGATGAAAACGGTGCGTTCAACTGGGAAAACACAGGGCAGCAGTGCCTTCACACATCGGCGGGCGGATGCCTTAGCCAGCACGGCTTTTTCTTGCATTACACCCTTTCAGGGTCGAATACTCCATCCCGCGCCGGCACTTTAATCACGGGCGGCGAGCCGACGGAGAACCTGGTTAGAGTCTCTCATACCCCGGACAAAGTGGAGTTGAAAACCGAGGACGGGGCGCTCGCAGTGGAGGTGGATCGCGGGGACGGGGTCCTCACCTATCGTATTCGGAATATCGGTTCCTCGCCGGTGCGTGACCTTCAGCTTTCCGTATACGCCAATCTGGAGGCGAATCACACCGAAATGGATGATCACGGGTGGCTGGACGCTAACCGAGGCGCACTCATCGTGACCGATTCATCGGGCGCGGCGTGTGCGCTTGCAAGCGATATCCCTCCCTCGGCGGGTTGGTGCGGATTATGGGGAGGCACCATTCAAAGGATGGTCGAGAACCAGGCTATACCTGTCAGTCAATGGAGTTCCGCGGAGAATAAGATCACCTCGGTTTTATCCAAAGAATCCGAGGATGTCATTCTCACTCAGGAGGGGGAGGATCATTCAGGATGCACCCTCCTTGCGCCGCAAGAGGATGGGGTGTCCGTGGAGCCGGATTATCAATCACACGGCGCCATCTCCTTGGAGCAAAGCGTCATTCTTCCCCCGGGATCCTCGCGCGATATTAGGTTCATCCTCGCATGGTATTATCCAAATGCCAAGGACAGCGACGGGAAGTTTGTCGGACATCAATACGCGCACTGGTTCGGAAACTCAAAGGAGGTGGCGATATACGCCGCGAAACATTGGGGAAATCTCGCAAGACGAACCGGAGAATGGCAGGAGAAGATATACGATGATCCGCATCTTCCGAATGGTTTGAAGGATCAATTGGTTAACTCCCTCTACTCGCTTGCGCGCAACACCTGCTGGCTTTACGACGGTCGGTTCAGCCATAGCGAATCCTTCATTGGATGCCCGATCACGGAGACCATTGTATGCAGGTTCTACGGCAGCATTGCCACGGCGTTGCTGTTCCCCGATCTTGAAAGGAACACCATGCGGCAATTCATGCATTGGCAGCGTCCGGATGGCGCCATCCCGTTCGCGTTTGGTCCCGGAGAGCGATGGAATTCGCCCTATTACGACACCCAGAAAGTGCTGGACAGCGCCGAGTTCGTTCTTATGGCGTGGCGGGATTACAAGCTTTGGAAGGACGCGGCATGGGCGAAGGAGGTGTTTCCCGCTGTGCGAAAGGCGCTGCACTACGCAGCCAGTTTAAACAAGCCGGGAGAATATCTGCCCAATGACGATCTCTCCATGCAGTACTACGACTGCTGGCCATTCCATGGCGTTTCCGCTTACACCGGAGGAGTGTATCTCGCAGCCTTGAAAGCGGGGGCGGCGTTTGGCGCTCTATTGAACGATCAAGCTTTTGAAAGGGAGTGCGCACATCAGTTTAAGCTCTCCCAAGCGAGTTATGTTACAAGGTTATGGACCGGCTCTTATTACCGCCTTTGGAACGATGACACAACCGGCAAACGGAGCGACACATCCCTCGCCTCGCAACTGACAGGTCAATGGTATGCGTCGCTGTGCGGATTGGGAGATATCCTGCCGGGCAACCAGATGATAACGGCGTTGAGACATGTGGCGAAGGTGAACGGCGGGGGTGGCGTGTGGGCGCTCGTCAATGGCGTCACGCCAGATGGTTCACGGGATCACAACGGAACCAACGGTCAGTCGGACACCGCCACTTTGGGCGAGACTTGGTGTTTCGCAGCCACGTGCTATTGGCTGGACAAACCGAACCTTGGATTGCCGTTTGTCAAACGACTATGCGAGGACATCGCTCTCAGGCAGAGGGATGATTGGGGTACCTCCTGGAACATGGATCCGGATACGGGAGCCATGCTTTGGGGCGGGGAGTATTACAGCGACATGTGCGTGTGGAGCCTCTGGCTGGCGATGAAAAGGTAGAATGTAGGCTTATCATCTCTTGCCGCGGATAATGGAAAGTGGTATCCTGAAAGATATGGTTTCTTAGATTTTTTTCAAGACATTCGACCCCTTAACTCACCGTTTCATAGGAGGCAAAGATGTCCGAATCTGTTTCCAGACGCAAGTTTCTGCAAGACACACTCTCCCTGCTAGCCCTCAGCGCAGCACCGGTACAGGCTTTTGGCGCTTCTCCAAAGAGGCGTAAACCCTATGGCGCCAATGAGAAAGTGAGAATCGCCGTTTTAGGAGTTCATGGCAGGGGGCTGGATCACACCGCCGCATATTTGGCAATGCCCGACGTTGATGTGATCGCCATCTGCGACCCCGACACCGCCACTTGGGATCGCGCGGTGAAAATGGTGGAAAAATCGGGACGCCCCACCCCTAAGACCTATCAGGATATCCGCAAGCTTCTCGAGGACAAGACACTTGACGCGGTCTCCATCGCCACCCCGAATCACTGGCACTCGCTCGCCGCCATCTGGGCGATGCAAGCAGGCAAGGATGTGTACGTGGAAAAGCCGGTGAGCCATAACGTGGCGGAAGGCTGGCGCATGGTGGAATGGACGCGACATACGAAACGAATTTGCCAGGCCGGAACGCAATGCCGCTCCAGCAAGGGACTTCAGGAGGCGATGCAATGGCTTCATGAGGGGAACTTGGGCAAAATACACCTGGCAAGGGGGCTGTGTTACAAGCGACGCGACTCCATAGGGTATGTGACCACTCCGCAGCCTCCTCCTCCCACGGTGGATTATGACATCTGGCTCGGCCCAGCTCCTTACAAGCCGGTTATGAGGAAAAGATTTCATTATGATTGGCACTGGTTTTGGGATTACGGCAATGGCGACCTAGGCAACCAGGGACCGCATGAGATGGACAAGGCTAGGTGGGCGTTGAACAAAACCGAATTCCCCAAAACGGTGCTGGGATTGGGAGGTCGCTTCGGTTACAAGGATAACGGACAGACCCCCAACACCATGCTCGCATTGATGGATTACGGGGATTGCAAGCTGATATTCGAGGTGCGAGGCTTGAAAACGGAGGAGTTCAAGGTTCGCAACATCCCGGCGGGGGCGTATATCGGCGATATCATCTATGGCGAGAAGGGGGTGATGGTGAATAGCAATTACTCTTCCGCAACCGCATACGATTACGACGGAAACCTTCTGGCGAGCTTTAACGGAGGGGGCAATCACTTCCGAAACTTTATCGATGCGGTGCGCAGCCAGGATCCTTCCATTCTGAATGCGGAGATTGAAGTGGGTTATCTCTCCACATCGCTCAATCACCTGCCCAACATATCCTATTTGCTTGGCAAACCCACACCCTTCCAGCCGATGACATCGGAGTTCAATTCGGACAAGGACGCTTTGGAAACTTTGAACGCCTTCTCCGATCACTTGGCGGCGAACGGGATCAACCTTGAAGACAGCAAGTATTTTCTCGGGCCATCGCTCCGAATCGGACGAAACGCCGAGCGCATAGAGGGAAACAACCGGGTAAACAGCATGCTATCGGCATCCCACCGCTCACCGTTCTCGCTCCCCGCCACACCGAAAGCTTGATAGATCGTAATACATAAAGAATGGGGGTGCATATGATTTTCAAGTCCGTTTTACTATTCATAGCGGCCACGCTTATATTGCAATACGCATCGGCGGATATTCCCAAACCCGGCACGGTGGCATCGATGGGGGTGAATATCCATTTCACGGATCCACGCCCCGGGGAGATGAAGGAGCTATCCGCCGCCGGATTCAAATGGATTCGGATGGATTTCAACTGGGCGGGCATCGAGAAATCCGCAGGTGTGTATGATTTCTCCGCTTACGATGTCTTGATGAGGGCGCTGAAGAGATATCGCATTCGCCCGATCTTCATTCTCGACTATGCCAATCCGCTATACGACAATAATCAATCCCCTCATTCCCCGGAGGCGATCGCCGCTTTCGCGAAATGGGCGGCGGCTTCCGCCGTGCATTTCAAGGGCGATGGCGTTCTCTGGGAGATGTACAACGAGCCGAACGGGGGCTTTTGGCGTCCTCATCCCGATGTCAAGCAGTACGCCCGTCTGGCGCTCGCCACTGGAAAGGCTATCAAGGCGGCCGACCCGAACGCCATGTATATCGGACCGGGGATGGCGGGGATGGATTTCCAGTTCGCAGGATATTGTTTTATGCAAGGGTTGTTAAAATACTGGGACGCCGTATCCTGCCATCCCTATCGACAATCCAATCCCGAAACGGTCTCTCCGGATTATCTAACCCTCCGCAACCTAATCCATCGTTTCGCCCCCAAGGGCAAGCATATCCCCATCATCTCCAGCGAATGGGGGTACTCTTCCGTATGGGGAAACATGAACCCGGATAAGCAGGGAAGATATCTTCCGAGGGAGTTTCTCACCAACATTTCCAATGATATACCGGTCTCCATATATTATGATTGGCATGACGATGGTTTGTCACCTACGGACCCGGAGCATCATTTCGGCACGGTGCTCAACCCTTATCATGCCGGAGCGAATCGGATATACGATCCTAAGCCCGCTTACATTGCGGCGAAAACGCTCTCGACTCAATTGGATGGGTACGCATTCAGCAAAAGGCTGATCCAAAACGATTCGGATATTCAATGCATGCTCTTCACCAAAGGCAAATCCTGCAAGCTCGTAATCTGGACCACCGGCAAGGAGACAACCCTTGCGCTGCCCGGTTCCTTCAAAGGGGTCAATCACCTTGGCGATCCCCTTGATTTGACCGAGGGCGCTGATGGCAAGACGATGGTTCAGGTCACCAATGCACCGCACTACCTCACCCCCGCACGCCCGACGGACTGGCTCAAAGCCGCATCCGGATGGGAGAGGGCTCCACTGGATGTGATGAGCGCAAATGGAGATATGACCCCGCTGACCCTCCGCTTTCGTAACGAACTGGGCAAGACCGTGAAGGTGAGAAACAACGGGGAATGGATAACCGTTCGACCCAATCGGACAGCGGATCTTCGATACGATCTCAAGAATAACCGGGCGGTTGAGTTCACCACCGAGGTTCTTCCGCTGGAGGTGTCGGGAGTGGGAAGTTTCACTCAGCAAACATCCCTTGTTATCTCAAATCCGATTCAAGCCACATTGGAACCGGTGGGGTATCAAGGATTGATGGTGCAAGTGCAAAACCCGAGCGGCGGCGAGGAAACCCTGGAAGCCATGCTGAACGTCGACTCCGGATCGAATGTGGGAGTGGATCGTTTCCCCATCATTTTTGGGAAGGATGAGAAGAGTTTCACACGATTCTTCCCCTTTAACGAGCAATCCGACACCTACTCCGCCTCCGTAACCATGAAGGATACGGAGGGTCGGATTGTCGCGAAATTGCCCGATCAGCAGTTCAGCGCCTTAACCTCCCTCACGGAATTCTATGATGTGCCATCAATGCCGTCCGCATTGAATTTGCAGGTGTATCCTGACGGAGATCCGAAGATCGGCTCCACGCAGAAGCTTTCCGACGGAACGCCGGAGATGATAATCCCTGGACATCAATTCAAAACCGTCAAAATCACCTACACCATGGACACCGGCTGGAAATTCCTTCGCATCGGAATCGCGGACGGAAAGCGGCTTTCCATACAGGGCAAACCGACCGCTTTCGGAATCTGGGTGAAGGGGGACGGACAGGGGTCACTCGCGAGATTGCGATTCACGGATTCGAGCGGACAGACCTTCCAACCCAGTGGCCCAACGATCGACTTTACGGGCTGGAGATATATGCAATTCCCCATGAATGGCAATGATTCCGGACACTGGGGGGGACCGAACGATGGAATCGTTCATTACCCCATCCACTGGGATTCGATCTTTCTGCTTGACGGGGGCGGAAAGGCGATGACGGGAGCGGTGGAGATCGCAGCTCCCATGCTGATCTATTCCGGCAATGTGGAAAAGTAAGAACAGATAGTCATGCGGAGAATCGAAAAAGCGCATGGGAAATTGTGGCATATTGCAAACTTGTGATGTGTTAAACTAAGGGCGGAGGATTAAAATGGTACCGGAAAGTCATCCCAGCTATCCTCACCCAACCATCCAAGAGGCGATCTGCGAGATCATCTTCGATCTGCCACAGGATAAGCCTTGGAATCCGTTATTGTTTGGTGAATACTTTAAAAGTGTCCAGGGTGATTACGCCTCATTTGAACCCGTTAATGTCCCAGGATTACAGCTTCAGTTTGGATTTGGCGTGCAAGATACGCCACCACCCCCTCCTTCGCAAATCGTTCGGTATCGACATGCGAAACATCCCGCGATGATTCAGCAATCCGAGCGAAGCATTGCGGTGACACGCATGCCTGAATATCCTGGGTGGGAGACAATGCTCGAGGATATTGAGTATGCCTTCGAGCATTTAATATCGGTAGTATGTCCTGAAAGAGTCGTAAGAATTGGATTAAGATATATCAACAGGATCGAAAGAAGTCATCCTGAAGAAAATCTATCCGCTTGGTTTTCCCCGAGCGATTACATTCCTGAGTATTTACTCCAATCCAAATCAGGCTTTTTCTCAATGACGCATACGAAAATGGATGACAACAACCGCTTAAATATAATCATCGGTGAGCAATCCGGTCCTCAGCCTTCCGCACCGGCGTTTATCTTTGACATTGACAGACTATTGGAAAATGAGTTACCGCCGGAGATGGATAAATTGGTTGTTGAAATAAATCAGATGCATGACGATGTTTGGAATGTATTCAATAAGGTCAAAAATGATAAGTTGGTTAGACTGCTTAACGGAGAGATATGATGACATCTACTATCATGACTGAATGCGACAAGTACTACCCTGAAACAGGAATCCCTCCATCGAAGCGGAATGGAAATGTGAAGCAAAATGAAAAAAACACAGCTAATATGATTACTGCGTACCCGGAGAATTTCCCTTTAAATTGCGTAAAGCCTACACCGTTCATCGATGAAACAGATATCGAAGTATCTCGGCGGCAAAAATTATTTCTCTATTTAACTACTATAATGGAAGAGGGGGATATTACTAAATCCACTGCAAATATCGCTTGGGATGCTTGGCGCAGACTTTATGATTTTATGGAAAAGCGACTCCCGGTTCCGGATGCCGGTCCCGGGCCGGATGGTCAACTCCTTTATGTTTGGGATAAGGGGATACACCATTTTGAAATGGAGATATTTCCGGATAATCATGCGGAATTTTTTTACCTTAATCGCGAAACGGATGGAACTTGGGAACTGGATTACATCATCGGTAATTCACTTAACGATGAAATAAAAAAATGGCTCGGTCTTTGCGTATAGTCCCATGAGTCATTTGCTTCATCCAGGAGAAACAGGGGAGCGGTTATCCAATGATGAATCGGTATATCGTCTTCTAAAGAGCCTGAAAGACGGAAAAGTGATTCCTGAACATTTCGCATTGAGTTCCAAGGATGAGGCAAGTCCTTTATGCGCCTTATCCGTTTGGGCGGAAAGCCTTACAACCCCCTTGCAAGCTCTTGAGCTTATGACAGGGAACAAGCGCGAATACACTCACTACTGCAGCCTTCAGGTGCAACAAGTCAGATCGTTAACCATCTCCGAACTACCGCAACCGGCGCTGGATGTCGTTTGGGACCGCCTGTGCATTGAGGGAACATCGCAGGCTGATACTTCGCCCAGGTGCGAAGGGGCACGCGGGAATTACCGGTCTTCGACGATCTTTAAACATTCCAAGAAGCAGCTACAAAACCTTGCGAACAAGGCTTGCGGATATGGCTAATCAAAATCTAGGAATGATGGTATCCACCTCATAATCTCCACCCCCTCCTCATATCGCTATTATTTCAGATATAATTTTCCTGTTATCCCGATTCTCCAAGAGTATGAAATTAGGACGGATGCTTCTTGCATATCGATCTGGACCCTATCTCGATAAATCACTTCCTGAAGAGGAGCTTGCATGCCGCGGATTTTCGACAACATTGATGAAAATCTTATGCCCGCTTTGAAAACGACCCTCGGTGTCTCCGAAAGAGCCGATTTCTGCGTGGGTTATTTCAACCTTAGGGGATGGAAAAGCCTTGACGAAGCCATCGAACGCTGGTCGGGGGAGGACAATTCCTGCTGCCGCCTGCTGGTGGGGATGCAGAAACTCCCCCAGGATGTGCTTCGGGAAGAGCTAAGCATGACACCCGCAGACCACACGATGGATAATCTGTCCGCAGTCAAACTTAAAAAGCGACTTGCGGAGGAGTTTCGCGACCAGATATCCATGGGGATTCCAACAAACGAGGACGAGGCGGGGCTTCGCCGACTTGCAAAACAAATTCAAACCGGCAAGGTGAGAGTCAAACTCTTCCTGCGCTTCCCTCTGCATGCGAAGCTTTACCTGCTTTTCCGCGAGGACTATAACAATCCGGTCACCGGCTTTCTTGGCAGCAGCAACCTCACTCTGGCGGGATTGTCCGGGCAGGGCGAGTTGAACGTGGACGTGACGGACCATGACGCCTGCATCAAACTGGCGAAATGGTTCGAGGATCGATGGAACGACCGTTGGTGCCTGGATATCTCCGAGGAGTTGGCTCGCATCATCGGGGAAAGTTGGGCGGGCGCGGAGATTCCCCCGTATCACATCTACCTGAAAATGGCGTATCACCTCTCCCAGGAAGCGCGCGAAGGTTTGACGGAGTTTAATATCCCGCGCGACTTCGGAGAGAAACTTTTTGACTTCCAGATCGCATCGGTGAAAATCGCCGCGCATCACCTGAATAAACGGGGAGGCGTGCTGGTGGCGGATGTCGTAGGCCTCGGTAAGACTTTGACCGCATGCGCAATCGCAAAAATCTTCCAGGATGATCACTTCCTTGAAACCCTCATCCTCTGCCCGAAAAACCTAGTCGGGATGTGGGAGGATCATGTGGCAAACTATCGTTTGTTCGCCAAAGTGCTCCCGATCAGCCGCGCCATCAATGAACTTCCCAATCTGCGCAGATACAGGGTGATGGTGATAGATGAAAGCCACAATTTACGCAATCGTGAGACTAAAACCTACCGCGCCATCAAGGATTACATCGATAAAAACGATAGTAAATGCATCCTGCTCACAGCGACACCCTACAACAAAACCTACCTGGACCTCTCCAGCCAGCTTCGGCTTTTTGTGCCGGATGATATGGACCTTGGAATCCGCCCCGAAAGGAAGATGCAGGAGCCGGGAGGCGAAGTGGAGTTTATCCGGCGTCACCAGTGCCCAGTCCGTTCCCTGGCTGCTTTTGAAAAAAGCGATTATACACAGGATTGGCAGGAGCTGATGCGCCTCTTCATGGTGCGCCGCACAAGGAGCTTTATCCAGAAAAATTACGCAAAGACAGACCCATCCTGCCAGCGTGCTTATCTCACCATGGAAAATGGCGAAAAATCGTACTTCCCTGCACGCGAACCAAGGACGGTGAAATTCGTGGTGGACGAAAATAACCCGGAGGATCAGTATGCGAGGCTTTATGCGCGATTTGTGGTGGACAAAGTGGCATCCCTGGAGCTGGCGCGATATGGACTGGGGAATTATCTCGTATCCACTCCACTTCCTCCGCCTAATCAGCATGAGGAAAAGATCCTTAAAGATATTGGACGCGCAGGAAAACGTCTGATGGGTTTTTGCCGAACCAATCTCTTCAAACGGCTGGAAAGCGGTGGCGTAACATTCCTGCAGTCAGTTCATCGCCATATTCTGCGTAATTATGTGTTCATACATGCGCTGGAAAACGGACAGCCAGTCCCCATAGGAACGCAGGACATGGAAGTGTTTGACACACGATCCAATGATGAGGAAGAGGATGCTCCCGTTGGATATATGGATGGAGAGGATAATGCTCCTCGCGAAATAGAGAGTGTGATCAGCTTCAGCCATACCGAGGACTGGTATCGCCATAGAGCGGCGGAAAAATACGCCGAATATGCAGGGGCGCATAAAAAGCGGTTCCAGTGGCTTCGCCCCGATCTCTTTGTTCCAAACTTAAAGGAAAGCCTGCGGACGGATGCCAGAACCCTGCTCTCCGTGCTGGAAAAGTGCGGGGAGTGGAACCCCCGGGAAGACGCCAAACTTAACGCCCTGCAGGATTTGATAACAAAAAGACACCCCGGGGAGAAGATACTCATTTTTACGCAGTTCGCCGATACGGTGCGCTATCTTACAGCCGAATTGAAAAGAAGAGGCATACAATCCCTGGAGGGCGTGACGGGAGATTCCGATAACCCCACGGAATATGCATGCAGGTTCAGCCCGGTGAGCAATAACAAGCGCGATAGCATCTCCCCGGATGAGGAACTGAGAGTGCTGATAGCCACTGATGTGCTGAGCGAGGGGCAGAACCTTCAGGATTGCTCCATCATTGTCAACTATGACCTGCCATGGGCGATTATCCGGCTGATTCAGCGGGCGGGGCGCGTAGACCGCATCGGGCAGAAGGCTGAACGGATTCTCTGCTGCTCTTTTGTGCCTGCGGAAGGGGTGGAGCGAATTATACGGCTGCGTGCAAAGGTTCGCAGACGGCTGCATGAAAACGCGGAGGTGGTGGGCACGGATGAAGCCTTTTTCGAGGACGAAATGACGGATACACAGCTTCAGGATATCTTCACGGAAAAGTCCGGGCTTCTGGATGATGAGGAGGACGATGATGTCGACCTATCCTCTTACGCCTACCAGATCTGGAAAAACGCCATCGAGCAGGATCCCAAACTGAAAAGCATCATTCCGAATATGCCGAATGTCACCTTCTCCACAAAGGAATATCAGCCCGCCCTGCGATTTCCGGAAGGTGTGCTGGTATATATGCGCACCGCCGAGGGCAGCGATGCCCTTGCATGGATGAACACGGCGGGGAAGAGCGTGACCCAATCCCAGCTCGCCATCCTCAAGGCGACGGAGTGTGTTCCACACACTCCCGCCCTGCCCCGCGACGACAGGCATCACGCCCTCGTTGCGAATGGGGTGGAGCATCTCATCGGAGAGGAGAAGTCCATCGGCGGGCAGCTTGGAAGACCCTCCGGGGCAAGATTTAAAACCTATGAACGGCTGAAGCGCTACGCCATAAACAACAAAAACACCCTGTTCGATTCAGTGGAATTGAACAAAGCGATGGATGACATCTACCGCTATCCTCTGAGGCAAACAGCCACGGATACATTAAACCGTGTCATCAAGAGCGGTTTGGATGATGATGCGCTCGTGGATCTGGTTACGAATCTGTGGAAAGATAATAGGCTGTGCATGGTGCAGGAAGAGGCTGAATTACAGGAACCTCGATTGATCTGCTCCATGGGCTTGTTTTCGAAAGGATACGGGATTTAATGGATAAGCTTGATATCACGCTCACAAAAGAACTTCTGAACAATTTCGATTTCAAAAGGCTGTTCATTGAGGTGCTCGGGTGGTCCTCCCCATCCACGAGTCATACCGAGATATTTAACGTCCAGGGAACGCGCTTGGAACGTCTGCAAATAGCAGAGTTATCCGGCGTACCGGTTTTCGAGATATCCTCCAATGAGGGGATTCCCTCCTCCAGCATCCGAGAGGCGGTCCACAGGGAGATCGCCAAACACTACCATGAAAACCTGCTGATCTTCGTCTACCCCGGGCGCACGCAAAGCATCTGGCGATGGGAGAAACGAGAGGATGGAAGGAGAAGCTCGCGGGAACATGTCTACTTGAAGGGACAGCCCGGAGACCTTTTCATCAGCAAAATCAGCGCCATGATGTTTGATATCAGCCAGTTTGAAAAAGAGATTTCTATCGTCCAGGTGGCTGACGCCATGCATTCCGCGCTGGATGTGGAGCGAGTGACCAAAAAGTTTTATTCCGAGTTCACGGAGAAACGGCTGGAGTTTACGGAGCTGATACAGGGCATAGATGACCCGCGCGACAAAAAATGGTATGCGTCGATCCTGCTCAACCGCATGATGTTCATCTACTTCCTCCAGAAGAAGTTTCTGCTGAACAAGGGGGACGACCGATACCTTCAGGGCAAACTCAAGGAGTGCGAGCGCAGGTTTGGCGGCGACAGCTATTATAAATGTTTTCTCAACCCTCTTTTCTTTGAAGGGTTCGCCAAACCGCCGGAGAAAAGAAGTCCGGGAAACCGGGAACTGCTGGGGGAGATCGTCTACCTGAACGGCGGACTTTTCCTGCCGCATCGAATCGAGGGGGAGTACTCGAACATCCAAATTCCCGATAAGGCGTTTGAAAACCTTTTCCGGCTGTTCGAGAGCTACTCCTGGAACCTTGACGACACCCCGGGCGGCAAGGACGACGAGATCAACCCGGATGTGCTGGGATACATCTTCGAAAAATATATCAACCAGAAGGAGTTCGGCGCCTACTACACCCGACCGGAAATAACGGAATACCTGTGCGAACACACCATCCACCAAATCATCCTGGACAAAGTGAACGAGGCGTTCGGACCTCCGTTTCATCCTTCACCCCGGCGCTACGACTCGCTGCCGGAGCTTCTGCTGAACCTGGATGCGGAAATGTGCCGCCGCCTGTTTCGGGATATCCTGCCGAACCTGAGCATCCTGGACCCCGCTTGCGGCTCGGGAGCCTTCCTGGTGGCGGCGATGAAGACGCTTGTCAATATCTACGGCGCCGTGACGGGCGGGATGGAATACCTCGGTAACCAGGACCTAGACCGGGAGCTGAAAGAAATCCGCGACAGGCACAAAAGCATCCTTTATCATATAAAGCGGGAGATCATCACGCACAATCTCTTCGGAGTGGACATCATGGATGAAGCGTGCGAAATCGCCCGGCTCCGCCTCTTCCTCGCGCTGGTCGCTTCCGCGCACTCGGTGGAGGAGTTGGAACCGCTCCCCAATATCGACTTCAACATTCTTTCCGGAAACTCCCTGATTGGATATTTGCGCGTGGAGCCGAATGACTTCGACCGTCACGCCCGCCTTGGCCGCGATCCCTACGGTGAATTGATCCGCAAAAGAAATATCGCGGTCAAAGCTTATCAGGATGCATGCGGTTACTCCGCCGACCTGCACGCGGTCCGGCGCGAAATCGAGGAGATGGAGCGCGAAGCGTCGGAATCTCTCGACGAAATGCTTATGGATGATTTTACCGGCATGAAGATCAAATTCGAGCAGGCCTCATGGGACTCAGGCAATGGCAAGGAGGACAAGCCCCGAAAGCGAGCGGTCACCGAGGAGGATATCGCCGAGCTGACCCCGCTCCACTGGGGGTATGAGTTCGACGGGATATTCGCCCGCAACGGGGGGTTTGACGTCATCATCACCAACCCGCCGTGGGAGACCTTCAAACCGCAGGCGAAGGAGTTCTTCGAGGAACACTCCGAACTGGTCACCAAAAACAAGATGACTATCAAGGAGTTCGAGAAGGAGCAGGCGCGCCTGCTTAAGGACCCCGCCATTTGCGCGGCGTGGCTGGAATACCTCTCTCGATTTCCTCATGTCTCCGCCTATTTCCGCTCCGCGCCTGAATACGTCAATCAGATATCCGTGGTTGACGGCAAAAAGCAAGGTACGGATATCAACCTGTACAAGCTGTTCACCGAACGCTGTTTCCGGCTGCTGCGGGATGGCGGGGAGTGCGGCATCGTGATACCCTCCGGCATTTACACCGACCTCGGCACGAAACAGCTCCGCGAAATGCTCTTTTCGCAGTGCCGGGTGACGGGCCTCTTCTGCTTCGAGAATCGCAAGGGGATATTCGAGAATGTGGACAGCCGTTTTAAGTTTGTCACGCTCACCTTCCGGAAAGGCGGGCGAACGGAGAGCTTTCCCGCCGCCTTCATGCGTCATGACGTGGAGGAGCTTGCGGACTTCCCCCGGCGCGGTGCGCTGCCCATCGCCGTGGAGACCATCCGCCGACTCTCGCCCGATTCGCTCTCCGTCACCGAGTTCAAAGATCCGCTGGACTTCCAAATCGCGGAGAAGATGATGGCATTTCCGCGGCTGGGCGAGGAAGTTCCGGGCAGATGGAAGCTGGTTCTGGGGAATGAGTTCCACATGACAAACGACTCCCATCTCTTCCGCACGGAGCCGGGTCCGGGCCGCCTGCCGCTGTACGAAGGCAAGATGATCCACCAGTTCACGCACACATGGGGGCAGCCGAAGTACTGGGTGGACGAGGCGGAGGGCCGCGCCGCCATCCTCGGCAGAACCCCCGACAAGGGTCAGAAGCTGGATTATCAGAGGTACCGGCTGGCATACCGCTCCGTCGCATCATGTACAAATGAACGGACCATCATCGCCAGCATACTCCCGGCAAATGTTTTTTATAGTCATTCTTTAAATGCTAACCGCAGCATGATCTCACCTGGTGAAATGCTTTTTTGTGTTTCTTTGCTGGATAGCTTTGTGCTTGATTATATGTTACGTCATTCAGTAAGCGCAAACCTCACAATGTTCTTCATGTATGAATTACATCTTCCCCGCCTGAGCGAGGGGGATGCGGGTTTCGCGCCTCTGGCGGAGCGGGCGGCACGGCTGGTATGCACCTCCCCGGAGTTCGATGATCTGGCAAAGGCGGTGGCATCCTCATCCCCCGGCCCCTTCCCCAAGTTTGGGGAAGGGGGGGGAGGGGCTGACCGTGTTCCCCCCTCTCCATCCTTGGAGAGGGGGTCAGGGGGTGAGGGTATTGTCGGGCGGGAGGACTGTCTGCAAGCACGCGTTCCCCCCTCTCCATCCTTGGAGAGGGGGTCAGGGGGTGAGGCATTGTCGGCCGGGAGGATTGTGCCCGCCACGGAACCGGCGGAACGCGCGCAGCTCCGGGCGGAGATCGACGCCATCGTGGCGCATCTGTACGGCCTCACACGGGAGGAGTTCGCGCACATCCTCTCCACCTTCTCCCTCGTGGCGGAGGAGGTCAGGCAGGCGGCGATGCGGGAGTTCGAGAGTTCCTCCGGCACCAGATGAAACAACATAGGCAGTTTTAACGGCATTCCAACGCAAAAACGCAAGGTCGCAAAGAACGGCGGCACTGGGAGCACGGCCGTCCCGGCCGCAAACGTGGCAATAAGAAAATCGTAATGTGAGCGGAATGACCTGACATCAGACAACCGAGAGGAGCGTTAAGCGGTGGCAGTCAAAAAACAACGATTAATAACCCACCGCCCAACGATCTAACGCTCTGCCTCCAAACGGCCCTCATCCCCCCGCCCCTTCCCCAAGTTTGGGGAAGGGGGGTCTGGGGCCGACCGCATTCCCCCCTCTTTATCCTTTGTCAATGACGACTTGAAAATGCACAGTTTTTAGCGGAATGAAAATGTACATGTTTATTAGGTTTCCATGGTTTTTCCCTCCTCTTTTT
>DAIDHP010000038.1 GCA_027459625.1 Chthonomonadales bacterium
ATCAAGCTATGGTAAAATAGCATGTCGCGGGAATGCGACACCCATCCATGAGGAGGGACGCGCCATGAGGCACGATCAGTACTGGAAGACGATACTCCGCACATTTCTTCGGGAGTTCATGGAACTCTTCCTCCCCGAGGAGGCGAGCCGTCTGGACTTCTCGAGCGTCAGCGATGTGGAGAGACAGCTTTTCACCGACCTTCCGGAGGGGAGGATGCGGGAGCCGGATTTGGCGCTGGAGGTTCGCTCGCCCGAGCGCGAGGCGGAGGTGATCGTCATTCACATCGAGATTCAGCATCGGCGAGGCGCTGATGTTCCGCGCAGGATGTGGGAGTATTACAGCCTATTACGGCTGCGGACCAGCCTCAGGGTTCTGCCACTCGTTCTCTACCTCCGTCGAGGGGCGGGGGGAGTGGCACCGGAGACCTACGTTGAGACTCTGCTGGGGCTTGAGATACTCCTATTCCGTTACATGACGGTGGGGCTTGGGGATCTGCGGGCGGAGGAGTATCTGGAAAGGGACAACGTGCTTTCCGCCCCTCTGAGCGCGCTGATGTCCGGCGAGAGGGCGACAAGGGTGGCTCGCAAGATACGCGCCTACGACAAGGTGCGCAGGTCGATTCTTGACGAGGCGCGGCGCAGCATGCTGGTGCACATGATTGACAGGTACCTGATTTTGAGCGAGGAGGAGGAGGTTGAGATGAGCCAGAAGTTGAGGGAGAAGGAGCACGTCGAGGTGCAAGAATGGCTGTCGGACTACGAGGTTCGCGGCATTGAAAAAGGGATCGGACAGGGCATCGAGCAAGGCATTGAGCAAGGCATCGAGCAAGGCATCGATCGCGGACTTGTTCAGGGGAAAAAGGAGACACTGCTGCTTTTACTGAGGCATCGGTTCGGGACCGTGCCGGAGGATTTGGCAAGGAGAATTGAGGGGATTGACAGTGCGTCCGAGTTGGACGCCCTCGCGTTGAAGGCGGTGGAGGCGAAAGCGTTGTCGGATTTGGGTCTGGATTGACAATGCCGATCCACGCATCCTTTCGTTTTGTTCATCCGTATCGTAGGAGGAATAGCTCATAACATGGATTTACAATTTTCAGCTTTTTGATGGCGACACTAGGGTCCCAACCTTTATGTAAATATGCATGACGATATTCACTTAGCGGCATGATAGATGAACTCTTCAGGAAAGAGCCAAAAATAGCTGAAAGGATAATACACTGCATACTGGTAATTTTTTTTCCTAAAATCCCCAGAGGAGACAGACAGATATGAATGTAATTGTAATCGTAACCGACAGCATGAGGGCGGATCATCTCGGTTGTCATCCATTATGCCAAAGCTATCGTGGAATCAAGGTTCAAACTCCCAATCTCGATAAACTCGCATCGGAAGGGACTCTCTTCGAGGAGGCGTATGCGGAGAGTTTACCCACCATGCCTACCCGCAGAAACTGGTGGACGGGCAGAGTGGGGTTTCCTTTTCAAGGTTGGCAACCCTTTGAAAACGACGATTACTTGCTATCTGAGGTCCTATGGGATCGGGGATACACAAGCGCATTAATCTCGGACACCTATCACATGCATAAGCCCGTTTACAATTGCGGAAGAGGGTTCGACACCGTGGTCTGGATACGCGGGCAGGAGTATGACCCGTGGATTGTGGATTCCTCCGTTTCCATCGATTTGATGCCGCATCATCGCCTTAGAGGGGATGACAGCGATGAGATGTGGCGTGACCGTTTTATCCAAAACCTACGCAACGCCTCCTATCGCAAAAAGGAGGAGGATTACTCTGTGGCGAGAGTGGTGAACGCTGCGAAGGGGTGGCTGGATGAAACAGTGAATAGGCAGGGAATTCAAGACAAGCTTTTCCTCTGGGTGGATTGTTTCGACCCGCACGAGCCGTGGGACCCTCCGCAACCATACGCCTCCATGTATGATCCGGATTACAAAGGAATGGAGATCTTTGACCCCGTCCCTGGTACGACCGAAGGCTATATGACCCCTGAGGAAATTCATCACACCAAATCCCAATATGCAGGGGAGATTACCATGGTGGACAAGTGGGTCGGGACTCTGCTAGATCATATCCGCGATTTGGGGCTGTATGAAAACACGCTTATCGTGCATATCAGCGACCACGGCGAGCCTTTCGGCGAGCACGGGATCATCCGCAAAGCATCCCCCTGGAACTACGAGGAACTGGCGCGCATCCCGTGGATCATCCGGCACCCAAAAGGGGTCGGAGCGGGAAAAAGGGTGAGGGAGTTCGTACAATCCACCGACTTCATGCCTACAATTCTGGATTTTCTGGATATTCCGCAACCGTTGGTACTTCCGTTCAGCGCACCGCGTAAAAGCGCACAACTCTTCCCGCAGGATGTGACGCTTCGTACCAATACGATCAACCTGCACGGTCAAAGCGTGTTGAAACTGATGTCCGGCGAAGCGGATAAAATCAGAGATTACGTTTATACAGGTCACCATAATCAGCAATGGACCATTCGAAGCAAGGAATGGAGTTACCATTATCCGCTTGTTCCTGAAGCCAGCAAAACCGGAGGCCCGGAACTGTATCATCGTTCGGAGGATCTCACCGAGCAGGTCAACGTGGCGGACAGATATCCGGATGTCGCGGATGAGTTGGAGTTGCAGTTATGGCGATGGGTGATGTACTTGAAGTAGTCATCAGTCTCCTTTAATCCATTTCAAGGCGAAATCCCCCGGGGAGAATCCGCGTTCCGGATCAAGACGCAGGCTGGTGATACGATGTCCCTTCCAGTAAGGGTTTTCTCCGATCGGTATATGGTACACTTGGAAATCGGTTCCCGGCTTTATCGGGAAACGGACACACATCTGTTCCAGCGTGGCTTTCGCTCCCTCCGCCTGAAAGTAGATTTGCGCGTAGGTTCCGCAGGAGACTTTCATGCATATTGTAATCTCCTTCACACTGTCGGGAGCCAAATTGATTGCAGGAGCGATCACGTAGGGATCAGTACCGATAATCCTTGCTGTTAGCGCACCGTCCACGATCCTGAGGGGGCTCAGATTGCTTTGCCCCATCCATCCCCGGGCGTCATGATTGAATTGGAAATCCAATCGAGTTAGAGCGGGGGGACTGGGAGGTGCGTATTTCATTCTCTTACCCTCCACCCATGCATCGCCATTGGAAGGATTGAGGCGCATGACAACCTTGCCGTTCTCCCAAAGGGTGGGTTGGGTTTGCCCCATTACTTTCTCTCCCCGAGGATTGAGATATTGCATGCCTGCGTTGTCATCACGTATGAAATCCACCCTGTGCAGTGTTCCTGGAGCGCAAGCCGAGTACGCCAGGAGTTTCCCCGTTCCATCCCAAGCAATCCAACCGGATTGCGGGAGGATTACGGTATCCCCCCCGGCTTTTACGGAGAAATCGTCGGGAAGGCGATTAACAATAATATTCAAACCGTTTTGATATTGCACCCATATTCTTTTGAGGCAATCAGGTTGCGGGTTCCAATCCGCTGTCAGGGGGTTCACGCCCGCTTTCAGGATATCCTGGAGGGTAACCCAATGACCATCGCTCCAATAGCGCACATCCTTGACAGGTTGCAGTAGGTAGTGTGTTTGCAGCGTTCCGATTAGGAGGCACTCCGTGATCACGTAATCCCAAGGTGTGTTCGGATAGTAGAAGAGATACCCGCCGTTTCCGTAGAGTACTTCGGCGGCGCGGTAGTCGTCATACTGCTTCGGATCGCTCATGTAGTTCGCCGTGCCGGAACTGAATCGCTTGAAGGGCGGCATTTCGTAAAAGCGATACATCAGCCCCATACCATAGAAGACGGAAAGTTGCTGCAAACGGTGAAGCTTAAATTCCGGTGTGATCGCGCGATGATATCCATCGAACATGCCGAAGTCACCGGTGTCCACATACTCCCCAAGAAGTTGTTCATCCATGTTGGATTCGCTGCCTAACGGACCGTGATGAATACTTTTGATGAGAAGCGCCAATTCCCGCTGATATTTAAGAGCCTGCGACATGGCTCCCGCATTTTTTTGATGCGCATTGTAGTCGATATAACCCCATGGCCCACCTGAGCTAGTCATCTGATCCGTAAAACTCGCGTTAGTGTGGAAAAGGTTTTGGATCTCAGTTTCTTGCCGTTTGGCTAGTGGCAGCCAGTCCGAAGGACGGGTGAACCACGCCTTGGTTCCGTCCGGTTTTAGCGCTGGCACCGCTTGACCTGCAAGAGCGCTTGGGGATAATGGACGGAGATATACGTAATTGGTGCGTAAGCCGAACTCTCCCACGCTCCTTGCGTACTTTGACAGAGATTGAAAATCCTTAACGGAGCCGATTCCCGGGTTGGGGGGATACTTCGGCATGAGAATACTGTCGGGGTCCATGGAGTCGAATCCTCCCGCCTGCCAGTTCTCGAAGATGGTAAGGAAGCGAATCCTCTTCATTGTGATGGCCGAAAGATATCTCAGGAAGTATTCCGTATCCCGTGCGTTCCCGCCCCATACATCCAAAAAAATCGAGCGGGATAGCTCTTTGGTGTATTGACTTGGTAACTGGGCGGGTATCGGAACGGTGCGCCAGAGGTCCGTGCCAATGCGGAGTGAGAGTGTTTCGTTTAAGGGCATTCGCGTGCCATCGGTGCGAGGATTGTAAACGACATCCAGCGCAGCAGTGAAGGGTCCCTCCCCAGAGAACCGTTGATCCGGCGCGTCCCAGGTGGAACCGCTGCTTTTAGCCATATCCCAGATCACCGCCACATACACGTTCTTATTGGGATACCACGCTATGAGAGGCCAGAAGGGCTGTGCATATGCCTCGGCATTGCGAGTATAGCTGAAGCGAATCCATTTCCCTTGTCCTATCGTCTCTCCGGCGCCCATTCTCGTGCAGGATAATGAAGCATCATGGATATGAAGTTTCAATCCCCCTTTGTCAGGAAGGATATCGATGGTGTATTCCGCCGTTTCCCCCTTATCCTGTACTTGATAACGACAGGATGCGCCTTTGGCAAAAGGTTGTGAAGAGACCAGCGATGTATCAAGCGATCCTGCGGATTTCTCGCCGTCCTTGAAGAGGAATGTCGGACCAAAGCCATGTAACGGCTCCAATGTCATACCGTTGCATTCAGCGGTCAACTTCCGCGAGGATGGGGAGTAGCGATAGGTTACTTCTCCCACTCTCCATGAATACCCGTTCGGCGTAGAAAAGCAAGGGCTTGTAAGAGTTGTTAAACCCATGAACAGGAGTATTATCAAAATCCGGTTTGCATACAATTTGCTCAGGATCATTGCTTCCCTCCGTGTGAATTGAATACATGCGTAATACCCGTTGCAGTGGTTTGATCTCGGATAAAGTGGAAAATATGAAATGACGGATTTGCCCTTTCGATCACTTTTCTCCGTACCCCATTTAGGAATATCGTCTGATAGTCGTCTTTTATGATATGAATGTGCTAGTTAATATTATGAGGTAAAATGAAAATCATCGCATCCCCAAATCCCACATCGCCTTCAGTTCTCAAGGATTTACAGGATGCTATATCGTTAAACTATATCAAAATAATGATTTCTTTAGCGGAAATCATCCAATTGAGGTGAAAGATGATGCGGTTCGAAAAAGCATTGCTCTGCATTTCCATGCTATGCTGGGTGATAGTTGGATCGGCGATGGCGGATTCATCTAAAATCGTGGTTGATGTGGTGCATCCGAGTGCGAAAGTGAGTCCAATCCTTTATGGTCTGATGACCGAGGAGATCAATCATTCCTATGACGGCGGTCTTTACGCGGAATTGATTCAAAACCGAATTTTCAAGGATAATGCGACGATACCCGTGCATTGGTCTATCATTCAGTCGAACGGAGCAACAGGCTCCATCGCCTTGGATAATTCAAATCCTGTGAATAACACCGCACTTACCACCAACCTTCGGTTGGAAGTCAACTCCGTACCCAAGGGAGGTCGCGTAGGGGTGGCTAATGACGGTTACTGGGGCATTCCCGTCAAGCCTAACACCATGTATCACGCCTCGTTTTACGCGATGTCGGCTCCTGGATTTAAAGGCGCCCTTACTGTTGATATCGAGAGCAATGATGGTTCCAAGGTATACGCCACTGCCAAAGTGGATGGTATCGACACGTTTTGGCGTCAATACAAGGTGACTCTTCGCACCGGGGAAGCCCCCTTTTCAGCGGAAAACCGTTTCGTTATCTCCGTGAATTCTCCAGGAACCATATGGTTTAATCTTATCTCTCTCTTCCCGCCAACTTACAATAATCGCCCGAACGGAAATCGTCCGGACTTGATGAAACTTTTGGCGGCGATGCATCCGTCATTCCTGCGCTTCCCCGGTGGGAATTATCTTGAGGGTAACAGCATCAAGGAGCGATTCAATTGGGAAAAGACCATCGGTCCAATTGCGGATCGTCCAGGTCATTACTCTCCATGGGGGTATCGCTCCACGGATGGAATGGGCTTGTTGGAGTTCTTGGAGTGGTGCGAGGATCTCCATATGGAGCCGGTGTTGGCTGTATATGCGGGGTATTCGCTGAACGGCACGTTTGTAAAACCAGGGAAAGACCTTGAGCCTTACGTTCAATCCGCACTGGATGAAATTCAGTATGTGTCGGGATCGGACCAAACCAAATGGGGGGCGGAGCGGACAAAGGACGGTCATCCGAAGCCGTTTCCTCTTCATTTTGTTGAAATAGGCAATGAGGATGGTTTTGACGGATCGCATAGTTATGACGCACGCTTCGCCCAGTTTTACGACGCGATCAAGGCGAAATATCCCCGCCTGCAGGTGATTGCGACCGCCCCGATCAAGAGCCGCGTTCCAGATTTGGTCGATGACCACTATTATCGATCCGCACTGGCCATGGAGATGGATTCAGGTCATTATGATTCCTATCCACTTGGCAAACCGCATATTTTTGTGGGGGAATGGGCTTCAACGGAGGGCAGTCCCACGCCGACAATGAACGCCGCCCTTGGGGACGCCTCTTGGCTGACAGGGTTGGAGCGGGATTCCGACAAGGTGCTTATCGCCTCCTACGCTCCTCTGCTGGTGAATGTGAATCCGGGAGCCTCGCAATGGGGCACCAACCTTATTGGTTACAATGCGCTTTCCTGCTTTGGTTCTCCTTCCTATTACGTGCAGGTAATGTTTAGTCAAAATCGGGGGGATAGGGTTTTGAATGAAACGATATCCTCCACAGGCAAAACACAACCCATAAATGCCGCTCCGGAGGGGGCCATAGGCGTTGGGACTTGGAATACGCAGGCGGAGTACAAGGATATTAGTGTGATTGAGAACGGAAAAACGATCTATCAAAGCGATTTCGCCAATGGCGACCAAGGTTGGAGGTTCAACTCTCCGGACTGGAAAATGAACGACGGGGTTTTGCAGCAATCGCAAGTCCGAATGGACTGCCAGGCGGTGACGGGGAATCCTCGTTGGAAAAATTACACTTATGAGCTAAAGGCACGTAAAATCGGCGGTCAGGAGGGGTTCCTTATCATGTTCCATGTAAAGAACCGCCAAACCTGGGTGTGGTGGAATATCGGCGGGTGGGGTAACTCTCACACTGGACTGGAACGGATGTGGGATGGTCAGAAGAGCGAGATCGGGGAGACATCACCGGTCACCGTTGAGCCAGGCAAATGGTATGACATTAAAATAGTGTTGAATGGCGACAGGATTCGTTGCTTCCTTGACGGAAAACTGATTACATCGGCTATCGACCCGCCAGCCCCGCAATCCAAGGCGATCTATTCCGATGCCACATTGGACAACAAAACAGGCGATGTTATTATGAAACTGGTCAACACCTCCTCCGATCCGCAAACCATAACGATCAGCCTACAGGGAGTGAAAAAGGTGGATTCCATAGCCAAAGGAGAGATACTTTCGGGGTCTCCCACCGAGGTGAACACCATCTCCGATCCGAAAAGGGTGGCGCCCAAAACCTTGGTGATTGACAACGTCGCACCAACGTTCACTCATACCTTCCCGGCATACTCGGTGAGCGTGTTCCGTATTCATACGAAATAATGCGTGCATCTGTGGTTTAAATGATATAATATTGCCCGTCCTTCCAAGGATGGGCGATTTTTTTACACAGAGGAGTGTTTGGATGGTAAAAAAACCATCCCACTCTTTTGAATGGGATGGTTGATGTTCCTTGTAAAAAAATCAATAAAAGAGAGTGATCGCTCCCATGAGGGAGTTATTACCCGGGCGCATCTGGTTCCGATATTCCAGTTGATAACGAACATAATGCGTGGGCTTCATCGCCAAAGTGAATGTGTACGCTTCCGTGGTGGCGTTGAGCGGGGACCCGATCTGATCCGAACCTTTAACGGTGTCGTATCGTGCCATGAACGCATAGCGATCCCCGAGATAGGCGTCCGCCTCCAGCAGGTTCCCGAAGCTGTTGGCTGTATCCCCCGCTGCATCGGTCTTATCCTTGCCCCACAGAGCGCCATAATTCAACTCCGCAGAGAAGGGTAGGTGCGTTTCGTCGCCTTGGTAGAACGTGTGTGAAAGGCTCGCAAACAAGCCAATGCGATCGAACACATCCGTGAAGCTATCCACGGGATAGTTATTCGGATCCGTAGTGGCGGGGAAAGGAGTCACTCCGTGATAATACAATGCTGAAAGGGAGCTTCCTTCATTGCCGATCAGCCAATCCCCTTGCACTTCGTAATCGCTGGCGCGATGCCCCACGAGTGTGACATCGCCTGCTCCGGTAGAATCCACACCGTTCAGCCAGGATAATTTCCCGGTAACGTTGTGATTGGTGTAACCGAATTCTACGCCTCTTTCCAATCCGGCCATACTGAAATTGCCCTGACCATTGTCAAATAGCGGGCCATTGGAGCCGAACATCATCGCATCATTGATGGAGAAATCCCTGTCGCCACCCAGCTTGAAACCGGACATTACCGGGATTTGCCCTGCGCGAATGGTGAAGAAGTTGTTCGGGGAGCCAACGTTGTACTGTCCCCACGCCTCCGCGAAACCGGAACTGGCTTCGGATTGCGAGGAGAACTCATACATTACTTTGGTGGTGAGATTATTGGTGACAGGCGTGGCTAGTTGCACCTCGGCTCCATCCAGATTGAACCCTGTGTTGCCACCTGGATTGGTGTCTTGGAAGGAGAAGTAGGTGAAGAAGCTCATGGTGTCGAACAGATCGGCCGCCTTCGCCTTCACGCCGGGCAGGCGATATCCGTTTCGGTAAAATTTATAACCGAATGGAGTCAGGCGAGGAGCCATGGTGTGGCATGTACTACAGGGCAGCCCGTAGCGAATTGCAAACTGCGGCAAAGCGTTCGCCTGGCGGGAAACTCCGCTGAGTAGGATCGCTCCCAGCGCCGTGACGACGAACAAGGGGGTTACTATGCCCCGTTTGAACAACCGTTTCATACGGTCCTCCTTTACTTATATTGTGCCGTTTTTGTAAAAGTCTCATACGGCTTGTAATATAATGACACAGACTTAAGAAATATTCTCTGCAATTACATTTTTTTTTACTTATGCCTTAAAAAAAGAATTTTAATCAAAACATTATGAAGTATATTGCAACTCTTTGTTGCGCATAATGTTATCGAGGCTTAATCCGGGCTAGAAAAAAAGCCATGGTTCAATGAACCATGGCTAATTGATGTGGATTTCGAGATGATCAGTTGTGCAAGCCGTTTGTCATATTATTTCAAGCACGGTCCCCTATGATCCTGCGCAGATTGTTAAGTCCGTGTCGCAACAAGGATCGCGCCGAGGATACGCGAATGTTCAAAGTGAGAGCAATCTCCTCGTATGATAAAAGATCGTAATATCTCCATACAATGATTTGACGCTGTCTTGACGGGAGTTGAAGGATGGCCTCCGGCAGTGATTGGATGATCCGCTGAAGATTGAGTTTTTCAATCCACTGCGAGGTGGGATCGACCGGCTCCCCTGGTTCGCCATGCTGCATAATATCGTCAATATTGGTTTCCCTGCGGGCATTGCGCCAGTGGTGTCGGGCGTATACGTACACGGAATAAGTCAGTTGCCGCACTAGGTATGCGCGCAAGGGAACCCCTCTCTCAGGGTCGAACTGATCAAGGAGCATGCTGAAACGGTAGTAAATCTCCCCTTGCAGATCCTGGCGCATTTCCTGATCTTTGCCGGCGTACTGATTCACGAGCCTCCTAACGAGGGGCTGAAACTGATTGAATAACTTATCCCGGTTTTCATGGCGGGGTTGGCTCTCTTGAGCCTGCAAATTCTCTTCAGGAATTTCGGGCGGGTTGGTCTGAATGAAACGATTGGGACACAAAGTGAGGTTATCAGACACGTCATAGCCTTGCATCTCTTTCTCCTATTGTTATTCCGTATGTTGCAGTGCGTGATTTATTATTTGAGATGATACAGGCCTGAGGACTTCTTAGCCTTTGTGATCCATTTTCATCATGTATTCCGATGTATTTTTAATACTGCATATCCCATGCCAAAGAGGGGCGAAGCATGAAAAAAATCTGAAAATTTTAGAATATTATTTCAATTGTTTTGGTTTGAGCACTCTGAAACTCCTCTGATCCATCATATATACCTGGGAAAAGGCATTTATTATTATGGATAAATAATATTCCCATGAATATAGATATCCCCGCTGATCCAGCAAGTTTACTTGGGAAAGGGCATTTATTATTATGGATAAATAATATTCCCGTGAGTATAGATATCCCCGCTGATATTGCTATCTTGATTATCGGGACTGGGAATGAACAAATGAACTGTCTTGGCAGTCAGAAACGTAATATATACGTGCGCGGCGGACGTTTTGCAGGGGATAGGATTGTATGGTACTTATAAGGCATCGTTTAACTTCCCAACTATTGTTGGAGTTGGAGGATGAGAATCTGGCGTACGTTACGCTTCCAAATGTGAATCTCTCCCACGCGGATTTGTCCTGGATGAATTTGGAGGGGGCGGATCTGAGCAAAGCCAATTTGAGTGATACTCTCCTCGACAATTCCAATCTGTCTTTTTCCGATCTCACTTTCGCCTGTTTATCGAACTCTTCTCTTCAGCATGCGGACATGAATACCGCGGAACTGAGTTTCTGTGACCTGACCCGTGCGAATTTACGAGGAGCCAACCTATGCGGAGCGGACCTCTTCGGAGCGAGTTTGAATTATGCGGACCTTTCGGAGGCGAACCTTTGCGGAGCGGATCTGGATCAAGCCATCCTTGACGACGCAAACCTCAATTACTCCGTCTATGACAAGGAAACCCGTCCGCCGTCGCACGTATCCCTGAAAAACAGAGGTGCTATTCTTATAGACAATTCGACTAAGGACTGATCCTTCGTCTTTTCGGACGCATCTTCTTCCATACAGGTACAAATACCTGATTTTCCGCCTATTCCTCAATTTCATTGCACTTATGACAACGATATTATATATTATCGTTAGGAGAGTGCAATATGAAACCACGATTGATCGCTTGTATAATCCTACTGTGCGGGGTCTGCGGAACCGCCTTCGGTCAGACCGGTTATTCCTTGAATGAAAATTTGGAAAACTCAGCAACATGGGCCGTCACCATTCATTCCACCGATGGCGGTTACAATGGTGGCGTTGACGCCGGGCCTTATGACGATGCATGGAATACGAATCCCATGCCTCAGGGATATTCCAAAGACATGACTGTTTTTTGCGCGGATATTCGGCATTACGATGTGAGCCCATCCAAGGTCACGATCATGCCATTTTCCGCGGATACCACCGGGACTTTTACGGATAATGGGTCGTTCAATTCCAATTATCTGAATTTCACTTATTATTACGCCAATCTGGAACGCGCAGCGTGGCTTTATGATCATTATCTGCCAGCAGTGCAAAAAGCCAGCGGGACACAAAAGCAAATTGATGGGGCGGCGTTGCAAATCGCAATCTGGAAGGCAATTGAAACGGATACGAACGATGTTTCTTCTGTCGATGACACCTCGGATGTTTTTTACATGAGCTCTTATCCGGCCGATCAGACCGATCCGTCGATAGTGGATCAGGCGAATACGTGGTACACAGCAAGTGCTAATCAGAAAGCCGCTGGCACGCTCTTTTTAGCGGCACACAACGGAAACTATAATCAAAACATGCTTGGGCCCGCCGTCGCTCCCGAACTTCCCGGCTCGCTTCTGTTTCTCGTAGGATTAATGATCCCGGCATTGGTTTTCACAAGACGTAGAATTCATGGGATGTGTTGAAGTATCGTCTTTCCTCGGTTGCACATAAGTAGTGGCTCAGGTATTTACTTTAAGAGACGAAAAGGTGTCTCGTCCTCGCCTCGGGAATTTCACAAGGCGGTACGTATACGCTTTGGTCATGGAGAGTTGCCATGAGGATCGGGAAATATCATTTGTCAATACCGTATCACCGCAATGATGTTGGGAATCTTCTGCATAGATTGTGGCTCGCTTGGTCGTTGAGGGTTTTGTTGAAGACTAACACCGGTTTTTATGTGAGAAATATGCGAAAATAGCTTGCATCCTCTGTTTTCACGGGAATGCAACTCGGATAGGTTGCAGTGGGATATGTCATCAATTCAGGAAGTTAAAGCGAAAAAACGCGAGTTTCCAGCACCGCTATCGGCTCTTTTCCCGCTTATTGTGTATATTCTTTTATGGATACCCATCGCTTCGGAACTATGGAGCGAATGGAGATTGAATGAAGCTCTCTCTCAGGGACCTTTGATCGTTTTAATCGCCATTGGATTGATATGGTATCGAATTCCAACCATAGGAAAACTTGAATCCTCCTCCGTTCCTGGTTTAATATTTCTGATTTGCTCCTCACTCCTCTATATTATGGCGGTTTGGGCGGATATCGTATTCCTCAAGACGATCTCCCTTTTGTTGATCGCCATCGGAGTGATATGGTATCTGGGCGGTTCCAAGGCGGCGATAAGTATGTCGGGACCAATCGGGTTTTTAGTATTCATCATTCCTTGGCCCACCACATTGGTGGACAGGATCAGTTTCCCCCTCCAGCTTGCAAGCAGCGCATATGCGGCGTTATTCGCCGGGATATGCGGACTTCCCGTTGTGCGAAACGGCGTTCAGTTGTTCGTGCAAACTTCTCCCACCGCGAAACCGATATACAGCATTCTCGTGGCTCAGGCATGCAGCGGGATGACATCCCTGAACGTATTATTGGCTCTCGGGTATTTAATCGCCTATTACACGGATGTGAAATGGGGATGGCGTTTCTTAATGGTCCTATGCGTCATCCCTTTGGCTCTGTTCCTGAACGCCACTCGATTAACGTTTGTCTTATTGGCGGGGGCGAAAATAAGTCCGTCCGTTGCGAAATGGGTGCATGATAACGAGGAGCCCGTTTTGGTCTTCTTCTCCAGTATTCTGCTGCTATTGCTGCGTCAAGGGCTGCTCACATGGACAGGCCCTGGTACCGCCGACCAATCGGAGAGCGCCAAATGAGACAAACGAGGTTTTTCATCGCCGGATGCGTAATGCTCGTGGCATTGTTTGGAAATATATGGAATAAAAGCATTGAGAACGCCTCCTATGCCGGTTCCGATGTCATCGCGAATTTAAACATCGATTACCACGGATGGAAGACTACCAACGGTACGATCAGCGCCGGCGACTTGAAGTTGCTTCGTCCCGATTCGTATCTCATTCGGCAATATCTCTCTCCTGATAAAAGCCAGGAGGTAGATTTGGCTGTCATTGCCGGACATCGTAAGCAGAGCATCCATACTCCGGGTTTCTGCATGGTGGGCGGCGGTTGGGAAATTACAAGCAAGCAACCCGTCACGGTTCACTCGTCCGTCGGCCCCATACAAGCGATGCAATCCTTCATGACTCAATCCGGCGAGCGGTTGGTGGCGTTGTATTTTTACACGGATGGCTCGTATAGCACCGACAACCTGATTAAGTTTCAAGCCGTGGAGTTGTTGAAGCGTATCGAACGGCGCGCCCCGGAAGGAGCGTTGGTGAGGGTGATCGTGCCCGTTAGAGGCGATCCGAACCCCGCTGTAAGCCTCGCGCATGTTTTTTTACTAAACGCCGCTCCGAAGATCATGAGCGCTCTGAGATCGATTCAGCCTTAATTTATTCAATGTGTGCAAACGGATTGGGTTCGTCGCGCCTTCCATAATTTCGTTTGAGTGACGGCAGGGAAGGATCAGGTTGTTCTTATGAGTTTGATCGGGGGGAATTGCATAATTCAGAAATCGATGTTATCTCGCACCAAGAAAGCTCGATGAAACATCGTAAACCTGAAGTTGTAATTACCTATTCTTGCAGCGGTTGCACGGATCGAGGAGCTTCTGTACATTATAAGCACATGTGTAGCATAATGAATCGTATTATTACCAATCAAATGCATATATGGACGGGAAATATCGTAATCGCAATACAATCAATCGTGGTTTGTCAGGGGGAATGATGTCTTCTAAATGTCTTGTGACCGGCGGGGCTGGGTTTATTGGATCGCACATCGTGCGCGCTCTATTGGAGGAGAGAAGCTTTGTGAAGGTGATTGACAATCTTATCACCGGAAAACGCGAGAATCTCAAGGAAGTGGAGCGAGATATCGAGTTCATGGAAGGAGATATCCGAAACCCGGTTGACTGTTCCAAGGCGTGCCATGACGTGGAAGTGGTATATCACTTGGCGGCGTTAGGATCCGTGCCCCGATCGGTTGAAGACCCTTTCACTTCAAACGAAGTGAATGTCACGGGAACCCTCAATATCCTTATCGGCGCTCGAAACGAAGGAGTGAGAAGAGTTGTCTTTTCGTCATCTTCTTCGGTGTACGGGAACACCCCATCCCAGCGAAAACACGAGGGGATAAAACCGAACCCTCTTTCGCCATACGCGGCGTCAAAGCTGGCGGGGGAGGCATATTGTTCGGTATTCAACCGTAACTATGATATTGAAACGGTGGTTTTGAGATATTTTAACGTTTATGGACCTCGACAGGATCCGAATTCTCAATACGCCGCAGTTATCCCTCGGTTCATCACCGCGCTGGAAAAGGAGGAAGCGCCCGTTATCTATGGTGATGGAGAGCAGACACGCGATTTCACATATGTGCAAAACGTCGTGAACGCCAATCTGCTCGCATCGAAGTCAAAAGCAGCAATTGGTCATGTGATGAATATCGCCTGCGGGGATGAGATATCCGTGAATCGTCTTTTAAACGGGATCGCCATGAGAATGCAGTGTACGGCGAATCCGGTGCATCTTCCCGAAAGGGCGGGGGATATCAAGCACTCCTGCGCTGACATACAAATCGCTCGGGAGATTTTGAATTACGAGCCTTCGGTGACTTTTGAAATTGGTTTGGATAAGACAGTGGAGTCGTTCCGCAATGTGGCGGCGAGTAAGTGATGTAAAGGAGATAGGTAAACAGGATGAAAAGCGTTAATGACAAGATTTCCCTCTCCGAGGAGCTTTTGGAGTCGTTGAAAGCCCACACGGCGAAAATAGCGGTCGTGGGTATGGGTTATGTCGGATTGCCAATGGCGGTGGAGTTCGCGCGAATTGGATTTGACGTAACCGGATTGGAAGTGGACCAGCGGCGATGCGAAGCCTTATGTAAAGGCGAATCGTATATCGCGGATTTGCAGGACAGCGACATTATGGAGGTGATTCATCAAGGCGACTTTCATCCATCCTCCGATCTGAATTCGCTCCATGAAGCGGATGTCGTCTTGATATGCGTACCCACTCCTCTTAGGAAGTCCAAGGATCCGGATCTCACAGCGATTCTTTCGGCAGGTGAGGCGATCGCGGAAAACCTTCATCGCGGACAGTTGATCATTCTGGAAAGCACGACCTATCCAGGGACCACTGAGGAGATCCTTCTGCCCATGTTCGAGGAGAAGGGGCTAAAGGTGGGAGAGGATTTCTTCCTCGCATTCTCTCCGGAGCGAATTGATCCTGGCAACCCGCAATTCAGCGTGAAAAACATTACCAAGCTGGTCGGAGGGGTCACTCGGATGTGCACGGAGCTTTCCGCCACCCTCTACGAGCAAATTGTTTCCAAGGTGGTGCGGGTTAGCAGTGCGCGGGTGGCGGAGGCTTCAAAACTGCTGGAAAACACCTTCCGCAGCGTGAATATCGCACTGATGAACGAGATGTCGATCATTTGCAAGCATCTGGATGTGGACGTTTGGGAAGTGATTGACGCCGCCGCGACGAAGCCCTTCGGGTTCCTTCCTCACTATCCGGGGCCTGGCATCGGGGGGCACTGCATTCCCCTCGATCCGCACTATCTCTCATGGAAGGCGAGGCTAAGCGGATATGAACCCAGATTTATCGCCTTGGCAAGCGAAATCAACGGCGCAATGCCTCACCATGTGGTGGATTTGGTTTCCGAGGCGTTGAACGACAGCGGAAAAGCGATACGTGGAAGCAATGTGGTGGTCCTGGGTGCGGCGTATAAACCGAACGTGAGCGATTTCCGCGAAAGCCCCTCGATGGAGATTATGGAGATACTGATCCACAAAGGTGCAAAACTAAGCTATTGCGATCCCTATGTTCCGGAAATCAAGGTTGGCAACGATATCCTGACGGCGGTTGAGGCAAATGAACGCACCATCAGCAAGGCGGATTGCGTGGTGGTCGTAACGAACCACAGGGATTTTGACTACGACATGATCGTGCGAAAATCACCTATTGTGGTGGATACACGCAACGCCACGAGAAAGTACGCCGATTTGGGGAAGGTGTATTTCCTCTGAAAATTGATTAAAGCTTTTCCCTTCCGGAAAAGGCGGGGATCGATGCGAACTCCTTATTGCCGGTCGGTGAACGAAAGAGTTTTGTTCACCGACCGATTTTATTTACGCTTCCGGCGGAAATAGGTTTTTCCGCTTCACCCCGCTCATTGCGCTTACTTCCCTGCGGGAAAGGACATCTCCTCCACGAAGATATCCTGGAACTCTGGGTCTTCGTTCAGCGAGAAGTGAGTTGTCTTGGCGCGAATATTCTTGAAGGTTTCCTCCGGAAGATCATTGGTGAAGAGAGCCATCTTCGCTCCGAGCAGTGCGGAATTCCCAACAGGCTCCACCTTCTCCAAGGGAACCTGAATTAAGCCTATTCTGCGGGCGCTCCCACGGTTAATGTAGTTGCCGAACGCGCCGGCGAGATAAAGGCAACTGAGGTCTTCCAGTTTCGCCCCCCATCTCTCCAGGAGAATCCTAACGCCTGCGGCGATTGCGCCTTTAGCGAGTTGCAGTTGGCGGATGTCCGTCTGTGTGAGACGGACCGGATCTTTCAAAAGAATGCTATCCACCTTTTCAGCGAAACGCCCCGTAGGTTTGATCGTTCCGTTTTCCAGCGCCGCAGCCACCGCATCCACGAGACCGCTTCCGCAGATGCCGCGCGGTTTTTCATTGCCTATCACCTCACAGTCGAAACCGTCCGCCAACGGGGACACCTTCCAAATAGCTCCCGTGGAGGCTCGCATGCCCATGCTGATCTTCGCCCCTTCGAACGCAGGTCCTGCGGCGGTGGATGCGCAAATCAATCGGTTTTTATCCCCAATGACGATCTCGCCGTTTGTCCCAAGGTCCACGAGCCCCACTGGCTTTTCGCTATGATGCAGATTGGTGGCGAGCACGCCTGCGAGGATGTCGCTTCCCACGAAACTTCCCAACCCCGGGAGGAATTGAATCCGCGGTTCCCCGACGCCTTGCCACTCCAATTCCCTCGGCGTGAACGTCATCAACCCGTCGTTCGGAGATTCAAACGGATAATGAGAGAGCGGCTCCACGTCCACGCCGCAGAACAGGTGATGCATGACGGTGTTGCCAACAAGGGTGATGCGACGCAATTCATATGGGGAAACATGCGCGGAATCCAAGGATTCCCGCACCATATGAAGTATCTGCGTTCTGATGGCTTCGGTAAGTTCCTTCGCACCATCCCCCTCCATGGCGTATTGCACCCGGCTCATCACATCGCTGCCGAAACGCGCCTGGGGGTTCAACGCCGTGCGCACCGCGAGGATGCCTCCGTTTTGAAGATCAAGAAGCTGCGAGGCGAGGGTGGTGGTGCCGAGGTCCACGGCGATACCGTAACCCTCCTGAGGGGTGAATTTGAAATTTGCTTCATTGGTGAGGATGCTGGTTTGCCAATTGCGAAGCTCTATGGTGATACTCTCGGTAACCTGAGCTTTGCACGCAAGGCGCCAGCCCTCTTTCAATTCCCGCTCTGAAAACGCATCCGAATCTTCCGGGGTGACGGGCAGAGCGCCTCGGGTGACTCGGATTTTGCATCCCTTGCATTTCCCTTGCCCCCCGCATGGAAACTCCACTCCCTGATCAAAAAGAATATCGCGTAGTTTCGCTCCCTTTTCAGTGGTGAGTTCCATGCCCGCAGGCTGAAGGAGTATATGACATATGTTTCGCATGGTTTTTTTGTTCTCATTAATTGTAAGTTTTTCTAAGATTATACGCTATTATTTTTCGTTTTCGTTGGGCGGATTGGCCGATCCACCCGATCATCCAATCCGCGAAATATGCAGGTAATATGTATTATCATGTATCCTAGCCAAGGAGAGGTCGCCATGCATCGGTTTCCATTCCTTTTCAATCGTCGATTTCATGCGCTGATTATCATTTTGCTCTGTGCGCCACTCGTCTTCTCCGTCTCTTCCGTGCGCGCCCAGGATTATGTGTGGATCGAAGGGGAATCCCCCTCCTCCATATCCCCCGCGACCATCAAGCCCGCAGTGAACGACGACGGCAGACCGGATTACCTCAGCGGGGGCAAATGGCTGCAACTGCAGGTGGATGCCCAAAACGTGGGGAATGAGGTTCCCGACGATGGCGTTATCCTCTCCTATAAGTTCACCGCCCCGGAGCGGGCGAATTATGAAGTTTGGAACAGGCTTGGATTCGAGAACGTTCGCTCCCCCTTCGATTGGAAGATGGACGATGACGCTTGGAACCATGTCGATCCGATGGATGTCTCCACGGACTTGGTGGAACTGCAGACATGGAACCCTCTCGGCTGGGTGAGTATGGGAAATGTGACGATCGGCAAAGGTGATCACATCCTATACATTCGCATTCAGAAAACCAAGGACTCCAAAGGGAATTACCAGCGCATCCTCTACGCCTCTGACGCCATCTGTCTCTATCCCGGTGTGTGGCGGCCCAATGATCTTTACAAGCCGGGTGACACGAGCTACATCACCCAACAAGATAAGCAAGCGGCGACTCAGGTGTTCGATATCTCCCCCCAACAAGGCGCCAACCAGATTTCCACCTCCTTGAAGGGGCTGTGGCAAATTGCACGTTGGGATGAACCCATCGTTAAGGGCAAGGATGATCCGGCGACGAGTATCCCGGACGCCTCCTCGCTCTACTGGAAATCCATGGAGGTTCCCGGAGATCGAAACAGCCAGTTGCCGATGTGGATGTACGGGCATCGCTACATCCTCGAAACGCACATGCGGGTTCCGGCGGATATGCAGGGGCGATCCTTCATCCTCCATATGCCATCCATCAATATGCTTGGATCCGTCTTCGTGAACGGACAGCTTTGCGGAACATGCGACACCCCCTTCGCGCTCTGGAACTGCGATATCACCAGGGCGGTCAAGCCAGGTCAGGTTAACGACATCCAACTCGTCATGAAGGATGCATGGTACGCCTTGCAGACCACGCAAACGCCGCAGGGACCGACCCTCGCCTACATGCCTCAGGATATGATCTCCAAATACGGCCCTTCGACCTTTGATTTTCCCGTCTGGAACCATTACGAAAGCGGTATTTTACAGGAGCCCTCGCTTATCGTGGCGGGAAAGGTGTACGTGTCGGATGTCTTTCCCAATCCCTCCGTAACGAATAAGACGCTCGAACTCGATATCACCCTGCATAACTCCGCCAACGCGCCTATCACGGTCGGGGTGAATAACGAGGTGGTCCCGCTCGACGGCAGCGCAGCGGCGAAGGTCTTCGCTCCGAAGGAGATTACGGTTCCCGCCCACGGAGATGCGCTGCTGAAAACGACCGAGACCTGGGCGAACCCGCATCTTTGGTGGCCTGACGATCCGTTCCAGTACAACGTCGTCACGTCCGTTAACGAAAACGGACAGCCCCTGGACCGCAGGAAAACGAAATTCGGTTTCCGGCAATGGGGCTGGCAAGGGGCGTCCTTCACGCTGAACGGCGTACCTTGGTGGGGATGCGGCGATCTCACGGATAACTCCACGGATAACCCGGACCAGGCGATGGCGACGTTGAAGGCGCATGGGCAGGACATGATGCGTCTCTGGGGAGAGGATGGCTGGGGCGGTATGTCCATCAATCGCGCCTTGGACTTTTTCGACTCCCATGGCATGTGCATTCGCCGCACCGGCATCTTCGACGGCGAGATGGCGGCGTATAACTTAACGGATGCGCAGGGCAAGCCCTACGAGCCGCTCTTCCGCAACTGGCGCAAGCAGCTTCTCGCCTGGGCGAAGGGGCAGCGCAATCATCCCTCCATCTTCATCTGGTCGATAGAGAACGAGATCACTTTCATCAATGCCCATGTTTTCGGCAACGACGCCAAAATAGACCCCGAAATACGAAAGGCGGGGGAGGAGTTGATGTCGATGGACCCTACGCGTCCGGTGATGACGGATGGCGGGAACGCCTTGCTGGATCAATCGCTGCCCGTTTACGGAGGGCACTACATGGAGCCGGCATTCACCGATCTTCCCCAGGGGGCATACGACAAGTCGGCGTTTGCGCATCGACAAGTGTGGCCCATCACGGATGTGAAACCGATTCTCCTCGGTGAATCCTACTACGCCACGGGAACCAAACTCTCCGAATTCGCCACCGTGGGAGGGGAGACGGCGATGGAGGGATGGTCGGAGGCGCGACATTCGGTTGGTTTGGTGGCGAAGATGCTCTCCGAGGGGTATCGATGGAACGGGATCAACTTCCAGTTCTGGATGGGGGGGCAATCGAATCTCTATTACAACTCGTGGCAACCGATCGCCGTCCTTTGCAAGGAGTGGAACTGGACATTTGATTCCGGCGAGAGGGTCACCCGCCGACTTGGAATCTTCAACAACACACATTACCCGCAATCGATTCGTCTGATCGCGAAGCTTGTTTCTGGGAAGCGCGTTTTCTCGACCCTCTCCTCCCTTCACCAACTGCCTGCGGGAGGCGTTGAGAAGTTTGATGCGTTCCTGCCGATGCCCAGGGTGGCGTCACGTACGGAGGCGAAATGGCTCCTCACCTTGGAGGTGAAGGGAAAACAGGTCTTCAGGGATGTCCAATATGTCTCCATCCTTGACACGCGGGCGATGAAGTTTCGCGTCCCGCCCGGGCGTCTTGCGGTTTACGATCCTCACGGCGCGGTGATCCGGTATCTGCGCAGCGTCGGCGTACCCTTTGCAAAACTCGAAAGTCTGAATTCACTCCCAGCCAAGGCGAAGGTTCTGCTCATTGGCGCGGACGCCTTGGATTCGCGGTTGAGCGATTCCAGCCTCTTCGCAGCTTACGCCCAGAGCGGTCATTCCGTCCTCCTTCTCGAACAGCGGAACCCATTACGGTATCAAGGACTTCCCGGCGTGATGCCTCCAGCAAGGAATCAAGGCTACATCGCCTTCGCGCAGGATTTGGAGAGCCCCCTCATGCGCGGATTGGAGCAAAAGGATCTTTTCACTTGGGGCGGCGACGGGTTGCTGTATCGCGACGCCTACGAGAAACCGGTCACCGGCGGCGACTCCATCATCGAGTGCGGAGTTGGCTTGGCGTACTCGGCTCTCGCGCAGATGACGGTCGGCAAGGGGATGCTGCTCCTGAGCCAACTGCTCGTTGAGCGAAAACTGGATGCCTGCGCCCCTGCGAGAGCCCTGCTGAACAATATGATTCGTTACGGGCTGGAGTACCGAAAGGTGACCCGCCCAGTCGAGGTGTCCGCCGCGGACAACCCCCTTTTGGTCGGCGCATTGAAGGAGAGCGGGTTGAAATCCACGGCGGCGAACGACCCTCTTCAGGCGTTGAACATCGCCGGTTCCATTCTCGTGATGGACGCCTCGCCGAGTCATTTGCATCTGCTCGCAACCCATCTCGCCCAAGTCAATCGGTTCGTGCAAAACGGGGGCTGGATCGTCTTCAACAACCTCACGCCGGAGGGGCTTCAGGATTACGACAAGATCGTGGGGTTCGACCACATGATCCGGCAGTTTGGAAGAGAGAAGGTCACTTGGTGCATTCCGCGCAATCCGCTCACCGCCGGGCTTTCCACGTCGGATATCGTGATGAACTCCGGTCAGCGCATCTTTAGTTGGATGGCGGGGGATTATCCGGACCCCAATGAATTCAGCTACGTGCTGGATTACGATGACGTTGCGCCTTTCGGGAAATCACCCTACTTCGGGTGGGGGAATCTGGTCAACGGTTTCACGATGAACGACGGATTCTGGCCCCTCATCGAAAACATCCCCATTCCGCAGGACGGCAAGCCCTTCGACATTCCCATCGCCTTCCCCAAGCCGCAAACCTTCACGCAATTCACTTTCGTGAGCGACACCAACTATTGGGGCACTACGAAGGTCGAATTGATCTTCAACGGGAAAACGGAACTCACCTTCCACACCAAGCCCGGCAACGATCCGCAGACGTTCGCCATCGATCCGCCTCAAACGGCGCAAAATGTCACGCTGCGTATCGCAGGATGGGAGCCCAAGCCGGGTACGGCGCCGAACATGGGGTTGGATAACATCTACCTGTTTGTGAAGCGCCCGCTTGGATTCCATAAAAGAGTTCGTCCCATGCTGAATATCGGTGCGATGCTCGAATACCCCCGGGGCAAAGGGGGAATGGTTCTCTGCAACGTCAAATTCATGGCGAATGAAGCCGTTCCGGAGAACGCGATCAAGAAGCGAACCATCCTCTCCGTGATCCTACGCAACCTCGGGGCGCCCTTCTCCGGAGGCAAGACGATCATCGCGGGCGAGAAGAACTTGGTCTATCATCCGGTGGATATTACGAAGAAAGCCAATCAGTATCGTAACGACAAGGGATGGTTCGGCGATCGCTCCTTCACCTTCGCCGACCTGCCGACGGGAGTTCACACCTTCGCGGGAGTGAACTACGACGTGTACGAATTCACCACATCGCCCGTGCCGGATTGCATCATGCTGGGTGGCGCCGGAGTTCCCGGCAATTTGCCTGATCAGATCACCGATATCCCCGTCAACCGCAAAGCCGACGCCCTCTTCTTCCTGCAGACGGCTCGAATCGATCAGCCGCTTTCCGATCGCGACAGGAAGGAGGGGAAGAGGTATGAGATGGCGGATTACATCGTCCACTACGGGGATGGCAAAACCGCGAAGATACCGATCTACAGCGAAATAGATGTGGACAACTACCGTCAGGAGCACCCCGCCGCGCTCCCAGGGGCGCAGATCGCTTGGATATCCCCCTACGCGGGAACGAAATACAGCGCCGTGGCTTACTCGATGCAGTGGAACAACCCGCGTCCCAACGTGGAGATACGCAGCGTGGATTTGGTTTACGGACCGGAACGCCGAGGCGTCTTCGCGTTGCTGGCGCTCACGGCGGCGCAAGTTCCGTAGAGGACGCCTTGCATCATTTGCCTCTCTTGCGCGGCGCCGAGCAGAGTCATGAGATTTTCCCTCGTGTAGCCTCCCTGTAGATGCAAGGGGGGCAGTGATCGCACTGCAAGCGTCTCGTTCACAACCCGCCAATGGTCTATGAATCCCTCCATGACAACCGGATATGAATTGACTGAACGTTATTATGCATTCAATAGAAGTACTTTAACAACGATGAACAGTTCCAATATATTCATGCAAATCGCCCACGCAAGCGTCAAAAGATGCTATGGGTCCGTCAATGGAGAGTGAAATCGCATGTGAATCCATATACAACTGGAGGTAGGAGACGGAAAAGGCTTGAAAAGGCGGAGCGAACCCGGTTTTTGAGTTGAAAATAAGGTTCGCACGGATCTACAAGGTGTAAGGTCTTGGATCCATCGCCGTATCGTTCACGTTGTAACGCTCCTGAGTGGAGGAAATCACGGAGATTGGAGGGTTAAATCGTGCGGGATTATCTTCGTTTCACTCGGTACTCCTCCAACCTTCCAGCGAGGTCTCGAGTGATCTCCGCACGGACATGGATGCTATCCTCCCTGTAGTCCGCATGGATCACCCTGCCGTATTCGTAGCATTGAGCGAGGAGATTACTGCGGGAGTAGGGGATATGGAGCGTGACGGGCACAAGAAGGGATTTGATGACGCGAACGATATGATCCATAACGCTTGGAACGCCCTCCGCAGTGCGCGCGGAGATGTAGCAACTGTTCGGATCGTTGGCGACCATCTCCCGAAGCAAGTAATGGTCGCTGACGCGATCCGACTTGTTGAGGACGGTGATGATCGGCTTCTCCGCCGCGCCCAACTCTTCAAGCGTGGTCATCACAGCCGCCATCTGCAACTCCCTCTGCGGGGCGCTGGCGTCCACCACGTGTATCAGGAAATCCGCCTCGCACACCTCCTCGAGCGTGGCTCGGAAGGCGGCGACGAGGTCGTGCGGGAGATTGCGGATGAATCCCACGGTGTCGGTGAGCAAAATCGCCCAGCCATCCGGCAGTATCACGCGGCGTGTGGTGGGGTCCAGAGTGGCGAAGAGTTTCGGATCGGCGTAAACATCCGAACCGGAGAGCAGATTCAGTAGAGTCGACTTGCCGGAACTGGTGTATCCCACCAATGCGGCTGTGGGGAAGGGGAGACGGCGCCGCAGGTTGCGCTGCTGCTGACGCTGGCTCTGCACCTCCGCAAGCTCCTCCTGCAGGGCTCCGATGCGATCCCTCACCTTGCGTCGGTCGGTTTCCAGCTTCGTCTCGCCCGCGCCTCCACGAACTCCGATGCCTCCCTGCTGCCTCTCGAACTTGGTGTAGAGGTTCATAAGGCGTGGCAGGAGGTAGGTGAGTTGCGCCAACTCCGTCTGCAACTTGCCCTCTCGGGTGTGTGCGCGCTGGGCGAAGATGTCGAGGATAAGCTGGGTGCGGTCCACCACGCGGCATTGAACGATCTCCTGAAGGTTTCGCTGCTGGGTGGGCGTGAGTTCGCAATCCACCACCACGAAATCCGCCAGAGTGTCCCGAACGCCCGCCTCCAGTTCCTCGGACTTTCCTCGCCCGATGTAGTAAGCGGGGTCGGGGGTGGGGCGGTGCTGATGCAGTTCGCCGACCACGGTGCCGCCCGCCGTTCGAACAAGGGAGGTGAGCTCCTCGATGGCGTAAGGCTCCGCGTTCTCGTCTGTCTCGACGCAAACAAGAAAGGCGCGTTCGACGCTGTCTATGGTTTGGAGATTGGCTTTGGGCATGTTTCACGACTTTCCTTCATAAGACATGACGATAGGCGTTATTCTGCATCCGGTTGGTTGACATATGCGAGGATCGCTTCGGTGTATTCCAAAAACGTGTCCATGTGATCCTTGATGACGGTGTCGATCCTTGCAACATCGATGTTTTGATATTGATGCACAATATGGTTTCGCAGGTTCACCATTCGGACCATCTTAGTGGCTAAATCCGCCTGAATGATCTCCTTGTCTCTTAAAAGACGGAAGCTATCCGAACTTGAATCGGGGATTCCTAGTTTGTAGTTCTTCAGGACATAATTCGCCAAATCCACCGCAGTTTCGCAAGCTCTCAAAAGGTTAAGGGTTGCGGCGTCCTGACGGGTGTAATCCTCCGTGAAGTTTCCGTCGCTGGCGAGGCGCTCCTCTCGCGCCCGGTTCACGCACCTTTGGATGCTTTGAATTTTGGCAAGTATGATGTTTCTCATCAACCCCACCCTCTCGGGTCGTTTATAAAGGCTTTTATGATCTCCTTGCGCTCCTCGTTCAGCTTCTGATAGTAGGAGATGGTGAGCATTTCAAACTCGCCCGCCGCGAATTCGTCCGAGCAATAAATGCGTCGGTCCGCCCTTATGATCTCCATTTGGAAGACGGTGGAGACGATGCGAAGGTTAATCAAGTCGATGGGCGTGCATAGCCTATCCACCAGGTCGATTTCGCATGGGGACAAAACCAAGGATCCGATCCCTCGCGCCGTGTCGGGCGGGAACAAAAGGGCGATATCCACGTCGCTATCCGCCCTTTCATACTCCGTACCATGAGTTCCGAAGAGATATATCGCCTGAACGGAGGGGTAATGGCTCAAGACAATTTGCATGATGATCTGTGATGTATCCATGAATTCCCCTTCGTCAAAGCCATACTAGGCTATTTTATCCCCATCGACTTGATTCGCTCCACAACCTCCGCCACGCGCTCGCCGTTCTTGTCGCCCATGACGGTCAGGGACATGCGTATGTATCCCTCGCCGCAATCCCCGTATCCGACACCTGGTATCACAAGCACTCCCGTCTCCTCCAGCAACCTTTTGGCGAAATTCATGCTTGTCTCGCCCTTGGGGACGGGAGCCCACACGTAGAAAGTCGCCTTGGGCTTGGGGATGTTCCATCCGAGAGCGTTCAGACCGTCCACGAGGATGTCCCGGCGCTTGCGAATAAGGTTGAGGGTGGTGGAGTTGTCCACGTGCTCGATCGCGTACGCCGCCGCGCGGGAGATGGCGGGGAACTGCTTGCTATCCACATTGGATTTCATTTTATTCAGGGTGGCCAAGGCATCCGCGTTGCCGAAAGCCATCGCGATGCGCCACCCCGTCATGTTGAACATCTTCGAGAAGGAGTGGAGTTCGATCACCACATCCTTGGCGCCCTCCACTTGCAGTGCCGAAGGCGGGCGGAACCCGTCGAAGGAGACCTCGGAGTAGGCTGCGTCGTTGATGAGCAGAAGGTTGTTCTCCTTGCAAAAAACCACGGCGTCCCTGTAGAAATCCAAATTCGCCACGGCGCCGGTGGGGTTGTTGGGGTAGTTCAGCCAGAGAAGCTTGGCTTTGCGGGCGATGTCGGAGGGGATTGCGTTCAGGTCGGGCAGGAAACCCCTCTCCGCCTTGAGAGGAACGGTCACCGCCTCCCCGCCCGCCATGAGTGTGTTCACCTTGTAGACGGTGTAAGCGGGATCGGGAACGATGGAAATGTCGCCGGGATCGATGAACGCCCACGCGAGATGCGCCAACCCCTCCTTGGAGCCGATCATGAGGAGAGCCTCGGTTTTCGGATCGATCGGCACCCCGAAACGCTTTTCGAACCATCTGGAGACCGCCTCAAGGAAGAGTGTATCCCCGGCGGGGGTTTCATCGTAGCGATGGGTTTCAGGGTTTTTCGCCGCCTTGTAAAGCGCATCGATGATGGGGGCGGGCGTAGGCTGGTCGGGATCGCCGATACCCAAATCTATAAGATCCTTACCCTCCGCAATCGCCTTCGCCTTGGCGCGCGCAATTTCTCCGAAAAGGTATGGGGGGATTTTATCCAGTCTTTTGGCATGTTCTATCACTTGCCGGTTCTCCTCTGCAATCTCAAATTGAATATGTTCTTACGTTGTATATTATAACCCGTAACTCATTTGAAGTGTTGAAAACCCGGGCGGGCGTCATTCGCCCGGCTTGGGCATGGGGACGCCTTTTCTCAGATATCCCGTGATGAAGGCGGTCTGAGCGTAGTAGGTGTCCGTAAGCAGACCTTCGTAACCGCACGGCGTTCCATCCCAACGCTTCCAGTCCACCCCGGAGCCAACGCCGTTCTGGAACACCCCGTCCTTGTAGCCCTGCAACATTTGGAAAAGAATATGATTCGCCTCGGCTCGCCGGTTGAGGGCGTAAAGCGCCTGAATATAGAAATAGGCGAAACTGCCCGTTGCGCCTCCGTTTTCATAGTCCTGGAAGGAGTCGGAGCCGTTATCCTTGTGGGGTTGCCCCAACACCCCTCCCCCCGCATAATCCTTTCGTGTGATGGGTATCAGATTGCCAGGCATGCCTATCCGGAAATTATCGTAGCCGACCTCCCGCATCTTCGCCTGCATGCGATCCATGATGGCGTTCCCCTCCTTAGGGGTCACCAGCCCGTAATCGATCGCGATGCCGTTTACGAAGGTGAAATAGTAATCGTGCAGTTTGCCGTCCTCGCTCCTCCACCCCGCAAGCACGCCGGTGGCGGGATCGTAAAATGTCTTGTAATACACGTCCTTGATCATTTGCGCCCGGTGATCATACATTTTTTCCTGCGATGTGCGCCCGAGGCGTCGTTCCAGGTCCGCTGCGGAGAGGAAGGCGCGGTAATCCAGCGCGTTGGCGTAGGCGTCCTTCCACCCGAAGCTGATTACATCCCACCAGTTGCTCGACCATTGCCCCGCGCCGTCGATTCCGGTCCCGCTGATTCCGCTGCGGGTGGATTCGGATAGTCCGTCGCCGTCCGCGTCCGCCGCGATAATCCGGTTGGCGTATTTTTCCACATCCTTGATATGTTTTCGGAGCCACCCTATGTCGTGCTGACCGTCCGCGTAATCCCAGCTTGAGATGACCAGGGCGGGATCGGTGTCCATGAAGACCTTGTCGTCGCCCCCGTATCCTTGCGCCCCGGCGAAGTAGCGGTCAAGGCTCGTACGAACCATGTCAAGCGCGGTGAAGTGCGGGAAAAGTTGCGGGGTGAAATACGCCTGATCCGCATATTCGTACATGCAGAAGAGGCAGTTATCGCTAATGGAGTTGTTGGAGAGGATACCTACATCCGGCCGGAACTGAAAAATGTTCAACCACCCGCGTTTTAAGCCCGCAAAATCGGGGTTGGAATCCACGATGGTTTTGTCAGGATAGACGTTGTCGATTTCGAGGTCGAGGGTGGTCGTGTGGTCGCCCTTCTCCTCACTCACGGTTGCGTCCGTGTTGTCGCGGCTGGCTGTTTGCAGCGCGAACTCCTCCTCCCTTGCATTCCTGTCGCCTGTGAAGCGCATAAAGGGGTTCCCTCCGTGCGCGTTGATCAGGAGGGAGCCGTGATCGGGGAAATGGAGCAGGAACGGAAACTCCAGAACTCCCAACGCCTTGAGCTTGCCCATCGGTCCAGGAGGCGTGACCGCCGCGTTGAATAGCATCCTGAGCGGCGAGGAGTTCAGCGCCAAATAGCCATTCGGGACCTGGCGCACGATGACAATTCGGATGCTCTTGGGCTCGATCGTAAAGGTGAGATCGTCCTTTTCAAGGTTTCCAAGCGAGACATCGAGATATTGCACCACGCTCCCCTTTTGAACCAGACGAAACGATGAGTCGGCGGACGAGTGTTTTTCGCTCCATGAATTGGCGACCATATCCGCACCGCTCGGCGATTTCAGCAAGTTGCGATCAAGGTTTCCATTCCCGCTCTCATCCACGTCGAAGAAGGAGATTCCCGGGCGGTCCAGAGGGAAAGCGACTTTCAGCCATGGGGAAGCGAAGAATATCTCGGTTTTGGTGATGGTCCCCGTAACGCCCTTCGGCATCCCTCCCTTAAGCAGGGATATCGATCTTACGGGCTGGACGGATGTCGTCGGAGCGGGCGTGATCGGCTTCCCAACCCACTCGCCGAACACCTGCAGTTCACTCGCCTGGCAGTAGTTGGGGAACTGCTTGTTGGAGGATCGGGTGATGAAGAGACGGAAGTTATCGCTGACAACGGGAGGGAATCGCACCGAAATGGATGGGTGCGCACTATCCAAATTGACGTTCCGACATTTGAACAATTGCCGACACGCCTCGCCATTCCTTGGAAGGTATTCGCCAATGAAATCGACGGGGGCGCCGATGTCGGCACGCCACAACGTCATTTTGTCAATGCGGGCGTAGCGAGGAAAATGAATCCAGACCCAATGCGGGTGCGGTTTGCTTAAATCCGTGTGCCATCGGTTGAAGGCTGGCGGATCGTTGGGTCCTCGGATGATACCGTCTATCAAGCGACTTGCGGGAGCCTTTCCGCCCGGGTCGAACGGGGATCCATGCCACTCCGAATCGGCGGAGATTGTGGAGCCGTTGGAAGCCAGTGCGACGTTGATTTCATCGCCGTTTGCGGCGCGCGCGGTGAAAGCCGAAACAAGGAGGAATGCCACTCCGAATATCACGACGCACACGAACGCTCTCTTCCTGAAAGACATCTCTTTCTCCTTTCTACGAAACAGCCGCTATCTCCTCCAATATACTCACCGCCGCTTGCACGGGATTGGGGACTGCGGTGATGGGGCGACCAATCACCAAGTAATCCGCGCCAAGACGGATCGCCTCACCCGGAGTGAGCGTGCGCCGTTGATCGCCCTTATCCGATCCGGCGGGCCTCACGCCTGGTGTGACGATGAGGAAATCCTTCCCGCACGCCTCCCTCACGCTTTCGATCTCCCTCGGGGATGCGACCACTCCGTCCCCTCCGGCTTCCTTGACCATTTTCGCAAGGGATTTCACATAATCGGCGGGGTTGAGAGACACATGGAGTTCGTTCCTTAACTCCTCCTCCGCGATGCTGGTGAGAAGCGTCACTCCCAAAAGCAAGGGGGGCGCGAGTTCATTTTGAGAGGTGGATTCACGCAACGCATCCGCCGCCGCCTTGATCATTCGAGAGCCGCCGGAGGCGTGCAGGTTCGTCATCCAAAGGTTGCGTTTCGCGATGGACCGCATCGCCCCTGCAACGGTGTTCGGGATGTCGTGCAGTTTCGCATCGTAGAATATCCTCTCGACCCCAACCTCCCTGAGGCGATCAAACACACTCATTCCGACGGCGTTTACTAACTCCAGCCCGACTTTAAACGCCCCCACGCACTCGTGAAGCGTTGATGCCAGGTGAAGGGCGTCGGGGAGGTTATCGACGTCCAACGGGAGGATGATTCGATCTTTTGGATTCATCTGGATAGTTCCTTTGCCGGTTGCATTTCGTTTTCATCGGATCGTGTGCGGATATCCTCCCATACATCCCATAAATCGGGTTTTTTGAGGTAAATGGTGCGAACGCCTCCCGCCGGTGCGCGTAGCAACTTCGCCGCCTGCGATTGACCGTCCATCGCTCGGAACCGAATGCCTTTCTCGGTCTCCATCACCTCCACGTCGAATATTCCTCGAAGCGTTTTTCGCACATCCTCCGGATATAACGCCTCCACAATCACGGTATCTTTGCCGTGCGCTTTCATTAACTGCTCCCGAGTTCCGTGGGCAAGCGTCTGTCCTTCATCCAAGAGCAAAACGAAATCCGCCATCTCCGCCTCTAAGGAGGAAGTAGTGGATTGCACCACCGCCGCACCTAGTGTGGTCTGCATTTGCAGAAGATGCCGATTGATGTTCTCCCGGGTATGTCTTGGAAGCGGGGCGAGGTCATTATCGAGCAGGACAAGCAGGGGTTTGTGCACAATCGCGAGAGCCACTCGTAACGCGACAAGCTGGCAGGAGCTTAACTCCCGTACCGGGCAATCCCGCTGTTCGTAGAGGTCCGTGACATTTAACGCCTCCACCAGTCGCGCCGCCCGTTGCGAGGAGGGAAGGTTGTGGAGAATCAACGCTTGGCTGAGTATCTGATGGGGCGAGAAGAGTGAGGGGAGACGCTTGTCATTCGTGTATCCGATCGCTTTGGACATTGCTCGTGGCTGTTTGCCGAGAATACATATTCTTCCGGATTCCAAGGGGACGGATCCGGAGATCATCTTCAGAAGCGTCGTTTTACCGCTTGCGGCGGGACCAAATAGCGATAGTCTTTCTCCTCTTTCCAACTTGAAACTGACATCCCTCACCAACTTCCATTTACCGGGTTTCGCCGTGGCATGGGTTATGTGTAAAACGGTATCGGTGGAGGGATGTACGTTTCTCATTTTTCGAATACGGAGCGGGTTTTGTATTAGAAGAGTCCGCCCGGAAGGTTGATGCCTCCCGTGACCCCCTTCATGATCTCCGTTTGCGTTTCCTCGGCTTTGTCTTCCGCTTCGCGAATTGCGGTGATGATGAGGTCCTGAAGCATCTCCACATCATCGGGGTCAACCGCTTCGGGCTTGATTTCAAGGTCCACCAATTTCCCTTTGCCTGTCACAATCGCCTTGACCATCCCGCCTCCTGAAGTCGCTTCAACGCGAATCTCCTCAAGCTTCCCCTGGGCGTCGAGCATATCCTGCTGCATTTTTTGGGCTTGCTTCATCAGCTTGTTCATATCGCCCAAGCCGCCAAAACCAGCCCCGCCGCCAAAACCCTTTGACATTCCTAATTCTCCTTTTCGGGTGTCCGTATCATTCAATCCCTGGGATATTTGGTATCCAAGAGGGACATAAAGAACGTGTGATCTATTCCAATACGTGTCATTGCAAAAGATGGTGTATTAAAAATTTCGTCCGTCATCAAAAACGCGACGCACGCCCTGTGTCGAGAGCCAAACAATCTCCTTGATTCATTCAGATCAAGGTATGATTCTACCATTAAAAATATCCAGTACGACATCCAGATCGGATTGCTGCTCCATCTGTGTCTCTTCCTCACCGTCGGGATCGTCCGCAATTTCCGGCTCATCGGCTTCGTGGAAGTTTGAATTATCCTCCAAGTCATCGGAATCGTCCTCCTCGTCGGAGGGGGATGGGATTTCCTGCGCGGGAGAAGGCTCGTCGAATTCAGGAGTGGGAGCCACGGGAGGAAGTTGTTTGTTCATGACGCATACCAGCTTCAGCGCGACGCCTCCCAATTGCTCCGACATCTCCTTGGCGATGTAATCCTTTCCCATGGGTTTACCCGGATCCTTGCTTACGATACGATTAATCTTGTCCACAGCGAACTGGCTTGGGAATGATAGGGTCACAACATCGCCATCGACTCCGCTTACATACACCTCGTCGGACAAGATTGCCCCCATGGAGGGAAATTTGTCAAGCATCTCCTTAAGCACTCTGCGCCAAACGAACTGCACACTTTCAAGGCTTAGCGATGCATGTGTGTTTTTTTCAGCCTTCGGGACGGATACGGTTTCCGCGTGATGTTCGTGTGCGGGCTGAGGTGCGATAGTCGCCTTCGTCTTCAGGGGTGGTTCCGGTTCCCGTCGCTGGAAGGATGGCTTTACCGCTTCCGTAGTTATCGTGGCTTTTGCGATAGCCTTCTGGGAAAACTGCAGATTGGCGGGCTGTATCTTCAATAACGCCCTCTCCACAAGAAGCCTCTGCTGGTTGGAAAAGCGAAGGTCTCTTTCTATCTCCGACAGGATATCAAGCATGGCGAGGAGTTGGCGAGGCTCGAAGAAGGAGGATTGACGTTTCAGTTCCAGAAATCGCTCTTCGCTAACATCCGATAACGCGGACGCGTCAGGCGAGGTGGAGGCCACCAGAAGATCGCGCAGGTGGTTCTGGAGTGCGTTGAGCGTCTGCTTCGCGTCCTTGCCTGAATTCATCAGGTCGTCCGCCATCTTCAAGGCGTTGCCGATGTCATTCGACTGAACGACTTGGATGATCTCATCGAGAACTTTCGGTCCGATGGCGCCGATAGAGACATTCACCGTCTCGGCGGTTAAACATCCATCGGAGTACGCGAGTGTTTGCTCCAATAGGCTAAGAGAATCTCTGAATGAGCCTTCTGCAGCGCGAGCCACCGAGATAACCGCCTCCTCGTCATACTCCACGCCTTCCTTGTTCAATACGCGTTTTAGGTTCTCCACCAAGTCGGAGAGAGTTCCGCGCCGGAAATCCATTCGCTGGCAACGGGATCGAATCGTGATGGGTACCTTGTGCGCCTCCGTGGTCGCCAGGATGAACACCACATGCGCGGGAGGCTCCTCGATGGTTTTCAAGAGGGAGTCGAAAGCCTTGGCGGAGAGATCGTGCACTTCGTCGATGATATACACTTTGAAGCGCGCTTCCGCGGGATAGTATCTTGCATTCTCGATGATCTTCTCTCGAACGTCATCGATTCCCGTTTCCGACGCCGCATCCATCTCAATCACGTCCATGGCGGAGCCATCGCGTATTCTCATGCACATATCGCACACCCCGCATGGGGTGGGAGTGGGTTTGTCCGAGGCTTGGCAATTGAGCGCCCGTGCGAGCAGGCGCGCGGTGGATGTTTTGCCGCAACCCCTTGGGCCGCAAAACAGGTAGGCGTGTGCGATGCGTCCTAAGCGAATGGCGTTCTGCAGCACCGTGATGATGTGCCGCTGACCCACCACCTCTTCAAAGGATTGCGAGCGATATTTGCGATAGAGGGCGACGTATGCCATGAATGAGTTCGTCTCGTTTGCTTACGGAGAGGAAGGCGTTCGCCATCCGCCGGGAAACGCCGCATTTGGAAATGTATATGCGCCACTTTACTTGAATGATCGTGCACCCCGCTTTTGTTATATTTCTTCATGGAAGCAGTCGCCGACAACTACGGTCAGGTATTTCCGCGGCACTCGGGAAGTCACCCTTAGTGCTGCTACCTTCCGATCCTGACACGGTTCAGATGCTTGCCGATGCGCGGAGCCTGTCCATCAACATCGCCTGCGTGTGTTGAACCAAAAAGAAAATATATCGAGAGCGGGGAGTTCAACCCCGTTATAGCGGATTACGGGTACAGGGCACCGCTGGCTCCCCGTCTAGCACGATCTGTCTATAATACACCAAAAGAACCATGAGGCGCAAATATCATTGGGAGTTATTGAATTTGCGTGTGACTTTTAAGTTGCCGAGAGCCGTCTGATAGTTGAATATCTCCTGCTTGCACAGCCAGTAATATTCAAAACCCCAGCCCCCGTCGCCGCGATACCCGAAGCCTCGATGCAGTGTGGGCTCGATATCGTTGCTCATGTTCTGATCCCATTGATCCGGCGGTTCGAACTCATTCCATTGGCAAATGAAAACAAATCGCGGCTTCGCTTGCTCCACTTTGCTCCATTGATTGCGAAAGGTCACGCCGTAATCGTGTCCGTCCGCGTCCGGCGATTCGTAATTCCCGCTTGCCGGATCGGAGATGTTTCCGGGATAGCCGAAAACCGCCGTCATCGCTTCCGGTTTACCCTTGTAATAGGTCACTTGCGGGTCTCGATCGTACCACGACCAGTACCCGTATTTCGCTCCGTGAACCGTTTCAAGCCATGCGTTCACGTAGCGTATGGTGAAACGAGGGTCTTGCCATGTCGGTGGCTTGCTGAAAGTGGGACCGCCCATGTAAACATCCAGCAAAGGTTTGCCCAAATAGGTGATGAATAGTTTACGGTACTCTGGATTTTGAATGTAATGAGAGTAAATGTAGTCCACCTCTTTCATGAAATTGGGCGTGCCCCATTTCCCTCCGTCCGGTCCCACCAACAGTACGATTTTTGGGTGTTGTTTCATTTTGAGGTATAGGTCGCACAGCATGTTTGTGGAGTCTCTCATCTCCTGAGCCACCGGCGTGGGCCAGGGACCGTTGAGGTTATTACTCCAGTCAAGTTGAACGAAGTTTATTCCCAGATCATTCATCCAGAGCGTCTGCTGGCGCAGAACCCTTATGTCTATGGAGGCGTATTGGCCAAGTATCGGAGTCGCCTCCTGATGCCCCCACTGGGCGTATCCGGGCCCAAACCATGTCTCCAAGTCCATTCCAACTTGATGATTTGGATCGTTGATGATATTGAAGGTTCTCGGAGTCACCTTGATCGGAACGGAAATGGAGCTTAACGATCCCGCTGTCACCTTCACCTCATGCGCGCCGGTTTCAGGCATGGGCAGAACGAACCGCGCCACACCGAAATCATTCGTGACGTAGGGACCACACCACTCCTTTCCGTCAAGATAGGATTGCAGGGTCACATGAGACGCGCGTTTGCCAGCGGAATCGGTTGCGATGGCGGTGTATGCGACGATATCGCCCTCCGGCACGGTCGTGTTCGAGGCGCGGAGAGAGATCGCCGTGGGGGTGACGGCAGGGGCGGCGGTGGTGTCCGCATGCGATAAGGCGGATAGACGAAACGAGAAGATGCAACCAAGGATAATCCATACATATTTCATATGGTTTCCCTCCTTTCAGAGAGCGGGTTTCTCCCTGCGTTCAAGGATGAAACGCGCTGAAAACGGTTATGATGCATTGATTAGGGTTGAGAACGGCGTTGAAGGCGCCGATATTGCATGATACCCATAATTCCCCTCTGAAGACGCCCCCTTCGATTCACACGCATTTTTTGAGTGAAAATTTCCACCGAGTTTCTCGATGAATGATGCTTGGTACGGTGTGAGGGGATGTGGTCGGGAGGAACCGCGACACGCAAAGGTTGAAATGGGGAAGAAGCGTGAAGCGGTTATATCAAAAAGACTAAAAGGTAAAAATACAATAAAATATGAAAAACCGGATGTAAACAAACGGATTCTTCGCTGTTTTATGTAGGTAGCACGAAATAGTGCTTGCCCGCTATTTGGTGAAGGGTCGCGCAGAGCCAAGACCGTCGTACAGGTGGAACCCCCGCTTCTTTGAATGTGAGAAATGCCGAATGTGTAGGTTCCCATAAACATTCCTCATGATATTTATTACTCAAAAAAAGGAGGTTCCTCGCTGTTTTGTGTGGGTATACAACAGGCGGGTGTCTCTGCATTGAACTCATTCCATCCCGAAAAAGATGTCCAATGGAGTGTGCCGATACGCTTGCAAAGCCCGAAGAATGATGTGTTGCGGGCGAACCGAGCCATTCATATTCAACCCCTTCGGGGGTTAGGGGATGGCTTTCAAGCCATTTGGGATATCGTACCTCGGGATTCATCCCGATGGGAGTATGGCGCGGAACCATAATAAACGCCATCTTATTCCATTTCACCGCTTACTCATCTATTCATCACCCACAGGAAACAGCGAAGAACCACTTTTTTGTGATTCATGATGTAAGTCTCCTAGTCTTGTAATGTAATATTAATATTAAGGCTGTCTCACTTTATATTGACACATAGGGAAAATGATGCTATTCGATATCAATTGTTTATATTCTTAAGGGGCCTTTTTATTGAGATAAATTTTCTTGATAATAATTATCATGTTTATTGTACCACCTATCAATGCTATGCAATAAAGAATGTACATATATATTGGTAAATGAAAATCTACTCCATACATAAAGTAGCCGCTTATTAATATTACGATTCCCAATAAAAGATCATATTTCTTTTTTTCACGCATATATATATATAAGTAGTATAAGCCATAAATGAAAAAGTATATGCTTGTAATAGCGTATATCATTTATCTCTCCATAAAATTATGATGATTCATTTATTATTATTTTATATATCAGCCTTGATTATAATATATAATCAAGGCTGATATATATTATTAACTCGGCAATTAAATATTGTAATTAGGTTGCATACCTGATTTTTGAATGCTAAAAGTACTTCCGTACCCGATTTTGCGATTTTTGAAGCTTGTGCATGTATGAATTCACATCGCCTTTAAAATCCTGTTCCTTGTGAACGGGTGGCTTTGAACACAAGCCGGCTTTCAGGTCGCAATTGAGATAGTCATCCGGATCAACTCATGTGAATAGGAGGAAAGGTAAAACAACTCGATCAAGTCCTTGCGTTCCTTAAGTCATTCCCTCACCAGTTTGCCGTGATGCACTCACATGCTGCCCACAATCAAGAAGACCGTGCGTCCTGCGTCCTTGATCAAACGCTCCAGCAACCTGACGAGCAAATCCGCGTTCATCGTCTTCTTGTAAATCATGAATCTCACCTTTCCCTGGTTGGTTATGGCGGAAATCATATTTACGCTCTTGGTGGCTGCGGTCAATCGGATCACCGGGGTAGTACCGGACAGAGCGTATCCGCGCCCCTCGCTTTCATCAATCCGAACGCTCGTCTCGTCGTACCAGTGCGTCTCGGCTCCCTCCTCCGCTGCTCTCCGGATACTCCTCTCGCAACCATCGTTGAACCGCCATCGGGTACTGCTCATACGCGCGCCTTTGAGGCTTTTGTGGAGTGAAACCCCAATGACGCAGGTATTCGCCCTCCGTGCGTACCGGCATCCTAATCCCGTATTGCCGCCATATCACCTGCGCCACCGCCTGGCGAGTCCAAAGACCAAACGAGAACCTCAATCGATCCGGAGTTTTATCGATGATTAAATTCCTTATCGCCGTCTCCCTCGAACGCTTTTCTCAATAGCCTTGTCACCGTGGCGTTTGTAGCGATTGTAATGAGTGCCGATGTAGGTGGTGCTCAAGCCGGTGTCATGGAAATCTCGCGGTAAGACATACCGTGCTCGCGTAGCCGTATGGCGACCTTTCGTATTTGGTATTGCTCATCCTGATTAAGTGTACGAGCATCTGTTTTATGCATGCTATTGTATAGCATATTATTATTATATTTAGTTACTGAGCTAATAATTAAAAATCAATATATCCCCGGAGGTTCGGCACCTGGAGGCGGATTAGGTATCCATGGATGATTTTGAAATCATGTAATAATTGAATTTAGCGGGCCGGTATCATTAGCATACACAACTGCTAATGCGCTGGGAATTCCAATTATGGCCTTCGCTATAGGAGGCATAGGGGCAAATGCGGCGATTGCCACCCCAATTCCTCCAACAACCTTAAGCCATTGCCGGAATGTCGAGCTAGTGCTAAAATGCCCGCTCGGATCAACCTCATTTGCAGGGTCATCCCCGCAATACACATACGCAAGCTGGCTTAGGTCCGTATCCCTGGTCAGGAAGCTTCCGGTTGCCGGATCGTAATTCCTCGCACCCACCTGCATGATCCCCGCGTCCCCGTCGTTTCGGTAGCCGGATGTGGCGCCGAACTGGTAGGGGGAGGAGGTGGAACCGTATGTACCAACTGTGTTCCCGTACCCATCGTACGTCACTGCGGCGGTCACTACCCCCGATGCATTGGTGAAGGTTCTCGCGGAGCCGAGCCCGTCATACTGGAAAAACTCCCCGTTTCTTCGGATGAGGGAAACTCCGTAGGTGTAGGTTCCGGTATATATTCCGCCCTGCGCCTCAAGGATCACCCTGCCGCCGTCGTAGAGGGAGACGGTGGTCACGCCGCCCGCCGTTCGGCTCACTCGTCTTCCGAGGGCGTCGTAGGCGTAGCCGACAACGTTCGATCCGGTGGTTATCGAGACAAGCTGGTTGTCGTAATCGTACCCGAATGCCGTCGTCACCCCGTTGACGGTTTCTGTCCCCGTCGGCGTCATGGACGTAGATGTTGTTACCGGCGGAGAGAAGCTCGTCGTCGCTGTCGTAACCATACGTGATCAGGTTTCCATTCAGCGTCTCGATGATTCTGTTTCCCATTGCGTCATAGGAGAAGCTCTCCGAGTAGGGGTTGGTTCCGGTGCGAACCTCCTGCGTCAGTTCGCCGTCGGAACTGTACCCGTTCGTCACCGCGCAGCCGTTCGGAAGTGTATCGCCGGTCACGTGTCCGTCGCCGTCGTATGTGTAAGAAGTCGCACCAGCGGAATCCGTCATCTGACTGATCGCATTTCGTGGAGTGTGGGAGTAGGATATCACCCGACCGCTCATGCTCGCGTTCCTCCGCTCGGGTCGCATTTGGAAACACGCGGTGCAAAAAAGAGTTGCATAAGGTGGGTGGAACTATTCCGCTCGTTCGTCCGGGGATGATTCGCGCTCAT
>DAIDHP010000039.1 GCA_027459625.1 Chthonomonadales bacterium
GTGAACCGCCCGGTGCGGACCCGCATGCCGGGTGGTGTGGGAGGCGGGATCAGTAATGACCCCGCCTACCCGATTATGTTCATGGTTGCATCAGGGAGAGCGTTATGTCGCGGCGTTATTCGGGTATGGGAGCGGGGTCTCTCATGCAGTATACTAAATGTTAGCGATAATGCAGCATCCGCATGAGGAAGAGATGACGCCATACGTTGCATTAACCTATTCATTTTTATTTGGTTTGCTTCACGGAATTTTACCGGACGAGCATACTTGGCCGATCACCTTCAGTTACGCGGTTGGCGGAGCGAGCGGCAAGGAGGGGATGAAGGCGGGGCTCTATTTTTCCGCCGCTTTCGCCGTTCAACGCGCCATTGTGTCGGAACTGGCGTATTTGGCTCTCGCCCCATTTCTCCTCCGCCCGGTGGTGAATGGAATCGCCTATCTCGCCGTGGGCGCAGCCATGTCGGTGGCTGGCGGAATCGTTCTTCGAAAAAATCGTTATGTTCATATGCATATTCTCGGTCATCACCATGAACCGGGCGGGGCGATGGAGAGGTCAAGCCATCTCTTTGATCGACATCATACGACCGACACCGGACATCCCGCTCATCCGCCGGTGCATTGGACGATTATCCATGGTTTCATCGCGGGGTTCGGTTTCGGAGGTTTCTCGATTTTCATCAACACCGTTGCATCCCCCGCCATGCGCAGTCCCTGGCTGGGGTTTTTGCCTGGTCTTCTCTTCGGACTTGGCACAATGGTGATGCTGGTGATCGTCGGCGGGGTTTTCGGGGCTTCTCTCAAGATGATGCATGGGCTAAACGAACCGGAGATCAAACGCATCGGAACTCAGACCGGCGGGCGAACGCTGCTCTTCGGGGGCGGATTGTTCGGGATCGCAGGTGTCGCCGCATTAACAGGCTGGGATCGATATTCGCCGATGGATCCGGGCAACTTGCTCATCATCATTTTTATGCTCTGTGTGGCGATTCCGGCGTTTGTCTTTTCGCTCCATGAGGTTCTCTCCAGGAGGAAATCCGATTCGCTGGAAAGTGAATCCAAGGAGTAGTTTGGCACGCCATACGAGAATCCCATCCTCCACGGACATTGCAAAGATCCGATGTATGACATTAACCATGGGAATGGGATTCGGAGGAATTGCCTCTTGACGAGGAGAGGCACGTTTCATCCTTGCACAATCCGTCCTCGCATGAACTGGTCGGTTCATCTCCCGCCACCTCGATCTGAATGGTGGTGTGTGCGAAATCAAACTTCTTTTCGAGCATTTCAATCACGGAATGCAGAATTCTCTGGCTTGAGTTTTCGAACTCCGGCTCTATGGTGACATGGCTGCTGCATGCCAAAACTTCCGATCCCACCCTCCAGACGTGCAGGCAGTGAAGATCCCGTACGCCGGGAATCTTACGAATCTCCCCGTCAATTGTTCGGACGTCAATCTCCGAGGGAGTCGCCTCCATTAATGTGTCTATCGCCTCCTGCAGTATCTCCTTGGAACTGTAGAGAATCAATGCGCCTATTAGGATGGAGACGATCGGGTCTGCAATGGTCTCTCCGGTCAGCCAGACAACAAACCCAGCAATCACCACACCAACCCCCGCCAATGCGTCCCCCAACATGTGCAGATAGGCGCTGCGCATGTTCAGATCGTGCTGTGCGCCTTTGTGAAGCCATATGCTGATCAACGAGTTCAATAGAACCGCGACAATCGCTACGACAATCATGACTCCGCCCATGATCGGTTGAGGATGGCGGATACGCTCCACCGCCTCCACAAGGATGAATATCGCGATTACAACGAGCGATACGGCGTTTACGAGCGCTGTTAGTGTCCCCGCCCGGTGATAGCCGAAGGTTTTGCGAGAATCGTGCGGCTTTAATGTCACGTTCAAGGCGTACCATGAAAGCGCCAGGGCGATGGCGTCCGCCAAATTGTGTCCCGAATCTGAGATCAGAGCCAGGCTATGAGAGAGATATCCTGCGACGGATTCGCCTAAAACGAAAAGGAGGGTCAGAATAATGGCGAACGTCAAATGGCGTTGTCCGGAAGCGCCAACTGGCGGATGAGTGTGCGTCATGATATCCTTCTATTCACATGTGTTTCCCATCTTGGAACATTGGCGGCGTTAATTCGCACATCTGTATGTCTTCTCATGTCGGTGCGGACGAACAACGCCGTTTGGCTACGACTATATATATTATGATACGAATCTTTCACCTTCCGCTCGCCGTTAGGATAAGATAAAACCCTCCAAGAATGACAAGAACACCGCATATTTTTTTCAGAGCGCAGACGCCCTTGGATCGTTCATTCCAGTTGAGAAAGCGTTGAACCGCCTCGGTCGAAGCCCCCGCCACCACAATGACGGAGCAGTGCCCCGATCCATACGCCGTCAGCAAAAGAACCGCGAACAGCGCGTCCGCCGAGGCGACTTTCTATGACATGGTGAAAACCGGAGCCACGTATGCGAACGTGCAGGGCCTAAGGCGATCCCGAAGATTAAACCCAAGAGAAACGCTGCAAAAAACCCCTTTTTCAGGGAATTGATATTGCCCGGACCGGAAAACGAAAGAGAGACGATATCCATCAGATACAAACCCACTAAAAAAAACATAGCCGCTGCAGCGTAATTGCCATATCATCCCTGATTGCTGATGAATCCAATGATCAGGAGATGCTTGAAAGATGGCAGGGACTGAGCAAACGCTCAGCGCCTACCACGCAACGGATGCCCCTAACGCCCTCCAAGAGGACTCTTGGAACGCATTGGTATGAATGACGAAGATTTTTTACACGAAGAGCATTCCTTTCCCAAAACGGAAGGATGGTTCGCAAGGGTGTCTCTTATTTGGTGAGATTCACGCCATAGGATTGGAACGCTTGGATAACATCCTCCTTCGGAAAATAACCGACATGGCGATATATTTCATTGCCATTTGCGTCATTCAAAATCTGTGTCGGTATGCTCAGGATGCCGTATTTTTGCCCCGCCGGAGGATGGAATCTGTGATGTTGCAGGCGCCGGACTTTTTTGCGCCATGGGTGGCATGCTGGCGGGCTGCGCCTGAGTGGCATTGGCGGTTTCGGGGATCGGACCGGGTGTATGTCGCGAGTCATGCCGTTGAGAGGTGCACCCGGACATCATAATTGTTCGGATTGCGCCTGTCAAGATGATCCCGAATGTTTTTTCATAACAAATGTCCCTCTTTCTCTACTTCCATGCACCGAGAATTGGCGAATACAATAGCCCTCGGATAAGACATGTGAAGCGTAAATTCGTTTGTGAATGGAATGGCGATGTCATTTTTTCAATTTGTCGTATAGAGCCGTCAATTTGGATTTTAATATCCCGCGAATGCTTGGCTCATCCTCGCCGATGGGTTTGAGCGGGATGAGATCCAGCATCCGAGCCTCCGTCAAACCGGAGGAGAACATGGTTTCCATCGCTCCGCCAAGCATTTTGGATATCCCAATGTTTGCCTCCCGTTCGCTTAAGCCGAACTCCATCGCCAACGCTTTCAACTCGGACCATTGGAACCAAAAATAAGTCGGACCCATGGCGGTTACGATGGCGTACGCCTCTAATAGATTTTCCGGTGTCTCGGGAAACTCGCCTAACGGATGGAGAATGGAGTGCAACGATTGTCGATCGCTTTCGGAAAGCGTTTCGGAGAATGCAATGGGATTGAATCCATATCCTATGATTGACGGAGCGTTTGGGATAATCCGCGCGATACGGGAATATCCGTTTAATCCTTGCGCGAGTTTGGCGATTGTGAATTTCGGCGCCAAGGAGACGAAAATCGCTTGAGGCATCAAAAACGAAGATATCTCCGGCAAAACTCCGCCAATCGCGGGCGGATGCAAGGCGAGGAAAACACAATCGCATTTGGATGGTGCGGCATTGTCATTGAGGTGCACGGTGATATCATGGAACCTTGTTTTCAATGCATCCAGCGCCGCCTGGTTCGTGTCACTGACGACAATGGGGACGTTCAAGCCTTCGGAACGTATCATGCCTTCGATGAGGATTTGGGTAATCCTACCTCCGCCGATGAATCCAACGTTTTTGATTTCCATGGTAAGTCCCTCCTCGTATAATAAAAGTGATTCGGTTGCATGGTGAGTTTCGGACTGAGATTGAACATACAGTATACTGCTATTGGGTAAAAATGCCAAATATTATGTTATCCCAAAACCTTCGAATTGTCAAGGGATTGGTGAAACAACTCTTTCCATTCTTCAACCGGCTTGATTCATAGTGGAGTTGGAATGGTCAACAACTTCTGTTTACGAAGCAGAGATGGAAGGACATGTGGAATCGCGTAAGAGACGCTCTCTCCTTGATTCAGGAAGAGTCGCGTCTCTTACGCAAAGAGCAAACAGGGATGTTACCGAACAATCAAAGGTTGGGTGCACTGCAGCGTTACAGGTCCCAACAATCCGGATTTTTGCAGAGGAGAGGATGGATTGTACGGATTATTGGTTGTGAACGTGAAACGCTTGTCCGCAGGCAATCCGCTGTCTCCAATGAGCCGGTTCGCCCACTGATTGGTCACACGGATCTCTATTTCGTTCCCGCCAGGTTTGAGAGACTTAGTGACATCCACGCGGAACGGCGGAAGCCAGAGAATACCCATGTCGTGTCCGTTGACTGTGACGCTCGCGAGATCACGCAAATCGCCGAGGTCTAAATCCACCCTTTTTCCACTGGCGAACCACTCCTTGGGGATTGCAAACTCCTTCACATAGGTCGCCGTGCCGGAATAGTATTTCACACCGGCTTCGGAACGCGTTGACCAATCCTGAAGCTTCTTGAAAACGATATTCGCGGGTCCGCCCCATCTTGGGTCGAAATGGATAAGCCATGGGCCGGATAATCGTACCGTCGGTACGATTTTCACGGCTCGTCTCACGGTTCCGCCCGAGGCGTATTTTATAACGAATTCACCGGGGACCCACGCCTTGATTATTGCGCCCTTGTGATTCGCGGAAATATCGTACGACGGTTTCATGTCCCCCATGGGCGCGGCGGGAATTCGCAATATTCCATTCTCAGGAATCGTCACCATGCCCGGTTTGCCATCGAAAGTGTAGTACACATCCAAATGTTTCACATGGAGCGGAGCGGGGTCGATTCCAAAGAAAATATTCGTGGCGTAAGCCTTGATTGCTCCGTCTCGCACCTGCGATTGAAGTTTCGCCGTTACGTCCAACGCCATTCCAGGATTGTCATTCGCCGCGTAAACACCCTTGGTGATTACCAGGGTGTGACGGGGCTCCTTTTTCGCATGGGTTGGAGTGAATTTCAAGGCGACGATATGATTTTCTCTTGGAGCCGTTTTATCAAATACGACGAAAAGCGATTCGGCTGGGCCAAGGTTTAACGGCACCGTTGTTCTCCCATCCTTGGTGGATCTCCAGACGGGCGCGGGTGACGTGACGCCTGATTCCGGATTCCATATCTCCGGAAACTTACCATGGACTCGGAAGGTGCATAGCGCGTTTACGCGATCCGGCTCCTGATTGCTCACAAAATAGACGTCTCCGCCATCAACACGGCGATGAATATAGCGCACCTGTGAATCCGGAGCCACATAGGAGAAATCCGGTTTGATATTCAATGCACTGAGAACGGGTTGGATATCTGTGAAATCGCCCGTCCAAAAAACACGCCCCTTGCCGAACTTATGAGAGATGACTTTCTTGCCGTCAATCGGTCCCCATAATTCGTTGGCAATTTGATGCACGACCTCATCACTTTGAGGATAACCATCAAGACCGAAGGACCGCACAGGTTTCGGTCCGAATACCTGTGCTCCATCGCGCACGAGGTCCCTGATTCGTCTGATGACGGCGGGGGACATCATCGTCTGATTGGGCAGGGCGAGAAGGCGATAACGCATGCCCGATGGCAAGGTTAAAACGCCATTCCGAACGGAAAGCGCATGAAGGAGGAGTTGCACATCGAGACCGTCGTAATCGTATCCTTTGGGCAGGTCTTTCATAGGGCGGGGATCCCCGTCGAAATGCTGCACTCCCTCGCCTTCGAAGGAGAGCACATCCGCCACGAACCGCCCTTTTTGCAGCATGAACTCGCATCTGGCGATGTACTTCAGCCATGAACCGGCTTGATCCCACCACGTCAAATTGCGTGTGAGATGGACGCCATTGCTCCACACCACGCCCGGTTTCCTCCCGTCCGTGTACATCTGCTGACAGTAGCTATGGAAGTAATAGCGTTGAACTCCGTTGGTGAAAATCCAGTCACCCTCGATTTTCATATTCGCCGGATAAAAATTAAACAGGTCTCCCGATGTGAACGACTCAGCACCCACGATAGGTCTGCCGTAAGTATGCGCGGCGGAGGATGCCTGCTTGGCGCAGTTTCCGTCGCTGGAATTGCCGAACCAGAACTCGCTCATCGGCATGTCGTTCAAGCCCGCCGATTCCAAGTTATCAAAACCGCCGTTGCCATACGCCTCCACCGATCCCTTCAAACCCTTTTCATGAAGGAGGCGGGCGAAATAGCCATAGTAATTTTCGCTCCAGAGATCTGCGATGGTCTGGTTGAAATCCTCCTGGAACCGTTGTGTCTCGCTTTGGCTCTGCACAATCTCTCCTGCAAGGGTCGGCAACCAAGGGATTATGGAGTACCTATTTCTTTGGTTGAACTCCTCGGGCATTAATTCGGTCCAGTTCTGATCTCCGCACTCATAGCTATCAATTGTTGAATATGCGAGTGTTTTGCCCGCTAAAGGTCCTGTGGTGTCGATAACTTTGTCCACAAAAGCCTTGAAATGATCCTTCAGAGCGGCTTTGCTCAGCTTGTCGCACTCCAAGCCGTCGCCGTATTTCGTGACAGGATGGTTGTGCACCCCAACCGGAGTGTATCCGAAGCGCATTATTGTCCAGTATCCGTCAGGAACGTTCCAGTTCAGATCGCCGTTTGCGTCCATGCGAGTGGTAAGGTTTACGATACCATTTGAGGGGATGGGCGAGGGAGTGGCTGATTCCGCACCGCCTAGGCTGAGTTCCGCCACGGTCATGGTTCCGGAGCCGTTGAACACCAGTCGGAAATAACGAGCGGTCACAGGAGCGAATGTTCCGGTGGTCAGCCACTGCGTCCCCATGCCGTCCGTCAGATTTCCGGGTAAGCCGAATGTTTGCACCGTTCGGTAATTTTGACCGTCGTCCGACGCCATCAAGGTGAAATCCCTTCCAACCCAAGAGGGCCCAGGCAATAGTTTCAGGGAGGCGGCGGTGAAGGGCTGAGCGCATTCAAACTGGAGGTACGGGCTGCCGTTTGGGTTGGACGGGACGGTGAGGAAGGTGTTCGCGTCGCCATCGAACATGGGGGCGCCATCCAACCGAGATCCGTTCCCAACGGTGATGACGGGCTTGGCACCCGCAATCGTGGCTGCCAATTCAGATTGCGGGGTGGGGAAAGCCACAACCGCGATATCGCGATAATAGCCCAGCTTGGTGTATGGTTGTGAAAGCTTGATCGACACTTCGCCTGGACCCTGAACCCGCGTTTGGCTCCAAACCACCATCTGCATGGCGATATTCGGCGTGATCCACGGGCCTCCGCTTGAACTCCATCCCTCGCAATTGAAGAAGCCGAGTTGAAGTCCCAAGCGATGCGCCTCCGTTACGGCGTGTTTGACGGATCCCCACCATTGCGGCGAGAGAAAAGGCTCGGGACCTTCGGGAAGGACACCGATATTGGAGATGGTTCCGCCGCCAATCCCTTCCTTTTTCCACGCCTTCAAGTCGTCGGTTATGCCTCCGTTGGAGACGTTTCCGGACGCCCAATGCCACCATACCTGCGGGCGCGCCCAGTCCGGCGGGCTTGAGAACCCTTTCGCCAGTCCGTTTTCCCCGGCCAAGGCTCCCAGCGCCAACATCAGGTTAAAGGTACCGATTAGAAGTGTTAGAGAGGCAAGTCGCGTGAAGCGGTTCATGAATGCTATCCTCCTATGGTTGTATGAACGCTTAGTGAAAAGTTATAGTTAATGAGGCATTATATGCAAATAATAACGTCATCTTGGGAAAAAAGTTATAATTGGCGAATCGCCTGAACAGATCATATGCGAATCGTCGTATTTCATAGCGGTGTTTTATTAGTTGATGCAAGTATTCATGTAATCGGCATCATCCCATCGAATCACTTACAAACTGGAGGGAATATGCGCTTTCCAGGGGGATGGCATCCCTGCACCTATGAAATTCTAACACATATCCATGTCACCTTGCGACGGAATGATGAAATATCATATCATCCGCCTGGCGGCATGGTTTACTCATCCGGTTTAAGGCATGACGGTCGTTCATTCCATGTGCTACGGAAAAAGGTGTTATAATTCGATATCGGAACCCTCGTGATGGAGGGAAGATGTCAGAATGCGGAACACTCAATCACCCATAAGAGAGGGAAAAGAGGAATGGATATGCCATGCGACGCCGTCCTCCCCGCAGGGGGACGAATAACTGGCGCTTTCGAGCAAATGGCGGGCGTTTCACTCAAGGCTCTTATCCCGCACGAACACGGAACCGTACTGGAGCACACCATATCCGTCCTGAGAGAGACGAATAGGGTAGGGCGTATTGTCGTGGTGGGACCGGAGAATCTCTCGGGACATCCCTCCGTAAAACGGGCGGATATGGTTCTGCCTGAAGGGGAATCCGGCGCGGAAAACTGCCTCATCGGGCTGAAATGGCTGGCGAAAAGCGACACTTCGCGTAAAGCCTTGATTGTCACCACTGATCTTCCCTTTCTCTCTTTCGAATCCATTAACGCTTTTCTGGATGCGTGTCCTCAAGACGGCGATATCTGTATCCCGATTCTCACCGAGGAGGAGTTGGAGTCTCGTTTCCCGGGGAGCGAGAACACATACGTTCCTCTGAAGGACGGACATTGGACCATAGGGGGCGTCTTCCTAGTCCATCCTGATACTCTCTTGGGGCGCCGTACAAGGCTGGAGGATGTTTTCGCTGCGCGGAAAAGTCAGTTCAAGATGGCATGTCTTCTCGGGCCGAAGTTCATAACTCGCTTTCTCACGAAGCGTTTGACAGTGGCGGATATAGAAAGCAAATGCAGCGGTCTATTTCGTTGCCACGGATATGCGATTAGACACTCTCCGCCCGAATTGGCGTTCGATATGGATGAACTGAATGAGTATGAATATTTTATGCGATGGAGCCGATTTGGAAAATAAAAAAAGGGGGTAATGGCGAAATTCGAGTTTATGGAGTTACATTAAACGTGCGAAATAAACGGTCGGAATGATTCCCTGAATTTCTCCTGCATATTCAAAGAAGAAGCTTATTCCACGAGCATCCAGTCTTCCACGAATCGCCCCAAAAGCTCATTTTGTCTTTGCAGCCTTTGCACCTCAGCCTCCACCGCCTCCTTGCCTTCGTCGCGCATCTTGCGTGCGTTCTCCATGCCGCGTTCCGCCGCCTTTAGAGCCTCCCTCAGAGTGTAACGAATCTCGCTCTCCATCCGGAGCCTGCTGTCCTGAAGTTGCTGCTTCAGGCTGTTTTCCACGCGCACGGCGTTCACCTCCATGAGTTTTTTCAGGAACTGGTTGGCGTTTCGCTCCATGGATTTCAAGGTGAGTGAACGCGGAAGAATGGCGTCCGCTGCCCATTGCAGGAGAGGCACAAACCCCGCAGGCGAGGCGATATTATGAAAATCATTGAAAACGAAACTCTTTTCGGTTCTCAAACCGGCATCCCGTCCGTCACTGCGTCCGCGCCAATCTCGCGCGCAAGGGTTTCCAATTGTCGAAGGGATTCTTGTCCCATTATTTTCTTATCAACCGAGAGCCGCCAAATCGCGCGATGTCGCCTAGTTCCTGTTCGATCTCCATCAATCGGTTATATTTCGCAATGCGCTCGCTTCGGCATGCGGAACCCGTTTTGATCTGACCGCCACCCATCGCCACTGCGAAGTCCGCCATGAAGGTGTCCTCCGTCTCGCCTGAGCGGTGCGATATTACACAGCCCCATCCGGCTTTGCGGCAAAGCTCAATCGCCTCAATCGTTTCCGTCACCGTTCCTATCTGGTTTAATTTGATCAGCACGGCGTTCGCGGTTTTCTCCTTGATTCCTCGGGAGATGAACTTTTTGTTGGTTACGAAGATATCGTCACCGACAATCTGAATGCGATCGCCGAGCTTCGCGGTATGGCGCTGAAAACCGTCCCAGTCATCCTCCGCCAAGCCATCCTCTATCGAAACAATGGGGTATTTGTCGATCCATTCCCCGTAGAGTTTTGTCAATTCATCGTTGGTCTTCATGCCGCCTCCGGATTTGGCGAGATTATAGGAGCCATTTTCGAAGATGGAGCTTGCTGCCGGATCCAACGCCAGAGCCACATCCTTTCCAGGCTCGTACCCCGCTGCGCGAATCGCCTCCACAATCACCTCGCATGCTTCGTCATTGCTCTTCAGGTTTGGCGCGAAACCTCCCTCGTCACCCACGGCGGTGGCGTATCCTTTCTTTTTCAGAATGGATTTCAACGCGTGGAATGTCTCCGCTCCGTAGCGCAGCGCTTCTGTGAAATTAGGAGCCCCCAGAGGCATCACCATGAACTCCTGGAAATCCACGCTGTTGTCGGCGTGCTTGCCACCGTTCAGAATATTCATCATGGGGACAGGTATTACCGTCGCCCCAGTGCCGCCCAGGTAAGCGTAGAGCGGTAAATCCGCCTGCGCCGAAGCCGCTTTGGCTGCCGCCATCGATACGCCAAGGATCGCATTCGCTCCTAGTTTCCCTTTGTTTGGCGTGGCGTCCAGGGCTATCATTAGGTAGTCAATCTCCGACTGCTTGGCGGGGTCCATCCCTTTGATTTTGGGTGCGATGATATTGTTGACGTTTCTGACGGCGTTCAGCACCCCCTTGCCCTCGTATCTCTTTTTGTCACCATCCCTCAGTTCCACCGCCTCGTTCTCGCCTGTGGAAGCCCCCGATGGCACAGAGGAGGAAACGGAGATACTATTGCTAAGCTTAAGGAACACTCTCACGGTTGGATTTCCTCTGGAGTCCAAAATCTCCATGGCGCGAATGTCCTCGATAACCCCTTTTTTCATCTGTTTCTCCTTGGTTGTTTTTATATGAAAAAACTCCCGCAAGGGTTGGATAACCTTTGCAGGAGTCATCAGCATGTCAAATGCGGTTCGGGCGAACTCCATCTCCCTGTTAATTGTCGTTTGATGCTATCATTTTATCATTTGCCACGCTCTTTCGGAGTATGGACATACTTGAAAACATCGCAGTCCTGCACCGTGATAAGCCCTTCCGTCACCATCTCATCCAGCAACGGCAGGAATAGTTCCACTCTCTCCACCGTGTCAATAATTTCAATGATAATGGGCAGATCTTCGGAGAGGCGCAGGATCGAAGCGGTGTGGATTCGGCTGTTGGCTCCAAATCCCTCAATCCCTCGCATCACGGTTACTCCCGCCATTCCCTCCTTGCGCGCTCTCTCCACGATCGCGTTGGCAAGCGACTTCCCATGCCAGCTATCCGAATCCCCGATGTAAATGCAGATTTTTTCCGCCGGCCCCTGTATTTTCATGATCATCCAATCCTTCCAATCAATGGATTACGCCCATCCCAATCTGCCATACAGCCACAGCATTATAACGCTGGCGAGCACTGTTAAGGGCGTTGTAAGAACTCCCACCTTTATGAATTTCCAAAAGGAGAGCGGACACTCTGCGTTCGCCCTTTGCGCCACAATCAGATTCGCCACGCTTCCCACCAGCGTCAGGTTGCCGGCCAAGGTGCTGGACGCCGCCAGCATAAGCCATAACAACGGCGCGTGTCGCATATGGCTCACCCATCCCCGCAGTATCATCACAAACGGCACGTTGCTGAACAGGTTGCTGCCTATTACCGAGAAAATCGAAAAATCCGTCAACCCCTCAGCGCTAGCGGTATGGTGATTAATCATAGGAAGCAGGTGCGTTATCACCCCGCTCTCCATCTTCGTCACTCCGCCAACTACGATGAACAAACCGGCGAAAAATACAAGTAGCGACCAATCCACTGCGGCGAAAGTCTCCGCCGGAGGCTTGTTTGCCCACACAAGCAGCGCCGCGCCAGCCGTAATAGCGGCAAGGTCCATGGGTGCTCCGAACAGGAAGGCGATCAGCAACCCCGCCATCACAATTAGAGTTCTTCTCGCCAGCTTTCGGTTATAAGGTCGCTCCCAACTGCGATCCGGGCTTTGAATAGTGGCGGTTGCCCTCTTCAACTGGCGGGAATAGATCCTGTCCAGAACCGCCCAGTTAATGATCAGACAGACGATCCCCACGGGGATCATCCGTATTGCGAACGCCGACCACATCCATCCGGAGGACTGGCCGATCAGCATGTTCTGCGGATTGCCGGTGATAGTCATGAGCGAGCCGACGTTGGCGCTCGTGGCCAGCGCCAACAGATACGGTTCTGCGGGAAGCCTTTCGGATCGCGCCGCTGCAAGTATCATCGGTGTCATAATTAGGCAGATTGTGTCGTTTACAAATAGAGCGGAAAGACATCCCGCCGCAAGGCATACCATCAGGAGCAACCCCCTGGCGTTTCCGCTACGCTCCGTTAGCCTTATCGCCATTCTATCAAGTAATCCGGATGCGGTGGCGGGCACGGTGACAATCATCATGCCTAGCAAAAGCGTCAAGGTTCCGAAATCTATCGCGTTTAACGCCTGGGAGCGGTTTAATACGCCGCAGAGCACCATCAGCACGCCCCCGAGCAATCCGGCTGCGGGACGGTCCAGTTTTCTCGGGGAGTTCTCCCCCGCAAGAATAATCAGGTAGACAAGGGAAAAAATTGCGATCGCCAAGACCTGTTTGCTGTCCATTTCGCTCCTTACGCTTAAATTCTACCGCGCATTAGGATGCGAGCCGCAATCACGCCGAGATACGCCGCGAAAAGACCGACCACCACACTCCCAAGAATGTTGATAGCTGCGTCCCAATAGCGACCGCCTTCGGCGATAAGGAGCAAAGTTTCATACTCGAAAGTTGAAAAGGTCGTATAAGCCCCCACAAACCCTATGGCGATGAGCAATCTCCAGTAATCATTCCATGCGTAGCGTAAAGCCAATGTGGCGAACATGCCCAATATAAAACAACCGGTCACATTGATTACGAATGTGCCGTAGGGGTACGATGGACCCATTCGCTCCTGCACCCAGCCTCCTATCACATATCTCGCGTTCGCACCGATAAATCCTCCCAATCCAACCACCAGATACTTCATCATGTCCTTCATCTATCCGTTAGCTCTTTCTATCATATATTATATTTGTCTGTGACCTCACGCTAAATGGTAAACATCCTCGCGAGTTAGAGGCAGACCTACGGGTTTTCCCTTGGATACAAGGATTTGATGCACCTCCAAACTGTCTTCCCGGAAGGAGGCCGAGGCGCCCCTCAAATAGAGCCGCCACATGCGTACAAACCGCTCGTCGAACATTTTGCGCACCGTCTCCGCGCATTTTTCAAATCTTTCCGACCAATGGTCTAGCGTTAACCGGTAATGCGGTCCTATGTTTTCCACATCCCATATGCGAAAGTCCTGTGCGTGGAGATGGTTGAGCAACTCCGTGAGGGTTGGAATGTACCCGTTCGGGAAGATGTATTTATTGACCCATCCTCCCGTTGGTCCCTCGATTGGAGAGGTGATGAGATGCAGCAACGCCAATCCACCGGGCTTGAGCATCGTCTTCACGCATTGACAGAACTCGGAGAGATGCGCCTTTCCGACGTGCTCGATCATCCCGATGCTTACGATTTTATCGAAGTTGACTCCCTCATTGGCCAGGATGTCATAGTGCTCCGATCGAAAACTCGCCTTTCCCTCCAACCCGCGCTCGCTAACCGCTTTGCACGACGCCTTATATTGCTCCTCGCTCAGGGTGATGCCAAGAGCGGACACACTATACGTCTCCGCGGCTTGCATTGCCAGCTCCCCCCAGCCGCTGCCGATGTCAAGCAATGTGTTGCCAGGCTGCAACCGAAGTTTGTGAAGAGTGTGGTCCATCTTTTGCCGCTGCGCCTGTTCGAGCGTGTCCTGCGGAGAGCGGAAGTAGGCGCAGGAGTAGGTCATGGTGTCATCCAGCCAAAGACGGAAGAAATCGTTTCCCAAATCGTAATGATGAACGATATCCGCTTTCTGCTGTTTAATGGATCGCCTCCCTCCATGGATTACTCCGCGTATCATCTTGGATACCCCGTTGGTTGTCTCCGGTGTGTCCCATAAATGATTTCTTATCGCTAGAGCGATGACTTCGCTCACGTCGCCTTCCAGATCGATGGCCCCATCCATATACGCCTCTCCGAGGCTAAGTTCAGCGTCATCAGCCATACATTGAAGGATCTTCGGGTCTTTAAGATGAATATTGAAAAGGCTATCTCCGTCGCCGTAATGATGTTTGGTTCCATCCCAATAGGTTATTGTGAACGACCCGTCTTTGACTCTCGAAAAAAGAGCATGGACCATTTGCTTGTTGAATACCCCCATCACATTCTCCTTTCTCCTTAAGTGTCCGGTTGGATTTATGCGAGATAACTGTTTCAGCGTTCCGTTGGAGCGTTGATTTAGGGTATCAGTCGTCTTACTGAGGTAACCGCAAAATTCAAGAAATCAGGCTCTTATTGCGTCTCTAACTCTTTCCGAAATTACCGCGAATCTAAATTTACAATCATACGTTCTTATAAGCTCCAATGCGACTTCGCCGCCGCGACGATCCTTTCGATCACCGTATCCAAGCCCAGCTTGGAGGTGTTTAACACGGCGTGGTAATGGACGGGATCCTCCCAATCCGCTTGGAAGTAGCGTCGGATGAAAGAGGCTCGATCCTTGTCGTTTTGTTCAATGATGTAACGCGCCGGCCCCTCGTTCACCCACCGCGTTTCCATCACCCTCCGGATACGATAGGGAAGATCGGCGATGAGTCGGTAATGCAGGGCGTCGTAATCCTTCAAGATGAAATTCGCGCCTCGTCCCACAATCACCACATTCCCTTTGTCAGCGTATTCCATGATAATTGTCTGCAACGCCTTGAAATATATCTCATGATCATTTATGTTAGGTGGCGCTTCTCCCTTTTCAGGGAGTCGTTCGTCGAAATGGATGACGTATGGAAGCTTGACCCCGGTATTCTCAACCTCCTTGTTCAGAATCTGCTTGTCCGCGCATTCCCAGCCTAGCTCCTCCGCCACGGCTCTCGCCACTGCGGACTCCCCCGCGCCAATTTGACGCGAAATGGTGATGATTCCCATCGATTGACCCCCTACTGATTCACGCGTGCGTTCTCAGGATACTCTTTTTGATCTTATTAATATCATACGCTAACTCGTCATGAAGGTTCTGAAAAAAACGTTTCCATCTTCGATACGAGCAAGGTTCGCCTGTATCGCAGTCGAGGAGAGATCAAGAAGCGGTTGATTCTCCAACTCATTCGTCAAAACGGATAGATGAAAGAGCTAAAATGAGTGCATGCAACAAAAAACCCCCGCCTCGAAGCGCGCGCTTCGAAACAGGAGCCATTATCTCGTCAAGAGCGGTTCAGACGACGCGTATCGTCTCGGCGGTCCCCATCGCCAGGAAGTTAAGTCGGATATATTATACACTATTCATGCCATTGCGACATCGGCTTTGAGGGATTCACGGAGCTTGAGATCAGGGAGATTAGCCTCGCTGGTCTGCCTTATCCTTGTAAACAACGTAGTAGTTCCGTTCGGATTATGCGCATCTTATAACATGAATAAGATGATTAGATATTCAAATTGTAATTAAACAATATTTTATTAAAGATAAATCAAATTTATTAAAGATTATAATGGAACCTATCGTTAAAAAAAGCGGGCAATTAACATTTTAAGGATTACAAATGGAACAAATATGAAATATAAAATAAGTTAAGAGGAATTTATTCATTATTTCATGTCCATGCAATTCTTAACAGGACGGAACGTGTCAATAGAAATGAGACAGTCCCGTCATTTTATTTATCTAGCATTTTGATGTTATCGAAGTTGCCAACAGGTCTGTTGATCCAGACGGCTTCCGGAAGAACGGACTGCCTTGGAACTCCCCGGACAAATCTTTCAGGATGTCTCTCATAGGCAAGTTTCAGCGTTTCGGCGCGTTGACACTGGATGTCCTCCGAGCGATTGTAGTGGACATCCTCCGGAGTCATCATGGCGACTCCGGAATGATGATGCCTACGGTTATACCAGTTGAAAAATCCCTTGCAGTGCTCCCTCGCATCCTCGATGCATCCAAACCTCTCGGGAAAGTCCGATGCGTACTTCAGCGTTTTAAACTGACTTTCCGAATAAGGGTTGTCGTTCGAGACGTGAGGGCGACTGTGAGTTTTAGACACGCCAAAGTCGGACAGGAGCATCGAGACGCTTCGAGATTTCATGGAGGCACCCCTGTCCGCGTGTATGGTCAGGCGCCCCGGCTCCACTCCCTGCCTCATTATCGTCTCCGATATCAGATCGCACGCAAGATCGGCGCTCTCCGAATAGGCGATCATCCAGCCAACCACGTAGCGACTGAAAACGTCAAGTATCACGTAGAGATAGTAATACGTCCATTTCCTCGGCCCCTTTAACTTGGTTATGTCCCAGCTCCATAATTCGTTTGGGCGCGTTGCGAGAAGCTCGGGCCTGGCGTATTTCACATGCTTCGCCTGCATTCCGCGAGGCGCGTTTTCCCTTTCCGAAGCCAGTATCCGATAATATGTCCGCGGCGAGCAAATGTATCGCCCTTCGTCCGGGAGAGTGGTGTAAACCTCGGCGGGGGATTTGTCAACAAACCGTTCCGAGTGAAGCGTCTCAATCGCATGGTTTCTCTCCCGGACGGAAAGTGCGCGATGAGAGCCGTGTCCCCTCGGGCGACGGGGTGGCGCCGCCTTGCCGGTGAAACCCATTCTCTTACGGTACAGGGTCGCGCGCGAAACGCCAAGGGATCGGCACGCCTTGCATACGCCAACCTCCTCCGAAAGGCCAAGCGTGGCTTCAATCATCCCCTTTCCTCCGTCCCGATGCCCGCCGGGGTTATATCGAGCATCTCGCACAAGTTTTTTTGGAACTCAATTATTATCTCGGCCTGATGAAGTTTGTGTTTCGCGCGCTCCAGTTCAACTCTCAGCCTCTCGTTCTCCTCCTCGAGCGGGGTTTTAAGTGGCTTTCGCCCGCGCTTGCGGGACTCCAAGGCCGATTCACCGCCCCGCGCGTACTCCCGACGCCATTGACACAGCTGAGACGAGTAAAGTCCCTCTTGTCTTAATAGCGCTCCCAACTCACCCTGGGAGGAGCACAACGCAGCCTCCCTCACAATGCGGGCCTTGTATGATGGTGTGAAGCGACGGCGGGCGCTTCGAGCCCTAACCTCGTTGTCGGACGAAGAAGGGGAGGAGGAGGGGCGGCCCGAATTTGACGGACGCTCGCATGGCTTGGCTTCGCTTCGCTCAGCCGCGCCAAGCGCCCGTCCGTCAAATTCATTCCTTGTTGATACGACTTGTTTGTGATTCATGATGTAAGTCTCCCTGTCTTGTAGTGTAATTTTGACATGAAGGCTGTCTCATTTTATATTGGCACATAGGGGAACTTTGGACATCATATTGTCGACTTATTGAAAACAAGGAAAGATATTCATCCACTTCCTCTTTGCTTAAATCCATATGCTCCAATAGAAAACGTAAGCGTTTGCGCGCGCGATGGAGAATTACCTTTATAGCTCCAACGGACTTGCCAGTTGTCATTGACAGTGATTCAAACGAATCACCATTAAAGTGATGTTGTACTATAACCATCTGTTGAATTGGAGATAGGTTGCGAATGGCAAATATAAGTTTCTCGCGATAATACATAAATATTAAGGTATCTTCCGGGGTAAATTTTGAATCGGAATGATCCCATTCGTATTCATTAGCATAAGGTAGCGATGAAATATTTACTTCGTAGTGATTTTTTCTTTTTTGAATCAGATAAAAACGAAATACAAAATTCTTAAAACATTTTTTAATACATGCTTCACAATTGCTGTTTTGTTTGCAGGATTTAAGGATTCTCCCGCCGCGAAAAAGTGACCATTCCACGAAACCAATCGTGCAATCTTCAGCGATTTGATGTAATAGTTTCATCTTAATGGCATAGCCCCTTGTTTTTTTATATATTTCTGTCGACACAGGGCAACTTGAGTCTGAAATACTCACTGCTATATTCTCCTTTCCAATTCGTAAGGTACATATGTATATTAATTTAACATGTTATGGATTTATAAAGCATAATTGATTTATTAAGAGTTGCAATATAGAATAAGTGATTCATATATAAATGACGCTCAATCATTTTTCAACCAAATATCCATGGCATGTGATAGATCTCTTCTTGACCTGATCGGGAATTGCATTTCATGAGAAAGAAGCTGCATCCCATGATTATAATCCGCTCCGCGTTTAAATACCAGAACATTATTATTTATATTAATAATTCCATATTTAGGGCTGAAAAGTATTCTTCTTATGCAATATTTGTATAGAGTGCGGCTGAGAGGAAAGATAGTCCCATGTACGGAAAGTATAATATACTGAATCGATGAATTAGTGATCGCATAATCCAACTTATTTGGCGAACAAGGACTATAATCTTCCCCATCTTCCTGTTGTAAAGCTTGAAAGGTGTTACCCCAAGCCACATGATAAAATGGATTGGGAAATGTGTAAATATTTACGCGATGGGACAAATGAGGAATTAAATCGGACTGGGCCGAAACAGATGCCGTTTTAGGCAGAATAGATAATGCAAGAAATATCTGCCGGCTGGCTTGGGATGATAAGGTTGGAGCGAGGGGGTATGGTTCGTTTGCCAAGGGACTTAAGGGGATCATCTTCATTATACAGACACCCCATAAAACTATGATTATAGCCGAGGTAATATGATTTCCCCAACATCGTAATCGGTGGAAAGCAGTTATTGCGGAGAGAAATACGAATGGCGTTATCATTGCAGTATATTGGTAAGTGATTGTGTGCATAGATTCACGATCACTTAAAAGGTCGGCTAATAGATTTGGAATAGTTAGAAGAAAAATATCAGGGGCAATAAATGAAGAAAAACCACAGGTTGCAGTAAATTTAATATAAAAATTCTGCAAGAATCATTCTGCAATCTATCGAATATTACGATTGGATGCTTTAATATATCAATAATGATTGACTTAAGATTATCTCCGTAATTAGCATAATAAGATATATATGCAGATGGTTCTCCATGATTAAAATAATGAATTGTTGAAAAAGCAATGCAGATCGATATGATCCCTAGTCCAATAGTTGCGATTCCTATTCTCTTGTTTAAAAATAAAGCGTATATCCCTATCATTGCAATAGTAAAACCGGCGGTTTCCTTGGAAAGGGATGTAAATACAAGAAATAAAAAATACCAAAACCATTTTTTGTTATAAAGAAAATAAAATATTGAAATAAGAACTGATGTTATTAATACCTCCGGATGAAAATCAAAAGTGTTCGTCCACTGAAGTGAAGGATATAATAAGTATGCGAAACCAAATAAAAGAGCAATAATAGAAGAACTAAGCCTTTGTTTCGCTATAAGATAGACGGGCAAAGCGCCTATCCCAAGTGAAATTGTTTGAACAATGAGTAATATTTTAGGGTTATCCCATAGCCAATATAATGGAGCTAATAAATAGAGAATCGCGCTAAAGTGATCAGCCATAAGATGCATTCCTCGCACTGTCACAAACGCACTATGTCCATGGCTTATTAGCCATACAGCTTGATCGAAAATGCCCATATCATAAGCGGTCAATGCAAAATGGTCAAAAAGAAAAAATGATTGTTTTGTAAATATAAATATATATAAACAAATCCCAATCAATAATAATATATCACATATATTATCTAAATACTTTTTGTTTTGCATTATTTAATTTAAATCCCTCATTGTTTGCCAATCCACTCTAGGCCAGTGTTCATCATATCCTTGGCCGCAGTCCCACGGAGCTTTTTCTAATATTTGACTTACAGGCATGGATTTTGCATGACCATCCATAAATGCGAAATTCATCCTGTCACTTGGATCCCATCCTAGTTGTCCTTGAGGACAATCCGTTTCCAACCAAGGTAACTGAGTTTCACGATTGTCATGCCAAACCCAAAGATCATTAAAAACAAATGTCTGTGAAGGATAGGGAAAATCATCTTCTCTCCAAACTTTACCGGAAATACCCCCGCAAGCTTTTGGTGTAAAACCCGCATACAAATACATTCTGTAATGATATGACGACCAATGTGTTCCTCCACCTAAAAATGAAGCTTGAGCTCCTCCATCACTCGGACAATGCCATACCTGTTTGTTTTTAACGTATGGGTCCAACTGGCTACCAATACTATCGTATTGAATATAAAATTGTTGATTTGGATTACTAACTCCAAAATGACCACCGTATAACTCACCGCAATCATCCCCTACCGCCTGTGCAGCCTGAAAATATAATACTGGATAACATGAATCATAATCTTGAAGATATAATTGAAGGGACGTATTCAATTGTCTAAGATTAGATATGCATGAAATTGAATTTGCCACTTCTCTTACATGATTGAAAACAGGGAAGAGAATTGCTGCAAGTACGGCGATAATGCTTATGACAACTAATAATTCAACCAAGGTGAATGCATTATTGGAATATATTTTAATGTGCATTTTCATTCTTTCATGCCTTTATCACGCTTGAATATTGTCACTCCGCCGCCGTGTGCAACCACTTGGTAATATCCCGAGGAAACCGCCTTGGTTAATAATCGCCGGTACGGGCCGGGATCGGTAATCACAAGATAATCCACGGGATTATCGCGGATCAGAGGCGTCAATCTGGCTGGCATCGGAGTATGGGCGTTCATTACCTCCGCCTCGATCACCTCTTTTCCCGGACCGTACCACGCCTTGATGAAAGGGTTGGGGAACATGTAAATCCGATTTCGGTGATCGAAGGAAACGACCATGCCCCACGAGGCGGATACGGACGCGGATCGGGGAATTGGATTATTCGCAAGCAACGCCCGGCGTTCACGCACCACGCTTGCTGGAAGAAACCCTCGCCATATGTGCGTCATATTGTCTCCAGGGCCATAGCTCCAAAAACAGAACGCCGATATCCCCGCCAGAACGACGCCAGCCATATTTTCACCGAACCGAGGTAGCAGGTCGAACCGCCGCGTAAAGCCAAAAAGGCGTCCAAGCCCGATGGCGGCGGAGGCGAATACGAACGGCGTGATGGCGGGCGTGTATTGCGCCCAGATCGTCTGCATGATGATTTTATCGCTTAGCAGGTTCAGCGCAAGCTCCGGCAACGCCGCGATCAGCAGTTCGGGGCACAGCAGGCAGATCAATCCGCAGGGCATTAATAGTTGCAGGATGTAGTTCCCGTTCCCGTAAACGGCGTAGGAGAAGGAGCTTATCGGGTGGAGCAGCACATTTGCGGCTATGCGTCCGGATGTTGACCCGAAATGACGGTATAGCTCCGCGTACCCAGTTCCGCCGCCAGAGAGCGCTCGCATGACGGCGAGCGAGAGGAAAAGCCAGCCAATTCCGGCAAGCGTCGTTATAACGCCCGCCCATATGCGTATTCTTCTTCGGCGTTGCAAGGTTATTCCGTCCGCTGAAGGGGGCGATTTAATGGCGAATGCTCGCAATACGATCGCCAAGCCTAAAACCGCCACGCTCGGAGCCAAATCCTGGCGGCATAAAAGCGTGAGCGCGGTCCACGCGGCGAAAGTCTTGTACCGCTCCCTCTCCATGGCGTCGATGGCGAAAAGGAGAAGCGGAATGGCGAGCATGTTCGGGTGAAAATCGTAGAGGATCGGGTACGCCAGGGTCGGCGCGATGAGATAGGCGAAACACAATCCGGTTGCGGCGAATGGGGGGGAGGAATGATGTCGAGCGAGACGGTATAACGGAACCGCGCCGATAGCCACCGCCGCCGATTGAAATAACACGAGAGCCTGAGGCTCTGGAAAAAGCCGATAGAAAGGGGCGAGTAAAAAAAGGATAGGAGTGAAATGGTCCCCGAAAAGGTTCATCCCGCGAACGGTGTTGAACAGAGACTGGAAATGGGAAATCCGCCAGAGCGTCTGATCAAATATGCCCAGGTCAAAGGCGTCCGCCTGGAAGGTGTTCACGCGTATGACGGACAACGTTCCGTATATCGCGGTGAACGCCGGAATGCCAGCCCACAGCAGGATAACCGCCGCCTTCTCAACGCGGTCGCGAGGAAGGCGGCTGGAGGCGTAATCAAGATATCTTCGAAGTGAAATCCTTTTCGCTTTTGTTGGCTCTTGGGTATCCATTGGGGCGGGAACCGGCTTCATGGAAAGAATTCCTTCCTGGCAAGACTTAATTCACGGTTCCGCGTACAAGTAAATTCACAAGGGAATCGGTTATCGGCATTCCAGTTAAATGTTCAACCCATTGCCATTGTCCCGCAGTATTCACCTCCAAAAACACATAGTCCCCCTCCGGGGTTAAAATCATATCCACGCAACCGAATACAATCTTCAGCTCGCGCATTAAAGCGAGTAATTTTTCGCAGATATCATCCGGAAGCTTGTGTTTTGCATGATGAAGAAAACCGGAAATATCATGTTGTGATGAGAGTAATTGCGTTCTAAAATCCGTTTTGGTGTCCTCGCGTTCCTGGGAATGGATCTCCGCCGCGAAAATATCCTCGCCGATGATCGTTATTCTTATCTCAACGCGTTTTTCGATATATTCCTGAAATATCGCGGGGCATCCCGAGAGATTTTTTAATCCGTTCCTTTTTTCCTGCGTGAGAATTTGAGAGAAAATCGCTTTCGCTTCCGGATTACGCGGCTCCGGGGTTGCGGGGGTGAGATGGAATTGGCCCTCGTACGCCGCCTCAACCTCCGCGGAGAAATCGGGGGGACCGCCCGTGGTTAATCCGATGACCGGTTTGAACAGGACGGGACACGCCATGGATTCCGCGAATTCCTCGACGGCTTCCGGATCATTGGTGATAAGCGTTCGAGGAATGGATAATCCGATTTTACGAGCCACTTCAAATTGGTACGCTTTCACGTTGGCTCTGTAATCGCTTACAAAAGGATTAACCCACAAGCAGTTCATGCTTTCAAATGCTCCGTGAAGCATGCTGGCGCACTCATGTCGGATAAAACCGCGTTCGTTTTGTGTGGTTCCGTCCGGGAAAACAAATTCTCCTATTCTTCTTCGCCACACGGATGTTACATCACGGGTATCCATGCGGGTCCCATTCAGTGAGAAAACGGCGTATAATTCATTTTCGCCAACATAGAGGTTGGTATTTGTAATGAGGGGAATGGTTTCGGTGTTCAACCGAAAATAGGGAACGTCCAGTTTTTCCAATTTGGCGGATATAGCGTCAACGTTTGGCTCGTAAAATTGCGAAATAATGAATACAAAAGGCTTTTTCATAACTGTTTTCCTTTTATTTTCCACAAGCTTTTAATGCAGTCTGCATCTCCTGAATAACCAGAGGATTTTTCTCCGTCTTCAGCGCCTCCGCCACCTTCGGCGCGGCGCCTTGCAAATGCTGTTGCAATACTAATCGCGCGGCTTCCCAGCGAATCCCTCTTTGCGGGTAGTTCATGAAATCATTCGCCGCTTTTGTCATTCCTTCGATTTCGTATTCTCTCAAAGCAGGATCATTGAAGGGCAAGACTATATGACACATTGCGCTTATTCCGATTCCATTTATTAGCCAATCATATTGTTTCCTGGCAGTGTGGAATGTGTATTTGAGAAGTTCATCAAATTCCTGACGGTCGTAGTATTGCTTCCAAGGTTTCTTCATACCATTTGGAGCAACAAATGCATACAACTGATTCATTATTTCCATCGTTTCAGGTGTCGGATACATTTTTGAGGGGAGAAGTTTATCGATAGGATATTGTTTATTGTGTCTTCCAATGAAACCTGTTAGATACAAAGCACCACCAACGCACCATAGGATCACCACACCAAAAGCAATGCGTTTGACTAACTTGTTCCTCATCGATTCCTCGCTTTCCGAAGAATGACCAGATTGTCTCCGAGTAAGCCATAAAGACAAACTGGTCACTCATGCGGCAAAATCATGCAAATGTATAAGTGGCAGATGAATCTACATCCGGTCCTGTGCCTTCATTATTACTCTCTGCATCCGTGTCATTGGGATGAATGCGCGTATTTCCGTATGATTCGGAGAAGACGCTGTTAGGACCATATAATATTGACGTAGGCACGCTTTTCGCCCACATCATCACGAAGGGGACAAAGGCTCCATCCTTCCCGATCGTCCCCGCAGTCGCCGAATTTTCCAACTTTTTAAACCTCCTTCTTTATAATCTGCAGAGGAATTTTCATTCCCCTACTATAATAAGGGCTCGAACTCATCAAAAGGTTACGGTTGTTTTTCGATTTTTTTCGTAAAATGTAAATAATTTTCAAGGCGCCACCTGGGATCGTGGGGGTTACTCCCCGCAAGCCTTCAACGCAGCCTGCATCTCCTGAATAACCAGAGGATTTTTCTCCGTCTTCAGCTCCTCAGCCACCTTCGGCGCCGCTCCCTGCAAATGCTGTACCGCCACAAGGTGTGCCGCTTCCCATCTGATGCCCTCCTGCGGATCTTTTAAAAAAGCGGTTGCTGCGTCAGTCATTCCGGTTAGTTCATATGAACTTAGAGTGGGATCGTTCGTGGGCAATTTAATACGAAGCATGGCACTCAACGCCCCTCCATTTACTAGCCAGTCATACGGTTTTGTATCTTTGAAATAGACATAATGAAGTAATTGATCGAATTGGGACTTAGTGTAATTATCTCTGGAGGACCTATGCATTCCATTCGGCATTATAAGAGCATACATTTTATTGCATGTCTCAATTGTTTGTGGAGTGGGTTTCCAAGGTAATGGGAATAGTACATCCAGAGGTTTCTTGTTAAATCTATTGCCTATCATGCCTGTCTCGTAAATAACTACGAAGATACAGAATAAAATTACTATAAAAGATCCAATCCGTTTTAAGAGTTTATTCCTCATATTTTCGAAACCTTTATCGAACAAATATCCAACATATCATTAAATGTTATTTATAATATGTTGGATATAATATAAATCCAAAAACAAAACTTAGCCTGTGTAAGTTACTGATGTTTCCGGATCTAGTCCTGTGTGCTCATTGGATCCTTCATTATCCATATCATCGGGATGGATCGGAGAAGTTGCATTGGATTCGGAAAAAACGCTGTTGGCGCCGTAGAACATCTCCGCTGGCACGCTTTTCGCCCACATCATCACGAAGGGGACAAAGGTTCCATCCTTACCGACCGTCCCCGCAGTCGCCGAATTTTCCAACTTTTTAAACCTCCTTCTTTATAATCTGTAGAGGAATTTTCATTCCCCTACTATAATAAAGGCTCGAACTCATCAAAAGGTTACGGTTGTTTTTCGATTTTTTTCGTAAAATGTAAAAAAATTTTCAAGGCGCCACCTGGGATCGCGGGGGTCACTCCCCGCAAGCCTTCAACGCAGCCTGCATCTCCTGAATTACCAGAGGATTTTTCTCCGTCTTCAGCGCCTCCGCCACCTTCGGCGCGGCGCCTTGCAAATGCTGTTGCAATACTAATCGAGCGGCTTCCCACCGAATACCTCTTTGCGGGTAGTTCATAAAATCATTCGCCGCTTTTGTCACTCCTTCGATTTCGTATTCTCTCAAAGCAGGATCATTGAAGGGCAAGACTATATGACACATTGCGCTTATTCCGATACCATTTATTAGCCAATCATATTGTTTCCTGGCAGTGTGGAATGTGTATTTGAGAAGTTTGTCAAATTCCTGACGGTCGTAGTATTGCTTCCAAGGCTTCTTCATGCCATTTGGAGCAACAAATGCATACAACTGATTCATTGTTTCCATCGTTTCAGGTGTCGGATACATTTTTGAAGGGAGGAGTTTATCGATAGGATATTGCTTATATCCGCCGCCGCTCACGCCGGTCCAATGGAGAATCCCTCCAATGGCTAGGATAACCCCAACCCCGAAAGCGATGCGTTTCGCCAATTTCCCTCTCATATGGCAAGCGCCTCTAGGCGAAAAGAACAGGTAATAGGAATCGGATGTCTTATGGTTCCAAACAGGATTGCAATTGGAAATGAATTGAAAGGAGTCTAACACAGCCTCTTTTATATATAGATGATGCATCCCTGTAAAAAGTTGCAGGTATTTTAGAGGGAACGTGGAAAAATTTTCATTGCGAGATGGCGCCAATCATGCTATGATATCAATGGAGACACCTCCGTCATGGAGCGTCATCGCGGCGCTTGGAGTCGAATACTCTCCGTTGTTTCGCCTGATAGAATAATCAGCGTAAAAGTCGAATAGGAGGATCAAAAAATGAGCGTGAATCCAAACGCGCCTCGCATGCACGGTCCGTACAATTCCTCGTCCGGAAATCACGGCGCGCTTGCCGGGGTGATTGCCGCCGTCGTTGTCATCGCGGCGACGGCGATCATCGTTGGAATGGTGTTGCGGAGTAATGGTCAAAAATCGAAAGCGGAGGAAGCAGCCAAAGCGGACCCGGGCTCAGTGGTGACCTCGTTTTTCACCTCCATTCAATCCAAAAACTGGAACGCCCTGAGCGGCCTCATCTATTTGAAGCCCAACTCCTCCAACCCCGATGAATCCAATCCGGATTACATCGTCCGGCATGATATCCGTCCGCTGTTTGAATCCACCAATATCACGAATTTCACCGTGAAAAAGTGGAAAATCGATGGCGACAAGGCGACCGTGTGGACCACTTTGACCGCCGCTCCGGTAAACGCGCCCCCTTCCATCAAGCCCGTGCAATCAAGCCCGACATTCGGGCTGACGCTGGTAAATGGCCAATGGAAAATCAGCACATATTACTTGCCACAAAACAGTAAATAAATCTATCCGAGCATGCAAAGATACAATTTTTCTGCCAAGGAAGCAGATGGAGGAGCGACGGATAATCTCCCGTTTAGTGCGACATTCGGATATCCAGTTTGGCGGACACATCCTCGTAATCGGGCGATTCAGCGTAGATTTTTTCGTAATCGGCTCGCGCCATATCCTTACTTCCCAACTCCACGTATGTTTGCGCCCTCTCGTATCGCAACCCAAGGAGGACGTGTTGTGAGCGGTCCTTTGTCCGCCTTAGCGCGACGGTGAGAATATCCAAGGCGGCTTGAGGCATGTTAAGTCGTCGCAAAGCCTTCGCCTTGTACAGCAACATCGTGGCGTGCACCTCCGTTTCATTCCCCACCCCTTCACCCAATTGAACCACCTCCTGCATGCTTCGGAGATCGTTGGAGCGGGTGTCCACAAGAAGTTCGCATAGGGAGACCTTAACGACAAGGTCGTTAGGATCGTGACTGAGTATATGGCGTAATTGATTTATCGCGAAATCCCACTCGTGTAAATCCTGGAAGACCTCCGCAAGCATCAGATTGGCGCCGTGGGCGCTTGGAGTGATGTGTATGGTCAGTTCCTGCGTAATGGGGAGATTGATCTGCGTGGTGATGTGGAAGGTGTGGAATGAAACGCCGATCTCGTTGGGATATTGGAGCGCATGAAGAAGATAGCTCTTCGCATCTTCGTAACGATGTAACGTCATCGCAAGCGAACCGGCGAGAAAGGCGGCGTCCGGCAACTCCAACGCTCCCTGCAGATGCCTCATGGCGGAGTCGCTGTCACCGTGCTCCATATCTTTGGCGCCGTCGATGAACGCCTGTTCCAATGGGTTGGGAGTCGGAGTGGGGGGTATTGGCGCTAAGTTGGGCACGGCTCTCGATTGCTGTTTCAACGCTCTATTGAGAGCGCGTGTTCCGCTCGGTACTTTATACGAGTAGGAAAGCCCCGTTCCCGGCAAGCCAAGGGTCATTCTCGTTCCGGTGGGGCCGATCGTCATCTTCGCCCCTCTTGGCCCGAGACTGAGCGAGGCGCCCGATTTGCTAAAGTTCACGGAAACGCCGGGGGCGATCCGAATTCTTCTCCAAAAGCGAAATCCCATCCTTCCAGTCCTCCTCTAGTTATTAAAATCGTATAATAACTCTTCTACTGCGTCACCACCTGCACGCTCCAGTAAACCATGTCTATGCCGGGATCGTATTTCCCGTCCGTATTAAAGGTGTCATTGGCGGTCTCGGGGATGCCGCCGGGATCCGTGCTGCTATACATCCGAGGCTGTGATACGTCTATGGTCAAATACTCGTTGAAAGTCGAAGTGTTTTCGTTGGACTGGTTTCCGAAGGCGTCGGTGATCTTGTAGGGATCGTCCGAAGCCGTGCTCACCGGAGTCGTTGTGGTGGTGATGATGTTAATCTGCAGATAACGCGGAGGATTGCCGTTGTTCGGATCGGGATCGCCTTGGGATGTCACCGGGGCGATCTGGGAAAGGCTCAAGGTGAACTGCAGCGTGTTCCCGCCGTTTGGCGGATTGGTGGCGACGGGTTGTCCGCGCGGGATGAAGGCGTTCTGGGATGGATCGCCGTTCATACCGTTCAGAACGTGGTATAGTGTATAACCGGAGGCGTTCACGAAGGGTTGATTTTGACCGTATTCCACGAAATCGGTGAAGCATCCCGGAGAGCCGTGCAACCCCGTGGCGAAGCCGTTGCCGCCGTAAGGCACGTGCACCGTGGGAATGGGGCCGTTCTCGCCGTTCGGGTCCGCGGCGTTTCGTAGGATGAAGAAATAGTGATAGTTTGGGTTCACGGGACCGTTCATCTGCATGGTCACAATTAGTTGCGTTCCGCTGGTTAGCCCCGCCGGGGAGCGAGCGCACCCCACCAATCCGATGGGGGATAGAACGGTCAAAATCGCCAACAACGCAACGTTTTTATTCATGCACATCTCTCCTTGTCAAATCCCATGCCGGCGGGGGAGCGTCCCTTCGAATTGAAAGATGACGTATGTATAATATATCCCATCTTATGCGAAAATACTCCGTGCTCCTCCTCGTTGTTCTCTCCGCTGTTGGATTGACCCTCGCATTTCCAACACCCAACCTCGAACCGTTGGCGTGGGTCGCATTGATACCCTTTTTTATCGCCTTATACCGATGTCACAAATTTCGTTGCGCATTGGGGGCGGGATATCTTTTCGGGCTGATCCACTGGGGATGGACAACTAGTTGGATTGGAGCCACCGTGGTGCGCTGGGCGGGTGGCTCCGTGGGATGGTTCGCATGGGTGGGGCTTACGTTGATAGAATCCTGGTGGTACGCGCTTTTCGCCGTCCTCGCTTGGTGGATGATCCGTCGCGCATCTCCGTCCCTGCAACCGCTCGGCGTCGCCGCCATTTGGGTGTCGGTGGAATGGCTGCGAGGGTTGGGCGATCTCTCCATGCCCTGGGCGTTGATAGGCTACACGCAGTTCCGTCTCTTGCCCGTAATCCAGATGGCGAACCTTCTTGGGGTTTACGGGGTCTCCTTCCTGATTGTGTATTTCAACGCCTCCGTCGCCCGCTGGCTGCAAATATGCGCGGACGGTGGAAGAGAATTGTATCGTAGGGAGGCGAGAACGCTTCTTCCAACGGCAATCCTCATCGCTCTGGCGCTAATTTACGGGTGGGTTCAACTGTCTCGTAGCGTTCAGGGCGAGAGGATGGCGGTTGCGGTGATGCAGCCAAATATCCATAGCGAACGCCACTGGGTTCCCAACCCCCCGCGAGACCTCTCTCTTTTCAAGCGTATGATGGATGGCGTTGTCGGGAACCCCGTTTGGAGGAATGCGTCCAATCGCCTAGTCATCTGGCCGGAGAGCATCGCTCCCGGTGACGCTATTAACGACTACGACCTTCGCTCCTACTACACGGACATGTCCTATCGCGACAAGATGTGGCAGGTGGTCGGCACCGAATACGAGGACGATCAGGGGCGTCCCTATAACTCCGCCGCACTTTTCAGCCCGCAGGGAACGTTGGCGGCTCGGTACGACAAGAACTGGCTTGTGCCGTTCGGAGAGTGGATCCCGTGGCGAAAACAGTTAGCGCCGTTTGGATCGACGTTCCACTTCTTCAGCGTGGATGATGTGGCGGGGCATGACAACACCCCTGTCGCGGCAAACCCCGCAAAGCTCTGCATTCTGATATGCTACGAAACGGCGTTTCCCGAATTATCCCGCGATCGGGTGGCGATGGGAGCGAACCTTCTGGTCTCCATCACCAATGACTCCTGGGCGGGGCGCTCCAAGGTGCAGTGGCAGCACGCCGCAATGGGGGTCTTTCGGGCGGTGGAGACGGGGAGATGGTTTGCCGCGTCCTCCACAACCGGCGTAACGTTCCTCTCCGATCCCCGAGGGAGAGTGACCAGCCTGCCGCGATACGAGGTCGGGTCGCTTGTGAGGGAAGTGACATTGCCTTCCGGCGAGACGCCATACGTGCGCTGGGGGAAGTGGGAGCCGTATCTCTTCATACTGATAGCGATCGTTTGTCTAGGAGTTGTAAGAGGGGAGAGCGCAAAAAATGCCGCGACCCGGACTTGAACCAGGGACACGAGGATTTTCAGTCCTCTGCTCTACCAACTGAGCTATCGCGGCATGAGATTGAAATCAATCACAAATACATTTTACATCGCGTTCGGCGGGGATGTCAATAGCGCGATGCCTGAACAAGATTAAGGGATTAAAGGAGCGACAGGATAGGGGGATCGGGGTTCGGCTGTATCGTCCCGCATATCGCCGTTCCAATCTAAACGGAAGCGTCATTCCCTGTTTCGATTCGGATACCCCATCGTAGGGGCGATCCCTTGTGGTCGCCCGCAATCCCGGCAAATGAAACAGCCATCGAATCACCGAAAACGCTGGAATACCGGTACACCCAACACCCGGCAACGAAACATCCGCCCGTGATTCGATCCATTTCTGATACCGCCACGTTGCGGGCGACCACAAGGGATCGCCCCTACATTGGTTATTCAGACGGATGTCAAAATTCCCAATCATCGGTTGGTTATCACTGGTGGCATAAACCGAACGCCATAAAAACCGCGACTCCGCAGCTCTGCGTGAGAATCACCCGCGAAACCGACCGCGTCCGTCAGGACGTTCGTCCGAAAGGACCCCCTGCCGGTTATTTTATATGACCGGAACCCGGTACCACACACCCGGCACCCGATACCCGGCACTTCGCAATCGATCATCCGTCCTCCAAACCGCACAACGTTCCGTCACAATCGTAGGGGCGACCCTTGTGGTCGCCCGCAATCCCGGCAAATGAAACAGCCATCGAATCACCGAAAACGCTGGAATACCGGTACACCCAACACCCGGCAACGAAACATCCGCCCGTGATTCGATCCATTTCTGATACCGCCACGTTGCGGGCGACCACAAGGGATCGCCCCTACATTGGTTGTTCATACGGAAATCAAAATTCTAAATGGCTGGTTGGTCATCGCGGTAACTTAAAATTGGAAGATCAAACACAACCGCGACTCTGCGGCTCTGCGTGAGAATCCCCCGCGAAACACACGTCGCGTCCGGCGGGACGCTTGTCCGTAAGGACCCCCCGCTGGTTATTTTATATGACCGTCACCCCGGAACCCAACACCCGGCAACGAAACATCCGCCCGTGATTCGATCCATTTCGGATACCGCCACGTTGCGGGTGACCACAAGGGTCGCCCGCTGAAGTTTGGCCATTTTAACCTCGTTATCTCCGATTTTCCATCCTAATCTCCTCATTGGATTTATTCGTTTCCTCTTCCGCGTCAATTGAAAAAACTCCGCATGATTCAAATAAAATATCTTATATGTTTACTTACCTACGTTATATCATGAATAATGACTCCGTCACCCCAAGGAGGTGGGAACATGTATGAAGAGTTGCGCGATCTCATACTCGATATCACTGAAGCCTCGCTGGAGGCGCAATTAAGAGCCGTGCGAAGGATGAGAAAGGGAAGCGAAAACCAACCTCAGGAAACGGTTAACGGTGTGTCACAGATAGATATGGCTTATAACGTACTCAGTTGCGCCGAGGAGCCGGAACTGCACATATCGCAAATCATCGAACGAATACGAACCAAATTCGGAGCGTTGCTGGACCGGGACACCCTGGTATCCGCCCTGACCAAGAAGGTCAGCAAGGGGCAGCAATTTTGAAGAACCGGGCGCAACATCTTCGCGATCGTCGGAAGGAGGGACTGAGATTGCTTTCGTAGAAGTTCAACCTCGTCATAAGGGAATGGGCGAGCCTCTTCGCCCAGGCTCGAACCGCGCGTCTGGTTGGTGGAGGCGTTCGCTTCCGCTATCAGGGCGTCGCCGTCGTACAGATAGTAAGTCGTACCTGAGCCGACGGTCTTGGACATCCGCCGCCCGAAGGCGTCGTACGCACGGGTCACGGTTCGACAGACCCACCGCCCGGGATTCTCCATCACCCCCCGCTCAGCTCGCCCCACGCGTCCCGGGAGAGCGTCTCGCATAGGTACCCGAGGTATTATCTCTCCTTTATATTTGGGGTAAATACCATACGAATGCATTTTATATTCCTTTATATAGGAAAATAAAATGAAAAATACTATTTCTGTTCCATAGCAATCTTTAAATATGATATTATTTTTGGATTATTTCCGAATTTTGCTTCCTGTATCAGATTATTTCCATCAATATCTTTTATGTTCGGATTCGCTTTGCTCTTAATTAATAATTTAATAATCTCAAAATTTGAATCATGGATTGAAGACTCAACGAATCTGGATAACGCCGTTTCCCCCTGGAAATTCACGTCATTGACGGTGGCTCCATACTTTAACAACAATTTACATATATTGGTTCTATTTACGGCTCTGCTGCCCGTATCACTGTCCTCTGCGATTAGCATCAGCGCCGTCTCCTCCATGCTGTCTTTTTGATTTACTTTTGCTCCGTGCTCCAACAGCGTTTTTATCATTGACAAATTCAAGGAATCCGCGGCCCGCAATAATGGCGCATTATCCCCGTAAGGATTGTTCACCTTCGCTCCGCGGTCGACAAGGGTTTTCACCATTTCAGATGTTCCTTCCGAGCATGCATAGGATATTAAGGGTTGCAATATGTCGGAGGAAGACGAACCATTCCGTATAAGGCTCCATGTGGTTCTATTGCAAAGTATCGCATTGGGATTCAAGCCGTGATCCAACTCGGAATTCAACGATTTCAGATCGTGTTTGTCAATTATATTTATAATCCTGATACTTTCCCTTACGGATAGCTCATTCGGCGACGGGGTGAAAAACCATACGGCGTACCATCCCGCGCCCGCGAGAAGGACAAGCGTGGCGATGATCCTGATCTTTCTTTTATAATTCTTTTTTCTCGAATCATCTTTCATCCGGCAAGTCCCATGGATATATGGTTACAAGATTCGAATGATAATACATATCGGGAGTCGTCCCGTTGGGAATATACCATTGAAGTCCCTTGGTGGGTCTTAGCATCCACGGAAAAGGATCAAATCTTGCGTTGTGGTTTTTGTCCTCCAACAATGGGTATCCCAACGATAATTTCCCGTTCACGCCCTCAACCGGAACGTGATAACGATTGGCGAAAGCTTGCGCCATGTTAATTTTTTTACGCCTTCCCCTGTCCCCCGTCTCGCACCCGAACAGGCAAATATATTTCAGATTGCGCATATTAGGCCCGTTCGGCAACTGACTGACCCGCATGAGACTCAAATTCCTGTCATACGTGTCATGACCGAGATATAATGAATCATTCCCCGCATGTCCGAAGTAATATATACACGTTATGTTCTTGGTATGCGACAGCCAATATTCCATGTCCCCTACGGTATGAGAGCTTCGAATAACAACGGGTTCACTTATTGGAATATTACCGAAACACTTATTATAGGTTACGTAAGCTTCCGCATGTTGATAAAAATAACCCGGATCCTTGTGATTCCCGCCACATATAACTAGAACGGTCGTGCCATTCGGATCACCGAAATTCACCGGATCCCCGCCGCAGTAAGCGTAAAGGTTTATCCCGCCGTCGAAGCCGATCGGATCCCTGCTTACGAACCTCCCCAGCGCGGGGGAGTAATACCGCGCCTCCATGAAGACCAGCCCGGTCTCGGCGTCAGAATAGCATCCCGCCTGGCCCTGCCACCCGAAGGGGGTTGACGGGAGCGGAGCGCCGACGGGAGTCCCGTAGGCGGTGTACGCTGCGGACGCCATAAGGTTCCCGTTGGGGTCCAGCAGGCTCCGCGCGTTCCCGAGCGCGTCGAAGAGATAAAACCGGCTCTGCGTCCCGGCATGGTCGCTCACCAAGCCGTCCGCGCCCCAGGTGTAGGCGGTGGTGACCTGGTTCGCGGAGGCGTCCACCTCCGCTATCAGGGCGTCGTTAGGATGGAGATAATCCTGAGTCTCAGAACCGTCTGTTACGTAATACTATTATAATCTACCTATCCCATTCCCTGGGATCGAATCCATCCGGCCAAATGGTGGTTTTGTCGTGTTTGGCGTTTTTGAGAGTAAACTCATGTTTTTCGTCTGTACATGAATGAAAATGCTTTATATCAAATCTCATGTCGGCCCCTCTTAAATCCGCATTGCTGAAATTACATCTTGCAATCTTCGCATTTAAAAAAGAAGCCTCGTTTAATATGGCATTTTCAAACGTGGAATCGAGTAAATAACAGGAACTAAAATTTGCTTCTTTTAAATTCGAATCTGAAAAAATTGAATATCTTAAATAAGCATCGCGAAAATTTACTTTTATAGCATTTATTTTTTTTAGCATCACACATTCCAAATGAATTTCGCTTAGATCCATGTTTGAGATATTCATTCCAGGATAAAGTAAAATAGCCCCGCATGCTTCCGGATTCACATCTTTAGGAAATTTTGTATTGGAGTCATAAAATGAGCTTTCAATATTAATCTTTTCGTAAATCGTATTGGTTAAATCCAATCCTCTTAAATCGGATTTATAAAAAGTTGATTCGGTGATATCAGCTTTTTGAAAAATCGCTGGTTTATCCTTATTTCCTTCAAACAAATATGGTTTGTTGAACCATGAATAATCGAAAGTTGTTCCTTGAGCTAACGAAAATATAAATTTCGTTCCGTAAAGATTGGTGTGCTTTATTATTGATTTAGAAAGATCGCATCGCGTAAAATTACTTCCTCCAAAATTGCTGTTATTCATGCAAGCCTCGGTCATAATTGAATCGCTGAAATCAGCGCTAACACCAAGCACCTTATCCATGATCGCATGATTTGCCTTAACCTGTCTCATTTTTGCAAATACCAAATTGGAATCCGTCATGTCCGCTCCGTTCAATACGGAACCGGAAAGATCCGCCTGACGCCAGTGCGTCCATCTCAGATTGGCGTTGGTGAAGTCACATCGCAGTGCGCTTTGAAATGTCAGCAGACCCCCCTCAAGATTTATATCAGCAAGAATCAAATCGTTAAGATTATCATCTGGCGTTTCAAGCAATATTATATTTCGATAGTCTCTTCTAGGTATGAGTGTCATTCCAAATTTCCTTATTAATACATCATAAATGAATTTAATTCAAGGAGCAAAAATGGTTTTGTTAAATAGCAATGGATTTTTCATTATTGTCATATATTCCCAGTTAGTAGTACATCCCGAATAATCTCCTTTCATTAGATACGTTCCGTATTCGTTTAAATCAAAGTGTGGCAAGTCAAAATATATTTCATTCGCATGATTCATCAGCTTGATAATTCCCTCCTGGGTCTGCATGGCTGGATCTTCACTAAAATCCAAATAGCTTGCCGCATGATTCTTCGAAGCGAAATCTTCCAAGTATTCACCTACACCCAAAGCCAGTCTGCCGTTGTAATTTGGTCCGTAAAATTCCTCGAGCGTTTTAGGGCATAAATCGAGTTTATTGAGATCAGTCGCCGCCCGGGCCGGTGTTGACGCCGCTAAATCAGGCACTTTAGCCAAAATGGGAGCAACTATTAACACATCCCCCATAAAAGATTGACCTGACGCATACATCCCCTTCTGGTTCCAAAACTTCATGCCCGAAAGAATGTTACCGCCAACCACCTTCAAAGGATGCATACTGATACCGTTGTCATACCAGTCATCCGCAATATAAGTTACCGTGTTAACGGCGCCTGTCACCCATGAAACAGGATTCAGAGCGGAACATTCCCCTCTAAGAAAATCCCATGAATCTTTCAAGCATCCTGAGGAACCGTCGGAGTCCCAATAATTTATCGGGTCGTCATAGCAGTACGCGTAGAGGTTTATCCCGCCGTCGAAGCCGATCGGATCCCTGCTCAGGAACCTCCCCAGGGTCGGAGCGTAATACCGCGCCTGCATGAAGACCAGCCCGGTCTCGGCGTCCGTGTAACATCCCGCCTGGCCCTGCCACCCGAAGGGGGTTGACGGGAGCGGAGCGCCGATGGGAGTCCCGTAGGCGGTGTACGCGGCCGTGGCGAGAGGGCTCCCGTTCGGGTCCAGCAGGCTCCGCGCGTTCCCGAGCGCGTCGAAGAGATAAAACCGGCTCTGCGTCCCCGCATGGTCGCTCACCAGACCGTCCGCGCCCCAGGTGTACGACTTGATTACCTGATCGGTGGAGGCGTCCACCTCCGCTATCAGGGCGTCGCCGTCGTACAGATAGTAGGTCGTACTTGAGCCTACGGTCTTGGACATCCGCCTGCCGAGGGCGTCGTACGCGTAGCTCGCGTTTCCGGAGGGCGTCCCCGTCACCCCGCTCAGCTCGCCCCACGCGTCCCATGAGAGCGTCTCCCCGTTCAGCGAGGTCAGGTTCCCTGAGGCGTCGTAGCCTAGGCCCGTCCCGCCGGCGAGACCTGCGACCGCCGGGGCGTTCGTCACCTGATCGTTGTTATTATAGCCCCATCCGCCGCCTCCCGCCTCCAGATTGTTCGCGAGGTCGAAAGTGAAGGACGCCGAGTTCGCCACGGGCTGCCCGTTCACCTGGAGATTCTCGGATTCCGAGGAGAGACGTCCCCGGGGATCATACTGGTAGGAGTCCGTCCCGGAGGAGGGGCCGGTCTCGCTCTGACCCGTCACCTGATCCAGGTAGGAGTGCGTGAGAGCGTAGCTCTCGAACGGAGCGCCGTTCACCGTCTCGCTCGCCCCGCTCAGGTAGAAGGGCGCGGAGGATGTGTCTCCTTGTTGCCCGCTCGAACCGTAGGAATAATTCGTGCCTATGGTCGCCCCGGCCGAGGTCGCGACGGACTGCGAGGTCATTCTTCCCGAGTGATCATACGCCCATGTCGTCGTTTCGCCGAAGGGGTTTGTCATTGAGACGAGCCTGCCGTCCGAGTCGTAGCCGTAGGTGGTCACGCCGACCGGCGAGGTCATGGAGGCCACGCGCCCGTCGCCCGTGTACGCGTAGGATACGGTGTAGGAGTAATTTCCGATGACGGTGGTGACGCTCGTCAGCCGCTTGAGCACGGGGTCGTACCGCATCGTCTCGGAGTTCCCGGTCGAGGCGACGACCAGCGGCCGCCCTGCGGCGTCGTAGGATATCTGAACGTCCCCCATCGCCGTGAGCCGGTTCGCGTTGTCGTACTGGAAGGGGATTACGTCCCCTCTCTCGTCCGTGGAGGAGACCACCCTCCCTCCGAGGTCGTACCGGAGCGTTGAGAACTGACCGCCGGGCCACGTGATCTGCAACGGCTCGTCATTCTCACCGTAAGCCACCTTCGTCACATTTCCGTCGCCGTCCCACACTTGGGTTATATTATCATTTCGGTCATAACGGAATTGGGCCACAGCACCATCCAAATCAGTGGCATAGTATAGTCTGCCCCTACTATCATAATTGAAAATAATTTGGGAAAGAAGGTTCCCCCCCGAGGCGGCTGGGGCAAACGTTTGAGTTTCCATAACGAGATGATCCAGCCACGTGTTCGCCGTCTGCAACCCGTTTGGTTGAATGATTTGCGTCAATTCCTGAGCAGGATTCCATGTAAGATAACTTTTTAAAGGTGTTTGTGAGCTTGCCTGGTTCCCCGTGTCGGGATAGGTCGTCGCGCTCAGAGGGTCCCCCAGCCCGTCGTAGGAGTCAACCGTCAGTTCGTCCCCCGTCGGCGATGTCAGGCTTGTCAGGTCCCCGGTCGTGGCGTCGTACGCCATGGAGACCGTCCTGTTCGCGCCGGTGCAGCTAACCGCCGCCGGAACGGTGAGGGACGTCGGCTGGCCGAATCCGTTGTATTGCAGCGTCTCCCGGATATTTCCCGAGGGGTCCTGAACGCCGGTCAGAAGCGACCCGTTCCAGTCGAGCGTCCACGTCAGGCCGGTGGGGTCCGTCGCGGCGTTCAGGAATATCCCCGCGTACGCGTACTGCCAAAGGTCCCCCAGGGGGTCCTTTTCGCTCGTCACGCTCCCGTTTGCGTTGAGCGTCTCTACCCAGGACCGCCCGAACGGGTTCACGTACGTGATTTGAGACGGATAGTCCATGTCCGGCGCGAAGTCGATCACGGAGGAGTTGGACCCCGCCGCCGCCCCCTGGTAGCTCGGCGCGATGACGTTGACCGAGGTGATCGCGGTGTCCGTGAAGGGGTCGGGAAGGGTGTTGTCCGCGGGATTATTTGAGTACCCGTAGACGACGCTGGTCGCGTTGCCCCTCGGGTCGGTGATCGTGTCGGTGCGGCTTCCCACGCCCCACGAGTCGTACCCGAGTTCGTAGCCGTAGGAGTAGGTTGTCGTTCCCGCCACCGCTCCGCCGTCGTCCGAACTGGAGAAGTCATTGGCGCTTCCGTCCGTCTCGCTGCTGATTCTGGCGATGAGGTTTCCAAAAAGATCCTTCACCCCCTGATCGTATTGATAGGCGTAG
>DAIDHP010000040.1 GCA_027459625.1 Chthonomonadales bacterium
TGATCGGTTTCCGAAATTGTTCGTGAAGCGGTAGGTGCGCCGTTTCCCGTTTTGGATGCGTGGCTATGCGGATGTGGTGTGTGATTCGATGGCTGTTTCGTAAGCCGGGGTTTGCGGGCGACCACAAGGGATCGCCCCTACGAACTCGGCGGGACATCTTGCGGTGTGATATAGGTTTAACGAAATACGCGAACAATGCGGGAATGCGGCTGGACATTGTGCGGTGTGATATAGGTTTAACGAAATACGCGAACAATGTGGGAACTCGGCGGGACATATTGCGGTGTGATATAGGTTTAGCGAAATACGCGAACAATACGGGAATGCCGCATAACTTTGTTCGGTTTGATGACACAATAACGAATACGAAATCAGCGAAGGGCGCCGGGCGCACTTTGACGGAAATCCCAGGGCGGAACGGGGGAGGGATCCGCCCACAGCCCCGCTCGCTTTTTCCGTGCGAACTCTTCGCTTCCAGTGTATTTGTCGTCATGATACACATACGCCCACGCGAACCCAGATAGAACTAACAATCTATTGATATTCCTACCGTCGCAATACACGTCACCCACAATTCGCCCGTAATTGTCCATGTCCATCGTGCGAATGAGGACGTTCTTTCGGTATACAAGTTTGTCAGTGAAAGCCCGCGCTTCATAGCCGCGATTCTGCGCCAGTTCAGGACTGTCAATTCCATACAATCTGATTTTCGCAATGTTTCCGTTGTGATTCACGGTAATGGTGTCGCCGTCGTTAACATTCACCACATACCCCGAGAATATCTCATGTGCCGCGCCGAAGTTGCCGATTGTTATCGCTGGAACATAGTTTATTACTGAGAAATTCGTGTCAAGAATGAGCGCAAAAGGTTCTATTACATCGATCAAATTATCGATCTTCAATTCAACCCCTCCCATCTTGTTCGCGAAGCCTGTGAATCCCGAATCCAATTCATTCCGTGTACGCGCAAGAGTCGGTTGTGCGGGTATAATGCAGGAAGTTTTCAGGGAATCACACGTTTCCATAAAGATTTTCCCGCATTGAAGAAGGAGATTCTTTTCATGCGCCTTGGCATACGCTTACTTGCAATCACCCTGTTTCTCTCCGGCGTTACACTTACGTCATCCGCCACGGCGGCGTCCCCGCGACAGAGATTGAGAATGGACGCAGACTGGCGTTTCAGTCTCGACGCCCAATACAACTCCATGTTGCACGGCGCGTCAATCGATAACTGGGTGTGGATTGCCGATGAAGCGGCTCCCGGCGATGCGAACAAAATGGCGTCTCCCGATCTGGATACGTCCGCCGGCGATTGGGCGAAGGTGAATACCGGCACGGACGTGTTTCACGGGAGAATTGGGTTCGCATGGTATCGCACCGTGCTGCCCGCGCTCAAAATTCCCAACTCCAAGGAGTGCGCGATGCTACGCTTCACAAGCGTGGATGACAACGCCACCGTTTATCTGAACGGGAAAAAGCTGCTGCATCACGAGGGGTGGAGCGATCCGTTTAACGTCTATCTTTCCAAGACGTGGAAACCGAACGGTCCAAACGTTTTGGCGGTGCTGGTGGAGAACACGGACGGCGCGGGCGGAATTATGGGAACGGTGACCCTCGCTGTGGTGAAAACCCCCAAGCAAGTGAACACCCCCGCCCAGGCGCGAATGGATTTCAACGATCGAGGCTGGCGAATGGTGCATCTTCCCAACGATTACGTTGTGGAAACCCCCTTCTCGCGCACGGCGGATACGAGTCATGGCTTCCATATCGTGCAGCCGGCGTGGTATCGGAAGACCTTCACGCTACCCTCCTCCTTCCGGGGGAAAACCCTCACCGTGGATTTCGACGGAATCTACCGCGACGCCAAAATTTGGCTCAACGGGAAATTCCTCGGGGAGCACCAAAGCGGTTACATCGGGGTGCGATACGATATCACCCGTATCGCTCATATCGGGGGGAGGAACGTTCTCGTCGTGCATGTGGATCCAAGACAGTTCGAGGGATGGTGGTACGAGGGAGGAGGAATCTACAGGCATGTGTGGCTGGATGTCGAGAACCCGTTGCATGTGGCGCATTGGGGAACCTTTGTGATCTCCAAGGTGAACGGGGATGTGGCGCATCCCGCCTCCGCGAACCTGACGATCAAGACGACTCTGGTCAACAAATCCTCGCAAACGCAGTCCTGCGTCCTCACTTCGTTGATTAAGGATCCCAAGGGGGGAACGGTCGCGAAGGCGGTCAGCGAGATGGTGATCAAGCCAGGACGTAGCGTGGAGACGGTTCAGCGCGTCATGACGGATCGCCCGATGCTCTGGTCGCTCCAAAAGCGAAACCTGTACCATCTGATCTCCCGTGTGAGCAGTCGGGGTGCGTTGAGAGACGAGTATCGCACCACCTTCGGGATTCGCACCATCCGATTCGACCCGAACCTTGGCTTTTTCCTTAACGGTAAATCCGTTAAGATCAAGGGCACCTGCAACCATCAGGATTTTGCGGGAGTCGGGATCGCCATGACGGATCACATTCTCGATTGGCGTATAGCCAAGCTGAAGTCGATGGGATCGAACGGGTATCGTTGCTCGCACAATCCTGTCGCCACCGAGTTACTGAACGCGTGCGACAAGCAGGGCATGCTGGTAATGGACGAGAACCGCCATCTAGGCGACACATATAGTCCCAAGTCCTCACCGAACACACCTTACTCCAACCTTCAAGACTTGAAGGACATGATCTTGCGGGATCGCAATCACCCCTCCATCATCATGTGGTCGATCTGCAACGAGGAGGGGATTCAAGGCACGGCGGCCGGCGCTCGCATTGCGGAAGCGATGAAGAAGGTGATCTACAAACTGGATGGCACTCGCCCTGTGACGGCGGCGATGAACGGCGGCCACGGACAAGGGATGACTAGCGTGTTGGACCTTCAGGGGTATAATTATGATCCCTCCGGATACGCCTGGTTCCACAGGAATTACCCGAACATCCCCCTCTTCGGGAGTGAAACGGGAAGCACCGTGAGCGACCGGGGCGTGTACGCCAACGATCCCGCGAAAGGGTATGTGAGCGCGTATGACCTGAACTTCCCCGGTTGGGCTCAGACGGCGGAAAACGCATGGAGGCCCGTAGCCGAGGCGCCCTACGTGGCGGGAAGCTTCTGCTGGACGGGGTTCGATTACCGCGGAGAGCCGACGCCCTACGGATGGCCCTGCATCAATTCCCACTTCGGCATCATGGACATGTGCGGCTTCCCCAAGGACAACTTCTACTACTATCTGGCGTGGTGGGGTGACAAGCCGCTGGTGCACATCCTGCCCCATTGGAACTGGCGGGGCAAGGAGGGACAGGATATCGACGTGTGGTGTTACAGCAACTGCGACCACGTGGAACTGTTCCTGAACGGCAAGTCCCTTGGCTCTCAAGCGATGCCCAAGTACGGTCATGTTCATTGGGAGGTTCCTTACGAGCCCGGCAAGCTGGTCGCCAAGGGGTACGACAATGGAAAGGTGGCGGCGACGGACGTTGTGGAGACCACGGGACACGCGGCGGCGATCAAACTAAGCTCGGATAGAACAAAATTCGAAGCGGATGGGGAGAATGACGCCTTGGTGACGGTTTCCATAACGGATTCGAAAGGACGCGTTGTTCCAACGGCGAACAATATGGTAACATTTCAGGTGTCCGGACCGGCGAGAATTGAAGGGGTTGGAAACGGGGACCCAAGTTGTCACGAGCCGGACAAGGCGTCCCGACGCAGCGCGTTCAATGGACTGTGCATGGTCATCGTGCAGTCCAAAAGCAAGCCCGGGGTGATCCGTTTGACCGCGCACTCGCCAGGACTACGGCCAGCCACCATCCTTCTGCGCACCGTCCCTTCCCCGGTGAAGGATTTATGATGGGAGGTGGCGCTTCCTTTTCTGCATCTCTCTCCTCATCGGTTACAAGGATGAGGAGAGAGAGAAGACAAATCCGTTTCAACCTATCACTAAGGATGAATTGATGTTCGGAGGCGATTGCGAAATTCGGAATGCGAAGCTTTTATCACATATCATGCGCTTGGTAAAAGACTGAATAGCGAATTTTGAAATTGCCGGGTTCCAATAAAAGGAGCTTGAATACAACAGGAGGAGCATGTATGCCGCACACTTCACTAGTGCATCTTTCGCATGTGGACTATGTTATCTTAATTGTTTATTTCGCGTTTGTGCTGGGAATTGGGTGGGCGTTGAAGCGCTTCATGAAAACCAGCACGGATTTCTTCCTCTCGGGAAGAGCGATTCCGGCGTGGATTACCGGTCTTGCGTTCATCTCCGCCAACCTAGGCGCGCAGGAGGTGATCGGCATGGGGGCTTCCGGGGCCAAGTACGGGATCATGACAAGCCATTTCTACTGGGTGGGCGCGATCCCCGCCATGGTGTTCATCGGCATCTTCATGATGCCCTTCTACTATGGCTCGAAGGCGCGTTCCGTTCCGGAATACCTCAAGTTGCGTTTTGACGAGAAGACGCGCGGTTTCAACGCCATCTCCTTCGCCGTCATGACCGTTTTTTCCTCCGGGATTTCCATGTACGCCTTGGCGAAGATGCTGCAACTCCTGCTCCAATGGAACTACAATTTCAGCATCTTCATCTCCGCCATCATCGTACTGATCTACATATTCCTTGGAGGTTTGACTTCCGCCATCTACAACGAAGTCATCCAGTTCTTCCTGATCGTTCTCGGCTTCGTGCCTTTGGTCTTCATCGGATTGCACAAGATCGGGGGCTGGGATGGGCTGCAAGCTCAGTTGCGCGTGGTGGCGATGAACAATCACCTTGCGGCGGGAGCCTTCAGCCACTCCTGGAAGTATATGGGGTCGGCTTCGCAGAACCCAATGGGGGTGGACTGGTTCGGGATGGTGATGGGGTTGGGCTTCGTATTATCATTCGGATATTGGTGCACCGACTTCCTTGTGGTGCAGAGAGCCATGGCGGCTAACTCGATGTCCGCCGCTCGCCGCACGCCTCTTATCGCGGCGTTTCCGAAGATGGTCTTTCCCTTCCTGGTGATTCTGCCTGGCATGATCGCCATCGCCTTGACCTCGAAAATAGGCAGCGGCTTCTCTCTTCCCCCTCAGGGCAATAGCTATGATTACAACATGGTTGTGCCGATGATGCTGGTGAAGTTCTTCCCCTCCGGCATGCTCGGGCTGGGGCTTACGGCGCTTATGGCGTCCTTCATGTCCGGAATGGCGGGCAATGTGACCGCGTTCAACACAGTGTGGACCTACGATATCTACCAGAGTTACATATTTCCAGGGCAGTCTGATAAACACTATCTGTGGATGGGACGCGCCGCGACGGTGGGGGGGATCGCATTGAGCATCGGCGCAGCCTATCTCGCCCACTCCTTCAACAACATCATGGACATGCTCCAGTTGGTTTTCGCCTTTGTGAACGCGCCGCTCTTCGCCACCTTCCTTCTGGGCATGTTCTGGAAGCGGACCACCGGTCATGGGGCGTTCATCGGATTGATCTCCGGCACGTTGGCGGCGGCGGTTCATCACGGTTTGACTCGACCCATCGGCGAGAACGCTCTGATCAAAGGCGGGTGGCTTGGAGTGGTCGTTCATCGTTATCCGAGCGATATGGCGCAGAACTTCTACACCGCCATCTTCGCTTGGACCGTCTGCTTCGTGGTGACGATCGTAATCTCGTTGCTCACAACGCAGCGCAAGACGGACGAGGAGCTAACCGGCTTGGTCTACTCGCTCACGCCGAAGGTCAAGGACGAGCCGGGCGTGCCGTGGTACGAACGTCCTGTGGTGCTGGGAGTGATAGTGCTCGTCGCGGTGGTCATCTTGAACATCATCTTCTGGTAGAAAGGAAATCTCCATGCAACTGGATATTCGATTGCCGATGGGATTGCTCTTCACCTTGGAGGGACTGATCATACTTCTCTACGGATTGATCTCCAAGCCCTCGATCTATGTGAAATCGGACAATTTCAACATTAATCTCTGGTGGGGGCTGACGATAACCGTCTTCGGATTATTTCTACTGCTAATGGCGTGGAATAAGATGAGATATGAGAAAATGAAGTAGATAGTCGGAGAACAAAACCTGAATTAGCATTGAAACGGACTTCCCTTCATTCACCGAACAAGTGAGCGAGGGGGGTTCGTTTTTTTGCGTATGCTTTCCGGATTACCGCGATTTATTTGATAGTAAGAATGTATCGAAATCCGCCGGAGAGGGGTGGAGGGTGAGTGATGGCATCGTGTGAAGGTCCACGGACTGAAAGTGCGCGTTTCCATAAAGGGGAAAAGAAGATATTTCATGATGAAAGTCATCCTGTAAAATCATTGACAATTGATAGGCGTTGTTATACAATTATCTTGTGATAAGTGGCATAGGTGTGGAGTTTTCCTTGGCATGGATTATGCGACCTGAGAGATTGGATGCATATCATTCAACGCTCATGGCGCAGACCTGTAATAAGTACTTATAAATCGAATATTCTAGAAAGGAGAATATTATGTTTAAGATGGCATGGCTGCTGGTTTTGTTTGTGGTGCCTATAGTTTTATTAGTTGTAGTAGGTCTGGCAGTGATATTCGGAATACTCGGAGCAGTTACAGCAATACCCGGCAATATGGCAAGAGGTGCAATTAAAGGTATTCCAGATCCTATGAAAAGGTACCCACGATCTAAAAGCTGAATTTAGCTCTTCAGCGAATTGAAGATTCATCTCATTCTATGAAGATTTGGATAAATTAGCATACATTCTTTTTAAGAGAGAAAATATGCTGTATGGTTTAATATTTTCTCTCTGTTTTATTATATATATTTTACTTATATAGAGTGTAGATTATTTAATTTTTTTATCTTATAAAAATGGATATTCAAATGGATTTTGGTTTGTGGAGTCTTTTTGAAAATCAATGGATAGAGGAAAGATACAGATTAGTAAAATGTATTGGCGCTGGGGGGAATGGTGGTGTCTTTCAAGCGGACCATGTTGTTGAGGATCGAATTCTTCGCCAAGTGGCGATTAAACTTATTCCATTTGATGAATCTCAATTAGATAATTGCATGTCTGAACTCCGTATAGCGACATCAATAGAACACGAAAACCTTATAGAGCTTTTCGATGCGGGAAGATGCTCTCTCCGGAATGTTAATTTGTTATATATGGTAATGGAACTAGCATCTGATAATTTGGAAACACATAAATTTAAGAGATACGATGAAAATGAAATGGTGGATATATGCCTTTCGATTTCAAATGCCATCGCATATTTCCATAATTCTTCGATTGTTTATGTTCACAGGGATATTAAACCATCTAACATTGTGCTAGTGGGGAGAAAATGGAAACTTACGGATTTTGGATTGACAAGAAGGATAGATAATAATACAGAAACAACCACCAATTTTCAAGGAACATATTCATATGCCGCACCGGAAGTGTACCAAGGAATAATTACACCTGCATCAGATATTTGGGCATTGGGCGTTGTTATGACAGAGATGATTACAGGACAACATCCGTTTCCCTCCAATACTCCAATTGAACTTATTAATAAAATAAATAATATCGAACCTTTTTTTGAAAAATCACTTCCTTCTCCTTTTGATAATATTATTCCCTTGTGTTTTTGTAAAGATAGACATGAACGAATCACGATAGATCACATAATCCAATTCCTGCAAAAACCCGAATGTATATCCGAATACTATTTTTACAAAGCAAGACAATTCGAAACGGGGAATGATGCCAGCAGGAATTATTCAAAAGCATTCGAATTATACAACAAGGCTGCGGAATTGGGAGATGATAAAGCGTGTTTTAGACTCGGTGTGATATATCAATATGGTCATGGGGTAACAAAGAGTTATGAGAATGCCGTTGAGTGGTATCGAAAAGCAGCGCAGAAAGGCAATTCCGACGCACAGTGCAATCTGGCCTGGCTTTATGAAAATGGTTTGGGAGTAGCAAAGGATTATTCAATCGCCATGAAATGGTATCTAAAGGCTTCGGAAAGCGAAGATCCGGATGCGCAATTCAATATTGGACTGCTATATGAAAAAGGAAATGGGGTGAACCAAAGCTACAAGGACGCAAAAGAGTGGTATCAAAAGGCAGCCGATAACGGCTTATGTGATGCGCAGTGCAATTTGGCGTGTTTATATGAAAACGGTTTGGGAGTTCAAAGGGATTACTCTGAAGCAAAGGAGTGGTATCAAAAGGCTGCGAATCAGGGGGATCCTGACGCAAAAGAGAAACTTAAAGAACTTACTGAAAAGATTAATATGATGCCGAACGTGTAATATGGATTTAGTATAATACATTTAAATAATTATTTTATATTGTGAATAAACCATCATATCATTAATCAATTTTACAATCATATAATTATATATTTCATTAGATATATCATAAAATGTATTGGGTTTAATACTCTTTGCACTCATTATAAATATCATTATCTATTATACATATTATGATTTCTTGTTAAACAATATTAATAGTTATTGTTCAGATATTATTATTTTCAGATAAGTTTCTATTCTCACGCTTATAATCGACGTTAAGGAATTCATCCATGAGTAAATTAAGAATATTTCACAAATTATCACCGGTTCACGTGCTTGGACCGGGAAGCCGCGCTGTGATATGGGTTCAAGGATGTCCATTTCAGTGTCCGGGATGTTTGGTGCCCGAATCGTGGTCCGAGGATGGCGGTTACGAAGAAAGTTCCGAAGCCCTTGCCGAATGGGTAATTGAACAAAAGGGGATCGATGGCTTAACACTTTCCGGAGGAGAGCCAATGCAGCAAGCTAAGGCTCTGGCGATGCTAGTGGATCGAGTAAGACTAAATGCGGATATAGGAGTTATCTGCTATACCGGATATAATATTGAATATATACTTCGTAATGGCAATTTCGACCAGCATGCCTTATTGAGTAAATTAGACATGCTGATTGATGGCACATACATACGTGAAAAGCATGCGGATCTTTTGTGGAGAGGATCTTCGAATCAGAGGCTAATTGCACTAACGGATAGATATAAGAATATTATAAATGAAACAACAAGCGATTTGGATCAGTCAGTGGGTTTGGAGTTTTTCCTGGATGAGGACGGGTATCCATCCTTCGCCGGGGTGCCATCCATGCCTGGGTTCAGAATGCAATTTGAAGAGATGATGCGAGCAAGGGGAATAGATTTAACAAAAGAATAATTATACGAAAAGAAGAACCCTCTTTAATTTCTCCTTATGAAGTTCATATGCGAAATTAAAAATATCAGGTTATCTTGATCTAAAACCCAGTTCATTCCGGTATCGTATATTCGAGAGTTATTAAGATTATCAGTCAATTTAAAAACTTTTATTAGTCATCTAAATTCCAATTGGATATTATCAAAACAATAAGAGGTAATTGCAAAATTTAGAAAATGAGGCTAATATCGCTCATTTCATGCTCGGCGAAATACCTGAAAAGCGAATTTTGCAATTACTGAATAAATTAAGGATTTCGAATGGCTGCAAATCTATGGAATCTTTTTGAGGGGCAATGGGTTGATGGAAAATACCATTTAGTTCAACTGATTGGCGTTGGCGGTTTCGGCGCGGTCTTTCTTGCGGACCATGTCATAGGAGACCGCCACCTGCGCCGCGTGGCTGTCAAGCTCATCCCGATCGAGGATGGCGATAGGGACAGGCAACTTGCCGAAATCTCCATCGCCGTCTCCCTCCGCCACCCATGCCTACTGGAATCATATGACGCCGGAACGTGCGCGGTGCAAGGCGTTTCGATGCTCTACCTTGTCATGGAGGTGGCGGATGAGAGTCTTGATAAGCGAACAGGCGGGAGGATATCCGCTGAGGACACCCGAAAGATCATGGTTGATGTGGCGGAGGGCCTTGCGTACCTTCACGGTCTTCCAGAACGCTATGTCCACAGGGATGTGAAGCCCTCGAACATTCTTCGCGTCGGGGCTAGTTGGAAGCTTTCCGACTTCGGCATAACCCGCGGAGTAGGGCGTCAGACCCATTTGCAAACGGCTCATCTTCTCGGAACTCCCGCCTACGCCTCTCCGGAGACTTACGATGGGGTTGTCTCTCCTGCGCAGGATGTGTGGGCTTTGGGCGTGGTGATGTCCGAGATGCTTACCGGCTCTCATCCGTTCCCCTCCGGCACCCCCCAGCAACTGATGAAGCTGGTGCTTGGCTCCGAGCCTCAATTCCCCTCGCCCCTTCCCCCTCCATTCGACTCGCTTGCGCCGGCGTGTCTTCGAAAGGAGAGGAATGAGAGGATCACGGCGGTGAATATCGTTAGGGAGTTGTCACTTTGTGAATCTCAAGAGAGCATCCCGCCCGCATCCCCTCAGGCGCGTACGCAGCCTACTCAAAACTGCAAAATCGTGAACGGTCTGGAGTTCGTCCGCGTGCCTGCGGGTGAGTTTTTATATGGCGACAAGAAAGTGAGAACATTCCTGAACGAGTTTTGGATCATGAGAAACCTTGTCACGGTGCGCCAATACCGCCAATTCCGCGAAGCGACGAATCGAAAGATGCCTGATGCACCCTATTGGGGCTGGATTGACGACCATCCCGTGGTGAATGTAACCTGGCATGACGCGGCGGCTTTCGCGCAATGGGCGGGGTGTCAACTGCCGACGGAGCGGGAGTGGGAGAAGGCGGCGCGGGGAACGGACGGGAGGGAGTACCCCTGGGGGGATAAGTTTGACGCCTCAAAGTGCATATTCTCGGTGGGACATCGGCGCGATTCCACCGCCCCGGTTGGGAGCCTTCCCTCGGGAGCAAGCCCCTATGGCTGTTTGGACATGGCGGGGAACGCCTGGGAGTGGTGCGAGGATTGGTACTATAAGTCGCATGACGGCCGCGTTTTGCGCGGCGGTTCATTTCGGACCTCTTCCGCGCGGCGGATCGCTACGGATTCAATCCCGATGATACCTTCATTAACAGAGGGTTTCGTGTCGTGTTTCAGGGCTCCTTTTAGCCTTTGTACTTTAACCCTTTTACCCTTTGCTCTTCGCGCGCGAAGCGCGCCTGAAATATTTTCATTATCATACGGACGGCGGAATCCAAGAATGAACTGAGTGGGAATAACAACCATCACAGGAAGGAGATAAGCGAATGAGCGGAACACCGAAATACAACAATGCGGCAATTGCGGCAGAGCAGAAGGAGCGATTGCGGCAAGAACGGGAACGCAAGGCGGCATTGGAGGCGAAGCGGCGCGCGGAGGCGGAGGAGCGAGAGCGCAAAAGAAGATTGGAGGCGCTGCGGCGCGGATTGCTGGACAGGGCGACGAAGACGGTGGCGAATTTGCATGCCGGCAGGGTGAAATTGCGATCCGACGATTTCGCCAAGCTTGATGGCGAATTGCGGCAAACCATCGCGCGATTGCAAAATGGCGTATCGGAGCATGAACTGACAAAGATCGCGTCATCTATTCCGAAAATCGAAACGGCAATCGCCGAGTCCATCGCGGCGAAGCGCAGGGAGGACGAGGAGAAACAGATCAAGGCGGAGATGGACAAACTGCGCTATTCGCTTTCCGAATTGAAAAAGCGGTTGGATGGCGTCTCGAAGGATGACATTCAAAAATTTGATCCTGAGGGATACAAGAGCGCGGTGAAATCCATTGACAACGCTTCAATCATCATGCAAAGAGGGGATCCGGTATCGTCCCGCGCGTCGCTTACCGAAGCCATGAAGATTGCGCAGCATCACATGGATGCGGTTGCCTCCGGCAAAGCCCAATGGGAACGGAATCGAGTTGATGCGGAGAGGGCATGCGGGGAGATCCATGCGATCATCCTCGGGTTGAACGCCGACGAGGTGGCGATGAGATGGAAAAGCGATGACTTACGCGCAATGGAAAAATTCGTCAGCGAGGCGGAATTGGCTATCAGGGAGGAGCGATTCAACTCCGTCCATGACTTGATGAAGGCGGCGGAAGACAGGCAAGGCGAAATTATCGAGGAATCGAACGAACTTCAGTTGAAAGCGGATCAGCGCGATTATATCGCAAAAAGCATGGCCTCCACGCTTCAGAGCATGGGGTTCTATGTTGGGGACATACGGGAGGAATCGCCCGGGAACCCCGCATCCCCTTTGGTGTTCGGCGCCGCGCGGTCAGCTGGTAAGTCCGTATTTGTTAGCGTTCCCGTCGAGGGGGAAATATATTACAATATGGATGGATACCCCAAAACCTCCGCCAACGTCATTGGAGGCGGTGTCGCGCCGGTGTGCGATGAAGCGGAGATCGTCTTGAATGAAATGCGCTCACTTCTGGTGGATTCCTACGGAGTGGAGACGGATGAAGTCCGGTGGGAAGGGAAAACAGATCCGGACAGAATCCTTCGGACTGCGGATGAACTGCCAACCAATAGTGAGAAACCGGGAGGAATGGAAAGTCAAAAACCATGAAAAAAGATTCTCGATGGGTGAGGAGCTTTGAAACGCAAGTTCTGAGAAGAAAACATGTGTTACTTTATGGAAACATCCATGACCAGTTTTTGTATCATGGCGATTATCAATCCTTGAACGATATTCTGTTTAACTATTTTGAAGAGGTGGGCTACGAAATAATCTGCCAGTACAACCCTGCGGATGGTTTGAATTTCACGGATAACGCCACGAAACGCTCGGGGGTTCAAAGCATGAGTGATCGTTACGATGATATTATGCGTAAATCCCTTTCGCTGGATGTCGCCCCCCCGCCCGGAGGAGCCATTCCTCAGGTAAATCCGAGAATCCCAAACCAGCCTCCTCCGAGACAGGTGCCCGGACCTCCCCCTTCCGCTTCCGCCAATGGGAGGATGCTGAAGTCCGTGGAATATTACGAGAACATGCGCACGGTGTTGCGTCAAAACCAGGTATCCGTCGTTGCCATTTCGGATATAACCGACATGCTGACCAGCGGATCGAACTATTTCAACGAGGACGAGAAACGCTCTCTAATCCTTATGAAAAAGTGCTTGCTGGAGGCTGCGATTCTGCGGAAAGACAAACTGAATGGATACCGAAATATGATGATTCTGGTGGCTGGTGATCTGAAGAGACTTCCGGAATGGATTTATCGGGACAATCCTTACGTGGAGTTGATAGAGATCACGCTTCCGGACAAGGATGAAAGACACCAGTTCGCCATGCAATTTATCTCTCCTAATAGTTCCGGGCAAGGAGGGTTTTTCGGGGGCGATTCCATCGCGAATGCAATGCGATCAGACCCTAATTCGAATATGCTTTCCTGCCTATCCGAGGAGTTATCCGATCTCACGGAAGGAATGCGCACCATGGATATGGAGACCATGCGCATCGCTTCATGGCAAGCTGGCATTCCGATAGCGCCGAAGGCTGTCAGCAAATTGGTGGACTATTTCAAGTTCGGGATTAAGGAGGATCCCTGGGAAAAGCTAAGCCCGCAAAGGGTGCGCACCGCAAGGGAGGAGCTATCCAAAAGCGTTATGGGGCAGGAAAGCGCGGTGGACGCCGTGGTGACCATGCTGACTAGCGCAAGGATCGGATTGCAGATGACCGGCGCCGCCCAAAGCGCCGCACCCAAGGGAGTCTTCTTTTTCGTTGGACCCACCGGTGTGGGAAAAACGGAGTTGGCGAAGGCTCTGACCAAATTGGTCTTCGGGGATGAAAAGGCGTTCGCTCGTTTCGATATGAGCGAATACAAGGAGGAGCACGCCGCGGAGAAACTTGCCGGAGCTCCTCCGGGTTTCGTAGGTTACGATGAAGGAGGGCAACTTACCAATAGGGTGATGCGGCAGCCACACAGCATTCTGCTTTTCGATGAAATCGAAAAAGCGCACCCCAAGGTGCTGGATAAGTTCCTTCAAATATTGGAGGACGGGCGTCTTACGGACGGGAAAGGCCAAACCGCCTATTTCAATCAGACCGCCATCATTTTCACAAGCAATATCGGTTCGTCGGATATCACCGATGTTCAAACAGGTCATATTATCCGTGAAGGGATTATGAGGCGCGTATTGGAAACGGGGGTGGAACAATTTTCCTACGCTGAAATACGAAAACATTTCATGGATGAGGTGCAATGGTACTTCACAAGCAGGATTGGAAGGGCGGAATTGTTGAATAGGTTGGGGGATAACATCGTTGTCTTTGATATGCTGCGTCCGCAGCATATTCAAGCCATAGGGGAAAAATTTGTAAAACTGCTCGCCGAAAGCGCAAGGGAAAAATACCATTTCACCCTGCAGGTGAATTCATCCTGGTATGATTTTCTGCAGACAAACATGATGGAATCGGATAATATCCTATTGGGAGGCAGGCGAGTTAAAACTCTGACTTCCACGTTTCTTCGGGACGTCCTAAACGAGTGGATATTCAATCATGTCGACGATGTAACGACGCTTAAGGACAAAACATTGAAAATCGGCATCAATCAGGATTATAAAATGGAGGTGGAAATTGTTTGATATTGAAACGGCGTGGGATCGCCCAGCGCATAGGGGACCCGAATCGGATCATATTTTGAGAATTCGAATAATCCCCGGCGCTGTCAACTCGGCAGGCATGCCGTTGCATCTATCGATCGCATTGGATACAAGCGGCAGTATGCAGGGTGAGAAGCTTGAAAATGCGAAGGAGAGTTGCAAGGCTGTTTATGACAGACTGCGTCCTGGAGACAAACTCTGGCTCGCTACATTCTCCACGCAGGTGAAATCGGTTTTGGATGCCGCGGAGATCAGTCAATCCGTTAAAGCCGATCTAGATAGAAAACTGACCGACATAACCGCAAAAGGGGTTACAAGAACCGATTTGGCATTACTATCTTTGAATAACTGTTTAACCTCGGGAAACGGAATAACACGCGTGGCCATACTTATAACGGATGGGTATCCCACGAACAGCGAAGGTTCGATATTGAAGGATAACACCCCTTTGATAGGCATGGCTAAAGACATCGGGGAAAAAGGCTCCACGCTTCTAACGGTGGGCTTGGGGGATGCAGGGAATTTCAACACTGGTTTTCTGGTCGAATTATGCGATCAGACACGCGGCGGTTTCATTTACGCCGAAACAGCGCGTGAATTGGAACCGCTTTTGGAAAACCGACTGTCGCAATGCCAAACCATCGCGGCGGAGGATGCAAGGATCACATTCAAAACTCTGGCGAATGGCGTGAAAGTGAAATCCTTGTGCAGATACTCGCCTGAATTCAGTCCGATGGACGCGCCTGAAGAGAGCGCATCCATACGGATAGGAGCTTTGAGCGGGAATGATCCTACTGTTTTGTTGGTCAAGGTTGAAATCCCCCAGGCTCCATTGGGGCAGCGCATGGGAAGCCAGGACATATTGGAAATATCCTTGGAATGCGATTCAAAGAGTCAACCCTTGCATGCCTTGGTTCCCATCCAGTACACAAATTCCTATAGTGAAAGCATGCAACTCAACAAGGAGGTAAATGATGCACGATTGATATGGGAGATTAATACGTGTATGACTGACCTTGCGAACACCAAAAATCCAAATCAAACTCAAGCAATATTGGATCAAGCCATGGCCAATGCGGGTAAACTCGGCAATCACAAGATTACCCAAGAGCTTAAAAATATGCAGGATGATTTGAAAAAAACGGGCAAGCTGAACGATTCCAATATAACCACCACACTAACCAAGACACGCAATACGGGGAACCTGAAATGAGCGAAATAGGATCTAAGGCAATACCTGGCGTTGCATCAAACCAAAATGACAATTTGACTCTTATGAACGCCTGTTTGAAAATCCTTGACGGTCCAAGAAAAGACACCGTTTTGCCCTTAAATCAGTTGAGAATGGTCGTGGGGCGAAATGATCCTCCGGCTATCACTGTGGATTTGGATTTGACCGACTATGAATTGGAAAAGGATTTTAAGATATCAAGGCGGCATGCGGAATTTGAGTGGGATGACGGTAACCTGTATCTTATCGATTTGCCCAACACCAATGGCACTTGGATAGACAATGAGAAAGTGCAAAGAAAAAGTCCGAACGAACCCTCGGAAAGAAAAATGTTGCATGTTGGAACCTTGATACGGTTCGCCAATCTGGAGACGGAGGTAATCATAAGAAATGAATGATCACGCAGCCGAGGCCCAGCTTTTTTATGGTGTATCCGATCCGGGCTGCGTGAGGGAAAACAATGAGGACCGCTACCTCCTTCGTGAATGGAAGGATGGCAGCGCACTTCTTGCGGTGGTGACGGATGGCATGGGAGGGCACGCATCCGGGGAGGTTGCCGCGGATTTCATCGTGGAAACTTTTTCCGAACACATTCCTATGGCATTTCCCGTTAGCGCACATGAAAGATATGATCTTTTAATGAATTGCATCGGAGTGGCGAATCAACGCATCAAGGAGCGATCCTCGCAGGAGATTCAACTGCGAGGGATGGGAGCGACCGTTGTTGCGGCGATCATAACCCCTTGCGAATGCATATACCTATATGCAGGCGATAGCCGATTGTATCATATCCGGGATGGGCGAATACTGCATGTGACATCCGATCATTCCCTGATGCGGATCTTATTGGACAGCGGCAGAATCACTCCTGAGGATGTTCCCAATCATCCCATGCGTTCAATCATCACTTCCTGTCTCGGGGGAGGTGAAAATGTGACATTGACCGTGGAACCCAATTGGGAGGGGGAACAGCCTGACATTCATCCATGCGATCGACTATTGGAGCCGTGTGATATGGTGATGCTCTGCACGGATGGCCTTACCAACGAGGTGGGAGATGAAAGATTATGCGAACTCTCCCAGTTGCATTTCATACCCGAATCGTTTTGCAATGCTTGCGTGGAGGAGGCGAGAATGAATGGAGGTCATGATAATATCACTGTCGTAGCAGTTCGTATTCCGGAACCGCGCTCCGTTTCTGAATAGACGAGGATCCGTTGAGCTTTGCAATTACCTCGTTATAAAAGTAGAGTGTCTTAGGGTGATTGTGGAATTCACAATCAAATGCGTTTGCATACTCGCGTGAATATATAAGCAGAGGGAATATGGAAAATGTTATTAACCACTTGGAGTCAGCTTGCGGATTTTTGGGTGACGGATAGATATCACCTTACGGAACTCCTCGGGGAGGGCGGTTTCGGTGCGGTCTTTCTTGCGGACCATGTCATAGGAGACCGCCACCTGCGCCGCGTGGCTGTCAAGCTCATCCCGATCGAGGATGGCGATAGGGACAGGCAACTTGCCGAAATCTCCATCGCCGTCTCCCTGCGCCATCCAAGCCTTTTGGAGTCACATGACGCAGGCTTGTGCACTGTGAACGGCGTGCAACTGCTCTACCTTGTCATGGAGGTGGCGGATGAGAGCCTTGAGAGGCGAATGGCAAAAGGTGTTTTGAAACCGGATGAAACCCTCGAAATTATTCGTCAGGTGGCGGAAGGCTTGGCACACCTTCACGGTCTTCCAGAACGCTATGTCCACAGGGATGTGAAGCCCTCAAACATTCTTCGCGTCGGGGCTAGTTGGAAGCTTTCCGACTTCGGCATAACCCGCGGAGTAGGGCGTCAGACCAATTTGCAAACGGATAATCTTCGCGGAACTCCCGCCTACGCCTCTCCGGAGACTTACGATGGGGTTGTCTCTCCTGCGCAGGATGTGTGGGCTTTGGGCGTGTTGATGGCCGAGATGCTTACCGGCTCTCATCCGTTCCCCTCCGGCACCCCCCAGCAACTGATGAAGCTGGTGCTTGGCTCCGAGCCTCAATTCCCCTCGCCCCTTCCCCCTCCATTCGACTCGCTTGCGCTGGCGTGTCTTCGAAAGGAGAGGAATGAGAGGATCACGGCGGCGAATATCATTAGGGAATTGTCAATTTGTGAATCTCAAGCGAGCATCCCGCCCGCATCCCCTCAGGCGCGTACGCAGCCTACTCAAAACTGCAAAATCGTGAACGGTCTGGAGTTCGTCCGCGTGCCTGCGGGGGAGTTTTTATATGGCGAAAAGAAAGAGAGAACAAGTCTGAACGAGTTCTGGATCATGAAAAATCTGGTTACTGTGCTCCAATACCGCCAATTCCGCGAAGCGACGAATCGAAAGATGCCCGATCCCCCTAGATGGGGCTGGATTGACGACCATCCCGTGGTTAAAGTAACCTGGCATGACGCGGCGGCTTTCGCGCAATGGGCGGGGTGTCGACTGCCGACGGAGCGGGAGTGGGAGAAAGCGGCGCGGGGAACGGACGGGAGGGAGTACCCCTGGGGGGATAAGTTTGACGCCTCAAAGTGCATATGCTCGGTGGGACATCGGCGCGGTTCCACCGCCCCGGTTGGGAGCCTTCCCTCGGGAGCAAGCCCCTATGGCTGTTTGGACATGATGGGTAACGTCAGTGAGTGGTGCGATGATTGGTACATAAAGTGGATCAATTCCCGCGTTTTGCGCGGCGGTTCCTGGGACAATAATTATTACTGGACAGACTTCTTCCCCGCGGCGTTTCGCGACAGTGGCAATCCCGATGATGCCAACGATTATAGGGGGTTTCGTGTCGTGTTGCGGGGCTCCGGTTAGCCTTTGTACTTTAACCCTTTCTTCGTGGCGCCTTACCTTCACCCCATGTGGCGAGTACTACGATGAAATTGACCATAAAATAATGGCTCATGTTTTTACTCGCCGTATCTATTCGTTCAGTTGGGAATAATTCATATTGGATGACGCATATGATAAATGATATTATTGGTTCGACGTTAAGCGAAATGATAAGTCGGTATGGGGTGTCCGTGTGCGAGAATCCCCAGCGCTGCGCCGCTCTTCTGAGGGACCTGTGTCCTGAGAATCGCCGGGAGGTGAACGTCCTGACAGACGCTCTTCGAGAAGGGGTTCCCGCCGCGCTTCTTCGGAACTCCCAGGGCGTCCCCGTCGAGGCGCTGATAGGGAATCAGTTCGCATCCCCCTCTCGAAAACATCGCGTGAAAAAAAAGACATATGCTATCCAATCGCATGAAACATAGGGTGTTTCGTGCCAAAATGGATATATGACAGGCGTTGGCGCCATGCGCAGCTGCTCGAAAAAGGATACTTGTGTAATGCGAGGCGGATTCATTTCCGCAAAGCGAGGTGACTTCAATGGTTTATATCTCACGCGATCGCAAGAAAAAGTACGCACCCACCGATCCGGAAAAACGGAACAGGCTTGGAATGTCCTATCTTTACGGATCGACGGCTGATGAGGTCAAGGATTCCTGCAGTGAAAGCGAACACCATCCGGAGCATCCATCCAAGAGTGGGTTGAAATCCGTGTTCGACTTTGGCCCGGATGATTTCTCCACTGAGAACTGCAACAGATTGGCATGGATTTTACTGCGGATCATGAGCAATGATTACAAGACGGTGAAACGGGACTATGCCGAGGCGTTGAAATGGTTCCGATTGGCGGCGGATCAGGGGAACTCCGATGCCATGTATAATTTGGGAATTATGTATCAGGACGGACTTGGCGTGCCGAAGAGCGGATATACGGCGCGAAAGTGGTTTAGACTTGCCGCCTCGAATGGCAGTGAGAATGCGCAATATCGATTGGGGCGGATCTATCAGTACGGCGAGGGGGTTGTGAAAAACATCCCCGCAGCATTGAAGTGGTTGCGAATGGCTGCGGAGAGCGGACATTTCATAGCACAGTTCCATCTGGGATGGATATACGAATATGGGCAGGATGTAAAACAAGATTACTCCAAGGCGTTTAAGTGGTACATCATTTCCGCCATGAATAATTCCGACATGACTCAGTATAAAGTGGGTGAAATGTACTTGCATGGCAAAGGCGTTGCGCAGGATTACACCGAGGCGATGAAATGGTTTCGCAAATCCGCGGAGCATAAGCACTCTCCCGCCCAATACGCCATAGGGATGATGTACGCCAGAGGACTTGGCGTCGAGATGAACTATCGCGAAGCCGCCAAATGGATTCGTCTTGCCGCCATAGGCGGGGATACGCAGGCGCAGTACCTGCTTGACAGATTGTATGAAAGCGGGCAAGGAGTGAGGAGGAATTACGCAAAGGCTTTGGAATGGCTTCGTTCCGCTACGGAGCAGAATCATCCTGAGGCGCCAAACGAGATAGGAATGATGTATCTCTACGGAGTCGGAGTGAAGCAGGATTTCTCCGAGGCGGCGAAGTGGTTTTGGATGTCGGCGGACAGAGGAAGTGCGGTGGGAGAGTGTCGATTGGGGAAACTGTATATGGGAGGAATAGGCGTGGAGCAGGATTTTGCGCATGCGTGGGATTGTTTTATATCAGCCGCGCGAAAGGGCAATTCCGATGCGCAATTCCACCTTGGATTGATGTTTCAAAATGGGGCGGGCGTAATGGAGGACATTAACGAGGCTATAAGATGGTACAAGAAAGCTGCGGAACAGGGGAATAGTCTCGCTTTGAAGATGCTTGAGGAGAAAAGAGGGGGTGAATAAGGTCGGGTTCGCCACGGGAATCCTGCATTCTAACCGAATGCACTCTCGCCAACCATACCACCTTTAAAATCCATAATTGGCTCAGCCTTGGTACAAGAACCCCATCAACAAAGAACAAGTTGGCGCCGGAAGGCATTCCCCTTCGACGCCAACGAGAAAAACCGGATTTCATACGATTATTTCTTTGATTTCAGGATGTTTGTCGATCCGACGATGGTTTCGCCCTTTATTTTCCTCCGGAGTTCGGCATGGCGATCGGCGTTTTGCCGGGCATGGGCACGCTTGAACTCGCTCCCGGAGCGACCGCAGGCTTTGGAAATGCGGTATGCTGTCCCGCCCCGTGAGCTAGCGCTGCGCTTGTGGCTCCCACTCCAGAACCGCCTCTCGATTTACCCGTGTATATCCAAATGCCCACGCCAAGTATGACGACTATGACTGCAATGATAATCCCCGCCACCACCGGGGAAACCTCACTTCCGCCTTTCATTGTTTGATTCCTTTCGTTAAGCAAGGGAGGTGATATGCTCATCCTCCGTATCCATCCTTGTTTGAATTCTCTCATTCATTATAAGATTGGATGGATGGAAATGATTAAGCCATGTTTTATATCGGATTGTTCAATGATCGCATTGGCCGACATCTATCGCATTTCCGGGGAAAGTTCCAGCGTTTGCGTAACACACTAGGGGCCAGTTTAAATCCAGGTTATCGCCAGTCTCTCCGGTCACTTTGTCGTTATTGTTTTGTCTAAGCAGCTTCGCGTGACCATCCAAAAAAACGGCGTTAAACACATGAGTGTCGCCTAAATTGGTGTCCCCGCCGTTCCACATACCGAAACTGCTGCCATGCCAATCCCATACATCCGAAAAGATGAACATCTGGGAGGGATAACCAATCATGGATTCTTTCAGAATGATGTTGGCACCTCCGTTCCAACCTGTTTGATTACTTGCCTGGGCTATATCCACCATGTATCGATAGTAATAAGAACCCATCGTGGAAGCGGTATTGCATGGGTAAACGACTCCATTATGGGTGCAATTTGAGCTGCCAGGTTGCCATTGGCTAATTCTTCCCCAATAATCCTGCTGGTTGTCATCCGGGCATTGGAAAAGGTTATTATTCTTAGTGTAAGGATATAGAATGAACTGGCTCCCAAAATTCAAGTTCATCCCGATGCTGGGGCCGAAAATATTCACCCCGGGATAGATATCCTGGGAGGAGGGCAGTGCTTCGTCGTAATCCTGTTCGTACATTTGAAGCGCGGTGCCGATTTGTTGAAGGTTGCTGAGGCAGCTTATTTGACGGGCTTTTTCACGCGCTTGCGCGAAAACGGGAAATAGAATTGCAGCCAATATCGCGATAATAGCTATGACCACTAGCAATTCTATCAATGTAAATCCACTCTTTCGGACTTTCATCTTAATCAATCCTTTCATTTCGAAATATTAATTGTACGCGTACAATCTGTTCCGATATTTCCGTGCGGATCGTTCAAACACTTTTCAATGCGAGATGATATTGTCCGTTCGTAGTGCCATCAATCAAGTGTGTTTTTTTCAACTCCTTTCTCCGAATATGTCACTTTTTGGCGCCATGCAACTAAAAAGGAAAATTACAATAACGTTTATCAGGTGTTGGACGGAGCGTGACATCATGCGGAATTCGTCGTAATTACAATTGTAAATTCCATCTGGGCATGGAATTTGGATATAAACGCTCACAACCCCGTATGCATGCGCCTTCCTCGCCGATGCGAGGCTGATGCGGGGCGGCGTTCCTTTCCTTCATAATCGCAATTGATTGAAGAAAAGTTCCCTATTGAGATAACCATAGCGTATGCATAACACATGATACCCTTTATATGCGAATTGACAGAACCCCTTCCTCGGAATATAATGTCATGAGGTTTCGCCGATGAACCCTTCATCCCGAACAAAAAGCCTCTCAGGGCAGGGAGGAAGGCTTTTTTGCATGTTCGCACCCATTCCTGTGGATAGGCCTCGCTTATGTCCTTACGCTCTCTGCGAAGATCGCTGCTCAATAGTCGTCTCTGGATCCTATTCGCCATCATAGGTCCGGGGATCATCACCGCCAATGCCGACAACGACGCCACCGGCATCCTGGGATACTCCCTTGCCGGGGTGCAGTACGGCTACGCCATGCTCTGGGTGCTGGTGCTCTCCACCTTCGCACTTGGCATCGCACAGGAGATTTGCGCACGGATGGGGGCGGTCACGGGAAAGGGGCTTGCCGACCTGATTCGGGAGGAATACGGAGTTAAAATCACCCTCCTCGCCATGGCAACCCTCCTCGTGGCGAATTTCGCCACCACCATCGCTGAGTTCGCCGGGATCACCGCCGCGATTCAGGTCTTCACACCGCCCAACCTTTTCGTCTACGTACGGTTCCTGGCCATGCCTCTCGTGGGATTGGGGGTCTGGTTCATGGTGGTGAAGGGCACCTATCGCGGGGTCGAGAAGGTACTACTCGGCGCCTCGCTGATCTATCTCAGCTACATCGTCAGCGCGTTTTTGGCGCATCCCCCTTGGTTTCATGTACTGAGGGAGACGGTGGCGCCGAATTTGAAGCACATCGGGCCCCTCACTCCCTACATCTTTATGGTCATCAACGTCATCGGCACCACCATCACCCCGTGGGGGCAGTTCTACGTGCAGTCGGCTGTGCGCGACAAGGGCATCAAAGCGGAGGAGTACGGCTACGAGCGGACGGATGTGCTTTTCGGATCGTTTTTCACCAACTTTATCGCCTTCTTCATCATCGTCTGCTGCGCCAAGGCGATCTACTTCCATCCGGAGTTGCACATCACCAACCTGAACGACGCCGGTCAGGCGGCTTTGGCGCTGCGCCCCGTGGCTGGGGAACTCGCCACGGCTCTTTTCGCCATCGGTCTCTTCAACGCTTCGTGTTTCGGAGCCATCATTGTACCGCTCTCAACGGCTTACGCCGTCACCGAGGCCCTTGGGTGGGAGAGCGGCGTGGGGCGAAGGTTGCGCGAGGCGCCGCTCTTCATCGGGGTCTACTCCTTCCTTATTCTCACGGCGGTGATCGTAGTGATGCTGTTCCCCAACCACCTCACGATGCTGATGATCCTGCCCAATATCATCGGGGGGGCGCTTCTTCCGATTATTCTCACGCTGATGCAGCTATTGTCGAGCAAGCGTAGGCTGATGGGGGATTACGTCAACAGCAAAACCTTCAACACCATCGCGTGGATCTCCACGATTATCCTCACTCTGCTCTCGCTGATTCTGCTCGTCACCCAGCTCTTCCCGATTGGAACATCTTAGCGTGGGATTGTGGAAGGGAGCATTCCTCTCTCATTTCACGCCTGAGGAGGATCCTGACAAGTGAATTTTGCACATATTCGAGTGATAAGCGTGTTTCTTTGAGAGTTATAAGCGTCGAACTGGCATCTTTTCCCGTATTTTGCAATCACCTCGGGTAATATGTATTCATCCAAATTTTAACGGTGACACGATGCCCGGTATCAAGGAACGATTGGAAGAGGTGAGAGAACGCATCGGGAACGCCGTCGGGAGAGCCGGACGGAATCCCGAGGAGATCACCTTGGTGGCTGTCTCCAAGACGGTGGACGCATCCCGTATTGGGGAGGCTTTTCAAGCGGGTGTGCGCGATTTCGGCGAAAACTATTATCAAGAGGCGCGGGAGAAGATTCCCCTCTTCGGCGAGGAGGTGCGTTGGCACTTCATCGGGGCGCTGCAATCCAACAAGGCGAAGTACGTGGCGGGGAATTTCGCATTGATCCACAGCGTGGATACCGTCCATTTGGCGGAGGAGATCAGTCGCAGGGCGCTGGCTAAGGGAATCGTCCAGCCTGTCCTCGCGGAGGTGAAGCTGGACGTCATCGAGACGAAGCATGGGATTTCCGAGGCGGGCTTGATGGAATTGGTCGAAATCGCAAGAGGCTTGGAGGGGCTGGAGTTGCTCGGCTTGATGGGGATGCCGCCGCTCACCGCCGAGCCGGAGGAGGCTCGACCCTATTTCAGCAGGTTGAAGGGGATGTTCGATCTGCTGCCGGAAGAGAACAGGAAGATCCTCTCGATGGGGATGTCCGCCGATTTCGAGATCGCCATCGAGGAGGGCTCCACTCTGGTTCGCGTGGGAAGCGCGATTTTCGGCGCCCGAAGCTGACGGCGGTGTACGGGTCGCACCGGGGCGTTCTTTCGATGCGAGCTGCAACGCTTGCATCCTGTCTGCGGAAACAGGTTCCAACGGGAGGAAACTCCCTTGCCAATGCGCGAATAGGGACGCGAGACTTGTGTGTTTTCGTGTTGGTGTGAAACATAAGTCGATACGGAGCGTTTTGTCTTCGTTAATCGAGACGAGGCGGTCCGGCGAAATCATCCATGTTAGATAGGTGAATTGCGGATCGCTCTTTAAGAGGCGCCGCCTAATTGCAAGGGAATGGTCAATCACCAAGAAGGAGAGAGGTAATGGCGCAGGAACAATACGATGATTACCCGCAACCGCGTGGGTTGTGGGCGAACGTGAAGGCTCGCGTATTCGGTATGGACGACGCCGAGTACGATGAGGAGGAGGAGGAGAGCCAGGTCAACGCCCCCGAGGCAAGGCGGAAGTCCAGCCTGAGGCTTGATCACGCTCGCCCTGTGCGTGTGGCGGTTCGCAAGACCATCCTGGTTTTCAAGGACGCCAAGATCGCCGCGGACGGGTTGAAAGCCGGGGAACAGCAGATCGTCAACCTGGAGCGCGTACCCGAAACGATGCAGGCTCGAATTATCGATTTCCTTAACGGCGTGGTTTACGCTTTGGATGGCACGGCGGATCGCATCGGAGAGAAGGTGTATCTCTTCGCACCTGCGAACGTCGAGGTGAAGTCCGACGCCTCCGAGGATGTCAACGACAAAGGGTAGTCACCGTGCAAAGGGGATCGTCATGAACATCAAGGTTGGCTTCATTGGTGTTGGAGCCATGGGCGGGGCTCTGTGCCGAGGGGTTATTCGAGCGAATGTCGCCTCGCCGGATTCCGTGTGGGTGAGCGATCCTCGCAGGGAGATTTGCGAAGAGATACATTCGGAGGTAGGGGCGCGGATCGCTGCGGATAACAGGGATATGCTCGCGCACTGCGATTACATCCTTTTGGCGGTGAAACCTCACCTCGTCGAGAAGGTTCTCGCACCCATTGCCGACGGTTTCACGGCGGATATGACGCTTATCTCCGTCGCAGCGGGAGTGGATCTCGGCAAGCTTGAATCCCTGCTGCCTGCCGGTGTTCCGGTTATCCGATGCATGCCGAACACCCCCGCCTTGGTTGGCGCTGGGGTTACCGTGATTTGCGGAGGCTCCTCGGTGAAGGAGAATCACCTTCAGGCGGTGGGTGAGATATTCGGCGCCGCAGGTTTGGTTTTGGAGGCGGAGGAGAGACTGATGGATGCGGTGACCGGGCTCTCCGGAAGCGGGCCCGCCTACGTATATCTGTTCATCGAGGCTCTGACGGCGGGAGGAGTTAAAGCCGGGCTGCCGAGAGACGTGGCTCTCAAGCTCGCTGCGCAGACCACATTGGGTGCGGCGAAGATGGTTTTGGATACGGGGAAACACCCTGCGGAACTGAAGGACATGGTGACCACTCCGGGAGGAACCACTATCGCGGGTCTTGCGGAACTGGAGAGAGGCAATCTGCGCACCGCTTGCATGAACGCCGTGGATGCTGCAGCGAAACGCTCCTCGGAGCTTGGAAAGTAATTTCCCAATCGGAGCGTTTTAGCTTTTTGCTCCGAACCAGTCGTCAAACAGCGAGTAGATCACGGGAATAATCACGAGCGTGAGGAAGGTGGACACCAGCAATCCCCCGATGACGACAATCGCCATGGGCGCCCGTATCTCCGAAGCGCGTCCGATGCGTAGAGCCACCGGCAGCATACCGAAGATGGTGGCGAGGCTGGTCATTAGGATAGGACGCATTCGGGTAGCCCCCCCCTCCACGATAGCCTCGTTTCGTTCGTGTCCCCTCGCTCTGAGAGTGCCAATGTAGTCTATTAACAGGATCGCGTTTCTTCCCATCAGCCCGGTGAGCATGATGACACCGATGAGCGCTACAAGAGAGAGGGATTCCCCCGTGATGACCAACGCCACCAAAGCCCCCGCCAAAGCCATCGGCAGCGAGAACATGATGATGAACGGGTTCAGCAGCGAGTTGAACAGAGACGCCATCACGAGATAGACCAAAATGATGGCGAGTGCGAACGCCATTACGAAATAGGATATGTTCTTGGCCATCGTCTCCGATTCCCCACCCCAGTGCACGTTGATTCCGGTCATTGGGATATCCGCCATCTGTGCGTTGATATCCTGTTGGGCGTTGCCAAGGGCGTAGCCAGGAGCGAGATTCGCGGTAACCGTCACCATCCTCTCTCCGTTGCTTCTCTCAATGGCTACCGGGCCGGTTCCATACTGCATCTCCGCCACCTGACTTAAAGTGACTGGCGCTCCGTTGTTCACTCCCACCGGTATATCCTGCAAATCCTTCACACTGCTCCGGGAAACGTTCGCCAGGTTGATCAAAATCGGGTATTGCCCTGTTTGGGTGTCAAAATAGTTGTCGGTATTGCCCTCAATGGAGTCCCGCAGCACCTGACCGACCTGCGTGACGGGGATGTTAAGCGCTGCGGTTTTCGCCCTATCCACATGAACCTGCACCTCCGTCTTCCCGGTTTGCACCGAGGTGGCGGCGTCTAGGATGCCGGGCATTTGGGCGAGTCGCTCCTTTAATTGCGTCGCGGCTCCCATCAATGCGTTCAGGTCGGATCCTCGAAGTTGGATTTGAACGGGCTGCCCGACGGATTCCACACTTCGGATGGCGGTAACCGTGACCTTGCCCTCCGGGATATCCTTAAGCTCTTTGCGCAGTTGAGCGGCGATGTCATTATCGCTTAGCGTTCGCGTGTGGTACTTCGCGGCGGATGGGTTGAAGATATGCTCCAGGAAGCTGGCTTTCTCCGTCAATCTCACGTTAATTTGCGCGAATTGCGGGCCTTTTTGAGGAATGTCTCCGAATCCCCCCGGAATCTCCCCAACGGTCGAGACATAGTTGAGCACATCGGGCGTCACAGCCACCTTCTTCTCGATCAGGCGCGCCACATGATCCGTGGCGGAGAGAGATGCGTCCGGCGGCAATTGAACCGTGATGGATATCTGGCCCTGATCGGTGGAGGGAAGGAAAGAGAACCCGAGAACCGGCAGGGTCACCAAGAGCACCGCTGTTAGAACCGTGAATCCGACACCGACCACCCACCAACGGTTTCGGAGCGAGAAACGGAGGAACACCTGATATTTTCGCTCCAAGGCATCGTATAGTCGGTTGAACCATTTGAAGAACCCCTCGCTGTGCTTCGCCACATCCCCTTGACGATACCATCGCGAAGCCAGGCTTGGAGTCACAGTGAAGGAGACCACGAGGGAGAACAGCGTCGCCACCACCACGGTCATTCCGAACTGCTTAAAAAACGCACCCACGATCCCCCCCATGAAGGCGATGGGGAGAAAAACGACTACGTCCACCAAGGTGGTGGTGATATCCGCAAACCCGATTTCCGATCTTCCGTTCCACGCCGCCTCGTCCGGCGGTTCGCCGTTTTTCAGGTGTCGTGTGATGCTCTCCAGAACCACCATGCTGTCGTCGATAAGGATTCCCACGGAAAGCGAAAGGGCGAGGAGAGTCATCTGATTCAGGGTGTAACCGGCGAAATACATTACGAGGAAGGTCGCGATAATACATGCCGGAAGAGCGATGGAGACGATGATCGTGCCACGAAATGTGTTCAGGAACAGGAAGACCACCAGCATCGCCAGCACGGCGCCGAGCACCAAAGTTCCCTCCACGTCGTCCAAGGCGTCCTTAACCATAACGGAATCGTCCCTGGAAAAGACATATTGCGTGTCCGGGGGCAATAGATACTTTAATTGCGCCAGCTTCTCCTTCACCTGGTTGGCGACATCCACGGTATTGGCGTCGGAGGACTTGGTTACTATCAGGGCTATGCTGTCTCTGCCGTTCACACGGGTGATTGTGGATAGAGGCGCGTTTCCCTCGGTTACGGTTGCAACGTCTCCGACGGTCAACGGCGCGGGAACTTCTTGGTTGAGAGCGGGTGGATTGCCGGTATAGGACGCCATCGCCGCGCCCATGAACGACGCGGAGGAGAGGATCTGCGTTTTGCGAATGTCCTCCAAATTGTTGAAAGCCCCCATGGTTCTGACGCCGAGGTTGGTGTATTTGTTAGAAAGACTGCCGGCGGGAATGTTATGGTTGGCGGCTTTGATGGAGTTGATGACGTCCTCAATGGTCAAGCCGCTTTGCAATAACCGGGTTTTGCTTACGGCGATGTGTATTTCCCGTTTCTCCCCTCCGAGCACATCCACCGCCGCCACACCTGGGATTCGAGAGAGTTGCGACTTGATCTTTTGATCAACGATTCTTCGCAGCTCCCGACTGGCTATGCCGGCCGACAATCCGACATAGAGCACCGGCTGGGAGTTGATATCCAATCTCGCCACGATTGGGGCGCTGGCTCCCTTGGGAAGCAACGCCCTCGCTGATTCGACCTTTTCCTTCACAGAGGAGAAGGCGTGGTCAAGATTCGTGCCCATATTGAAATCCATGCTGATAATGGAGACGGAATCCTGGGAGGAGGAGTAGACATTCTGGACGTTATTGACTGCGCCGACCGCCTCTTCGAGAGGTCGGGTGATAAGAGACTCGATTTCCTGCGGACCCGCCCCTGGGTAAATAGTGGTGATGGTTAGCGTGGGAATGTCCACACGTGGATTTAACTCGGCGGGAAGGCGAGTCCATGCCAGGATACCAAGTACTGCGATTGCGGCCAGAGTCATCCAGATGATCACCGGTCGCCGAATTGCTAAGCGAGTGAGCCACACAAAAATATTATGACACTATCCACGTTATTTAAACCATGGCATCCGCGGAATACGCGCAATGATTTTTTTGGTTTCATATGGAATGCACGGCGAGTGCGTAAATATGGATGGCTCAGTTATATTGCCTTTTCACCCCCTAAAGTGTATAATGGACTGGATTTACGTGGAGGTTTGTTTACATTGCGGGCTGAAATTATCTCTGTTGGAACCGAATTGCTGCTTGGTCAGATCACGGACACGAACGCCGTGGCTCTTTCCCAATCGCTGTCCAAAATAGGCGTGAATCTGTATCGGCGCACCACCATTGGGGATAACCACGCCCGGCTTTTGGCGGCGCTCGGTTCCGCTTTGGCGGATAACGATGTCGTTATCACCATCGGTGGGCTTGGCCCCACCGAGGACGACATCACTCGCGACACCCTTGCGGAAGCCATCGGGGACACTTTAAGGCGGGACGACGCCATCGCCGCACAACTGGCGGAGTTCTTCCAATCGCGAAACGTCCCTATGACGGAAAGCAATCTCCGACAGGCGATGGTTCCATCGCGCGGTCGCCCTCTGGACAACCCCAATGGCACCGCTCCCGGGCTGTTGTTTGAAAAGGATGGTAAAATCGCGATCGCCTTGCCCGGGCCTCCCGGCGAGTTTTTGCCCATGCTTCAAAACCATGTGATCCCCTATCTTTCCGCCAAAACAGGCGGCAGGCGAACCATAAGAAGCAGAGTCGTGAGAGTGTGCGGCATCGGCGAGGGATTGGCGGAGGATCGCATTCGCCCGCTTCTGCGGGATGACAAGGTGACCGTCGCACCCTACGCGAAGACAGGCGAGGTGCATTTCCGAGTCTCCTGCCTGACGGATGACCCCGCAGAGGCGGATCGATTGATTGACGAACGGATCGCCCGAATGCGCGAACTGCTCGGGGATCATATCTACGGCTTCGACGAGGAGACATTGGAGCAGGTGGTGGTTCACATGTTGATCGAGAGGCGGTTAAGCGTCGCCATCGCTGAGTCTTGCACCGGCGGCATGCTGGCGTCGCGTATTACCTCCGTGCCCGGAAGCTCCGTCGTCTTCCCGGGTGGAGTGGTGACCTATTCCAATCGAATTAAGAATGAGTTTCTTGGCGTATCCGAGGATATTCTGTCTCGAGAGGGAGCGGTCAGCCGTGAAGTGGCGGAGGGGATGGCGAAAGCGGTGCGGGAGCGTTTCCACGTCGATTACGGGATTGGCATCACGGGAATTGCCGGTCCGGACGGAGGGACGCCGGAGAAACCCGTGGGATTGGTGTGGATCGCGATTGCCGACAAAGATTGCGTTGTCGCTGAGAGGAATCAATATCTCGGCATACGCCAGGAGGTGCGCTATCGTTCGACTCAAACCGCGCTCACGATGCTTCGGGACAGACTTGCGCAAAAAGCAATCGAACCGACGACGGATGGATAATGGCACACGAAACGGATAAAAGAAGGCTTTTTTTCGCCGTCATACTGCCCGATGATATCAAACACGTCATTGGCGAGGTGGTTTCACGGTTGAATGAATCGGTAACCGGCAATATGATCCGCTGGTGCAGTGATGACCAGTGGCATTTCACGTTGAAATTCCTAGGAGAGTTACCTCACAGCCAGAGCGTCAAGGCGGTGGAGGCGGCGGAAAATGCTGCGCGGGTCGCCCCCCCGTTTTCGCTGAAACTGAATGGCGTCGGCGCTTTCCCGAACGCCCAAAGACCAACCATCCTTTGGCTCGGGGTCTCGGAAGGCGCGAAAGAGATGGGCGATCTGGCGAATCAATTGGATACGGAGTTACGTTTAATGGGTTTTCCCAAAGAAAACAGAGCGTTTAAGCCACATTTGACTCTCGCGCGTATTAAATCATATGAACAGGAGAAGGAAGCCGCCAAGCTGCTTCAAAATCCGACGACTGCGGAGTTCGACTCTGTTTTGATTTCTTCCTTCGCCTTAATGCGCAGTTATTTGCTTCCTGATGGGGCTAAATATGAGGTCACGGAGGTTTTCAACCTCAACGGATAGCCAGCGTTTGCACCGTTCCTCGCAATAACCACCCCTTGGACGTGATGTACGCTCAAGGATGGGAGTGGGAATAGATTTGCGATTTTTATCGGAAGGAGAGTTTTATGGAAAAGCAGAAAGCGCTGGATATAGCGCTTAGCAACATAGAGAAGCAGTTCGGCAAAGGGTCCATCATGCGCTTGGGGGAGACCTCGAAGCTGGACATTGACTCCATACCCACTGGTTCCATCGCATTGGATATGGCGCTTGGCGTTGGCGGGATCCCGCGAGGGCGCATCACAGAGATATTCGGTGCGGAATCCTCCGGAAAAACAACCTTGGCGCTGCATATTATCGCCGAGAGTCAAAAAAGCGGAGGGGTTTGCGCCTTTGTGGACGCCGAGCACGCTCTCGACCCCGAATATGCAAGCAAACTCGGAGTGGATGTGGATAGCCTGTATGTCTCACAGCCCGGGACTGGGGAGGAGGCGTTGGAGATAATGGATTATCTGGTTCGTTCCAGCGCGATCGACGTGGTCGCCTTGGATTCCGTGGCGGCTTTGGTGCCTAAGGCGGAGATCGAGGGCGACATGGGCGATTCCCATGTGGGGCTCCAAGCGCGCCTCATGTCTCAGGCGCTGCGGAAACTCGCCAGCAACATCAGCCGCGCCAATTGCGCCGCGATTTTCATCAATCAGTTGAGAGAGAAGATCGGGATTATGTTCGGCAATCCGGAAACCACCCCGGGGGGCAGAGCCTTGAAGTTCTGGGCGAGCGTGCGTTTGGATGTCCGTCGGGCGGATACTATTAAGTCCGGAACGGATATCATCGGATGCCACACCAAGGTGAAGGTGGTCAAAAACAAGGTCGCTCCGCCGTTCCGAGTTGCGGAATTCGACATCCTATTCGGCGAAGGGATTTCACGGGAAGGCGGCGTGCTGGATATAGGCGTGGAGATGAACATCCTTTCCAAAAGCGGAGCATATTTCAGCTACAATGACCTCCGTTTGGGCCAGGGCAGGGAGAACGCGCGCATTTTTCTCAAGGAGAATCCGCAAATCATGGAGGAGATTGAGCTTAAAATCCGGAAATCCGGTCAGCTGCCAGTGGCGCTTGCCGCTTCGAAAGATGACGAGGAGTGAGTTCGGTTTTCGAGTGTTCAAAATTATTTGAGTGCTCACGTATGGAATTCCCATTGTAATGACTTAAGGGAAGGGGAACGGATACCCTTACTGTGGTATCCTAATATGTGGAGGGATTTTTATGAGTTCGCCACATCCCCTTCTCGCCAAGTTAAATCCCCAACAGGCGGAAGCGGTTCAATGCACCGAGGGTCCGCTCCTCATATTCGCGGGAGCCGGGTCGGGTAAAACACGCGTCCTCACTCATCGCGTGGCTTGGCTCATACAGGAAAAGAGAGTTTTTCCCTCGCGAATTCTCGCCGTCACTTTCACGAACAAAGCCGCCCAGGAGATGCGCGAGAGAATTGTATCGCTGGTTGGTCAGGATAGCGCAAGCATATGGATCGGTACTTTTCACGCCATTTGCGCCCGCATTCTAAGAAAAGACGGCGATAAGATCGGCATTCCACGCGATTTCACCATTTACGATGATAACGATCAGATGTCGCTTGTCACCGAATGCCTCCGACAGCTTAACATCGACGAAAAAAAATTCCCCCCGCGCGTTATCCTCTCCGCAATCAGCCGCTCCAAGGAAAAGCTCATCGATTCCGAGGATTACCCCCGGCATAACATCGGATATTTCGAGGGCTACTGCCATCGGGTCTATTCTCTTTACGAGGAGAAGTTACGACAGAGCAATGCTCTCGATTTCGACGATCTCCTGATGAAGACGGTCCGACTCATGGAGCAACGAACGGATATGCTCCAATACTATCAGGACAGGTTGCATTATCTCCTCGTGGATGAATATCAGGATGTGAATTACGCACAATACATGCTCCTCAAGCTTCTGGCGAGCGCAAGGAAAAATCTGTGCGTCGTGGGGGATGACGATCAATCCATCTACGCTTTTCGCGGGGCGGACGTCTCCCTTATCCTCCGGTTTGAGAAGGACTTTCCCGAAGCGAGGATCATCAAACTGGAGCAAAATTATCGATCCACCTCCCTGATCCTCGAAGCCGCGCACCATGTTGTGAGCAAAAACTCGGACCGAGCCGATAAGAGGCTTTGGACGGCGAACGAGGGCGGACGCCCCCCGGTGGTGCATGAAACGGAAAACGAGCAGGAGGAGGCGCTGTATGTCGCCCTTCAGATCAGCCAGAAGATATCCCGCGAGAATCGCAAATACAGGGATTTCGCCATCCTTTATCGTACCAACGCCCAGTCCCGATCGTTCGAAGAGGTTTTCTTTAACTTTGGTATTCCTTATCGCTTGATTGGCGGTATCCGGTTTTATGAGCGCAAGGAGGTCAAGGATATCATCTCCTATCTCCGTGTGCTTCAAAACCCGCAGGACACCGTGAGTCTGAAGCGAATCATGAATGTTCCCGCGAGAGGAATCGGCGCCGCATCTTTGAGCCATATGGAGGAGAAGGCGAGGGAGATGCGAATATCCCTTTGGGAGATCATGCGGAATCCCGGTTACGTTCCAAATCTCACCGCGAGGGCGAAAAATGCGGTCCACAGCTTCGTGGCGCTCCTGTCGGATATTCAGTCCGTGGCGTCCCGAAAATCCGTCACGGAAATAACGCAGGAGATTCTCGAAAAATCCGGTTACATACACGTGCTTGAAGAGGATAAGAGCCCTGAAGGACAGGGACGCTTGGATAACGTGAGGGAGATGATCTCCGTGACCACGGAGTTTGATGTTTCCTCGGATGATCGCAGCCTTTCCGCCTTTTTAGAACAAGTATCGCTTGTCTCGGATCTGGACGCCATGAATCAGACGGCCAACTCCGTTACGCTGCTCACACTTCATGCGGCGAAGGGGCTGGAGTTTCCAATCGTTTTTCTTGCAGGCATGGAGGAGGGAGTCTTCCCGCATTCCCGCTCTCTTTACAACAATTCCGATATCGAAGAGGAGAGAAGGCTTTGCTATGTCGGCATAACGCGCGCCAAGGAAGAACTTTACCTCACCCATGCGTATCGGCGCACGCTCTTTGGCTCCTCCTCATACAACCCCCCGTCCCGTTTCATCAAGGATATTCCCGCTGAGCTTTTCGAGGGCTCCTCTGGGGTCACCGGCCTCAAGCCCACGCCCCAACCCGTCAGGGTGGAGAAGTTATGGGTGGATTCGCCGGTCAACATGAGTCGCGTGAAAGGGGGCTCGGTGGAAGGGGATTACCGCCCTGGAAGCAAGGTGAAGCACGCCACTTTTGGCATCGGCGTTGTTTTGAGCGTTCAGAAAAGTCAGGATGACAGCATTTTATCCGTGGCGTTTCCCGGACAGGGCGTCAAAAAGTTGGCGCTTTCCGCAGCGCCGATAGAGCCATACAACCGTTGAGAATATCGAGTGCGGACGCCTGACCGCAGGAGTTCATTCTTAAAGGGCAATAAGGTTCTGATGAGATCGGGTGATGGCGATTTTCGATTTTGAGCGTTTTCTTCGAGTGCTGATGAAAGTTCATTTTTTCGAATTTCGCAGTTAACCTGGCATCTTGTTTTTGAATGCCTAATCATAGTCGGAGAAGGTGATATATTGCCTGAAAGCGTTCAGCGAAAATTATCCGATGAGCCATTTTGGTATCAGGAACACATCGCACTATTCATCAGCACGTTCAAATGGGCCATTTTAGGTGCCCTCGTTGGACTGACGGTCGGATATGCTTCTCACTTTTTCATATGGAGCCTCGGTCTGTTTTGGGGCTATTCCCAACGTCTGAATATCGGTTTCCTCCATTTTTACTACTTTATCCCATTTGGCATTATGTTATGCGTATGGATTGGCAGAACGTTCGCTCCGGGGGAGAAAGGCGATGGCACGGAGATTATCATCGCGGCAATCCATCAGAACTACGGCAAAGTCAAATGGCAATACACGCCAATTAAGCTTTTCGGCACAGTGATGGATATCTCTCTTGGAGGATCAGTCGGGAAAGAGGGGCCATGCGCACAGATGGGCGCTTCGATAGCCAGTTTATTCGCTGATATATTCCGTATGAGCAAGGAGGATCGAAGAAAGCTCGTCATTTGCGGTATCAGCGCGGGTTTCGCCGCGGTGTTCGGGCTGCCAATTTCGGGAGCCATTTTCGGTATTGAGGTGCTCTATTTGGGACGCATCGAATATGCGGTGATGTTTCCAGCCATACTTGCGGGGATCACTTCACATATCACCTGCGGTTACGAACCGTTTCTTCCTCGCTTTCACGGGGATATATTGGCGTCCATGCATCAAACCACCTGGATTCTCTACGCGATGCTTTTCGGGGTTATTTTCGGATTAACCTCTTTGGTTCTAATTGAAACGATGAGGGCGCTTGAGAAATATCTTCTGCGCTACGAAAAGCATCCATATGGAATTGCCTTCTGGGGTGGGGTCGGGCTGGTGATCCTATACTATTTCGCAGGGGACCAGTTCGCAGGTTTGGGAGCGCCAATTATCGAAGATACGATGCAGGGCGTGATGCATCTGTTCTTTTTTGCGTTTCTCATCAAGATTATCTCCACGGCGATCACTTTGGAGACGGGTGGCAGCGGTGGAATAGTCACCCCTCTGTTTTTCATCGGCTCCACGTCCGGCGCAGTCTGGGCGCATCTGCTGCATCTTCCCATAAGCACATTCGCCTCCTTCGGCTTCGTAGCTGTGATGACATCGGCGACGAACACCCCTCTGGCCGGCGCCATTATGGGGATGGAGATGCTCCCGACGGCTTTGGGCGTGTATGCAGCTTTGTGCACATGCATCGCTTTCATTATCGTAGGGCACCGTAGCGTTATAGCGAGCCAGAAAATAGGGCTTTCCAAATCCGCCGGATTGGAGGTGAAGCTGGGAGAGACCATCGGGGAAATATCCCACGCCGACATACGAATACGCAAGGGAAGTCTTGCGGAGAAGGCGTTAAGGCTTGGCGAGATAAGTGTGCGAAGAACGCATCGACGAAAACCGATTCCCGAATCACATGAACCGCGTGAAAAGGATCATCAGGATAATAACGATGCCTCCTCCTAATGGGACTCGAACGGATCAAACGGGCAAGGGGTTATCTAATGAAAGTGTCCAAAGATTTTATGACCGATTCAGCACGTTCTACTCAATAGTGGAGAAATGGGATTCGCCTCCAAAGAGATTTCTGCTTGAGCAACTGGATTTAAATGAGAGCCATCTAGTTCTGAATATCGGAACAGGATCGGGGATCGATCACAATCGGATATGCCAAATCACGCCTGCGAAGAGGGTAATCGGCGTTGACATTTCACACAAGATGCTGCTGCTCACCAGCTCACGCAGCGGCTCCCATGTTTGTCAGTCAGACGCAAGAAGGCTACCATTTAAGAGCGATACGATCGACAGGATCTATTGCTCTTACCTTCTGGATATATTTCCTCCCTGGGAGGCTCCGGATCTCCTCTTGGAAATGTGCAGGGTGCTGAAAACGGGTGGAAGAGTTGGGTGGATCACTCTTTCGGAAGGGGTCACACCGCTCAGTCGGCTTTTCATTTCCGTATGGAAGGGATTTTATTCCATTCACCCATCGATTTGCGGGGGGTGCCGTCCCCAACAGCTTTCCCACGTTTTGCCCGTGGGGAGGTTGCGTCTATTCCGGTCGCGCGTATTTCTCCAAATGGGGGTCCCAAGCGAGGTGGTTGTCGCTTTGAAAGAGGATGAATGAATTGATTTTACAGAGGCGATTGCGATAAAAAACGGCATAAGAAGGCTAGTGCCTCATGCTACAAGCTCGGTCAATCACATTAATGGCGAATTATAGAACTGTCCGGGTTTCATCTCATTTTCATATTTCCAAGGTATAATTCCAACAATGAACTTCAAGGAGATAAAAATGTATTTAAAAATCGGGCGAAGCTACAGGAATCGCGGTTTTACTTTAATCGAATTACTTGTCGTAATTGCGATTATCGCTATTCTTGCTGCCATACTTTTCCCTGTTTTCGCTCAAGCTCGTGAAAAAGCGCGTCAGGCTTCCTGCGAGAGCAATATTAAACAGATCACATTAGGCGTTATGCAATATGTGGAGGATTACGACGAGCAGTACCCGTACCTTAACTGGGGCGTCTACCCGCATAACGGTAGCTGGGAGACCACGGTAAATCCCTACATCAAAAGCCAGCAAATCTGGATATGCCCGAGCGCCTCGCCATCCTTGGCTACCAACGGGAACTGGGACAGCTACGATCCCCCATCGGATTACGCGTGGAACGAGGATGCCTGTGCAAACGATCAGAATATCGCTGCGGACGGACATCCCGCGAACACCTATCTTATCATGGACAAGGGCAACTCCATGTGCTTCACCCCTTGGTATGATTGGCAGGGGAGAGCTCAGAATTCATGGAACGGCGGGGAGATTCCCGGCGTGCATTCCGGTGGGAAAAACGTGGGTTTCGCGGACGGACATGTGAAATTAATGACATCCTCAAGCATCACCGCAGTGGATTTGGGGCAAGTGTCAATGACGGCTTGAAAATGCACAGTTTTTAGCGGAATGAAAATGTACATGTTTATTAGGTTTCCATGGTTTTTC
>DAIDHP010000041.1 GCA_027459625.1 Chthonomonadales bacterium
TATGAAACCGAAAAATATAAAACTATCACTTATTCTTTCTCTGTCGTCCTCCGCTCCTCTGCGTGCTCTGCGTTGTGTTTTTAAACGGCTCAACGCGGAGAACGCTGAGGCGCGGAGAAACGCTGAGTATTTGTATTTTAGGATTATCGGCTTTCCGTGTTTCTTTTTTCATCATGCACAAGCTCGCAAAATACGAAAACATTTCCTCTATATTGGTCGTTCTCTGCGTTTCTCCGCTCCTCTGCGTGCTCTGCGTTGTGCCGTTATCAGCCGTTATCTGCGTGCTCTGCGTTGTGCCTTTATCATTAAATTACATCCGCGAACTTCCGCTCCATGCGCTTGAAGGCGAAGGCGCCTATCACAAACGCCGCAACGGCGCACCCCGCCGACCACGCCACGTACCCCAAGGGCAGCTTGCCCACCCCTAGCAGCGACCAGCGAAACGCCTCCAGCAGCCCCGAGAGCGGATTCAGCATGAAAATGTACCGCATCTTCCCGGGAACCGCGCTCACGGAGTACGCCACAGGGCTCGCGTACATCAGGAACGGAATCAGCACCGGTATGATGTAATTCACATCACGGTAACGCACCATTACGGCGGACGCTAGGAACGCCAAGCCCATTGCGAACATCAAATCAATTAGAAGCCATAACGGGACCAACAGAATGCCCATATGCAATGCGACATGATTTTGGTACATCAGGAAAAACATCATCCCCATCGCCACGCAGAAATCAACCACAGCGGCGAAGAGGGTGGAGAGCGGCAGGATGAGTCGCGGGAAATAGACCTTGGAAACCAACTGGCTATTCGCCACGAGGCTTCCGGAGCCTTTGTTCAGGCAGGAGGAGAAGGCGTTCCACGCCAGCAGCCCCGCATAGGAGAAAATGAAATAGGGCACGCCATCGCTTGGCATCTTGGCGACCTTCCCGAAGACGAAGGTGAAGATGCCCGCCGCCAGCAGGGGCTGCAAAATCACCCAGATAACACCAAGGGCGGTCTGGCGATAGCGCAGCTTGATGTCGCGCACCCCGAGAGTGACGAGAAGGTCACGGTAATGCCACAGGTCCGGGATATTCAGAAATTGCCATCCCGCAGAGGGTCGGATGACGAGGTGCGGCTTTTCGTCGCTGTCGATAAGCTCCGGCAGCTCCCGCTCTTCTGCGCGCGCCGCCGTCTCTTCCGACGCGGGAATTGTATCGATCGCGTTTTCCATCTCTTGCAAGTGCGTTTACTTCCTTTACTACCTCATGTCGTGAATAGTTGTTCCATGTTTAAGGTACAGCGTGGAAAAGGTTTGTGCAATGGCGGGTAAAAGCAAAGGAAGGAAGGCTCAACACAGAGAACGCGGAGGCGCAGAGAAATGATCACCACAGAGAACACAGAGTGCACAGAGAAAGGCCATGTATAGTTTTGGATTTTCAAGTTATACAAAATGGTGCGTGGAACGAAGTTGTTTATGAAAACCAATAATCCAAACTCTAATAAACTCTGCGGTCCTCTGCTCCTCAGCGTGCTCTGCGTTGAGCCGTTAATAGTTGTTTCCGATCCCCGACACCCAAGCCATCCATCCTGTCCATCCTTGTATCCCTTAATCGTGTTCAGAACCCAAAACCCGCCATTCCCGCTGCTTTTTCGGTTGGCGGGGCGTGCCCGGTCACTTCGTTCCCGGCTCGGCTTGGGATTCCCCCATCCTGTCCATCCTTGAATCCTTTAATCGTGTTCAGACCCCAACGCCTTTTCCCATCACTGGTTTGGTCGCACCGCCACCACGGGCAGTACGGAGGAGGATAGCGCGAGGGAGTGCCGCATTACATCATCGGCGAATTTCATCCCTTTCCCGAGGGTGCAACTGTCCTCGGGAATCATAATTCGCACAAAGAGGGAGTTGTTTTGCTCCGGTTGAACCATCTTATGCAGCTTGTACATCACGGTGTTGATTGCGTTGTGCGGCAAATCCGAGCGGAAATCCCCCACCCACCAGTAGATCACCCTGGTCTTTTGATTCCCCAGGGTCGCATCGAATTCACTGCACTGATACCCGTCCACATGAGTGATTATAATATCGCTCAGCGACCATCCCTGCGCCGGAAAACAGACTTTGGGCTTGTGGAAGGAACTCGGAGTGGAGCCGGTCAGGAGCAGCAACTGTACGGCATCCCCCGAGGGCAGCGCATAGGTGCGGTCCGTCATGATTGCGTTAGGGATGATTTTGCGGGTCACGGCGCTTTCCGGTCTCTCCTCTATCATGCGCCACATGCCGATTTGCCTGGGGAAGGCGTCCACCGGCACCACGTGCGTGCTTCCGAGCTTAAGCCTGCCGAAGGCGTAACTAGCCGCGATCACCGGCAAGGTCATCATCAGGGCGATTATCGGGAGAATCTTGTCTTTTCGCATCCCATTTTCCTTCCGAGCCAGACGAAGAGAACAAAGGCGATCACCACCACTACAACCTCGGCGGGATCGTGCGCCATCTCGAAAGCGCGATTGCCGAAAAGATCGGTCACCGCCACCAACCCCGCTATTCTCACGATGTTCGCCACGAGGGCGATGGGAAACGCCGCAAGGGTAAATAGCGCCGTTTTGCCGATGCGCATCCGGTAAAAATAGGCGTAAAGCAGAGCGAAGGCGATGAACGCCTCGGTTTTTTGAAAGCCGCTGCAGACATTCGCCACCTCAAGCGTATGCCCCGGAATGCTGATGATATTCCCCATTTGGATCACCGGTATCCCCACAATCTGCGCAAGCAAAACCGCGCCGTTTGTGCTTTGCATCTGCAGCCATTGGTTGAGAGGATCCACCAATTGCGAGGGAAGCCCCCCGGCGAATAGGAGGAACCAGATCGGGAACCGGATCACCCTCCAAAGGTCGGAGCCGTGCGTTATCAACACCGTCCCCGCTATCACCGGGATAAGGGTCCACTCCCCCAGGCATTTGATACGAAGGTGCCATGACACAGCTTCAATCAGCAATCCAACGCCTATAAGGACTAATCCCACGGGCTTTGGGCTTTTTCGCGCTTCGGCGATGGAATCCCTTAGGAGCCATAGGAGAGCGATTGAGATGGGAAAGATGAAAACCCCCTGCGCCCGGCTATCGTCGGTGAACCAGAGTTCCGCCGATTCGCGAATGACGGGGAGATAGAGGATCACCAGACTTAAAACGAATAGTTTGGAAGCCCAATTCCACCTTCCAATGGCGCGCAACACTTCCCGCAAGGTAACCCTGGTATCGTTCTCTTCATTTTTTCGCACCACATTTTCCATAAAGGTTCCTATAAAACCGACGGATGACCGGCGATGGGCCCCCAACGATCTCATCTAACGCAAAGTCGCAATGTCGCAAAGACGCCAAGAAAGGAGACTGGACCCCCAACGATCTCCTAACCTGCCAGCCTTTGGCATGTTAATTATTCTTGGATGCTCGGATATCCTTGAGCCGGATCCAAAGATGAAGGTCATCATCCTTCAGCTCTATGAAACCCTGACGCATGTAAAATCTCTTCAGGCGATCGGACTTGGCGATGATATCCATGGCGTAGCAGCCAATCCTTTCGGAAAACTCCAGCGCAATTTCGTAAACCTCCGCCAGAAGCTGAGGACCGACGATGCGCATTCTTTGATATTCCACACTCACCGCCAGTCTGCCAATATGTATCACAGGAATTGGAAATCGCGGCGGACTTTGATCGGAAACCGCAGCATTCGGAGCCACAGACCCTGTGGATATGGCACATAGCCCATTACTTTTGAAGGCTCCTGCAGCGGACAAGCCACATATGTTCGGGTGATCCCCTGCCTGGCATGCCTTTCCGCGAAGCGCCGAAGATATGTGTTTAACGCATCCTCCCCGCAGTCTTTTCCCGTCTCCCGTCTTTGGTCCCCCGTCGCATTTCCCCGCTCTCCCGTCCATAATACTCCCTGTACCATTCCACAAATCGCTGAATACCGACTTCCATTGGGGTGGACGGGCAAAATCCCGTGTCGCGAATCAGGTCCTCCACATCCGCGCAGGTTTCCGGAACATCCCCGGGCTGCATGGGGAGCATGTTGCAATTCGCCCGCTCTCCCAGAGCCTGTTCGAGCGCCTCAATGAAGCGCAGCAGTTCCACGGGGTGATTATTACCGATATTGTATACTCGATACGGCGCCGAACTGGAGGCGGGGTCGGGGTTATCTCCGGACCATAGCGGATCGCCTGCGGGGATTCGGTACAGTGTCCGGACGATCCCCTCCACGATATCGTCCACATAGGTGAAATCCCTTTTCATTTTTCCATGGTTGTACACATCAATCGGCTTGCCATCCAGAATCGCTTTCGTAAAAAGAAAGAGAGCCATATCGGGGCGGCCCCAAGGCCCGTAGACGGTGAAAAATCTAAGCCCCGTGGTTGGCAGTCGGAAGAGATGGCTGTAGGTGTGCGCCATCAGTTCATTCGCTTTTTTGGAGGCGGCGTAGAGGCTCAGGGGGTGATCGACGTTATCGTGTGTGGAAAACGGCGCGGAGGTGTTGGCTCCGTATACGGAGCTGGAGGAGGCGTACACCAGATGCCGGACATCGCACCGCCTGCACCCCTCCAAAATGTTGCCGAACCCGACGATATTGCTGTTGATGTACGCTTGCGGGTTTTGCAGGGAGTAACGCACCCCCGCTTGAGCGGCAAGGTTCACCACGTATTCGGGGCGGATATCGGCGAACAACGCCTCCACTCCGTCGGTTTCGGCGATATCCCATCTGTAAAACCGAAAATCAGGTTCGCTTTTCAGCATGCAGAGCCGCGACTCTTTGAGGGACACATCGTAATAATCGTTCAGATTATCGACTCCGATGACCTCCTCCCCTAGGTCCAGAAGTCTCTTGCACAGATGATATCCGATGAACCCCGCCGCGCCCGTCACCATTACCCTCGCCACGATAAGTCTCCTTCCGCAAATAGCAGGAACCAAAGATCGAATATCTTTTCCTGTCTTCGTTCTCCCGTGTCCCCTCATTTGATATATGCAGAGAAGTATCGGTTCGTGCAATCCCGCCGACAAAATCCCTGAGAATGAAAGAAAAGCCTGCCTCCGATTTTTTCATAGGTATCACACGGATATCGCAGCGAAAGAAAATTGCACAAACCGTTCGCTTATTGCATTTGAATATTAAGTCGAGGAGGCTTTGCTCGACACGGAACGCAATGGCGCGGTGATGCATAAGGATCGTCATCCTTGAAATCCAACGAAGGACGATGGACGGGCTATTGTGGATGGCGGGGATAGAACTGATTTGTATTTCGGGTAAATTGCAAAATTCGAAGATGGGCTAAGATCGCTCGTGTCACGATAGCCGTAACACCTGAACAGCGAATTTTACAATTACCCGACCAGTTTTCTCATATTTTCCTAAATGTTTAGCGATAAGGATGTAGCATTCGCACACTGAAGCTTACCGCCATGAACGGAGTTCGACAAACACTAGGAGTTAATGTACGCCTTAACGCTTAAACGATTGGGAGAGAAACCATGCCGAGAATCACAACACCGTTTTTCATTCGGACTCTTTCCGAGGACAATGGACAAGCCATGGATATGATGAGTCTCGCTCCCAAATCAGCTCAAATCGGGGGTCGAGATGTTGAAATGGTAACTGAATCCGCTCATCGCATTGCCTCGGCATCGAAAACAAAACGCAAACCGATCTATGAATTTTTCAAAAGAATCCTTGATGTCCTTATCGCCCTTGCGGCATTCGTCATCGCTTCCCCCATTTATCTGTGGGTGATACTGAAAATGCGCAAGCAAGATCCCGGTCCGATTTTCTATTATCACACCCGACTGGGGAGGAACGGCAAGGAGTTCAAGTGTTACAAATTCAGAACCATGGTTCCGGACGCCGAGGACATCCTGAAGAAGAGACCTGAGCTGATGAAGGAGTTCACCGAGGGATACAAACTGAAAAACGATCCCCGGATAACGCCTCTGGGGCAATACCTGCGTAAAACAAGTCTGGACGAGTTGCCTCAATTTTACAATATCCTTCGCGGAGAGATGAGCTTCATCGGTCCAAGACCGGTGGTGCCACCGGAAATTGAAAGATACGGTGAGCACAAACGAAAACTATTGAGCGTGAAACCGGGGCTTAGCGGAATGTGGCAGGCATATGGCAGAAGCAGCACCACCTATCAGGAGAGGATAGAACTGGACATGATCTACATCGACCATCGGTCGCTATGGCTTGACGCGAAACTTGCTTACATGACCGTATTGGCTGTGTTGGCGAAAAGAGGAGCTTGCTAATAGATATCCCGCCGGGAACGGCCAATTCTGAATACGATTTGAATCCCTCGGTTCTCGCACACGACTCCATGCCTGGCAAGCGAATTATGCATTCGCCTCGTAACGACCGAAAGGGAGGCGCCGGAAATCAGAGGAGTCACCATACCGATTTTCATGTCAGGATTGATCTGCAAACCGGGAATAATCCAGCATAAGGCGAACTGGCGATAGGATGATTCGAATTTCCCGTCATTCGTTCGGAGGAATTTCACCGAAATACGCCATGCGTCCCTAGGATTACCCTGATGCGGGATAAAAACCGCGACAGACCCATTTCGGTCAAAGAGGAATTTTCACATATGGATCAGTACGATTACGCTTTGCCGCAAAAAGACGTCACCATCAAGGACATTCTGGTTATCACCTGGCGCTATAAATTCCTGATCATTCTTATGATGGCGTCGTGCGTTTATTTGTCTTATTACGCCACAAAACACATGAAACCGAAATGGCAGGCGAATGCGCAGATGGTGGTCATTCAGAGAGGGGGGAATTCGGGCAATAACACCTTCGACCCCTCCAATCCCTCCTCCCCTCTCATAGAGACACCGGACACACAGGTCACCATGATGGAGAGCGACGGGATGGCCATACGCACCATCAACCTCCTGAAAAACGAAGCGCTCGCCGCCGGCGAACCCACAAGCTCCGTCACTTACACCGTGCCTTCGATCGAAAGCGCCTTGACGGTGGACAACCCAAGGGGAACGAACATTCTGAACGTGAGCATGATAGCCAACAACCCTGACGAGGCGGCGAAACTGGCAAACACCGTGTGCGATGCGATGGTGGCGTGGAAAACGGAGATCGCTCAATCCAGCATTCAAACCTATATCTCCACTCTGAAAAGCCGAACCGATCAGGCGAAGAAGGCGATGGACGCGGTGGAGCAAAAGGAGCTGCAGTTTAAAAACACGCATCATCTTGTGGATCTCTCCTCCCAGACGGAGGCGGAGTTAAAACGATTCCAAACGCAGCAGCAAAACGTGGATCAACTGCAGCAGCAGGTGGCTGCGCAGCAAGCTCTCGCCGATTCCCAGGAGCAGCAACTGAAATCGATCGACGCCTCCATTATGACCGGCACAGGCATCCGGGACGATACTTTGGTGGCGGCGTTGCAAACCAAGCTGAACGATCTGGAGATGCAGAGGGTGCAGGCGGCTCAGAAATACACGGAGGCTTATCCCGGCATTCTGCCCGATTTGGATCAGCAGATTGCGGACGTGAAAACCCGTCTGCACGACGCGATCCAAAACACACTGAACAACCAGCAGGGCTCCCTGCAAACCCAGGGAGCCCTGCTGGATAACTACAACAACGCCGAAACCACCCTGATATCGCTTCAAGCGCAGCTAAACGCCGCAGTTCATCAAAAGGCTCTCTTTAAAAAAGCCACCATGCATATTCCGGCTATCACCATGGATTACGCGCAACTCTCCCAGGCTTCCGACCTGGCAAAGACGCAATACGCTGCGGCGAAGGGGCTGCTGGATTCCGCGCGCTTCGATCTGGGCAAGGTGGGCCCGAACGTGCAGGTCATGCAGCAGGCGGTTCCATCCCTCACTCCGGTCAGCCCCAATGTGAAAAAGATCATGATGATAGGCACCTTGGTGGGGATATTCCTCTGCTTCGGTCTTATACTCATCCTGGAGCAGAGCGACAAAAGACTGCGCAGCATCGATGACGTGCTGGGAATGCTGAACGGACCTGTGGTTGGAACGATGCCGAAACTCAAAGGTAGCCAGATCAGGAGAATCTCCAAGGGGGATATCCCGCCGGAGGTCACCGAATCCTGCAGCCTTACCCGTGCGCATCTCGGATTGGCTCTCCGGAAACATCATGGGCCGGACTCCCTCGAAAACAGGGTGTTCCTCTTCACAAGCGCGATGAAGGGGGAGGGCAAATCCATGATCGCCTTCTCGATGGCGCAGTCCTTCGCTAGATCGGGCAAAACCGTGATACTGGTGGACGCCGACATCCGCCGGCCCTCACAGAACAAACTTTTCAACACCGAGGAGCCGATCGGTTTGGCAAACGTGATCGAAGGGGATGTCACCCTGGATCAGGCGTTGGTGTCCACGGATATCCCGCAGCTTACCGTGCTGCACAGCGGATCATCCCAGAGAAACCCCTCCGAGTTGCTCTCTCAGAAGAAGATGGGGGAGATAATCGTCGCATTGCGAAAAGAGGCGGAGATCGTCATTATCGATTCCCCGGCATGCTCCGTGGTCGCGGACGCTTTGTTCCTCGCGCCTCTCACCGATACCATCTTCTATATCATTGGAATGGGAACCATCCACGAGGATATCCTGAAGGATATCGCAGCGGAGCTGGGGGCGACCACAGCCTCCATGTTCTTTTTCGTCAACAGGGCGGCTGGACGGGTGCACACGGGATACGGTTCGAGTTACTATTACTACTATAGCGGCATCGGTTCGAATCGCAATGGGAAACAAGGGATTACCGCCCTGCCCGCGCCGCAGGAGAATGAGGAGAGCGCCAAATGAAATCCATCCTCTTAATACAGCGTCATTTTGCTCGGATTGTCTTGGCGATTACGCTGATCGCTTTTTTCACCGTCCGCACCGGAGCCGAACCGCTCGCATCGCAGGCCGCTCCGCTCTCCCTGGATGATCAAACGGGGCCCTATCTGCTCGCCTCGGACGACGTGATCAATATCACCGTGGTGAATTTCCCCAATCTTTCGGAGACGATTGTGGTGCCGCCGGACGGTAAAATCAGCGTGCCGCTTTTGAAACCCATCGACGTAACGGGTAAAACCACATCCGAGGTTCAGGCTATCCTCACACAGGAATGGAGAAAATACGTTATCAATCCATCGGTCACCGTCTCTCTTTCCCAAAAACGCAAGGAGAATATCCTCGTGTACGGCTACGTGATGACACCCGGCACGGGGGATTTCCGACCGGGAATGCGCGTTCTCGAGGCGATCGCCCAGCAAGGGGGGCCGCTCCCGCAGGCGGATATGAGCAGGGTCACCATTACGCACCGCAACGGGACGAAACAGACCGTGGACCTGAGCAACCCCGCCATGAAAGGGGGCACTCCGGCGGATGCGCCGCTCCAAAACGGGGATGTGATCTACATCCCCATAAGCAGGGCGCAGATCACCGTGGTGGGGGAAGTGAACAACCCTGGCAGTTTCGATTACAAGGATGATATGAATGTTCTTCAAGCTCTGACGGACGCGGGAGGGGTGAAGGAGAGCGCGGATCTCGCCACGGCGACCCTGCAGCACGATGGGGTGGAAGTTCCGCTGAACTTGGACGCCCTTCTCAGACATGGCGATTTCTCCTGGAACAAGAAGCTCTCGGCGGGAGACAAGATCATGGTGCCGGAAATTAAAAACCGAGTGTATGTGTTCGGCGCGATCGCTCGGCCGGGTTATTATATCTTCAAGCCGGATGACAGGGTGCTGGACGCGTTGAACGGATGCGGCGGCCCGGTGCGCAATGCCGCGATGAATAAAATCAACCTTATTCGCATTGATCGCGCCAAGGGTATCGCGAAAGTCACCGTGGTCGACATAGATAAATTCCTGAAAAAGGGCGATATCACCGAGAACGTTGCGTTGAAACCCGGGGATGTGCTCTATATCCCGGATAAGAAGCACGCATTCGGAATCCAGGACCTCTTCGGATTGCTATCCGGAGTCAATATCATCGGGTCCACCTATCGCATCATCACAGGGAACCCTTATTATTGATAGGCATGGCAATTGCGAAGTTCAGGAAATGAGCAACATTTCACTCATCGTTCGCTTGCGCGGATCTCCGATAATGAATTTTGCAATTGCCTGCATTAACGTAAAAACCGGCTCATAACGCCGCATCGTTACGGGGGAGCCCCCTTTGAGGTTCGTGCGTTTGAGGCATATGGTTCAGGGATGTTACTTTCCCTATGAACAATATTGCACAGTTGCAATGATCACGGTATCTCATTTAAAAGCACTAAAGCACAAGGCGAATTTCATGATTTCTGACAAAACACTATCCGAAACAACAATCGCTCCGAAGACGAGACGCCAAGCGCAGGCACGATCGGAAAACGCGGGCAAAAGCACTGGGCGGAATTTCCCGTTCATTTGGCTAATAATATTGGCAGTTGGCATGCTCATCGGGGCTTTGGTGGCGCGCCAGCATTACAAAGCCAAGGATATCGTAGTGGCGGTGAATGGGGTCACCATTGACAAACAGGAGCTTTTCCGCCATCTGGAGACGATGGCGGGTCCCAAAGCGGTTCACGACATGGTGAACAACTTGATGGAGATACAGTACGCCAGGAAACTCGGCGTCGCGCCAACCGACGCTCAAGTGAACGCCCAATACGATATCCTCTCCAAGGAGCCCGGGTTCGCAAGCAGCCTTTCGCAGAACTATCAGACTCCGGAAGACGTTAAAACAGCCATTCGAGCCTCCCTTTCACAGATAGCGATTTTGACCAAAGGGGCGAATGCGACGGATTCGGAGATGCGCAACTATTATCAGCAAAACATCAAGCCGAATAACCCCCGCGCACGGTTTTACACGCCGGAGACGGTGCGTATCGCTGTGATCGTCACAAACACTCAGGCGGCGGGGCAAAACGCAATCAAGGCGATGAACAACGGAATGTCCTTCCAGACCGCCGCGAAGAACTTCAGCGTGGATGTCTCCACCAATTCGAACGGAGGAGTCCTCCCGCTTATTCCCCGAGGCCGAACAAAAGCCGCATCCATACCCGGCTTTGAGTCCGCGATATTCGGGATGAAGATCGGGCAGATGATAGGTCCGCGTAAATTCGCGGGAAAATGGTGGATCATCCAATGTATCGATCATCAGGCGGCGGCGGTTGAACCCTTCAACCAGGTGAAGGATGCGTGCAGGCAGGCGGTTTTGCTTTCCAAGGTGACTAAAAGCGACTTTGAATCCGTGCAGAAGGGGTATGGGGATTTCCAGAAAAACAGCGTGATCCAAGCCTTCTGGCCGGAGTACAAGGCCGCCGTGACCGTGCAGTAAAAAATATTTTTCAGGGGTTGTATTGATTACGGATTTCCCTTTGTGATATACTTTACAGAGTAATAATACAAGAAAAAGCAGGGAAGCATGCTATTTTAACACGGTGGATGCGTTCGGAGTGTGTGCTCCGACCTCCGCGATCTTGAAAATCAGGATAGGATTACTCGAGTTCAATATCCTGTGTCCCGAATTCGGCTTAAGCGGTCTCCATGCCGGATTGTCCATGGGGCGAAGTAGCACTCGATCACATGTTGAACAAAGGAGACGAAAATGCTGAAAAAGGTTTTAATGGCAGGGGTGTTGTGCGCCATGGGGTTTGTCGCTCTTCTCCCTGTTGCCAATGCGCAATTACCCTATGTTTACAGCGCCGCCGGTGTATTGGGCTTGAACAATACCGGCGTTGAGGCGCAAGGCAGCACGGATACCAATTATACTTTCTCCAACAGTCTGGGATTTAGCGGATTTACTAATTTTACTAATCCTTACGTGACCGAGCTTGTCAACGGTTCAGGTAATACCATATTTCCGGGCAACGCATGGTTGCCTGATAATAACACTTCCAAATGGATATCGCCTCAAGCAAACTACTCCCCTGCCGGTTATGATCCATCCGGTTTTTATCTTTTTCAGACAACGTTTAACAATCCAAATTTTAGCAATAGTTACAACATTACCGGTAACTGGGCCACGGATAACCTAGGCGTCGGCATCTATTTGAACGGACAACTGGTTTCAGGCACTAGCATGTTGCCAGCTTCTTATAACAATCAATCTTTAGCTCCAACCAACGACAGCTTGCCCTCTTCCAGTGATATTCAATCGTGGTTTGACAGTTTGACATCGAGCCAGCAACTGAACTATTTCCAAACACCAACAAGTTTCAGCATTCCCTCAACAACCGGATTCATAAAGGGTGGGAATACTCTCGATTTCCTAGTATACAATGCAATCGGCTCATCCTACAATCCTGCGGGGTTAAATGTGAACTTCGCCGTTACTTCGAATAGCGCATTGCCCGTACCCGAGCCCATTTTCTTCCAGCTTGGCACTCTGCTGCTATGCGCCGGCGGGCTGGCTCTGTTCCGCAGAGCGCATGCTGGGAAAGGCGTTCCCGCCTGAACGTCTTTTTACGGATCGCCGCTCTCTTCGTGCATAGGGGGCGGCGATTTTTTTTCTCCCGCTTGGCTCCTTGTCGCTTATTCCGCCCACCCGGCACGGATACAAATATCCCTTTTAATGATTTCGGATATTTTTTTCAGAAACGCTGCACTAAACCGGTTTTGATTGTATTTAATGGGTGATATGTCATTCGCAAGCTCAATCCTTCGGGAACCCGCCTAGGTGCGTTCGGGAGCGGGATTTGAGACATTTCGAGTGTACGGGAGGAGGTGGTACGAATATTTTTTTCTTCCGTTCGGTGACTTGTCGTTTTTGGCATGGATTTTGCAGTATAATATATTCGTAGCATTCGCCTGTTGTTTTCGTCAGGCGAACCTTTTAATAGTTCGGAGGCGCCGAAGAGCATGCGTCGGCGTCAGAGGGTTTTCAAATCAGGATAGGATTACTCGAGTTCAATATCCTGTGTCCCGAATTCGGCTTAAGCGGTCTCCATGCCGGATTGTCCATGGGGCGAAGTAGCACTCGATCACATGTTGAACAAAGGAGACGAAAATGCTGAAAAAGGTTCTAATGGCCGGAGCGTTGTGCGCGCTCGCTCTCGCCGCCGTGGTGCATCCCGCAATGGCGACAAACACAAACGTCGCAGGGATGCTAGGGCTGAATAATACAGGAGAGACGTATAGTAACAGTTCATACACACCTGATATACAAGGAAATCAGGATAAAAACTATACGCTACAAACCTTGGATACATCCTCTTGGACTTGGCAGCTAGTAACCAATCCATATGTCACAGAGCTAAGCCAAGGTCAATTTCCTAGTACATATTGGACTGCATCAGTAAATGATGCTCAATGGATTTCACCGCAATCAAACTATACACAAAATAATTCTGATGCGGCTGGTTTCTATTTGTATACCACTCAATTCACACCTACTGCTGGAACATATCAAATCACGGGTAATTGGGCGACTGACAATTATGGAGTTGGCGTATACCTTGATGGCGCTTTGATTACCAACAGTGCTATGAATGGATCATACACAACTTTGTCAATTAAAGATTTAATTTCCAGTGATTTTACAAAAATTCAAAGTTGGGCGGATGGTCAAAAGCCGCAAGATTTTAGTAAAACGTTCACATATTCGTTTGATGCTTCTGGCAATAACCCTCATGATTTGGCATTTTTAGTTTATAACGCATCTGGTTCCGGTGGTAATCCCACAGGCGTTATTGCTAATTTTAGCGCACAGCCCATCCCCGAGCCGGAGTTCTTCCAGCTCGGCACTCTGCTGGCTTGCGGCGGCTTTCTGGGGCTTTTCCGTAAAATGCGAAAGGCGTCCAACAGCTTAGCTTAACCCAAACCCTTTTTTGCATCCTTCTCATCGCCCCTTCGCGCAAAGGGGCGTTTTTTTTGCGAAAGTATTTTTCCCCGCAGTTGCACACCGCACCTGTTAATTGTATCTAAATTATGTATTCCCGCCCGGTTCCATGAGAGCCGAAGCCTCATCCATATACGGCGCGAACATTCCTCTGAGTTATATAGGAATCCAGTCAATACGTAATTTTACATTATCCATAATAACGATAGCTTCGATCTATCTCCGATGAAAGAGGATGCAAGCTTTGTCAACCGAAGACACCCCTCATATAAAGCATTCAAACGATACCGATCCATTGGCGCTGAAAGACATCCTCGGGCGGGAAAAAAGATGCCAAATCATCCTCGACAAACGACCGGATGACGACGGCGCACGAATAGAATTGGCGTGGTGTCTGCTGATGCAGGCGATTCACCGCGAAGGGCAGGAGAGCGTCATCAACAAGGTCGCGCCGCTTATCAACACCCCATTGACGAAGCTCTTCGGAGACGCCCAACAGTTGACCCAGCGCGAATCCCGATGGCTTTTCGCCGAATCCCTGAAGCACTCCTTCGCCGTGAGCAAACTCAGCTCCAACCCGAAATGCCTCCAGGAAGCGGAAAGATTGAAGGAGCTTATTAAAATATCGGCGGGGGAGGAGGTAATTATGGATGTCGAGGATATCAGCGCCAAGGTGATGTCTCAACTCTCGAAGGAGATATCTCGAAGGCCTGCGTATTACCGCTACTGCAGTCACAGACCCCTCAGAAGACATCCCAAAAGATGATTTAAAACAATTTCGAGGGAGTCTCCCGTTTCACCTGGATCACCTTCATCCGCGCTGCGCCGATATCGTCGATAAGCGAATGCCGAGCCGTTTCAAACTCCTCGCCGTGCTGCCGCAGGATATACGCCGGATGCAGCGCCGCCACGATATGCCGGCAATACGGACTGCCATCGAACCATTTCCCGCGCTCTTTCAGCATTTTAAAATCCTTGTGAATCAAGGAGTTGGCGGCGGGCGCCCCGAGACAGACGATCACCATCGGCTTGATGATCGTAAGCTGCCGATGCAGCCAATCTCTGCAGGAATCCAACTCATCCGATTGAGGCGGGCGATTGCGTATCCTCGTATTCTCCACGATACACGCCCGGCACTTCAGCACGTTGCAGATATACACATGATTGCGGGTGATGCCGTGCTCCCGCATGCATTCGTCCAGCAACGCCCCTGCGCGCCCCACGAAGGGTCTGCCCGTGGCGTCTTCGTTTTGCCCCGGTCCCTCGCCTACGAAAACAAGCGGCGCGTTGGGGTTCCCCTCTCCGAAGACAACTTTGTTGCGGGTGAGCGACAGTGAGCAGGACTGGCAGTTCGCCGCCTCCTCGCTCAGCTGCGCGAGGAGAACACTGTTTTCATCGTTCACATCGGACATCGTCATTCATCCTCCCCGTTTCCTTCAAACCCAGATAGAATCCCCGCAAGCTGCCGGTACACGGATTCCAAGCTCTGCGGTATCACCCTCACATCCCCTAACACCGGCATGAAATTCACATCCCCGCTCCATCTGGGAACGATGTGGATGTGAATATGGTCCGCGATGCCGGCGCCCGCGACTCGCCCCATGTTCACGCCGATATTGAAGCCGTCGGGATGAAACGCCGCCTTTAGGGTGTTCACCGCCCGGCGCGTGAGGTGCATCATCTCCAAAAGCGCCCCATCCTCGAGATCATCCAGATTGGCGGTATGCTTGTATGGCGACACCATCAGATGCCCGTTGCCGTAGGGGAAGGCGTTTAATATCACGAAAGCCTTCTCGCCTCGCAGAAGGATGTAGTTTTTCTCGTCGCGGTTCTCCCTCGGTTTGTCGCAAAAGATGCATCCTTCGGTTTTGTCGGCGTTGGCGATGTACTCCATCCTCCACGGCGCCCATAATCTATCCATAAAATACTCCCTGTGAATATATTCGCGTCCATTCAAACGCGATATGAACCAATGCAACGACGTTTTCAAGCGCGGCGAATAAATTCGCGCCGGTTGATTTCCGATATGAATGAATCTAACACCACGTTTACGCACGGCGAATAAATTCGCGCCTGACAAATACGCGAAATCCACCTCCGTGGATTTCATCAACGCACACCGCCACAACCCGCGTTATGCACGGCGAATAAATTCGCGATTAACAAATACGCAAAATCCACATCCGTGGATTAACATCAACGCACACCGCCACAACCCGCATTAAGCACGGCGAATAAATTCGCGATTAACAAATACGCAAAATCCACCTCCGTGGATTTCATCAACGCACACCGCCACAACCCGCGAAGGCGGGTTTCGTGTTTTCGGCAGATGCGGTTTGAACCGCCGGTGTTGTCATGACAGGTTCGTTGTTTGAATACGCCATCATCCAAGTACCGAGTGCGCGGTTTCAACCGCCGCTCAAATCCAAAACCAAATCTCGCAGCTTTCCATACAAAAACAGCCTATCCCTCCCCCAACGATCCGCCCTCCCGCTGGAGCTATGCACCACAAACTGAATCGATTCCCCCAACCGCTCGTCCAACTCCCCCCAGTTATCGGCATACTCCCCGTGACACATTCGGTATACATCCTTGCCGTTGTAGCAAATCACCCTCGGCGAAAACCGTGTCAGCTTCGCCTTCAACTCCTCGCGATCCCGTTCGCCGGGCTCGGGGAGAAAGGAGTTATCGGTGGAGATGATCGATTTGTAAATCGCGGTGAGCCCGATTCCGTATCGAAGCGCCTCATGATCCTCCTCCGCTGTCAATAATCGCGGGGTGAATCCGGATTGGTGCAGAAGCTTCCAGAAGCGATTTCGCGCTCCGGCGTAATAATGACCAATCGCCGCCGCCGCAGGACTTGGAGCCGCTCCGACAAATATCACATCCAGGTTTTGCGCCAGGATATCCGGCAGGTAAGGTTCCATGATGATTTGCGGTTGTCCGTGTTAGAGTAGCTTTTCCAACCCATGCGTTAACCCGACGAGGGTGTGCACCTTGCGGATAGCGAGAATCACTCCGGGCATGAAACTGCGGCGGTCGATGGAATCGTGGCGGATGATGAGCGTCTGACCAAGCCCTCCGAAGATGACCTCCTGATGCGCCACGTAACCGCTGAGCCGAACGCTATGGATGTGTACGCCATCCAACTCGCCGCCCCTGGAGCCGGATATCTTCTCGAAGGCGCCGGATGGGTTCGGTGTGGGCGATTGCTTTCTCGCCTCCGCGATTTTTTGAGCTGTCAGTACCGCTGTGCCGGAAGGCGCGTCCAGTTTCTTCTCGTGATGGAATTCGATGATCTCCGCATCCGGAAGATACATCGCCGCTTTCGCCGCGAACTCCATCATCAATACCGCGCCGATCGCGAAATTCGGAGCGATGAACGCCCCCACTCCGGAATTCTTCGCCAATCGATCCACTTCCTGCAAATCCTGCAAGTTAAGCCCTGTCGTTCCAACCACCGGCGAGACTCCGTTTTGCAGCGCGGTGCGAATATTCGGCATCACACAGGAGGGAACGGAGAAATCCACCATGACGTCGGGATGACACGCGAGAATAGCCTCCTCCACCCCGGAGTGAACGCCCACTCCCCAGCGATTCGATCCCGCCAAAATTCCCGCATCCTCGCCTTCGGCCAATGGGTCCGCGCCGCCGACGAGTTCCATATCCTCAGCCTCGTTAATGGCGCGCAAAACCTCTCTGCCCATCCGCCCCGCGGCGCCTGAAACCAGTATCTTCATATTCCCTCCTTGCCCCAAATCCGGGTTGTATTCTCGTTCGCCCGTGTATCCTCTCCCCTCGATTGCAAGGGGATTAATGGGGTTTCCAAAACTTGATTCCTATTTTGCAACAAAACACCGCTTACAGGCAAATCGGACGTCGTAGTCGTCCTCGAAAATGAAAAAAACCTCGTTCGCGTTTCCGGATTCCCGAATCGGCACAGAGTATGTTATCGTAAGGCGATAATCGGGCGAATTCAACAAATTGTAAGAATGTCATCGCGATGTGGCGTGTTCAAGTCGATAAAACAAGGATTAACCGTGCAGCAATCCTGAAATTACATTTCTGTCACATTTCCGTCACACTCTTTTTGCGATAATAGAGGAAAGATTTTACGGAAGTATTAATTTGGTTGAAATGGATCCACATTCAGCAAGGGGAAGAAAATGGGTATTTGCATCAAACAGCTTGAGGAGATGTTGGAGGATTTGCATCTGTATCATTTTGTGAACGGAACCGACGAAGACCTGTATATCCCGTTTCAACTGAAAAACGAGAACATTCTCATCCATGTCATGTTGCTTGAAAACGGGAGATTGATAAGATTCGTGGTCTCACCTTTCAAACACCTTATGTACGTGAAAAACAAGACAAAGGTGTTAGTCAAATGCATGGAACGAAACACGCACATCAAGCTGCTGAAATACTGCTACGATTCCGACACGGACAACATCTGCCTGGATATCGCCATCCCTTTGGAGGATAACACACTAACCGAAGCTCAGTTGAAGCGCTGCCTCCATTACATGACGAATGTCATCACAAACGAACGAAGCCATTTCAATTACCTCCTTGAAAACGGCGCATGGCCGGAAACCGACGAAATGCTGGATATCTCTCGAAGCGTCGCCGACCTGTTCCGTAATAGCAACATGGAATAATTCAACATGTCTTATCTCCAAACCTCCATGATGAGTTTCACTTCCCCCCCGCGAGGGGGGGCTTTTTTTGCGATAGGGATGGGGCCGTCGGTCTCATTGAAGCGCTATGATTTCTCTCATTCCATTCCCGCTAATCCCCGTTAATCGCATCGGTAAAAATACGGAAGGGTTTTTCCGATAATGATATAAGCGTATAATATGAGGTAATATCGGCTATCGGCGGCGGGGAGTTAACGGATGGAAGATCAGGCTCAAGGGCTTCGCGCATTGGCTAGAAAAACAAACACTGGAGCCATACTGGAACCCTCAAACAGAGCCCAGAGTCCTTCGCACAGAGCGCGCACCATCGCGGTGACCAGCGGTAAAGGGGGAGTCGGCAAAACCAATCTCTGCGCAAATCTCGCCTTGACATTGGCGAAAAACGGATTGAGCGTTATCCTTCTGGACGCAGATCTCGGATTGGCGAATGTACATGTGATGCTGGGCTCCAACCCGCGTTACACCTTGGAACATGTCTTGCGCGGCGAGAAATCCCTTCAGGATATCCTGCACCCCGGCCCCTTTGGGATACAGGTGATCGGCGGCGGCTCGGGCATCACCGAGCTCGCCAATCTTAGCGACGCTCAGAGGGAAAAATTCATCCAAGGACTTGCCTGTCTCGACATGTTGGCGGATATCATCCTCATAGACACCGGAGCCGGCCTATCCAAAAACGTAATGGGGTTCGTTCTCGCCGCAGAGGAGGTCATCCTCATCACAACCCCGGAGCCGACGGCTATCGCGGATGCCTACGCCACTATAAAAGTCGTGTCGCAGGAAAACCCCGACGTGCGGTTCAAGCTTGTGGTGAATATGGCGTCCAGCGAAACGGACGCTTTGCGCACCACCGACCGCCTGCGCATGGTCACCAAGCAGTTTCTGCACATAGACCTTAAGGCATTTCCCTATATCCCCGCCGATTCCGCCGTGGCGAATGCGATTCGATCACAAAAGCCGTTGATGATCGCTCAACCGGGAGCGCCCGCCGCAAAGGCGATTGCCAAAATCGCGCACCAGTTGGGATACGGCGACCGCCCCGCGCGAGGTGCGGAGCGTTTTTTATCGCATCTGTCACGCTATTTCAAACGTACCGCAGAAGAAGGTTAATCCTTCTTCATTTGTTATATATGAGAGGAGTATCCTATGGCCGCAAAAAAACTGAAGATACTTATAGTCGCCGCAGAGGTGGCCCCCTTCGCCAAAGTTGGCGGATTGGCTGATGTCGCCGGAGCGCTGCCGAAAGCCTTGCGAGCAATGGGGCATGATGTCCGCGTCGCCATGCCGTGTTATAAGATGATCGAGGACAATCCGGCATATGATGTCAAGGATGTTCCGCTTGAGTTCACTTTTCAGTTGAACAACGAACGCACCGAGCAGGCATACGTTAGACAGACACTGATCGGAGATGATATCCCCGTATATCTCGTGGCGCACAAAACCTTCTTCAAAGAGGCGACGGAGAGCAAAAAAGTCTATTCCCTGCAACCGGAACCCTATGTCTTTTTCGATCGCGCGGTGATGGAGTTCGTCAGTCGACTTACGCCCCAATGGATTCCGGACATCGTGCATTGCAACGACTGGCATACGGGACTTCTTCCGGTCTATCTGAGTTTGGAGAGCGACAAAAACCCGATATGGGCGAATACGGCTCGCATATTCACCATCCACAATCTGGCGTATCAAGGGGAGTTCGACTGGCAAATCCTCTCTTACGCAGGTCTTCCGGAGAGCCTGTTCACCTATGACAAGCTGGAATTTTACGGGCAGGTGAGTTTCATGAAAGGCGGATTGATTTTCGCGCACCTTGTGAATACCGTAAGCCAGACATATTCCAAGGAGATACAGACTCCGGAGTATGGTTGCAGATTGGAGGGATTGCTTCAATATCTGGCTCAACAGGATAAAATATCCGGAATTGTCAACGGTATTGATTACTCTGAGTACGATCCCGCCACCGATCCCCGCATTCCCGCTAACTTCAGCGCGGAATCGCCTGCGGGAAAAAGCAAGTGCCGAACCGCTTTGCAAAAGGAGTGCGGGTTGCCTTTGAGCAAAACCTCCGCAGTCATCGGAATCGTATCCCGTTTGGCCGATCAAAAGGGGTTCGATCTGATCAGTCACATCGCGGAGAAGATGATGAACCTCCCATTGCAGCTGGTCATCCTCGGCTCCGGCGATCCTGTTTACGAAACCTTCTTCCGCGACTTGGAAAAACGATTCCCCAAAAAGATGAAAGCGTATATCGGTTTCGACGCCGACTTGGCGCAACGGATATACTCAGGAAGCGATATGTTCCTGATGCCGTCCCGCTTTGAACCCTGTGGATTGGGGCAGCTAATGAGCTTGCGTTACGGCACGATACCCATCGTTCGCGCCACGGGCGGGTTGGCGGATACGATCATGCCGTTCGACCTCAAAACGCATCGTGGAAACGGCTTCTCATTCGTGGATTACAAGGCGGATACCCTTTTGGAAACCATCGAACTTGCTCTCCGAACTTTCGCGGACAAGGAACAGTGGCAACTGCTGGCGCAAAACGCGATGAATAGCAATTTCTCATGGGATAATTCCGCGAGGAAATACGTGGAGTTGTATAAAAACGCCCTGAAACGGATATAAATCCTCGGCGTATCCCGCTCCCTCGCTGATAACCGAAAAGAATGGCGCATTCAAGGGCGAAATTACGGATTGAATGCGGCGTCATTATTCGGGTAAATTTATTCAGAGCATATAATCAAGGTTTGGTATCTTCCGTTATTCGGATAAATAAGATATCCGCACGGAATAATCGGATATTTGCGGGTTGTTATAATCAAGCAGGATAATTGCAATATTCGCATTTCCTAGGTTTCACCATGGGGAATCGAGCGGAATTAGCCACATTATCCGAATTTTGCAATTACCACAAGTGAAAAATGCGCGATGCAAAACGATTTGTCGCAATTACCAACCATATTGGGCTCAACCGCCGCATTGATAGTGCTTAGCCTCTCAATGCTGGCGGGAGCGTCCACCATGACAGGTGTTATGCGGTCCATCACCGCCTTTGCGGTGTTCACGGCGTTCGGCATCGTGTTGCGATATCTCCTTGGGGATTCACCTGGACAATCGACGCAAAAGGGACACAATCAATTGGAACATCCCATTGAACCCGGTTCCAAGGTTGGCGAGATTATGAATGACAAGGAGGATAACGATAATTTGGCGGCGTGAGAGATATCAAGGATAATTCATCTCCCTCCGCGAACCCGTTCAGCACACCGAAATAGAATGGCGGATGGCGCGAATAGCATGTAATAATCCGCGCCACACTGCCAAAATAGAGTCTGTTAACCATGGAGGAAATTGCAAAATTCTGCAAGGAAGGCGATCATAGAGCTTTTGACGCCATATGAAATGGCTGAATCGTGATTTTTGCAATCGGATGCATAAGAAAAAATTAATCCTTTGTACTTCGTAGGTATAATATCCGTAAAGCTATATCCTGAACGTTCGGTAGATTAGAACAATAGCAAGTATTATTCCCAATTAATGGATAAGCATACATGGCCGCCGCTAATATAAGTGACGCTTGGAGGAAATACAGAAACAACGGTGATCCTCAGGCGCGAGATGAAATCATCAACCAATACGCCTATCTGGTGAAAATCACAGCCGGGCGTGTGGTCAGCAATCTTCCCCCTAGCTTGGAACGAGACGATCTGGTAAGCGCGGGGGTTGTGGGACTCATCAAGGCTGTGGATCAATTTGACTTCAACCGACAGGTGAAGTTCGAGACATACGCCATAGCTCTCATTCGCGGGGCGATATTGGAAATGCTGCGCGAAGAGGATTGGGTGCCACGGTCCGTGCGCGAGAGAGTGAAGCTCCTCGAAAAAACCTATCTGCATATGGAAACCAAGCTCGGTCGTCCCCCGACAGAGCTGGAGGTTGCGAATGAACTGCAGATGAACCAGGATGAATTCTCAAAGCTGCTGGTCGAAACGGGGAGGACATCCCTACTCTCCCTTGACGACATCCTTATCGGTTCCGAAGGCAATGAAAAGCTGCATCTCACGGATGTGATCCACGATCAAAACGCAAACCCCTCACTGGAGGTGGAGATGCGGGAGATGAAGCGTTCCCTAGGCGTCGCCATCGACCGATTGCCGGAAAGAGAGCGATTGGTCATCGCGCTGTACTATTATGAAGGAATGACCTTCAAGGAAATCGGTAAAATTCTATCCATCTCGGAATCAAGAGTTTATCAGTTGCATACTCAGGCGGTTATTCGAATGAGAGGGTATCTGCAACGTGATGATGGTCTGTTCCATTGATGAATCGCCTCTTGAATATATCGCCATCCCGCTGAGCACGGATATATTCCCGGATTAATCCTGCCTGATCTCCGAATCTCCCTCCGTGTTCCGGAGCGCACCCCATGCATATTTCCCCACAAGAGGCACGAAGACGCATTGCCCGTAATCATGCGTTGTAATCTCTCCGGTCACGTTTTTTTCCACGCTCATCAGCATTTGCACGGTCTCCTCCCCTACGGGGATCACCATCCTCCCGCCATTGGCAAGCTGATCAAGAAGCAGGGAGGGGATGTGCGGAGAGGCTGCTGTGACGATGATCCGATCATAGGGTGATTCCTGGGGGTACCCTCCCGAGCCGTCGCAGACGATCACGCGCACATTGCAATATCCCATGTCAAGAAGTCTCTGATTCGCCTCCTCCGCCAGCTCGGGGATGCGCTCCAAGGAGATCACCCGCTTGCAAAGTTCGGCTAACACGGCGGTCTGATACCCCGAACCGGTTCCAATTTCAAGCGTTTTTTCATCGCCGGAAAGCTGCAGCAACTCCGTCATGTAGGCAACCATGTAAGGCTGGGATATCGTTTGGTTATGCCCAATTGGCTGGGGATGATCCTCATAAGCGCGGCTTCGAAGGGGTTCAGGCACAAATAACTCTCTAGGGATGCGGGATATCACATCAAGAACGCGCGAATCATGGACCTGACGCTCAATGATCTGTTTACGCACCATTTCCGCACGTGCATTCTCTTCAGACATCGCCGACATCCTTTCACGGCGCAATCACCCATTGCGACCGCGTGTGGCATTTGTCACCTATTTTTCAGGTCGAAGGAGAGGGAAAAGAATAACCTCACGCAAAGAGGGGGCGCCTGTTAACAGCGCGGCGAGACGATCCACGCCCACTCCCAAACCACCGGTTGGGGGCATGCCATACTCCAAGGCGCGTAGGTAATCCTCATCCATGGGATGCGCCTCCTCGTTCCCCTCCTCCCGTTGTTGAATCTGTTGTTCGAATCTTTCTCGCTGATCCAACGGATCGTTGATTTCCGAAAATGCGTTCCCAAGCTCCTGCCCCGCCACGTAGATTTCAAAGCGTCGGGTGAGAGAGGGGTTGTCAGGACGCTTCTTCGCCAACGGCGAGGTGTCGAGCGGAAAATCCGTGATAAAGGTTGGTTGAATCAGATTGGGTTGGGTGAACCGTTCATGCAGCTTTTCAATGATGCCTCCGATAGTATGCTCGTGTTCATCCTGGATACCCACTCTTCGAGCGGCGGCTTTGGCGGTCTCCAAAGTCGCGAACTCCTCCTGTTTCACGCCCGCATACTTTTCTATACCCTCCAGCATTGGGATTCGTCTCCAAGGGCGAGCGGAGAAATCCACCAACTCCTCCCCCTTGCTGGTTACGTGAGTGATTGTCGGCGATCCTTTTACCTGGGTGCAGATAAACGCATACATCTCCTCCACCAAATCCATCACATCCTCCAGATTGACGTAAGCCTGATAAAGCTCCATCAAGGTGAACTCAGGATTATGACGGGTGGAGATCCCTTCGTTGCGAAAAACCCGGCCGATCTCATACACCTTCTCGAATCCGGCGACGATTAACCGCTTCAAATAGAGTTCGAGGGAGATTCGAAGCTTGAAATCGTAATCCAGCGCATTATGATGCGTCTTGAAAGGACGAGCGGCGGCTCCTCCGGCTTCCTGCTGCAGCACAGGGGTCTCCACTTCAAGGAATCCCTTCCCATCAAGAAACCGGCGCATCGCCTGAACCACCTTGCATCGTTTCAGAACGAACTCCCGCGCTTCGGGATTCACCAAAAGGTCAACGTAACGCATGCGATGACGCTGCTCGACATCGGTCATGCTGGAGAAATGCGTCCCGTCTTTTTCCTTCCCGATAGGAAGAACCCTCAGGCATTTCGCCAGCAAAGTGAACTCCGTCAAATGCAGGCTGATCTCTCCGGTGCGAGTCTTGAAAACCTTGCCCTTGACGCCGACGATATCACCGATATCCGTGTCCTTGAAAAGCTTGTAACTCTCATCCCCCACCTCGTCTCGGCGGATATAGAGTTGAAGCATCCCGGATTCATCCTTTAAATTGCAAAAAGCCGCCTTTCCCATGATGCGCGGCTGTAAAATCCTTCCAGCTACGGAGACCGTTAGGCCCTCCAACTGTTCGAACCCATCCAATATCTCCATAACGGAGTGAGTGCGTTCGTACTTTTCAATGCGATAGGGATCCATATCGTTGGCGCGCAATGTAGTCAGCTTTTCCAACCGTTGCAATCTTTGATCGTGCTCTTCCATCACTTTCTAATTTTCTCGATTCGATAGCGGATTTTACCATCGGGGATTTTAACGTTTACCTCGTCCCCTATTCTTTTTCCGAAAAGTTGCTCCCCGATCGGGGATTCGTCGGATATCTTATCCTCATCCGGATTGGACTCGATGGAACTGACCAACGTGAATTCCCATTCCTCTTTTTCATCCAAATCCAAAACGGTCACAATGGAGCCGAGTCCCACGGTGTCAACGGGAATCTCATCCTCCTCCAACACCTGTGCGCTCTGAATAATGTGCTTCAGATCTTGAATTCTGCCTTCAATGAAGGCCTGTTCGATCTTCGCGTCCTCATATTCGGCGTTTTCCGTCAACTCGCCGAACTGTTTGGAATCACGAATGCGATCCGCCACCTCTCGGCGTTGGACGGTTCGCAAATGCTCCAGTTCCTTCAAAATCTTTTGATAACCGCCGGAGGTCAGTACGATACGATGGTCCATATTCATATGAGCCACTCTCCTAGGAGTTCATTAAGGATATCATCATTTTGGCGCCGCCGCAATCAGCCGGTCACCAAAGCCGTTCGTCGTATGAGTCCGCATATATTCCACGGCGTTCACATTAAAGTACAATCAAGAAACCCCTCCGGGTAATCTATCCTGTGCTCATGAATGCCGTAAAGTATACCATACCCACTTCGGTTCGTCAAACGGATTATCTTTACGGTCTTTCAGTTTTATATGGATAATTTTCTCATTCTCGCGTAAACTTTAAATAACGCTTGCGACCTGCACATTCATTGCATCTACAAATATACAAGCGGGAATGAAAGGGGATGCCGATATGAAACGCATGGATAAAAACGAATCGCTTACCAGACGCATATTTATCAAGTCTGTAGCAGCCATCGCCGCCACCATCTCCGCTCCTGATATCGAGCAGGGTGTTTCGTCGAACCCGGAGCAAAAAAACTTGAAGGGTTTCCAATTCCCCGCCGCACCTCCCGATCTTAAATCGAATGTTCCTCCCGATTTCCCTCGCTTCGTCTTTCCGGAAAGCGATCATCAAGCGCAGCTAATCAACGATTACCTCTGACATTTTTTTATCTCCCGCCTCGGAAATAACAATGTATTGTTCAACAAGGAATATCTCACCCTGGCGGACCTATGGAACTCGGGAGCGATCGATCCCCAGAGAAATCAATCCATTCAGGAAGTCCATCGGGAGGATATCCTCAGCGCACCGCCCGATGATGAGGGCTATGTTCCGTCTCACCAACACTTCTCGCAAGCCTATGATCATGGCTGGCCGTTCCCTTTGTGGACGCAGTCTGGAAGCGGACCTGACAAAGTGAAGGGGACCACCGTGGGCTGGCACTTTCAGGATGACGGCCCGGGCTGGGTTTGGGGTTATCTGAAAGGCTGGAAACGTCCGCAATATTACGGCGTCACCGCCACTCACGGATGGGAGACGCATCATCTTGAATCGCTGGGCATTGTCGCTAACAAATGGCGCCTGAAATCCACGGGGGAGAACCCATCCTTGACAACACCCGAGGGAATGGAGTGTGACGCCTTTAACGCCCCGTTCCTTCAACTGCGTTGGATCCGTTCCGGTGATCCAAAAAACCACGCGGATCCTTACATGGAGTGGATGAGGGAAGTAGACACCTCGTTCGGAGAGGATCGTCGGGTCTATTTCACCTTGGGAAACGAGGAATGGATTGGAACGGACGGATCGAGACATTCCATCATCACCATGCACCGACATCCCAAATGGAAAGGTGTCATCAAAAGAATGCGTCTGTGCCTGGCGCCAGGGGAATCCGACGTGGAGTTCAACATCGATTCCTTTTTCACCGTGTACGACACTCGAATGTCCATCAACAATCCGATATCGATCTTCGCATGCTGGAACTACTTCCGATGGACCGGAGACCTGAATTTCCTAAGAACGGTGATTAATCGGATGCGCTCCGCTCTACGCTATCAGCAAACGGTCATGGGCGGACTGAAATACAGGCGAATTCGCAACACATGGACGGGGCACGACGGACTCCCCGGATGGAGCCTTAATCAGGACGGCACTAAAACGATTCATCCGGGTCATGGAATTGGCGATAACTATTGGGATTTACTGCCGTTTGGATGGGACGACATGTACGCCACAAATCAATACCATGGAGCCACCCTCATCATGGCGGAACTGGAGGAGTTGATTTCCGAACACCCGGAATGGGAGATTCCCGAAGGTGAAGCCGCGCTCGATTACAAATTTCTTCGGCGCCATGCGGAACAAGTGAAATCAACCGCCAACAAACTGTTTTGGAACGCTGAGAAAGGTCGTTTCAATGGATGCATCGATCAGCATGACAAGGCGTACGAATACGGATTTACATTTCTGAACCTGGATTCAATCTGGTACGGTGTCGCTTCCCCCGACCATGCAAGGAATATCATGGATTGGATATCCGGCAAAAGAATCGTGGAGGGCGACACATCTACTGGCGAGGATATCTATCATTGGCGATTCGCTCCCAGAGCCACCACGCTGCGCAATATCGATTGGTATGGTCAAGGATGGACGGATCCAGAGGGTATCCCGTGGGGAGGACAGATTCAGGATGGCGGAGCGGTGCTTGGGTTCAGCTTTTTCGATCTGTGGGCGAGACTGCACGTTCTTGGCGCCGACGACGCATGGAAAAGATTATCTCGAATTTTGCAATGGCAGGATGAAATCAACGCAACGGGGGGATATCGCGAGTACTACCAAGGCGGCGAAAAAGGCTCCATGCAAGGATGCGGCACACCGGGAGGCTTGGGAATAGATTGCGAATTTTTCGAAAGCAGTCTGCTGCCCTCCATTCTAGTCTACGGTTTCATGGGTCTGAACCCGAACGGATTGGAACTTCGCATCCATCCTAATTTGCCTGCTGATCGCTCTCAAATGGGGGTTCGAAATCTGTTATATCACAATTGCAAACTGGATATTCTGGTGTCGTCAAAATCAATTACGGTCGTGTTAAATGACACCCCCGCCATCCCAATCCGTATCACCCCCCCACAAGGGTTCCGACTGGCGGATACACGTCGCACGGAATCCTCTTATGAAATTAAGGATATCGGAACGTACCGCTTTGAAATATAGACATCACATCCACATGGAGGGGAACCGCATCCCCTCCATGCCTTTCTTCCACACCCTCCAGGGAATGAACCCCGTCACCCTGTCTCCCCATCCGGTATAATAATATGATACTATCGGGGATTGCAAACTTAGCGTTTCATACAACTCATCAAGCATTGGAAATGCGTCGCAACCCTCGTTGTCCGAATTATGCAATCACACCGTGAATTTTTTTTGGAAAGACCTATGAATACGGAAAGACCTTCTTATTATATATACACTTGGGGCTGTCAGATGAATGAAGAGGATTCGGAACAGATAGCCCTGTACATGGCTCAGATGGGTTACGCGCCAGCATCCGACGTCAGCGAGGCGCAGGTCGTCTTGCTAAATACCTGCTCCGTGCGCCAAAAGCCCGAGGAAAAGGTCTACAGCAAGCTTGGCGAGCTAAAAGAGCTGAAGGCGGAGAACCCCGATATGATCATCGGTGTCTGCGGATGCATGGCGCAGGTGCAAACCGCGCAGATCAAGCGCCGCGCCCCCTTCGTGGATGTGGTGATCGGCACGGGCAACCTTTCCGCCATTCCCACCGCCATACGCTCCGTCCAGACATTGAGAGCCAATGGCAATACCGGCGAGAACGGTAACTCATCACAATCCAAATCTGGCAAACATCGATACAATACTCTGATCGAAACATCTCTCCCCCCTCGCAAAGGAGCCATCGTAACCGATGTACCTTTGCGTAATCTTATGCGACTCCCGAAGCTCAAAGCGCACGTCCCCATCATGTACGGCTGCGATAAGTTTTGCACCTTCTGCATCGTGCCTCACACACGAGGAAGAGAGCGCAGCCGTCCCACGGAGGACATCCTGAGGGAGATCCGAGGTTTGGCGCATGCGGGAACGCGCGAGATAACGCTCTTGGGGCAAACGGTAAATTCCTATGGCAAAAACCTCGCCGAAGGAAAAGTCTCCTTCGCACGATTGCTCGAAATGATCAGCGAAATCCCAAGCATCCGGCGCATCCGCTTCACTTCGCCTTACCCGCGCGACTTCACGGATGAGCTAATTGAGACCATAACGCGGCTGCCGAAGGTCTGTCGTCATGTTCATCTTCCGATTCAGGTGGCGGATGACGAGTTGCTTCAACAGATGCACCGTGGATACACCGTGGCGCAGTATCAGGACATCCTGGACAAACTCCGTTCAGCTATCCTTGACATCGCAATCACCACGGACATCATGCTAGGCTTCCCCGGGGAAACCGACGAACAATATCAAAACACGATGAACTTTGTCGAGCGAACCCGTTTCGACGCCGCATTTATGTTCGCCTACTCCATACGACCCGGCACCAAGGCGGCGGAAATGCCGAATCAAGTGCCTCATCAGGTCAAAATCGAGCGATTGAATCGGTTGGTGGAGTTACAGAACAGCATTACGTTGGAGATAAACCGAAGCCACGTCGGTGAGATCGCGGAGGTTCTAGTGGAAGGCAAAAGCGAGAGGAATTCCGAACGATACACCGGCTTCACCAGCACCTTTAAAACCGTGCATTTCCCCGCATACGAGAACCAGATCGGCAAGTTCGCGTCTGTAAAATTGAATGAGGCGCACCTGACCGGATTTATCGGTGAAATCGCTCTCGAAACACCATCGTAGGGGGCGACTTGGCAGCAACCCCCTACGTGAATTCGGACATTACGCCTTGATGTCGTAACAGAAGAGGGCGTCCGCGTGCCGAATATACAGCTTCCCGTTCAATATGACCGTATGCGCCCAACTGGTGCCTGGCATCATGGGGGTTTGGAATCGACCCTTCAATTGGAAACCGCTTGGGGTGGCTTGTATCAATGCCATCACGCCATTTTCATATAGGTAATAGAGATCCCCATCCGCATAAGTCACGTTCGCGGAGCCGCCACCAACCGTTGGAGCTTGCCAAACGATTTTTCCGGTATTCCAATTTATGCAGGTGGGCGCGCCGGCGTTTTGCCCCTGACCTCCGTAGAGATAACCGTTCACCAACGCCACACCGCCGTGATGGTTTTGGAAGATATTCGCGGGAAGGTACCATAACTCCTTGACCGTGAACCCGCCATTTTGAGGAACAATCTGGATCTTCGCGCTGCCGCCATTGTAGGCGGTGGAATCGAAAACCTCATCCCCCTGCACGAGGGGAGTGTCGATATTGGCGACGTTATTGGCGATCCGGTTGTAGTTCCACAATAACTTTCCGGTGTTCGCGTCCACGCCGATCAAGCCTCTTCCCACCAACTGCACATACTGCCTCACCCCGCCGATCGTCGCCACCACTGCGGAGGAATACCCCGCACCGTCGGCTCCGTTGGGTCCCAAGTTTCCCACTGCGCATTTCCAAATCAAATCGCCAGTTTTGGCGTTCAACGCAACCATCATGGCGTCGTTCGCTCCGGGGGTGCAGATGAGCTTATCACCATCCACCAGCGGGGATTCGCTGTACTTCCACATGGACATCATCTTTCCGCCGAAATCCTTGGCGAAATTCTTGCGCCATATCTCCTTGCCGGTGGTGGCGTTCAGGCATACTAAGTCCCCGTTCGTCCCTATGGCGTAAGCCATGCCGTTCGCTATAGTGGGGGTGCAACGGGACCCGTCATCATTCGGGGGGCCAACCAACGCGCTCCAGAGTTTTTGATGTGTCGTCATGCTGAATGCGCTCACATACTGATGTTTCGCTCCTTGAGCATCGGTTAAATCGCCCATGGTGTAAAACTTGCCGTTGACTATGGATATGCTGGAATAACCAATTCCAAGACCGGTCGCTTTCCAGAGAAGACGAGGTCCCGCTGCGGGCCATGTTTGCAGCAAACCCTTTTCGTTGGACATGCTGTCTCGATGCGGCCCGCCGAACTCAGGCCAATTCTCAGTTTTTTGCGCACATGCGATAAGAATTGAAGTGAAGCATAATATTGCGATCAAAAATATGCTTGCACCCCTGCCAATTTGTTTCATTTTAATGTGATCCAATCTCCTGATCCCCTCTAATGTGTGAAGATAATGGGTGTGGCGATTTGTATTACCGGCGAATGCGGTTCCGCTCCCGGTGACACGTGCGGATAAGCATGCATATAAAAAGCCTTACTACAATTTACCGTAAAATAATGAGAAGTGCAAAGACTTTACACCCCGTCATCTTTTCAGTTAGACTTTGAAGGGGAAAGGAGTACGCCATGCGAAGAATATTACGTTTCATGCTTCTTATCGCTATTTCAATGATTCCATTGACAATGCGCGCCACGGTTCCCGCCGGGAACCTTCCCGCCGGGGCGATGGGGACAACTAATTTCACTCAAGCGAAGGAATGGGTCATCCCAAACGGACGAATTATTCGTCCCACGGGGAAAATCGCCTTCACCGATATCTTCCCTCTGGGGATAACACTTACACCGGATCAGAAACACCTCATCATCACCTGCTGCGCAAACGGCAAACAGTATGTGGATGTTTACGCCGCATCCGACCTCGGCAGGGAATCCGCGGAACCGATCAAGGCTGTATTCAACGGAGTGACGACTTCCAAGGATGGACACACCGTGTGGGTTTGCGGGGGAGGAAATGATTTCGTCTGGAAATATCAGCTTGAAAACGACAGGCTGATCTCGGAGAAGCCTTTGCGTGCAGCAGGTTTTCCCACCAGTCCCGCCCTATCCCCTGACGGCTCACGCCTTTACGTAACCTGCAATCTGATGCACAAACTCCGCGTCTTTAACACGCAAACGGGTGAATTAATTGCGTCAGTCAACACCGGTCTGCTACCCTTCGGAATTGCGATCACTCCCGATGGCGCAAAGGGATACGTCACTAACTGGGCGTCCAACAGTGTCAGCATTATTGACCTGAAACATCTGAAGGTTATTAAAACCCTTCCAACGGGAGGGTTGCCATGCGATGTCCGAATATCCCCGGATGGCAAAACCGTCTGCGTGGCTAACGCCAACACCGACAGCCTCACGTTGATCAGCGTGCCATACAACAAGGTTCTCGCCAATATCCACCTGCATCCTTATCCTAACTCCCCATACGGGAGCATCCCAAACGGTCTGGTTTTTTCACCAAACGATAGAGCGGTTTTTGTGACTTTGGCGGGCAACAACGCAGTGGCGGAGGTCTCACTCCACGAAAAGCGAATCATCGGCATGATTCCAACCGCATGGTATCCCACCAATATCGTCATGAACAAAGCGGGGAACACCCTCTACGTCGTCAACTCCAAGGGGGCGGGCAGCGGTCCGAATAACGGCAAGCCTCTGTCGGATATGATGCATGGTATCATCCAGAAGATTCCCATCCCCAATCCAACCGCTCTGAAAAAGATGACTGCGGAAGTTGTACGAATGAATGGATTCCACAACTCCTGGACCAACGGGAACAGAAGCATGGGCGACCTTCCCCATAACATCAAGCATGTCGTTTTCATCGTGAGGGAGAACCGCACCTACGATCAGGACTTGGGGGATCTTGGATACGCCAATGGAGACCCCAAACTAACCTTCTACGGACAAAATGTCACGCCAAACCTGCATGCGTTGGCGAAAAAATACGCCATTTCCGACAATATGTATGGCGATGGCGAGGTGAGCGTTCAAGGGCATCAGTGGACTTTGGGGGCTCTCTGCCCGGACTACACAGAGAAGACCTGGACAACCCTCTACTCCGGAAGAGGAAGGCAGTTCGACTGGCTCAACCCGCCGTTCAGCTATCCGGTTTTGGGGTACATGATGGATCATTGCGTACGAAATCATATCAGTTGCCGAATGTACGGCGACGTGGTGCGCCGAGGCGGCGATGGTCTGCCATTGCCTGACCTCAGAGACAAAATAGATACGCATTACATAGGCTGGAACCTTTCCTATCCCGATAGAAATCGGGCTTTGGAATGGGAAAGGGAGTTCAAAAAAGGGATATTTCGACAGTTCACCTACATCTGGCTTCCCAACGACCACACCGCCGGGGCCAATCCCAAATACCCCACCCCTCAGGCGATGGTGGCGGATAACGACCACGCCACCGGGATGGTCATCCAAACCCTGAGCCATAGCCCGGTATGGAAGAACACGGTGGTGTTCGTCACGGAGGATGATTCGCAGGACGGTCATGACCATGTGGACGCTCACCGAAACATCCTGCTGATCGCGGGAGGTATGGTGAAACCCCATGCCATCGCAATGGGGCATCTCTCGTTCGGAAGTATTTACGCCACCATTGAACGATTCCTGAAACTTCCGCCTATGAGCCAGTATGACGATCTGGCGGACCCGGTGCATGGGATTTGGATGAAAACCCCCAATCTCACTCCGTACAACGCCATTCCGTCGAACTATAAGCTTTCCGAACGCAATCCTTCCGGTACGGAACTGGCTCTGCTCTCGCAAAAATTAAAGCTGGATGAACCGGACGAAAACACCGGCTCCCTCATGGAGAATATCCTTTGGCAATGCGCGAAAGGGGAGAACAAGGGAAGATAAGCCGTCAGCCATACACCGTAATCAAAACAGGTAATTGCAAAATCCAACAAAATGCGGTCGTAAACTTACATTTCAAATGTAAAAAACGCCTGTAACCGATTTTTGCAATTACCTGAATTTTTTTTCGCCCTTCTTCCGTGAGCGTTAGAGCTTCCATCCCACTTAAAATGTGGTATCTTTTGTTTATTAACTTGCGTACTGGATAATAATTGCATTCATGTTCAGAGATGTGTGTTTCCGGATGCGCCTTGGAGTGAGGACATCATTCAAAGAGATGGCTCCTTTTAGGGAAACATTGTCATATTCGGAAAGGACATAAAAAAATCAGATCAGATTTCGAAAGAACGATCGGCCCTTTTTACGCATTTCGATATCGCAACTTCCGCCTCTTTTTTGTAGGTCAGTTCATCTCCGTTGTTGGCACCTGGATGCAAAACGTCGCCCAGAGCTGGCTGGTGTATGATCTGACGCATTCCGCCGCCTGGCTCGGCATCGTCGCAGGAGCCACTGCAATACCTTTTCTGCTTACTATTTGGGGCGGACAAATCGCTGATCGCTTTTCACGCCGTTATATTCTAATCTGGACTCAAATCCTCTCCATGCTTCTCGCCTTCGTGATGGCGGCTCTTGCGACCAACAGGTGGATTCTCATTCAGCCTTGGCATATCGCCTTGCTTGCCGCTCTGCTTAGCATCGTCAACGCATTCAATCGTCCTGCTCAGCAGGCTTTCATCACAGATATGGTGGACGATCGCGCCGCGCTTCCGAACGCCATCGCCCTAAACTCTTTTCGCTTCAACACCGCTCGTTTCCTAGGCCCCGCTCTCGCGGGAATCGCGCTTGTGAAACTTGGGGTGGCGTACTGTTTTGCGCTGAATGGTATCAGTTTTCTCGCCGTGATTATCTCCCTCAGGATGATGCGCCTCACGGAGACTCCTCACGATCTGGAGCGCCCTAATCTTTGGGGGGGATTCCGATACATCTGGCAAAATCACTCAGCACTGCGTGTGATAATCCTGCTCGGATGCGGCAGTATTTTCGCGTTCTCCGCCTCCACGCTCTATCCTGTCTTCGCTTATCTCTTCCATTCCGGTGCGAAAGGGTATAGCAATATGATGTCCTGTAATGGAGCCGGCGCCGCGATTGGCGGATTCGTCGTGGCTGTTTTGGGGAGCGGGTTTTCCAGGGTAGCGGGAATCTATGGCGGCGCAATCCTTTTTTGCGTATCGTTGCTCATCATTGCGTCTGCGAATCATTTTTACGTGGTGCTCGGCGCTCTCGTCCTCGCAGGGTTCGCTATGATCTTCTTCCAGATCACCGCCAACATTAAAATGCAGGAGGATGTTCCCGACGCCCTACGGGGTAGGGTAATGGCGGTATTCACTCTGATTTTCGGCGGATTCATGCCGCTGGGTGGCTTGCTTGCCGGCTTTCTGGCGCAAAGGTTTGGGGCGGTCCACACCGTGGAGGTGAATAGTTCCATTTGCCTCATCGCCATTCTTGTGACTTACCTATGGAGCCTCATTGAACGACGGGAAAACAAGATCGCATAAACACGCATGCTTATCAATTCCTCTCCATAACTCCAAGCAAGAATACATTAATCAAAAACCCGCACATCCCATCGTAAGGGAGCCCCTACGCGGATGCCCGAAGGGTAGCGATCTATTCAACAGGATAAAGTGAATCATACGGCGCGGGCGGAGCGGAAATTACAACCTGACGCGCATGTTCGGTGGATGTTTCGTTATCGAAACGTTGCGGGCGGAAATGTAGGGGCGACCCTTGTGGTCGCCCGAAGGGTAGCGATCTATTCAACATCCCGTA
>DAIDHP010000042.1 GCA_027459625.1 Chthonomonadales bacterium
GTGAACCGCCCGGTGCGGACCCGCATGCCGGGTGGTGTGGGAGGCGGGATCAGTAATGACCCCGCCTACCCGATTTATTTCACGTTAAGCCGCTCGGCATCGGTATTTTACACTATGCGCCCGACTTGGTTTGTTTGCGGGTAATGGTGTCAATATCCCGAACCGAGATCAATAGCTCCTCCAATTTATCAAGGGGGAACATGGTGGCGGGGTCTGACAATCCCTTTTCGGGTTCCGGATGCACCTCCATGAATAGGGTGTCGATGCCAACCGCCGCCGCTGCTCGTGCGAGATAGGGGATGGCTTCCCGATTTCCGCCCGATTGGGTACCGCCTGCACCTGGGCGTTGTGCGCTGTGGGTGGCATCGAAGCAGACGGGATATCCCAGTCCGCGCATCTGCGGTAACGCGTACATGTCAACAACAAGTGTGTTGTATCCGAAACTCACCCCGCGCTCCGTTAAAAGAATGTTCCGATTGCCGGTTTCCTCGATCTTTTGCACCACGTTTTTCATGTCCCAAGGAGCCATGAACTGACCTTTTTTCACGTTCACGCACTTGCCAGTAAGACCGGCGGCGCCAGCCATGTCCGTCTGACGGCAGAGGAACGCGGGCACTTGAAGGATATCAGCCACCTCCGCCACTGGCTGCGCCTGCCAAGGCTCGTGAAAGTCCGTCAACACCGGTATGTTCAGGGTGGATTTGACGGTTTGAAGGATCTCAAGACCTCTCTCCATCCCCGGACCACGATAGGAATGCAGAGAGGTTCGATTTGCTTTGTCGAAGGATGCTTTAAAAATGTAATGAACCCCAATTCTCTCGCTGATTTCGAGAACCGTGCGGGCGATGAGCATGCATAGCTCCTCCGATTCCGCCACGCAGGGCCCCGCAATGAGCGTGAGCCGGTCCGCGATATCTCCGATATGGATTTCACCAATTGAAATGGAATGCAATGCCGTGTCCTTTCAGTATTATGAAAAAAACCTTTCAATAAGGATACTGTATTTGAAGAGTGGTTTCAATCAGCGCCCAACCAAATTCCATGATGTATTTGCATAAGGAACGAATATGAGGATGGAAACGCTTATGCTGCCTGAGCAGAACGCTTGGAGAGTGATTATCACAATCACATCATCTCTTACATATGTAATATGTGATTATGTCATCCAATGAATGCATACGGGAACAGGCTTTCTTTCGAACCATGCAATCCCCATGAAAAAAAATGTAAATAGCTCTTGACGTAATGACCATAATCATGATAATATAATCACTGAAAATAATACGGTAAGGTGTTGATAAGGCAAGTACGCTCAGGCTTCGGTTTCAGAGAGTCGTCGGTTGGTGCGAGACGATAAGGGTTGGAGCGGAAACTCCCCTTGGAGCTGAATCGCTGAAAGTCCTTTGGATACAATGGATTAGTAGGGGGTTACGGGTGCGCCCGATATAGCGGCAGAGTGAAGTGAAGGTCCCTTAGGGCATCGTTCGCGTTTCGATAACGCGCTTCGCTTTACAAGGGTGGTACCGCGTGAGCAAGCCTCTCGTCCCTTGGGGATGAGGGGTTTATTTGTTTATGGAGTTCAATTAGAGCCATTTTGGAAATTCCTCTCATTCACAGCAAGGCTGTGGAAAGGCGAAAAGATGAAAAAGATTTTAACGGCAACCCTTCTTGTTTTGTGCATCGCAGGTTACGCCTCCGCGCAAAAGACCTACTACTGCCAGACCAAGATTATCAACACCGTGGATGGAAAGACGCAAACCGCTTATGGGAAGGCGTGGATGAAGTCCCCGACGGTATTTCGCATGGAGAAGAGCGTCAACGGTAAGGAGATGATCATCATCGGCAACGGTGCGAACCTTTGGCTGGTTGATCCCTCCACTAAGCGAGGGATACATAGCATTCAGCCTTCGACGGCTCTGCAACAATTACAGGCGCAAAAGCGTATCGTAGGCAACGATTTGGATGGATTCATGAAGGCTGGAGCTCACAAGGTGGGCAGGAAGACTTTGGATGGCAAGGTTTGCGATATCTATCAGAGAAAAGATGCAAGGAACGGTGCGGTCTATACATTATGGGTTCAGGAGGGAGCGGACAAGCTTACTCGGCGCGAGGAGGTGAAGGCCACCCTTCGTCTCACACCCCCCGGCGGGAAGAAGCCGCAGGTGCATCACATAGTCTCCATCACGGACATATATGATTGGAAGATCAATTCTGCAATGCCTAATAGTCTGTTCACAGTTCCAGCGGGTTATAATATCCAAAACGCAGCTTCCGCGCCTGGGCAGGCTCCAGCGAAGTAGAGGTTTTCAGGAAGCGGGAAAACCATATATCCCGCGTATACACGATGAGCAAAATCGCTCCGGTATCGAAAGAAAGGATGAATGAAATGAAAATGTCAGGCGCACATGTGGTTTTGGAATGCTTGCGCCAGGAAGGCGTCAAGCACATCTTTGGGTTCCCCGGCGGGGTACTCCTTCCCTTTTATGATGCGCTCTATGATTGCCAGGACATTGAACATATATTGGTTAGGCATGAGCAGGGGGCTGCGCACATGGCTGATGGATACGCCCGTGCGACGGGAAAAGTCGGCGTATGTCTTGCCACCAGCGGTCCTGGAGCGACAAATCTTGTTACTGGAATCACCAACGCTTATATGGATTCCATACCGATGGTCGCCATCACAGGACAGGTGCGCACTGCAGTGATCGGCAAGGACGCTTTCCAAGAGGCGGATATCACAGGCATCACCATGCCCATCACCAAACACAACTATCTGGTGAAAAATCCCGAGGACTTGGCGCGTGTCATATCCGAGGCTTTTCATATCGCTCGAACAGGCAGGCCAGGACCTGTGCTGATTGACATACCGTTCGATGTGAACAAGCAGGTTATCGAATGGGATCCCTCCACCTATCCCAAGAAAGTGGATATCCCTTCATATCGTCCGAATATTCGCGGACATGAAATGCAGATACGCAAGGCGGCACAGGTGATCGCCGAGGCGGAGCGCCCCGTCCTATATGTTGGAGGAGGCGCGATCTCAGCCAACGCCCAAAAAGAAGTCACGGAGTTGGCGGAAAGATGCAATATTCTGGTCACCACCACTCTTTTGGGTAAGGGCGCCATTGACGAGACCAATAGGCTCTCCATTGGCATGCTGGGAATGCATGGCACGGCATACGCCAATCATGCGGTGAACAACTGCGATTTGCTTATCGCCGTGGGCGCGAGGTTCGACGATCGTGTGACAGGGAAGGTGGATAAGTTCGCGCCGGATGCGAAGGTGATTCATATCGACATTGATCCCGCTGAGATCGGCAAGGTGAGATTCGCCGATGTGCCGATTGTTGGGGATGTGAAGCTAGTGCTGAAGGAATTGCTAAAGCATGTTCAGCCTCGTCCTTGGTCGGAGTGGAACGATCAAATCATGGAATGGAAGAAGTTATTCCCATTGATCTATCCGAAGGATGGCAAGCTCTACGTCGAATATATCATCGATCAGGTCGGCGAGGCGACCAATTGGAATCTCATCATGGCTACGGATGTGGGGCAGCACCAGATGTGGGCGGCGCAATACTTCAAATGCCGAAAGCCTCATCATTGGATTTCATCCGGTGGATTGGGAACGATGGGCTTCGGATTGCCCGCTGCCATTGGAGCCAAAGTGGCATGTCCCGATAGTACCGTTGTTTGCATATCCGGAGACGGTTCCTTCCAAATGTGCACCCAGGAGTTGATGACCGCTTCCGTCTATGAGTTGCCGGTGATAACCGTTATCTGTAACAATCATTCACTGGGGATGGTTCGCCAATGGCAGGATCTCTTCTACAAGCAGAGGTTCTCGCAAACCAGTTTGGAGGCTTCCCCGGATTTCGTGAAGTTGGCTGAAGCCTACGGATGCGTTGGCATTCGCGTTGAAAAACCGGAAGAGGTGCGTCCGGCGTTAGAAGCGGCGCTGAAAGTCAGGAAAAAACCTGTTGTTATAGAATGCATTATTCCCACCGAGGAAAATGTCTATCCGATGATTCCCGCCGGTGAAAGCGTAAGTGAGATGAAACAGCGTACCGATCTCGAAGAGCTTAAGGCCAGCCTCAATACCGATAGCGAAGCTTGGTCCTTTTCCGAAGAGGACAAGGTACTGTCGGAATATGTTGAAGAAGCGGAATCGGTTCAAACCCCCTAAGACAGGGAGGGTTTCATCTTAGGCAGATAACGGAGGATATATAGGCAATGACCATTGGTAATTTAATGATGACTCAGTTGGAGCATCATCACGTTTTAACCGCGTTAGTGGAAAATCATCCAGGGGTTTTGGCGCGGATGGCGGGATTGTTCGCTCGTAGGGGATACAATATAGAAAGCCTTACGGTTTCCGTCACGGAGGATCCAGCGATATCTCGCATGACAATCGTGGTGGCGGGGGATTCGATGGTGCTGGAGCAGATCACAAAGCAGCTCAACAAACTGATTGAAGTGATACGAGTAGTGGATTACGCGGAGTTGCCCTCTGTGCTGAGAGAGTTGGCGTTGATTAAGGTTAACGCCGAACCCAGGGATCGTTCGGAGATCATGCAGATCGTTGAGATATTCAGGGGCCGAATCATTGACATGGGTGAAAGGACTTTCATTATCGAAGTCACCGGAGGCTCGGAAAAACTGGATAAGATACGCGAGTTGTTAAATCCGTATGGCATCAAGGAGATGGTACGCACCGGCATTATCGCCATGGCGAGAGGTCCACGCACGGCGTAAACCGTGTTGTTTTTCATGCACTTTGACGTGAATCGCAATAAACCGATTATGCGGTTCCCGTCTGGTTCATCCATTGATATAATTCATAGCACTGAAGAGGTCCAAAAGCATGGGGCAGATGAAGGAGTTGGTCACCCCGCAACAAATTCACACTCTGTTTATCGCGCTCGCTATCGGTTGCCCCGTTCTGGGAATCATAGCGGGAGCGTGGTTCGGTGCGAGGAAAAATTCGCTTCGCAGTTATTTGTTATCCGGTTTTTTGATCGGTTTGGTTGGTCCTTTGAATCTTCTTCTCTGGGAAATGTACAATGGAATTACAAATCGGCTAGGCTTGGATACGGTGCGTAATCTGCTAGTGAATCTGGCGTTGTTTGTGGTTCTTGGCTTGGTTGCCGGTATCTTATACGGTAATATATCCGCCCGTACTCGCACTTCTCCAAGCAAAGACCAGACGGCGATCAGCGATAAGGATGTATGATAAAATCAAATTTTAGTGTACGGATAGACTATATGCATGGATATCCGACCGAATACTAAGGAGAGACTAAATCATGGCAGTGAAGATCTATTACGACAATGATGCAAAGCTGGATGTATTGCAGGGCAAAAAAATCGCCATCATTGGTTACGGAAGCCAAGGACACGCTCACGCGCAAAATCTCAAGGATAGCGGACTGGATGTTCGCGTCGCTGAAATTCCAGGGAAAAACTGGGATCAGGCGGTGAAGGATGGGATGCGAGTGATGGATGCCAACCAGGCCAGCGCCGAAGCGGATATCATCATGATCCTTGTGAATGACGAATATCAGGCGGCGGTGTATCAGGATAGCATCAAGTCTAACTTGAAACCGGGCAAGGCTATCGCCTTTGCGCATGGATTCAATATCCATTTCGGGCAAATTATTCCCCCCAAGGATATCGATGTTTTCATGGTAGCCCCCAAAGGTCCAGGTCATCTTGTTCGCCGGCAATTCGTGGAGGGTAAAGGCGTACCGAACCTGATTGCGGTGCAACAGGACGCCACTGGCAAAGCGAAGGAGATAGCTTTGGCTTGGGCGAAAGGGATTGGAGGAACCCGTGCAGGCGTGCTTGAGACCACCTTCAAGGAGGAGACAGAGACCGATCTTTTCGGAGAGCAGACGGTACTGTGCGGCGGCACGACGGCGTTGGTGAAGGCGGGTTTCGAAACGTTGGTTGAGGCAGGCTATCAGCCGGAGATCGCATATTTCGAGTGCATGCACGAACTCAAGCTTATCGTCGATCTGATGTATGAGGCAGGAATTGCCGGAATGCGGTATTCCATATCCGACACCGCTCAATACGGGGATATGACCCGAGGTCCCGTGATAATTGATGAGACAGTCAAACAGCGTATGAAGAAGGCGCTTCAGGATATTCAGGACGGCGTCTTCGCTCGGGAATGGATTTTGGAAAATCGAGCCAATCGTCCCGTGTTCAATGCGTTGGCACGTAAGGACAAGGAGCATCTCATCGAGAAGGTTGGAAAGCAACTGCGCGGTTTGATGAGTTGGATTAAATCGGATGTGGCGGAAAAGCTGGAAGGTTAAGCGGAAAGGGGCGTCTCGTTCAGGACGCCTCCATCCATCCTTTGGAAGGATACGAGTTATGGCTCGACGAATATACATATTTGACACCACTTTGCGTGACGGAGAGCAGTCTCCCGGAGCATCGATGAACGTACAGGAGAAGCTGGAGATCGCTCATCAGCTAGAGAGACTTGGAGTGGATGTGATCGAAGCCGGTTTTCCTATCTCCTCCCCCGGCGATTTTCAAGCCGTGCAAGAGGTCTCGAGAATCGTGAAAAACGCCACTGTCTGCGGACTAACCCGCGCGGTGAGCAAGGATGTCGAAGTTGCCGGCGAGGCTCTAAAAGGCGCCGTGCATCCACGCATCCACACGGGACTTGGAGTATCCGACAACCATTTGCAATATAAGTTGCGCATGACTCGCGAACAGGCCTTGGAGCGCGGGGTAAGCGCTGTGAAGGTGGCGCGCAAATACGTGGACGATGTGGAGTATTTCCTGGAGGACTCCGGGAGAGCTGATCCCGACTACCTATGCAAGGTGATCGAAGAGGTCATCAAGGCGGGGGCTACGGTGATCAATATCCCCGACACAACTGGATACACCATGCCTGAGGAATATGGAGCACGGATCAGAATGGTGGTGAACCGCGTTCCGAACATCGACAAGGCGACCGTATCCGTGCATTGTCATAACGATCTCGGCATGGCTGTCGCCAACTCTCTTGCGGGCGTCATGAACGGAGCCACACAGGTGGAGTGCACCATCAATGGGATCGGGGAGCGCGCGGGCAATACGAGTCTCGAGGAGGTGGTAATGGCGATGAAAACTCGCGCCGACTTCTTCGATGTTCAAACCGGGATTGTCACTCAGGAGATATACAACACAAGTAGAATGGTTTCGTCGCTTACTGGAATTCTTGTGCAACCGAACAAAGCGATTGTGGGGGCTAACGCATTCGCACATTCCTCGGGGATTCATCAGGATGGAGTGTTGAAGGATCGCACCACCTACGAGATTATCGATCCCAAGGATGTTGGCATTCCTGAAAGCAAGATACTCTTAACCGCTCGTTCCGGGCGCCATGCATTGCATCATCGTCTGATGGAACTGGGTTTTCTGTTAAATGAAAATCAGGTTGACAAGGTTTACGAGCGTTTTCTTCAAGTCGCGGATCAGAAAAAGATGGTCTACGACGAGGATCTCGAGGCGATTGTGGCTGACGAAACCTCAGCAGTGCACGTGAGTTATCAGATGATGCACGTTCAGGTTTCCTGCGGCGATCACAGCATCCCCACAGCCACGGTGCAACTGAAGGATCAGGACGGTAATATTTACATTGACTCCGATCATGGCACGGGACCGGTTGACGCGATTTATCGTGCGATTAATCGAATAGTGAAGGCGGAGAATGATCTGATTGAGTTTTCAATACAAAATGTCACCGCAGGTATCGACGCTCTCGCCGAAGTGACGATTCGCATCAAGCAGGGGAATGATATCTATACCGGACGCGCCGCGGATACCGATGTGTGCGTGGCGAGTGCGAAATCATACATGCATGCGTTGAACAAACTTAAGGATAGAATGGTTCATGCATCACAAAAGGAATCGCTGGAGCATGTTTAGGGTGAAAATCAGGCGTTAAGCGTTGTGGGATTATGTTAGTCGCACGCATACTCGATAAGCATGATGGAAGACGAGGATAGGATATTATGAAACAGAAAACGATGTTTGAAAAAATATGGGATGCGCATGTGGTCAGAAGCGAGGAAGGGAAGCCTGCGATTCTATATATAGATATGCATCTGGTGCATGAGGTTACTTCGGCGCAGGCGTTCGACGGGCTACGCATGACCGGACGCAAGGTGCATCGTCCAAATCTCACTGTTGCGACGATGGATCATAACGTGCCAACCACAGACCGCTCCGCTCCTATTAAGGATAGGATCAGCAAGAAGCAGATGGATGTGTTAGCCGCTAATTGCAAGGAGTTCGGTATCCCTCTCTTCGATCTGCATCACACATTGCAAGGCGTAGTGCATATTATAGGGCCGGAGTTGGGGTTATCTCAGCCTGGCATGACCATCGTTTGCGGGGATAGCCATACCGCCACGCATGGAGCCATGGGGGCGCTGGCGTTCGGGATCGGAACATCCGAAGTGGAGCATGTCCTTGCGACGCAATGCCTTCAGCAACTGAAGCCGAAAACAATGCGGATAGATGTTCAAGGCTCCTTGCCCACTGGCGTGACTGCAAAGGATATGATCCTATCCATCATTGGCAAAATCGGTACCGACGGAGCGACGGGTTACGCGGTGGAATATACAGGTGAAGCCATCCGCAACCTATCCATGGAGGGACGCATGACCGTATGCAACATGTCCATTGAGGCGGGGGCGCGTGCCGGGATGATCGCTCCTGACGAGACGACGTTCGCATATTTGAAGGGAAAGCTCTACGCTCCCAAAGGATCCGATTGGGATGAGGCGGTTAACAAATGGAAGATGCTTGGCACCGATCCAAGCGCGGAATTTGACACCACGGTGGAAATCGATGTCTCCAAATTGGAGCCATATGTGACATGGGGAACCAATCCAGGGCAGGTTGCGCCAATAAGCGGAAGGGTCCCCGATCCGGAAACGTTCGCAAACGAGACCGACCGCAAGGCGGCGAAAGCCGCATTGGAATATATGGGGTTGATTCCTGGAACGCCGATCAACGAAGTGAAGGTGGATCGAGTGTTTATCGGCTCCTGCACCAATGGGCGAATCGAGGATCTACGTGCCGCGTCGAAAATCGTGAAAGGCAGGATGGTGGCTCCGAATGTTAACGCCATTGTGGTTCCCGGTTCAGGCGAGGTGAAGCGGCAAGCGGAGGCGGAAGGGTTGGATAAAATCTTCATCGCCGCAGGGTTGGAATGGCGTGAAGCCGGTTGTTCAATGTGTCTCGGGATGAATCCGGATATCCTGCAACCCGGTGAGCGATGCGCATCCACGTCGAATAGAAACTTCGAGGGACGCCAGGGAAAGGGCGGAAGAACGCATCTTGTGAGCCCGGAGATGGCTGCGGCTGCGGCTATCACAGGACACCTGACGGATGTTCGACAGTTTTAACCGCTCTGATTTTCGATTTGACTGAATGTTATGAAGAAAAAGAGGAAGCTTGAATGGAACCTTTTGTGAAAATAACCGGGATAGTGGCGCCTTTGGATCGCGCGAATGTGGACACCGATCAAATCATTCCAAAGCAGTTTCTAAAGCGAGTGGAGAGAACCGGTTTCGGTGAGTTTCTTTTTTATGATTGGAGATATCAAAGCGACGGGAAAACTCCCAATCCCGACTTCGTTTTAAATTTTCCACAATATACTAGCGCGTCCATCCTTGTCGCCGCAAAGAATTTTGGAAGTGGCTCATCTCGTGAACACGCCCCTTGGGCGTTGATGGATTACGGGTTTCGAGTGATACTTGCTCCGTCATTCGCGGATATTTTCTATAACAACTGTTTCAAGAATGGACTCCTTCCCATTAAGCTCCCGGAGGAGACAATTCGGACTATCATGGATAACGCAGCGAACCAGCGCGGCTATGAACTTACCATCGATCTTGAAAATAAGAGGATAATGGATAAAAATGGGTTCGTCATTGAATTTGACATGGATCCATTTAGGCGTTACTGCTTGTTGAACGGGTTGGATGATATCGGTTTAACACTTCAGTACTCCGATGATATCGCGGCGTATGAATCCAAGCGCCCCTCCTGGATGTGTGGGATCAGCATATAGGGTTCGACTCCTTGTAAAGCTAGGTGATTGCAAAATTCGTCTTCCAATTATTTTTCCCAAGGAGACATCTTGGATGCTTGCTTGTGTTTCCTGATTTTGCAATTATCTCAAGCGTTATTATTTACGCCGGAGTATTCTCACGTATAAAAAGCTAAACGCTCGATTTCCAAGCCTTGAAATAACTATTTTCACTATAGGTACGGATTGCGCACTGGAATATCCTCGCTATGCAGAGGGACTTCCATTTCGTGAGATTGATAATTCCGTCTTCAAAATACATTGCATCTTTCGATAACTAATCCGATTTGCAGGCGGTTTACACTTCCATATGGAAACACCACTGATACGTGAAGCGACCAAAAAAGACATAGCGAACCTATGCACGCTCTGGCGCAAGATGATGTTTTTTCATGAGAACTTGGATGAGCGGTTTCGCTTCTCCAAGAATGCATCTCAGGAGTATTCAAGACATATTGCAAACGCATTGCATGCTGGGAATATGCGGGTGTTTGTCGCCGAAATGGAAGGGGAGATAATCGGTTACATATTTGGCGAGGTGCAGGAGCGAAGTCCGATATTCCCTGTTGGCAGGTTTGGATTCGTTTCTGATATTTACGTGGCGGAGGAGTGGCGAAGGAAGGGTGTTGGAAGGCGGCTTTTTTTCAAGATGCGGGACTGGATGTTGAAGGAGAGGATAACTGCGGTTGAACTGTTGGCGGCGGAACGAAATCCGCAATCCGTCGCCTTTTGGGAATCCCTTGGGTTTGTTTCGTATTTAAAATTATTACGCAAAGAGGAAAACTGTTGACACGCAAGCCATCATATATTTAATGAATGATGGCCAGGGGATAATTTGAAAAGGAGCGTACTAGCTGATGGGGAAACTGATTGCGGTATTGCCGGGTGACGGCATAGGACCGGAGATTGTGGAGCAGGCTTTGCGCGTGCTGCATAAGGTTGAGGAGGCATTCGAGACAAAGTTTGATTACGAAGAGGCTTTGATAGGTGGTGTTGCGTTTGATGAAACCGGTCATCCTCTCCCTCCGGAAACGCTGTCTTTGTGTAAAAGAGCGGACGCGATCCTATTTGGCGCCGTGGGGGGGCCGAAATGGGATCAAATACAACCGCCCACCCTTCGACCGGAGCTTGGGGCTCTTCTTCCTTTGCGCAAGGAGTTGGGGCTTTTCGCCAATCTTCGTCCCGCTAGACTTTACCCTGCACTGGCTGGGTCCTCCGCGTTGAAAAGCGATTTGGTGGGAGGCGGATTGGATATTCTTGTGGTGCGGGAGTTGATCGGAGGCATCTATTTCGGGGAGCCGAAGGGGCGAACGGATAACGGAACGCGCGCCGTGGATACCTGCGTGTATACACAGGGGGAGATCGAGCGAATCGCTCGTGTGGGTTTTGAAGCGGCTCGGAAGCGATCGAAAAGATTATGTTCCGTGGACAAGGCGAACGTTCTGGAGACATCCAGGCTTTGGCGCGAGATGGTGACTCGAATAGGGTCGGAATACCCTGATGTGGAACTCACTCACATTCTGGTGGACAACTGCGCCATGCAGTTGGTCCGCAATCCTGCCCAATTCGATGTAATCGTGACGGAGAACCTTTTCGGCGACATTTTGAGTGATGAGGCTTCGATGCTCACCGGAAGTTTGGGAATGCTTCCTTCGGCAAGCCTTGGAACAGGGACGTTCGGGTTGTATGAGCCCATTCACGGCTCCGCACCGGATATTGCTGGGCAAAACAAAGCTAACCCGCTCGCGACTATCCTCTCAGCCGCGATGATGCTGAGACATTCCTTCGCGATGGAAGATGCAGCGAAGTGCGTGGAATCCGCTGTTGAGATGGCGCTGGCGAAAGGGGCGAGAACTGCGGATATTGCTAGCGGCGGAGAGGAGATCGTTGGGACGAAAGTTATGGGTGATATCGTAATTCGAGAAATGAATTAGTAGATACCCTTCAAGGATATGGGGATTAATATGAGGATAGCCTATCTGTTGGGGGGATATATAAAGAAAGACACAATCCAGTTGATCCGGAAAGGAGAGTACCCTCGCTTCGAATACAACCTATTCATGGACCGCAATTCCACCACAGCCATAACTTATTCGGAAGTGCAGGTCAGCGATAAATTCCTTCCGAAGTGGGCGGTATCCCACAAAATGCTGCATGTGGGCTTATCATCCATTTTGCTTGAGGATAAAAATCAATACGATATTGTGATCACTTCGGGCGAGGATATTGGAATTCCATTTTCTTTACACACCTCAATTGTTGGATTTAAGAAACCAATATTCATTATCACGCACGGATCTTATTTCGGCTCGAATAAGTTAAAAAGATTGATGAAAGTGATGCATTTCCTGCCGAATGTTCATTATCTTTGTTTGTCCAATTCGTTGCGGGAATTTATGATTAAGTTTTTCAAGGTCCATCCGAAACGGGTGTTTAATACGGGGTATGGTGTGGATACGGATTTTTTTAATCCCCGTGATAACGTATCCGAACGTTTTATAATCGCGAGTGCGGGAACTGCAAATAGAGACTATGAATCATTAATCAATTCCATTTCAGGACTGGATGTTGATCTGCGAATAGCGGCCGACAGTGCATGGTTCCCATATTCCCCCAGGATACCAAAGGAATCTCTGCCCGCAAATGTGGAGATTCGATCTTATGGGAGTTATAATGCTTTAAGAGATTTGTATTCGTCATCGAGAATGATTATAGTGCCGTTACATCCGGCATATCACGCTTGTGGATATGCCGTCATAGGCGAGGCGATGGCGATGGGCAAGCCTGTTATCGCAACAAAGACGCAATCCCATAGCGACTTCATCGTCGATGGCGAAACGGGTTTTTACGTCTCTCCGGGAAATAAGGATGAGATGAGGGAAAAGATAAAATATCTTATGGACAACCCTGACGTCGCATGTGCAATGGGAAAACGGGGCAGGGAAAGAATGGAACGTTTCTTTTCTCTTCAAGCATATTGTGAACGGCTGGAGAATGCGATGGGTGTGACTAAAACGATTACGGAACCATAACCATGAAAAAAATAGAAGCCATTATCAGACCCATCAAAATTGATTTCGTGAAGGAAAGCCTGTCCGCCATTGGAATTGCCGGGATGACTATCGCGGATGTTCGAGGCTATGGGCGTCAAAGAGGAAGGACGGAGAAGTACCGAGGAAACACATACGTTGTTAATCTGCTCCCAAAGATCAAAATCGACGTAGTGGTTTCTGATGACCGCGTTGAGGATGCCGTGAATGTTATCATAGAGGCTTCGCAAACAGGGGAGATTGGCGATGGGAAAATATTTATCTCGGAAGTTGAGGAAGCAATACGTATTCGCACAGGTGAACGAGGGGAAACCGCATTATAGTCTCTTTAATCACTTTGACCGTCTCTCGTAAAAATGCTCAATGCAGACTTAGGAAAGAATCAGGAAGATGACTCATAGAATAACCATATACGATACCACACTAAGAGATGGTGCTCAGGGAGAGGGAGTGAATTTCTCACTGACCGATAAGGTCCGCATCGCCCGAAAAATGGATGAGTTCGGCATGGACTATATTGAGGGAGGGTGGCCAGGGTCCAATCCAAAAGACATCGATTTTTTCGAGAGCATGAAAAAGGAGCGACTATCGCATTCAAAGCTGTGCGCCTTCGGTAGCACACGACGCCCCCACCGAAAGGCGTCGGAGGACGATTTAATTCTGCAGCTGCTTAAAGCGGAGACGCCGGTCATCACGATTTTTGGCAAGTCATGGGATTTTCATGTGACCCACGCCTTGAAGGTTTCCCATGAGGAAAACCTTGAGATGATCCATGACAGCATCACCTTCCTTAAATCCCATGTGGATGAGGTCATTTTTGACGTGGAGCACTTTTTCGACGGATACAAGCATAACCGCAATTACGCCATGGAATGCCTGAAGGTGGCTGGAGAAGCCGGCGCATCCGTGCTAGCGTTATGTGACACGAACGGCGGTACTCTTCCAATGGAAATCGGGGCTGTCATGGAGGATGTGATAGCTAATGCGCCCGTAGCCATTGGAATTCATTTGCATAACGATTCCGGCTGCGGAGTGGCCAACGCGCTGATAGCCGTGGATAAAGGGGCGATTCAGGTTCAGGGAACGATTAATGGATACGGGGAACGTTGTGGAAACGCCAATTTAACTTCCATCATCGCCAACCTTCGGCTGAAAATGGGGCGGGATTGCCTCGTGCACGATTCTCTGTCTCATCTTACCTCCTTGTCCCAATATATCGACGAGACGGCGAACTTGGCTCCCAACACACGCGCGCCGTTTGTGGGGCGAAGCGCCTTTGCGCACAAGGCGGGAGTGCATGTTGACGCCGTGCTGAAGCATCGTTCAACCTATGAGCACGTGGAGCCGGAATCGGTGGGGAATACGCGAAGGATGCTCGTTTCCGAACTATCCGGTGGGAGCACCATTGTAAACAAAGCGGCGAAACATGAGTTGGACCTCACAAAATCGTCGCCTGAAACGAGGATGCTGTTGAAAAAGGTCGCCGATCTGGAACGGCATGGATATTCGTTTGAAGGAGCGGAGGCGTCGTTTGAACTGCTGCTTATGGAGACGATGGGTACCTATCGAAAACTCTTCGATCTGGAAGGTTTTCGGGTCATTGTGGAGCAAAGATCGGATAAAACTCCCGTCACGGAAGCTACGGTGAAGATCAAGGTCAATGGGGAGGAGCGATTGGAGGTGGCGGAGGGCGATGGACCTGTGCATGCTTTGGATTCCGCTTTGAGGAAGGCTCTACTGCACTTTTATCCGGAATTGGCGAATATCAAACTCACCGACTTTAAGGTGCGTGTGGTGGACACCAGTGATGGCACTGCGGCGAAGGTGCGCACGATCATCGATTCCACGGATGGCGCGGAAGTTTGGAGCACCGTGGGTGTTTCGGAAAATATGGTGGTCGCAAGCTGGAAGGCTTTGGTGGAGGGCGTGGTGTATGGCATTTTACGAAAAAACATCATCAAAACTCACCAAACCCAATGACCGTGGAGCATCCGTATTGTTATCTATTGCAGGCAACTCGTTCAGGCGGGTTGTCTGCTTGTTATTATTGAAGTTTCCGTTACGCGCAACTGTCGTTTTCGCAACACATTTATCAGCCGTTAACGTACCTTTCACACCCTAAATTTTTCTTCCGAGCATTTAAAACATCCACGACAGGAACATGTTACAATATCCACAACCACACAAGCAAATAGTTTGAAAATCTAAATGTTTCTGGGGTATTAACTATTAAGATAGCTTTAACATTTAACGCGGGAGGATAAATTGATGATCGCCAAACGTATTGTCTTATTCTGTGTCATGTTCTTCCTATGCACTCCCTCCTTCGCTGTTCGAATTACCTATCCTGATCTTGTCAAGCGGTTGTACGATCTTGACGCATTGGCGATACCTCCCGTCCCGGGAGAGAAATGTGATCAGTGGTCAAGCTACGATCGTGCGAGCAGATATGATCCCATTACGGGTAAATACATCGATTGGGACGCCAACGGTGATAGCAACGGAGTGATCCGCATGGAGGGCAACCAGGCTGTCATGGCTGAAATGAAAGGACCAGGATGCATTTTCCTAATCTGGTCCGCAGCACCAGGAAACGGCCATGTGAAAATTTACCTGGACGGGAAGACCGAGCCAGTCGTGGACCTGCCCTTCAACGGCTATTTCAATCGTGAAAACGAGCCTTTCACCTATCCGTCGTTGGTGAATTACGTTTCAAACGGTGCGAACAGTTACATCCCCATTCCATATCAGAAATCATGCAAAATCGTAGCGGATCCCGGATGGGGCGCCTATTACCATTTTACATACGTCACTTTCCCGCCGGGCACGCACGTTCCGACGTTTACACGCAATCTTTCCAAAGTGGACCGCGACGCACTGCAGCAGGCGGACGATATACTCAGCGGAGCTTTGGGATGCGATCCGATGTCTCCCCACATTGGGGCGAAAACCGCACAGGGAGAATGCGTGCTCAAACCGGGGCAAACGAAAGTTTTGCATCAGTACGATGGATCGGGCGCCATTACAGGGTTCCATATCAACACCCAGTTCGCCGATCGAACGGATCAGATGGAGGGGTTACGGGATATGACAATCTCCATGTACTGGGATAAGGGAAAAATACCGTCCGTTTGGGCTCCGCTTGGTGATTTCTTCGGAACCGCTCCAGGTGTGAATTACTACCGCTCCCTGCCTCTTGGGATGACACGGGAGGGGTACTATTCTTACTGGTACATGCCCTTTAGTGACGGAGCTAAAATTGAGGTGACCAATGACGGAAAGGTTCCTCGCACCCTTACCTATTCCATCACCACCGCACCAACCATTGCGAATCCGAAGAATTTATTACGCTTCCACTGCAAATGGCATCGGGATGCGTTTCTTCCCGTCGATCCCGATCGTCAAATTGATTGGCCCATGTTGAAAACGGATGGCATGGGAAGATATGTTGGTGTGATGCTGCATGTTTGGAATCCCAAAGGCGGCTGGTGGGGCGAGGGGGACGAGAAGTTCTTCGTGGATGGAGAGAAGTTTCCCTCGACTTTTGGAACCGGCTCCGAAGATTTTTTCGGATACGCATGGAGCAGCGACCAGCTATTTCAGAACGCATTTCATGACCAAACCTACAACGATGGCGGAAGCAAGGGGAATATCAGCGTCAATCGCTGGGAGATAGCGGAAAACGTTCCGTTCCAAAAGAGATTCGAGGGAGATATTGAGAAGTACTTCCCCAATTCTCGCCCCACGCTTTATGCGTGCACGGCGTATTGGTATCAGAAAGCTGGCGAGGAGGATAGATATCCCGAGTTGCTTGTGTCGGATCGCACAGGTTACCCCTTTATGCATCCCCCGATGACTTTCAAAGTTCCCGGGGCGTTGGAAGGAGAAAAAATGAATGTTCTCTCCATTTCCGGGGGTATCACCCAAACACAGGATTTGAGCGGATTTGAAGGTCAATGGAGTGGTGACGCTCAGTTGTGGTGGACGGAAGCGAAGCCGGGCGATACCCTCTCGTTACAGATACCCGTCGACAAGGATGGCAATTACAGGATTGACGCTCAGTTCACCAAGGCGCATGATTACGGAATCGTGCAACTCAGTATGGACGGGCGAAAACTTGGTGATCCTATAGATTTCTACAACGGTTCTGTGGTCCCAACCGGACAACTTGTTCTAGGATCCATGCATCTTATGGCGGGGAATCACGTGCTTGAGGCGAAGATCGTTGGCGCCAATCCAAACGCCATAAAAAGTTATATGTTCGGTTTGGACTATGTTCTTCTGTCCCCCGTGCAATAAGGGGGAATGGACATGCGTATATTGGTCAATTTGCCTGAAGGTTTTTTTAATCATTTAGCGTTGAAGAAAGCGTTCCAAAGGTTACGGAATAGAGGGGGGCTTCGCCTCTCCTCTCATAACACGTCGGAGGAGATATTAACCGACTTGAAATGGGCGGACGCTGTCATTATGTGGTCCTGGCCGGAGTTGACCGACGAGTTATTATCTATGGCTGACGGATTAAAGTTTGCCGGGCATCTGGATATAACGCAGCGTGCGGCGCTGGTGGAGCTTAGGCATGGATTAACGGTATCGGTATCGCGTGGAGGTTTCTCGCCTGCGGTTGCGGAGATGGCGATAGCCTTAATCCTTAACTGTCTTAGAAGGGTGAGCGATTATCACAGTCAAATGCGTGTCGGCGTGGAGAGATGGGTGGATCGATTTCCTGATGACATAAACCCATCGGAGCGAGAGTTGACGGGAGCGAGGGTGGGCATCATAGGTTTTGGCGGGGTCGGAAGGCGGCTTGCGTATCTGCTAAAACCCTTCGATTGCGAATTGAGAGGCTATGATCCCTACGTTTCCAAGGAGAATATGGGCGAATATGCCGTTAGTAAAACGAGTTTGCACACCTTGCTTGCGGAATCCGAAATAATTGTTCTCTGCGCCGCCACCAATAATGGCACGAAACGACTTATCGGTGAGGAGCAGATAGCGTTGTTTTCCATTGACTCACTTTTCGTGAACGTTGCGAGGGCGGCATTGGTGGATACGGATGCGTTGATACGACGCTTGGAGCGAGGGGATATGATGGTGGCTTTGGATGTGTTCGACATGGAGCCTCTGGATCGCCATTCACGTTGGCGATCTCTTCCGAACGCATATCTTACGCCGCATCGCGCGGGAGGGATATCCTCTTCCGTGGTGAGAATTGTGAATTGGCTTGTGGATGATTTTGAGGCTTTTTTGGACGGCATGCCAAGGTCGCACGCATTGGAGGAATGGATGCTGAACGGATTGGATTTGTGAGCAAGGAACTGGCTGGAGATGATGGGCGATATGTGCCGGATCACAAAACGAAGGAGACAGAAATGTGTCTGTATCTAATGTGATGAAAACAGAAAATGATTATTCAATCTATCCGGGTGTTATTCGCTGGATTATCCTTGTTGCAGTCATGCTTGGAACCATCATGCAGGTTTTGGATACTAGCATCGTAAATGTCGCCATTCCATACATGATGGGAAATCTCGGAGCCACCATTGATGAAATCAATTGGGTTTCTACGGCATATATGATCTCAAATGTAATTCTTCTTCCGCTCACCGGATGGCTGTCCATGCGTTCTGGCAGAAGAAGATATCTCGCGTATTCTATCATTCTTTTCACCACAGCCTCTTTTTGTTGCGGTATGTCCACATCTCTGAATCAGCTTATCCTGTTTCGAATTATTCAGGGAGCGGGAGGTGCAGCTCTGATCTCCACGGCGCAAGCCACTCTAATCGAGATATTCCCTCCGCAGCAACTCGGGATGGTGCAGGGTGTTTACGCCATTGGTGTTATTACGGCTCCCACCATTGGACCGACATTGGGCGGATGGATAACGGACAACTACTCTTGGCCTTGGATATTTTTCGTTAACATTCCCATTGGGATTATCGCGGCGACGCTTACTCTGATCTTTTTGAAGGATTCAATATATCAAACAAATAGACGCGGGAAAGTGGATTTTCTTGGAATCGTCTTTTTGGCGATTGGACTATCGTGCATGCAAGTGGTTTTGGAAAAGGGTGAGAGGGATGATTGGTTTCAATCCAATTTTATTGTGACGCTGACTGTTATTTCCGTGGTTGCTCTTGTTACCTTCATCTACTGGGAGTTGCACATAAAGGATCCTGCGGTTAACCTGCGCATTTTAAAAAACAGAAATTTTTCCGCAGGTGTGACCTTTGCCGTTATTTATGGCTTCGCATTATACGGAGGGATATTTGTGCTGCCGATTTTCTTACAGAATATTCGACAGTACACTGCCGAACAAACAGGTCTGATTTTCCTGCCGGGAGGATTGGCGTCCATGTTTGTGCAACCGATAGCGGCTCGTTTGGTTTCTAGAGTCTCCACGCGCCGACTAGTGGCAATAGGTGTTGGCGCGTTCGCCGGTTCCATGTATTTAATGCATTTCCTTACTAATCTTACCGGTCCGGAGAATTTCTATTGGCCATTGGTTCTTCGTGGCGTCGCGACCGGGTTTATGTTTATCCCGCTTACCTTGGCGACATTGACCGGTTTAAAGGGCAAGGACCTCTCATATGGCACGGGACTTTACAATTTAATGCGCTACGTGGGCGGGAGCGTAGGGATCGCTTGGCTTTCAACAATGGTGGATAATCGCATCAGCTATCATCGAAGCCATTTGGTGAATTACGCTAATTATTTCAATCCGGCATTCCAACACCGAATGAGTATCCTTACTCACATTTTTATCACGAAAGGTGCGGCGCTGAATGTGGCTCGGATGCAGGCTCTTGGAATGATTGACGGCACAATACAGACACAGGCTTCGGTGCTGGCGTTCGGCGACACTCTCCTTTTCATTGCGCGGATTTTGCTGTTCTCCCTTCCTCTATTATTAATTTTCCAGCATGGTGTTCCGAAAGAGATGTCTGACGCAGTTGTGAGTGAATAAGAAACAGGAACTGAAGAACGATTCCCCAAAGTATTATATAACATGTTGTTAACTAAATGGGTGGGGAGCCTGTTCGGTGTCTATATCCTCCTTTATCGGGAAGAGTAAATCATCTACGGACTACACAGGTGTCATTCGATGGTTTATTCTTGTCGCAGTCATGCTGGGCAATATACTTCAAACTCTGGACTACAGCATGGTCAATGTGGCAATACCCAATATGATGGGCAATCTCGGAGCCACAATTGACGAAATTAACTGGGTATCCACCGGTTATATGATGGCGAACGTGATTGTGCTCCCGCTTACAGGATGGCTCTCAGCCGTATTCGGCAGGAAGCGATATCTTACATACTCCATTTTGCTTTTCATCATCGCTTCCATTTGCTCCGGCATGTCTCAGTCGTTAAATGAATTAATTATATTTCGAATCATCCAAGGTGCCGGGGGGGCTGCGTTGATTTCCACAGCTCAAGCTACGCTTGTTGAGGTTTTCCCGCTCGATCAACTAGGGGTTGCGCAAGGTTTTACGGTTTTGGGGTGGCGATGTCTCCCACTTTAGGGCCCATCCTTGGAGGATGGATCACTGATACGTACTCGTGGAGATGGATATTCTTCGTGAATGTTCCCAGAGGCTTCCTTGCTGCTATGATGGTTTGGGTGTTCATACAGGATTCCGCATATCAAACAAAAGGATTTGGGAGAGTGGATTTTACCGGCATCGCCCTGCTGGCAATCGGTTTTGGATGCATGCAAACCATGCTGGAGAATGGGGAGCGTGATGACTGGTTACAATCGGATTTCATTGTCACGTTAGCTGTTATATCCGCTATCTCATTGTTGATTTTCATCTATTGGGAACTCCATACGGAATCTCCAGCAGTAAATTTGCGCATTCTGAAAAACCGAAATTTTGCGGCTGGCACCATTTTTACCGTTGTTTACGGTTTCGGTATGTATGGTGGAACGTTTATAATTCCGCTATTCCTGCAAAACATTCGACAATATACTGCTGAACAAACCGGTGCGGTTTTCATTTTGGGCGGACTGACGGCGATGGTGGGGATGCCGTTGGTTGGGAGGCTTATCAATCACATACCTACGCGATTGTTGATTTTCATCGGGACTTGGGGATTTATCATTTATTTGGACATGCTTCATTTTCTTACAAACGTGACTAGTTCCGAGCATTTTTTCTGGTTAGTCGGCTTTCGCGGAATTTCCATGGGGTTTATATTCATCCCGCTTACTTTCATAACCTTGACCGGGTTAAAGGGTAAGGATTTGGCGAATGGATCGGGGTTGTACAATCTCATGCGACAAGTGGGAGGCAGCATAGGCATCGCATGGCTTTCTACGATGGTGGATAATCGTATCAGCTACCATCGGAGTCATCTGGTGAACTATGCAAATTCCTATAATCCAGCGTTCAGATTGAAGATGATTAGATTGATCGGGCTTTTCGAATCAAAAGGAGCCTCTTACCTTATGGCGCGAATGCAAGCGTTATCCATGGTGGATATATCCATACAAACGCAAGCTTCCGTCATGGCTTTCGGTGACACGCTGCTTTTTGTCGCACGCATCTTTTTCTTCTCTCTTCCACTATTATTACTTTTCCGACAAGGCCATCCCGGTCGAATGTCCCAGACTTCGGTTGATTGAAACGGGAACCGCATGGAGAAGCATGAGGTATTATATAACCGGTTGTTAACTGATTCAAAAGGAGTTCATAGTTGCCTACTTCCTCAGCGGAGCAGACACACGAAGAATATAGCGATTATACAGGCATAATTCGTTGGGTTATCCTGATTGCGGTGATGTTGGGCACCATTTTGGAGGTGCTTGACGTGAGTATTGTAAATGTGGCTATCCCTGATATGATGGGCAATCTGGGAGCCACCATTGATGAAATCGGCTGGGTCTCCACGGGTTATATCATCTCCAACGTAATCGTCTTACCGCTCACCGGTTGGCTCTCTACCCATTTCGGCAGAAAAAGATATCTTGCGGGCTCTATTATTCTTTTCACCTTAGCCTCATTCATGTGCGGCATTTCACACTCGCTGAATGAACTCATTTTTTTTCGAATTATCCAAGGAGCCGGCGGAGCTGCTCTCATCTCCACCGCCCAAGCCACTCTTATCGAGGTCTTTCCTCCGCAACAGCTAGGCGTTGTCCAGGGAATATACAGTATCGGTGTGGTGGTCGCACCCACGATAGGTCCGACAGTTGGAGGGTGGATCACGGATAATTACTCCTGGCCGTGGATATTCTTTGTCAATATCCCCATTGGCATCATGGCGGCGACGCTTGTCATTCTGTTCCTAAAGGATTCCAGATTTCAGAGGCGAGGAAGCGCCAAAGTGGATTTCCCGGGGATATTTTTCCTCGCAGTGGGGCTTGGTTGCATGCAGACGGTGCTGGAAAAGGGGGAGAGGGATGATTGGTTTCAATCCGATTTCATTGTGCGACTTACCGTCATCTCCGTAATCGCTCTGATCATCTTCATTTATTGGGAATTGAAAACCACCGATCCGGCGGTGAATTTACGTATTCTGAAAAATCGCAGCTTTATGGCGGGAACTCTTTTCGCGAGTGTTCTGGGGTTTGGTCTTTACGGGGTTATCTTTATTCTGCCCATCTTTCTGCAGGACGTACGCAATTACACGGCGGAGCAGACTGGATTAATGTTCCTTCCGGGAGGTCTTGCCACCATGTTTGTGGCGCCGATCATTGGCAGGTTGGTAAGCAAGATATCACCGCGAATCCTAGTCTTCATCGGAGCGGTGACTTTTGCATTCTCCATGTTTATGATCTACACTCTCTCGCCGAACACCGGTCCGGAACAAATTTTCGTCCCTCTTATCATTCGGGGTGCGGCGATGGGATTCATCTTCATTCCTCTTACCTTGGCGGCTCTAACCGGGCTTCACGGCAAGGACCTGGCATATGGAACAGGTTTATTCAATCTGATGCGGCAATTGGGGGGTAGCATTGGGATCGCTTTCCTTTCCACCTATGTGGACAATCGGATGAATTTCCATCGTTCTTATCTCGTTCAGGATATCAACGTTTATAATCCCGCCTACCAAATACGCCTCGCGAATTTGGAGCATGCATTCCTCGCCAAAGGCGCAACGCCATATATCGCAGTGCGGCAGGCGTATGGGGTGTTGGATGGCATCGTCCAACAGCAATCCGCCATCATGGCTTATAGTGACGCTCTTCTTATTATCGCCATCTCCTTTGTCGTAACACTTCCATTGTTACTGCTTTTCAAGAAAGGGGTTCCGGAGCATCTGCAAAGGGGAGGGGGAGGAATGCATTAACATAGAGCTGGAGGACGTTTTTATGTGTGTTTGAACATTTCACAGATCGCTTGTTAAGGGTTGATCCAATAACACGGAACGGAAGTTCACCCCCTCGGAAGAGATGAAATCCTCTATCTCATCTGCGCGGAAATGAACTTTCGCGTTCCTTTGTAATACCTATTTTTCATGTATTGCCCGCGCTCGCGAATTGCACGAATAGGCGCCATCCCGCGGTACGGATTGATTCTCGTCATTCATGCGCCCGTCGGTCGGCGAAAATGATAATCTATGAAGCGTCTGCCGCCTCCCGCAATATTCGCCTTGAAAACGATCACCTCCCTACGCCATTCCTCACTTCCTCTTCCCAGTGGCTTCGATCAGGGCGCAGAGATTGCAATGATCGGACCCCACGTAAATCGTTCCGTTTTTGCCTATCACGGCGCCGGAAAGCGAACGATCACTATTTGTTTCATACGCTCAACTCAATTTGCCGGTGGCTCCGTCAAAGGCGCGGAATTCCCCAATGAGATCGTGTTCACCTCCGGAGCGACGGAATTGGTCAATCTGGCGATAAAGGGGGTTGCGGAGGCGAATGGGGACCGGGGCGATCACATTGTGACGGCTCTGTCGGAGCACAAGGCGGCTCTGAACGCGTGCCGTCATCTGGAGCGCAAGGGGCTTCGTGTCACCTGGCTGTCGCCCGACGGCGACGGACTGATCGACCCCGAGGCGGTGAGGGAGTCCATAACCGACAGGACCGTTCTCGTCTCGATCATGGCGGCGAACAACGAGACCGGCGTTCTGCAGGACGTGGCGTCCATGGGGCGGATATGCCGCGAGCGCGGGGTTCCTTTTCACACGGACGCGACTCAGGCCGTCGGCAAGCTCCCCTTCAACGCAAGGGACGCCAACGCCGACATGATCTCGCTCTCCGCCCACAAGATATACGGTCCGAAGGGGGTCGGTGCGCTGTACGTCAACCGGAAGGCGAGGGGGAGGATCGCGGCGCAGGCGGACGGGGGAGGGCACGAGGGCGGGCTTCGATCCGGGACCGTGAACACGCCGGGCGCGGTGGGAATGGCCACCGCGCTGAGATTATGCGCCGACGAGATGGCGACCGAATCGGCTCGAATAGGAAGACTGCGCGACAGGCTGCAAACGGGTCTGATGGCCTCCATCGAACATGTCAGGCTGAACGGTCACCCGACTCGAAGGGTACCCGGAACCCTGAACCTCTCCTTCGCCTTCGCGGAGAGCGAAAGTCTGCTTCTCCTGACGCCGGAGATAGCGCTGTCGCCGGGCTCCGCCTGCACGTCGGCGTCGCGCGAGCCGTCTCACGTCCTGAAGTCAATGGGAATCGATGACGACCTGGCGCACTCGGCGGTGCGCTTCAGCGTCGGAAGGTTCAACACGGAGGAGGAGATTGACCTTGTGATCGCGAGGGTTACGGAGAGCGTGAACCGCCTTCGGTCCATAAGCCCATTGTTCGCAACGTCCAGGAGAAAATGAGGGAAAATCATCCCCCCTCTCCGTCTCGCCGCAGTCGGAGGGTTGCCGTTGTCGTGAACGTACACGTGGAAACAGCCGACTGTGATTGCAAGCCTGCGCTCCGCCGTTGATTCAAAGCTTTTGTTCACGTTGGCAGCCTCTGAAGCATTCATAAGGATCGATTCCCGTCATGTACTCGCACGACTGTCAGAACGTTTATATCCGATGAGCGAACGTCCCTCTTCTCAAACTAATCATCCGAGACATCAACATCTCTTTTGCATCCGGTATATGCATTAAACGCCAATTATTGATATGAAGGAATGATCCTATTAGGGCCATGTTATTAATGACCGTTAAGCGTGGGGTAACTATTTCTCACCAAATTAAAACCGAGCATTAGAATGATATGGAATACCACCTATGAGAAAGAATATGTAAGGATCCACCCGACGCCCCAATCAAGAGACACCAACGGGATGCGGACTGCGGTAATACAGGAAAGAATACGTATCAACCACCAATGATATCATCGTGATAGATCAAGGGAGGGCGAAAACCAGATTAACTTCCTTTACATTGAATGTCTGAATGATTCTCAAAAGATTTATCCATTCTTTTCCATCCAAGTATCATAATAAGAACTAATGGCACAAAAGCCAGTAGGATTGACTTTGGCCAATTATATAAATCACTTGTAAACACATAAACAAAAAATTCGCATCCGAAAAATACTATATACGGAAACTTTCTGGGAAACAACATCCAGATAGGGACTAACAGAATGATAAGCCAAGGTGACATTAAAACATTGAGTCTAAATAGATTATTTAATATAATCATTAAAAAAAGCATGATTGCCAAAACAATCGAAATCCAAGTTGATATTCTTCGGCGAAGCACGTCATTAATACGATATATTTTAAATATCGTATTTTGAATTATAATTATAATTATCACAAAAATCAAAATTACTATTGGATGTATCCATTGATTTATGGGGCATTTTATATTAGAATTAATCAAGAAATACGCTCCAGCCACCCAACTGAAAAATATCCAGTACGAAATCCTATAATTAAATTTCTCATCCGAGTTAAATACCATTAGAAAGATTGCCAGATCAATAAGCACAAAGGAAATATCGTATGGAACCTCGCTCCAATCAGGACCATATATTTTGCCATTATATGTATCACCTAAATAGTAAGGTATCGGTCCAGAGGATATTGTCGTGAAGATAAATAATTTCTGTGTTCCATATGGACTTACAGAATTAACTATATAAGAAGGAAAAAATATAAAATAAGAAATAATCATGAAAAAGCATGAAATTAGAATTATTTGATGTACATATGAAATCCTTCTTTTCTCCAATACGACTAAACACAATAAGTTAGAAACGGCAAGACATGGGAGAGTGAACCAATATCCTACAATATCCCGTAAATTCAATTCATATCCATGATCAAACTTTGCCCATGGATGCAGATAAATAATAAAATATAGTATCTGCAAGCCTATCCCAGTGATTAGAATGGTCAATTGATAATATCGTAACCTATCACAATTGCGAAAAATCATATAAATTGAATATAGCGCAATGAAGATGCATGCTATTTCGAGTTTTAACACATAACCGTTTGACGACGTATTCTTGATAATTTGAATATATTCCCCAAAATTCTTCATAGTATTGAATGAAAAATATTCGAACCTTACTTCCATGTATAAATGTAAAAGATATAACAGAGCCCCAGTCAAAACGCACCATTCCGTTATTTTTCTAGCCATTGTTGTCATCCGTTCATTTATAATAAACCAAGTGCCATATGAAAATATAATCCGTTATCGCTATGACCGTTAGTTTCATCACCACGCGAAAAACGTCGATACTGCCGAAATACCTTGCATTCTGAAAAAGATACATCGTTATCCTCAATAACATTGTTTGCCTAATTTACAAGGAAAAGTGTGCTTATAGTAAATAGTTTTCGTAGGGCAGTCAGGTCCACCTAATGGACTCCAGCATTCACAGTTCCTATTGTGGTATTGGAATCCAGATCCCAGTACAATAGGCTCATCGCAGGGTAAGCATGTGCTATACGAAACAAGTTTTTTGGATGTGACGCAATCATCCAGAGCCTCCGACAAAGGATTGAATTTCTTCGAGATTTGATTGGTTTGCAACGTAAGGATTCCGAACGAGAAACAAAAATTCTGAATATTATTTGTCGCTCCCATATTATAAAGATCATACCCAACCCCATATGCATATCCCTTTGCATCGCACCATTTTCCTTTGACAGCACTTAAGAAACAGTAAGGTGCAGCTAAGATATCATTAAACGAAAAATTGAGAGCCCTTCCTACTAGTCCGTACATAATATTGCCAACCTGATGTATCGGAAGACACTTGCCGCAAAGCGTGACCGTATGATGCCCGCAATTATGGGAATATTGTGGAATTTTTGGACAAAGATAAGTTGACTTATTACCCATTCTCTTGTAACCTTGGTTCATGCCAGCCCAGCCTAAATAATTCAAAATATAGTTGTCCAAGGAACAGGCTAATAAATTCATTCCTATGGTACATAGAGGAAGCAAATCAGATGTGTTTTTAATTTTGTTGTGAAACATCCTAGCCCACTTTATTTGTGTTCCGATTTCCTTTATAATCCATTTATCCAAATTTGGACCGCAGTACATGCAAGAACTCAGTCCGGATGGATCCATGCGCTTTATCGACTGATTCCCCACGTAATGATAAGCACCCTTGTCCGCGCTTCGATATCCGATTGGATCCCGGCTCATCCACCTCCCCTGATCAACCCGCAAGACCCTTCGTCTAACGTACAGCCTCTCCGCCTCGTCCCGCCAGTACCCCACCTGGCCGCCGAACCTCAGCGAATTGATCGTGGATCCGGAAACCGCCATCTCCTCCCCGAACGCCTCGTAGAGATAGTCATCGGTGACATTACCATTTATCGACGCGAGAATGCGCGTGTTCGCCTGCTGGTCGAAGCCGTAGAAGCTTGACGTGGCTCCCCTTCGCTCCGAGGCAAGCCCTCCCCACACGCCCGGGAAGTCGGTGTAGTGCGCGTGGGTGACGAGGCCGGAGTCGGTTTCAATAAGCACGTTCTCGCCGTCGCGAACATAATACACGGTTCCCGATGAATTGACTTTTTCCTCCCGCATCCCGTCCGCCGAGTAGGAGTAGGTCTCGACCCCGCCCGGGGAGGAGACGCCCGTCAGTCTGTTCTTGCAATCTCAATTTCAAGCGGCTACCTCTTGTGCCTTTAAATTCGGATGTCCTAACCTCTTTTCAAAGCTATCGGTTATTTTAAAACATTTTCAACCGCGAAGGATTTTCCCATTTTGTCTACATCGGTATTACCATCCTAGTTTATTCCATGCCTCGCAGCGAACGAACTTAACATGTCCATCAAGGAAAGCGAAATTCAGATCGCCTGGATGTCGTTTTTCAGGAGTTATAATATCCTTGTTGCCATACGCATCGGGACCGGTGGCGTCACATTCGAACAGCATAACGATATCTTGCCAGTTATCTCTCTTGTAAAGCAACCCCTTCCCCAAGGAGATATTCAAGGCGTACGTATATGGCGATGAGGATGCAGGACAACGTATGACGCCAATTTTCTTTTCGGAACCAAGAAAAGCTCGCCCTTCCGTATACCATTGATTGGCGGGTGGAAAAGTATCATCCCAGTCATCTGCGTAGTCAAGAAGCGCACGACTCAAAATCCTCATGTTCTCATTGCATGTCACATTCTGGCGAACGACGAATGCGGAGAGGAAAGGTGCGTAAAATACGCTGCAAAGTCCCACGAAAGCAATAAGGAACAGAAATATTTTCACCCATTTGACGACCTTACGAAATATGGAAGATCCAATTCGTTTGTATGTCACTTGTAATAGCACAGCGGGAACAAACAACGTAATCAACCATATCATATCTCTATCAATTCGTAAGGCTATCAAATAATTCATCGTTAATCCCTCCCGATCTTTGTGTTGCCGCCATCACATGAAATGCAATTTCAGCTTCAGCTAAACCATACTCTATTCGCATGGTTACGTTAATAACTGTTGAAAGATACGTTGGGCATCATCATAACTTTTCTGTTTCGCTACCTGTGTTTGCGGAACATTGCAATGAAAAACAGCAATGCTGGAGAAGAAAGTGAACGTGGCTTACTCACAGTGCAATTTCTCCTCTCATCTCTTGTACTACGTTCGATTTTTAAAGGTAGGTTTTTAATCGCTCTTATTGATATTGCTCCTGCCATACAACATCTCAAACTCATCCACTGGCGTTATAAATACCATCACTTCACATGAGCGTCTTACCTTTTGAATCCGCTACACTTTTACACTACATCAGATAAATAATACAGGCATACTTTCCATGTCAATTCAACACTCACACATTCGCTCACCTCGGCATTGACCATAAAAGACGTGTAATGTGACCGCTTTATCGCTCGAATTGCTCCGTGCAAAGATTACATGCAACCTTCCTATTTTAATCGTTGCCAATGCCTTGTCGATAAGATCAGTAACCGAAATTGAGAGGACAGCATGATGACATTATTCTTCTCATATTTGCAGATAACTTGCTAATTGAATCATTTTTCTTTTCAGACATATATTGACTACATACTTGGATATTGCCAAACAGGGAAATATGGCGGTGGCGGATATTTGAAATAGCCATGACGTTGGCAACTAAGAAATGCGTTATCACGCCACTTCTTTAATAGTGCCTTTCCCGGCCCCGTAATGGAGCAACAAACGTTAATACCACATTGTATGCAACATAAACTTATTTGGAGAAATCCTGTCCCTCCTCCTGAAGTATAACATTGTTTATAGTATGGATTATATGTAGCACACTCACCGAGATGATAGTTCACAATTGTACATAGAGATATTTGTTCAATTATATTTCTTGAATCATCACATAACTCCGAATCAAGATTGTCATAATAATCCTCCCAAAAAGTATAGATTGCACACACATTCTTATAGCAACTATATTTTGGATATTGGGGGCTTACCCCTTTCATTGTGGATGGACTATTACTACCACAAGATATTTGTAACTTATCATAGTGGGATATACCACCATTCTTCTGCAAGCCGAGTGGATCAATATAGAACGTTGGACGATTTTCAACATATTGATATGGATGAATCGCTTGATTGATCTGGTCCCCGCTCATCCACCTCCCCAAATCCGTCCTCAAATGCCTCGCCCTCACGTACAGCCTCTCCGCCACGTCCCTCCAGTACCCGACCTGACCGCCGAACCGCAGCGGGTTCACCGTATTTCCTGAAACAGCAAGCTCCTCCCCGAACGCCTTGTAGAGATAGTCGTCCGTGACCGCCCCGGCGGGGGAGACCAGAATGCGCGTGTTGGCTTGCTGGTCGAACCCGTAAAAGCTGGAAACTCCGCCCCTTCTCTCGGATGCCAGCCCGCCCCACATCCCCGGGAAGTCGGTGTAGTGAGCCTGGGATATCAAATTCGCATCCGTTTCTATCAGCACGTTGTCGCCGTCCCTCACGTAATAAACGGTTCCGGAGGAGTTGACCTTTTCCTCTCTCATCCCGTCGGCCGAGTAGGAGAATGTCTCCATTCAGGACGGGGAGGTGACGCCAACAAGCCGGTTTTCGTAGTCCCATGAATATGTGGTCAGCGCGCCTCCTGCGTTCTCGGTCAGAATGTTGCCGTTCGCGTCGTAGGTCGATGTGGTCGGCACCGGAGCAAAGCTCCACCCCAGGTATGGGGGGAGGGCTTTAAAGACAAGCTTCCATTCATCCTCGTCGTGTATAGAAATCCGCCTAGGTCATAGCCGCTCGACCGATTGACAATCGGATTGCACACGAATTCTCATAGACCCGTTATTTATAATTTGGGACCTATAAAAAGAGAAATAAGCCACGGAGTCGAAGGCTTATATTTTTTATCGTTGGGTGTAAGTCTATACGCATCTATAGAAATAGTCAAATGTTTTCCTAAAATAACGTAACCCGAGTATTCCCTGTGCACTGTCTTTCCCCTGTAAGGAGATAGACTTATTATTCTTTCTAGTTTATTTGTAAAATCAGCAAATTTATAATGTGTTTCAGGCCCTAAGCATGCTTTAATGTATGGTAAATTGGTTCCAAGTCGGTTCCAGAATACGCCATCGTAAAACTCCATTGCGAGTCTACCATCTTGAGAGGTTGAAAATTGTACGAAATATTCTCATGGCAAGGATTTTATCTCCGACAATTCACGAATGACTCCTCCTTCAGGAATTGGAATTGGAACCGGAAGCGATTTGCCATTGATTGCATGTATTACCTGAAGTTTATAGATAGCCCCTTTAATCTTGATTGAGCTAGCATTTTGTGTTCTTGTATGTGCGATATCCATGACAATTACAAAAACGTAGATTATAGCAAATACCGATATAGTCAATCTCACATGTGATGATATTATAGTTCCAATGTTTTTCATTTGAATGATCCTTTCTAAAACGACCTATTGTCGAAAGATAATTGGTTCTTCGCTGTTTCCTGTGGGTGATGAATGGATGAGTAAGCGGTGACATGGAATAAGACGTCGTTTATTATGGTTCCGCTCCATATTCCCATCGGGATGAATCCCGAGGTACGATATCCCAAATGGCTTGAAAGCCATCCGCCAACCCCGAAGGGGTTGAATATTAACAGTTCGGTTCGCCCGCAACACATCCTCCTTCAGGCTTTGCAAGCGTATCGGCACACTCCATTGGACATCTTTATCGGGATGGAATGAGTTCAATGCAGAGATACCCGCCTGTCGTATAACCACACAAAACAGCGAGGAACCTAGTTTCTTCTAAAATGACGCTGGCGCAATAACCTCTTCGATCCCTGCTCGCTAAGTTTCTCGTCTTACTTCAATCCATTTCCTTTCATCATTTAACTCCCTGATATCTACACCAATTTGTACCGAGAGGCTGTTTCGCTTATGTTAACGCAGAGGAACAAATACTTTACCTCCAATGCTTGAACGTCAATGGCTCCAGACGTTTGACGTAGGGGCAGTGACGAACCAGCACGTATCGAAACCGCGCCTGTGACCACTTCCACACTTTGGCGGTCATTTCACTCAGTCCGATCTTGGCATTCGTCATAGGGGGATACCAATTAAGTGTAATTATCTCCTCGTCGGAATAGGCCGGGTAGGCGTCCTTGTCCAAATCCACGAATTCCGGCATATACTGAAAACCGGTTCGCATGCTTCCTGCGTCAAACACGATCGAAAATTTGCCGCTGTATTGCCTCCCTATAATCACCCACTCAGTATTCGGTTGTGCTTCTCCGGAAGCTGTAATAAGCATGGCTCCCAATCGGGGGAGTTTTCCGTCAGCTGTGCTCTCGGCGGGTTCAATCCAAGGCATTATCCCGTTGACCCAAGTTTCAGGTCTGTTGAAACGATATAGAATTCGACCGGAAGTCCAACTCCTAAATTCCACGATATCTCCTTTCACAGGATTAGTTGAATACCATTCCACGTAGAATTCGGAATGTTCACCATTAGGGGGAAACCATTCAAAATAATGGTATTTCAAGGATGATATAGCAAATTTAGAGGGACCATGATGGAGGCCCTTATCGGGTGATTTGTGTCCATGCGGGGCGCCAAGCGACAGCAGTGTCAATGCGCTGAAAACGATAACGAGGGACGCAACAGCATTCTTGATGAACATTTCCCCCTCCCTTTCATATTCATTTAGCGTATCGCAGGCAATGATCGCATGTCTGTTCGTCTTTGTGCTTTTTCCAATCCGTGCTCAAACATTTTTCGCATTTCCTCATCTTTGAAATATCATACTCTGGCGATCCATAGCGTTTCAATCCTATACATTGTAATCCGATATAGGCAGCCTTCGCCCCTTGGCACCAATCCTTGCCCTGAACCCCTTTTTGCTTATCACCTTTACAGCAAGCACCGCGATTGCATCCGCAATTGATCAACGTCTTTAGGAGTCCGGGTTGTCCACTCGGTAGGGTGCACATAAGTTGCCCTATTCCTCCATGGTTATCTCCCCCGCAGCCTTGATCCATCATATCGCACTCAATATGAAAGACGCAAAGCATCATCTCTTTACTAACCTGATGTTGATTAGGAGCCGCCTTGCACCCACACCCATGCCCTTTGCAATTATACTTTCCCGTATTTTCCAGGCATGAATAAACATCCTTGCAACTATGTTTATGACTCGGGGGGGAAGGTTTTTTGTGAACGCGTGAGATCGGTGCTCTTCCTGACGGGCTAGCATATTTAACCGGATTGTCATACGCATACCTGTATGGCGATTCGGTGCCGGTTTGTTCCGCCAGGCGCTCCCTGCTCAGCCACAGTCCGATCCCGGGCATGTAGCTTCTTCCAAAGTGACGCTGTCGGTGTGAGCCGATCCGTCGGGGAATGGACGGTTGATCAAGCCTCATGACGGAGCGCCGTAATGCCGTGGGCTCCGTCCAACGATAGGAGGCGTCGAGAAACTGTATCTGTGCACTTCCGTTGGGAGCGCCGAATATTCGCCATCGCACATTCGCGCCGATATCGTGCTTCGCCATTGCCTTTCCAATCTCCAGCTTCTCTCGTACGGAACAGCCTGGAAAGAACTTGGGAAATTTATCCTGATAACATTCGGTCGGGATAACTTCCTCCAAATCCCTCGTTATATCGAATGAATCGCCGATTGCGCGGAATGATAAGATTGCGCACTCATTTATGACTTCCTTTATCGAACCGCCGTCGTCAACCCCGTGTTGACTAACACTGTTTACGAATTCTTCGGCCAAGAGGCATATTTCAGGTATGCCTTGCTTCAACGTGGCAATAGCGACATTAAAATCCCGTAATGATGTTTCTGAAAGCCGATTTTGATCCAGAATCGCGGCGGCTATGATTGGAGCCAAACACGCCGCCTCTCGCTTTGAAGGGGGCTGATAACCGGCGTTTACCGCTTGAGCCATGGAATGGATCGTCTCAAATTGCTGGTCGTCGATGATCGTCATATCGAATCCGCGCCCCGCAATAACATCGTTGACCTTCCGATCTAAAACAAACGATTGAATATACTGGAACTGGCGAACTCTGCTCGTATCGGACAGGTCGCGCATCATACGGTAGTCTTCGCAATTTTCAATCAGATCAATCCACACATGCCCCAGTTCGTGTGCAAAGATGGTTTCATGAAGATGAACTGCGTCAAAGAAAAACAATATCCTATTGGGGTCGGACCAGGCGTCCACGCTATGCCCGTCCGGATGGGATTGGTTAGGATGGAGATGCGGCATCGTATCGAGAGGGATAAGATGTTTGCTGGTGCTACGATCAACCTGGATGAAAAAGTCATTCAGTCGCGGTGACATATTTTGGGGAATAATAACCGGAAGAAGATCACGTGGGTCGTGGGAAATGACATTTCCATAATCACGAGCCATGGATGAAAGAGTGGGTGCAAAAAAGTGACCGTATACGATCCATTCCATACCGTACTTGTTAATCATTTTTGACCCGATCGATGGTAGTTTATTCTCCAAAGCGATTGTATTATATTTCTCTCGGATTGCGGATAGTTCTTTACACATCCCTTTGATCCTCCCTTACAATGATTTCCATTTACATAGACAGTTTCAGTACGGTTATTGCTCGTGATAGAGCTAATCGCTGCTGATTTTCGACATGCGAAGGAATATCCTTTCAGTTAGTTATTATGTAACATTGTGCATCATGTCTCTCCGTATAAATTGTTGCGTATGAACACCAATCTGAAATCCAATACAATCGTGAGGATCCAATTATTCGGATGAATTGTTGGCTTTGATATTTCGTATCGCTGGTAAAAGCTTATCCATCCAATCCTCGGTTTACAAATCAAAGAGGGAATATACGCCTTGTGTAAGAAGATGTGCCTCGTTAAGGCGGATGCAATGGGTTTCAGAATCCGATGGATGCCGAGAAGATGGAACTGGGGGAGAGCGAAATAGATGCAATCATAGACGTTTCCGAAGGGGACGGCAGGAAGGTGATGAACCTTCTGCAGGCAGCATCCATGCTGGGCAAAGTCACCGCCTCCAG
>DAIDHP010000043.1 GCA_027459625.1 Chthonomonadales bacterium
TTAGCTCCGAATGCAGCGAGATTTCTGGATCCCGCCGCGACCGCCGCCGCATCCACCCTGGTCGTCGAAAACGCCGAAAATCCGGCGGCGGAAGAGGAGGAGATTAACGAGTTCGGAACCGATTGCCTGAATGCGATTGAGGGGGAACTCCAAAACAGTGAAGCGACGGAAGTCAACGAGGGCGAAAACGTTGAACAAACGCGTGAACAGTGGGAGGAGCAGGCGAATGAAAGATACCCCAAAAAGGTTGGGAAGGAGGAATGGCATCACATATGGCCTAGATACTTGGGAAACATAGGTGGCAAAGTAATCAAATTGAAAGCCCCCTATCATCAGCTTCTTACCAACGCCATTCGCGAAGAATTTCCATACGGGGATGATTATTCTGATATGCCGAATGAAGAAATATGGAGTAAACTGAATAAAATATATTGTAAATATGGATTAAATTTTGGTCAGTGAGGAATAATATGAGGGAACGATTTGAAATACGACTTGACAGGGATTTTGCCGACTCTAAATTCCCGGACATATCTCAACCATTGTCCGATATCACAAGTCGCATGGTTATTAATTCGGACAACCCAGATTATTCAAGCATTATTAATGCGTTAAGGGAATACAACAGGGAGAAATTTCTTGGATTTTGTTGGATTGAACGATACTACACTCGATCTGAGATGGAGAAAGCGAAACTTTTTAATCTGATAATAAAACCAACATCAACGTTCGAACCCGACGGTGAGGATTGCGGCACAATATATGATATTTCGGGGAAGTGCGAGCGCTGCGGGGCGGGCGCGAGGCAGATGAGTGATCTTATGCTGAATACGCGCACGATCCCCAAGGGCAAGGATATCTGTCGCACCATTTCGAATGAATGGGTTATATCTGAAAGGTTGCATCGACTTCTGATCGAGAACAACATTGCGGGATTCGAGGCGAAACCGATAAAACATCATCCGGAGGCTCCGCACTCGGTTCGTCTGAAAATGACCGAAACTGGACGCGAACTTATTAAAATGGCAAGGATGGAAGGGATGGATCCGAACTCCTACAAATTCAGTCGTTGTCTGCAAATAGGCGAGTTACACGAAAAATTCAACGAGATGATAGATCCGAACTCCTACAAATTCAATCGTTGGCTTGACGAGCCGGATCATGAGGCGATGTTCATCAAAGCCCTGTACGAGTACGCCGAGAAATACGAAAAGCGATACGGCCCGAAAAGCGTTGAAATGGCGTCGCCATGGCGTCAACTGACAATAACTTCCAAACCCGTGGAATTGACGAACGATACGAAATACGGAATTATCCGGGATTTAAAAACGGAGGATGTATGTCCTTACGGTCACGCATTAAGAATTAATATCGCGACGGAACTCTATGTGCATAAGGATTCATGGGATGAATATGATTTTGCGAGAACCCGCATATTGTTTGGTTTTAATGTGCATGGTTGTAATGGCCCGCCTCCGAAACTTTTCATATCCCCGAAACTGCATCGTTTATTCGCGGAGAACAATATAAAGGGATATCGCGTGGAAATCGCTCATTTGGTGTGACGGATGGATAACCTTCGTCATATGAGGCTGTGACACGCCTGACGTTTAATCCGAATAACCGTACGCCATATCGGGACGGGACGTGTCTACGACGCCCTCGGCAGGCGGATGTCCAAAACCGTCGGCTCAAGTACCACCTATTACCTGTACGACGGCGACGCCCTGATAGCGGAGGTGGACGCCTCCACGAACCAGGTCACCAGGTCGTACACCTGGGGCGCGGACGGCCTGATTAGCGACCTTGCGGGGACGCAGAGCAGGTTTTACCTCTTCGATGCGCTCGGGAACGCGCGGAGCCTGCTGGATCCGAACGGGAACTGCCTGGCAGCAGCCGCATACTCGGCATACGGGACGCCCATCGGAACTCCGCTCCCCTCCACGCCTTATGGATGGCAGGGGCAGGCGGGATGCCGCACGGACTCCGAGACCGGGCTGATCTATATGCAGGCGCGGTATTATGCGCCGTCCCTGGGCAGGTTCGTCAGCCGAGACCCCATCGGGTTCGCCGGCGGGATAAACCTCTGCGCATACTGCGGCGGGGATCCCGTGAATTATTCGGATGCTGATGGAACACTGGCGGGCCCGCCAATTTATACGGAACTTCCGTATGTGTCGGATATTGTAGGTTCCGGAGAAATTGGTGTGGCTGGAGGCAGCGCTGCGGGAGGAGCAACGATCGGCGCCGGTGGAGTGGTTACTCTTTGCGCAGCGGATTTCACCGTGTTTACACCGCATTCCATCCGTTAGGGGTTTGGATTGCGAATAAGCTGTATCCGATGGATGATATAGGATGCGGTCCAGCGGAAATGGCGGCAAATCCCAGAGAAGCCGTACGCAGGAAAACCATCGACAGATGCCATCCTCCCGAAACCATAATGCGGCTTGTAGGGGATGAGGAGGCGAACAAGATAAGAATGAATGGCGGATTTGTGTCTATAATAAAATGGAACCGACCTTTGAACTTAACAAGGGTGTTTTTACCAAAGGATTTGCATAAAATGCTGATGGATGTAACATTTGAGAATAGAACTTATCTGGTGACCGCGAATGTTAAAGATGGCTGGAGAAACGCCATATTAAGTCAAGATGGATTTGCATTTACTGTTGCCACACCTGAGATCAATGATTATTTAATCGGTCATCCGATGGTGACTCACTTAGAGAGGTGAGGAATGAAAAATACAAGTGCTTACAAGCCTATTGTTCTGTCAATCCAAACGGATTCCATCAGGGAAGCGGTGGAGGAATCGATCACAGCCTCCGGTCTGAAATTCGTACGCACAAATCCCGTGGATCTTATAAGATTTGACTTGACAGACACGATCGCGTTTCTGGAAACGGGAAGCGATATCGCTTATTCCGTTATGACGGTGCATGAGCACTACAGGTATAACGATTTAAAAGACGGCGGTACGAATATATTTGTCATCACTACCGATGAGATATTTGAAAAAAACGAACACTTGGGTATGTGGCATATCGCAGACAGAGCGGCGGTGAATGCTGTGTTATTTACAAAGTATTTAGATGAATATATGCCTTCCATTTTGAAAGCGCATAAGGAGGGCAGATGGATAGGTAGATTCGAGCAACATAACATAAATTCCATTTGATTATTTGATAACCTTGGATGCGACGCCTTCCGGAAATCTGATCTAGATGAACGGCGAATCGCTCTCCAAGGATGCATGGGGGGGAGTTAAGCGAACTGGCAGGGGCAGACGGGATGCCTCTCGGATTCCGAGACCGGCTTGGTCTACATGCGGACGCGGTATTATGCTCCGTCTCTGGGGAGGTTCGTCAGCAGGGACCCGATAGGCTTCGCAGGCGGGATAAACCTGTACGCGTACTGCTACGGGGACCCGATAAATTATTGGGACCCGAGCGGCACGGATGGAATTTTCGGCGTTCCCGCCGGGACTGTTGTGGGAGCCGGGGGTTACTTTCTTTTCACGTTTCTATCCGGAGGGAACCCCGTAATAGGGGCTTTGGGAGGAGCCGCCGCGGGAGCCGCCTGGAGTTATTTCGTTGACCACAAGGATATTCAAACATCCCTGGCGGATGGTTTCACCGGAGCCCTTGTCTCCAACGGCCTGGATGATGTCCTTATCGCGGGAAGAGCGTATTTCAATTACTCGTCAAATCCTCCCGCCGAGGCGGCGTCCGAACCTGCGGCGGCCGCGGAGGAAGCCAACTCGGAGACGTTATGCCGGCTTAGGGCGAAGCTTGACGATCCTCAAGTAAGGAGGGAGATCGTCAATAATGATGAGACGGAGGGCGAACAATCTTTTCTTCGATTTAAAAATATAGTTAACGATGATGGAATTACAGGTTATACCAAACATGGAATAAACCAAGCGATATCCAGAAACGGTGTTGGCGTACATCCATCCGCCATTCTTGATACCATAAAAAATCCACTCAATGTGACTTTTCAACCATCAACTAACACATATAAATTTATCGGTAATAGGGCTGTAGTAATTTTAAATCAAAGCAGGAAAATTGTTACAGTTTGGGCAAGATTTCATGGGAATACACGGATGGGATACTAAAATTTATTATGGAAGTTAAAATAAATCAAACTGAATATGATACGTTCAATAAATATGTATATCCAAATATAAAAAGAGAAGCTATCGTAATTGATCATTACACGCATAATAAATATAGGATTGTAATACCAGATGATATAAAAGAGGAGATAATCGAAATATGTGCTTCCAAATTAATGGAAATAGGTTTGGATGTAACATATGAGCCAAATAATATTGGGATGATTTTAGAAAATTTAATTGATTATTTTAATAAGTAGAAAATATTTATTATTGTAAAATGACTATTGAATCCGAACGGGAACACTCCAAAACGTTTCCAGGTTTACGGTTTGTAAGAGATTGGGGAACCGATGATTACGATGTTCAACGAGGAAGAGAGCAACAGTTGTACGATATGTATAATCCCCCGCTAAACAGGATAAGACCGATAAGCCTGAAAAACAAGTCGTTAATGAAATACATCAACGCGGCGCAAAGGTTCGGAGAATGAAAAGAAAAATACCGTGCAGGGAGGGCGACTGGTTCACCGTTCCGTTAGAAAACGAGGGGAACGCCCTAGGACTGGTGTCGAGATACATGCACAATGGAAAAATAGCCCTCGGATATTTCTTCGAGTATCCGGGCAACGAGAACGATATCGAATCTCACATACGCAAATTGACGCCGGATGATTCCATTTTGATAACCTTGTTTAACTGGCCTCCCGACAAAGATCCAATTTACAGGATCATCTATCACGATAACGACTGGGACAGAGACAAATGGCCGGTGCCTTTTTTCGGACACGTCGACGTGCTGAATCCGTGGAGGGCCATGAAAACGTATTATGATTTTGATGATCCGGATAATTTTGACAAATCTATGATCGTATCTCCCGAGGAGGTTGCATCCTTATATCCGGAAATATTATATGGATATTTATCATTGCCTTCTAAATTAGATAAAATCATCGGAACTAGGAAAGTGAATTAAGTATGTTTTGCAAGCGTCCATAAAGAAAAGCAGAGCGGGTTTTACCTCTTCGGCGCCCCGGGGAATCCCGGCCGGTGAGATTGTCGAACCGCGAGCTACACCTACGACGCCTTCGGCAGGGGGATGTCCAAAACCGTCGGCTCAAGTACGACCTACTACCTGTACGACGGCGACGCCCTGATAGCTGAGGTTGACTCCTCCACCAACCAGGTCACCAGGTCGTACACTTGGGGCGCGGACGGCTTGGTGAGCGACCATGCCGGGACGCAGAGCAGGTTTTACCTCCTCGACGCGCTCGGGAACGCGCGAAGTTTGCTGGACCCGAATGGGAATCTCCTCGCCACGGCTGCGTACACCGCCTATGGGACGCCCGTCGGCGCTCCGTTGCCGTCAACCCCCTTCGGGTGGCAGGGGGAGGCTGGATGCTGCACGGACGCCGAGACCGGGCTGGTCTTCATGCAGGCGCGGTATTACGCTCCGTCCCTGGGGAGGTTTGTCAGCAGGGACCCGATCGGCTTCGCGGGAGGGATAAATCATTACGCGTACTGCTATGACGACCCGATAAATTACATTGATCCCGGCGGTACGGAAGCCTCCCCCCTTATGACGGGATTGGAGGCTCTGAGATACGCCTTCACGTTCACCCTTTGGAAGCCTGACGAGGAATGCGAGTCCTCTCCGGGATGGGAGGTAAGTAAATATTCCGCTGCAATAGGTGCGATTGCCACCTATACGGCGGCGGCGATGTACGTAGGGCCGGCTGTGGTAAGTTTGGCGCCGGCCGCCCCTAAAGTGTTGAATCCCATTATGGATTCCCCACTTCCTGCCATGGCCGCCGAGGAGGCTGAGAATCCGGCGGCGGATGAGCAATCGGTAAATATTTCTGATTCTTTCTGTCAAACAGTTTACAAACTTACGCATGACTTTCAGGGAAGACTTGCCTTGGGATTATCTAGAAATTTAAGACAATTTGCAATAGAACATGGGGCGGCATTTTTTGAGCATTTTGCGGAAGATCCTGACATGCAAACGCAGGAAGGGATATTAAACCTCATGAATCACGCAAATGAAATATATTTTAACTTTAAAGGCTTTGATTTGAATGAATACGGAACGTATCTTATGAAAGGAGATTATTCCGGATTAAGCACAAACTGGGAATATATGACAATAATGAAAAATCCATCGCTATTTAATAAAACATCTTTTATTCCATGATAAATATGAATTTAATTCATTTATGATGCATTAATAAGGAAATTTGGAATGACGCATGTACCTAGACGTGACTATAGAAATGTAATATTGTTTGAAACGTCACAGGATAATCTTAACGATTTGATCCTTGCGGATATAAATCTTGAAGGGGGGTTGCTAACGTTTCAAAGCGCACAGCGTTGCGATTTCACCAACGCCAATCTGAGGTGGACTCACTGGCGTCAGGCGGATCTTTCCGGATCCACCTTGAACGGAGCCGATATGACGGACTCCAATCTTGTCTTCGCGAAACTAAGGAACATTCATGCAAGCAATGCGATTTTGAACGATGTTTTCGGTGCGGCGGCGGATTTCAGTGATTCAATCATGATTTCGGTAAAAATGAATCATTGTGAATTGGCTCACTGTAATTTTACGGGATGCGACTTGTCAAAATCGGAAATTAAGCACACAAATATTCATTCTGCAAAGTTCAGATCAACGAATTTACAAGAAATAAATTTTAGTTATTCGTGGTTCAATACTGTATATCCGCGAGAGAGACAAATTGTTGAATTTGCAATTTTTCAAAAAACGGATATTTCAAAATCAATTTTTTACAGAGCGGATTTAAGAGGATTGGATTTAACAGATACGATTCATGAACAGACAGATTTTGAAAATGCTTTTTATGACATCAGTACGAAATGGCCAAATGAAGTGAAACCGGAAAATGAAGGTGCAATATTATTATATCCGAGAATGAATTTATTAGGTATGAATCTTAACGATATCCATTTATGTGGTGTGACATTATCCAGAGTTAATGCTTCGAATATTAGTCTTCATGGAGCTTATTTGTGGTGTTCAGATTTTAGTTATGGGAATCTGAAACAAGCCGATTTAAGTTCTTGTTTTTTACTTGATTCCACGTTTGAAAATGCCATATTAAACGAGGCTTCCTTTTTAAATGCGAAGATTGCAAGATGTAATTTTAGGAATGCGGATTTAAGAGGAGCCGACATGAGATTTGATACAAAGCATTTTCACTCCTGTACAGACGAAAAACGTGAGTTTACTCTCGAAAATGCCAAATATGATAAAACCACCATTTGGCCGGATGAATTCGATCCCAGGGAATGGGATAGGTAGATTATAATAGTATTACGTAACAGACGGTTCTTAGACTAAGGATTATCTCCATCCTAACGACGCCTTGATAACGGAGGTGGACGCCTCCACCAACCAGGTCACCAGGTCGTACACTTGGAGCGCGGACGGTTTGGTGAGCGACCATGCGGGGACGCAGAGCCGGTTTTATCTCTTCGACGCGCTCGGGAACGCGCGGAGCCTGCTGGATCCGAACGGGAGCCTTCTCGCCACGGCCGCGTACACCGCCTACGGGACGCCCGTCGGTGCTCCGCTCCCGTCAACCCCCTTCGGGTGGCAGGGCCAGGCGGGCTGCTATTCGGACGTCGAGACCGGGCTGGTGTACATGGAGGCGCGGTATTATGCTCCGTCTCTGGGGAGGTTCGTCAGCAGGGACCCGATAGGCTTCGCAGGCGGGATTAACCTGTACGCATATTGCGGCGGGGACCCGATTAATTACTGGGACCCTGAAGGCACGGACGGAATTTTCGGCGTTCCCGCCGGGACCGTTGTGGGAGCCGGAGGATACTTTCTTTTCACGGCTCTATCCGGGGGGAACCCCGTAATAGGGGCTTTGGGAGGAGCCGCCGCAGGAGCCGCCTGGAGTTATTTCGTTGACCACAAGGATATTCAAACATCCCTGGCGGATGGTTTCACCGGAGCCCTTGTCTCCAACGGCCTGGATGATGTCCTTATCGCGGGAAGAGCGTATTTCAATTACTCGTCAACTCCTCCAGCCGAAGCTGCGTCAGAACCTGCGGCGGATGCGGAGGACGCCAACTCAGAGACGTTATGCCGGCTTAGGGCGAAGCTTGACGATCCGCAAGTACGGAGGGAGTTGGTTGATCCTCCAACCGATCGCGGCGGATTGCGGCGGAATATGGGCGATCCGCCATTTGAAGGGGCGCAGGCGCACCACAAGCTGCCGTGGTTATTCAAAGATAAATTCGCGCAAGCCGGGCTGGATGTGAATGACCCTCAATACGGATCGTGGGTTGAACCGCACGCGCATGCAAGATTCAGCTATGGATACAATCGGCAATGGAGATTGTTTTTCAAAAATAATCCATCTCCAAGTCATTTAGATATAATCAATGAATTGCAAAGATTGGATAATACGGGGCTTTATAAATGATTTCAGAAAGGAATACAGAATGATATTCTATATATTCGATGATAACACCTTCGCCACAAGGGGATACACATGGGCTATGTCCCTGAAGCCCAGACCGGAGGAGTTTTCCAGAAGATGCCCAAAATGCAAGGCGGGAATGAGCGTGGAATATCCAAAGCATTCCATTAACCTGGCTGTTGAAGGGGGAAGCAAATATCCGGATATTTTAGGCTGCGGAGCAGAAACAATCCTCATAGTATCCCAAAACGTTATTAACGATTGGGAAGGCGCGGGGATCACAGGATATGAAAAATATGATGTGAATATCGTGGAGGCGAAGGGTAAGCGCATAAAGGATGCAGAGCCTCCCAGGTATTATCACATCAATGTTATCGGAAGAGCTGAATATGATATGGAGGCTATGGGATTCAAATGCCAAATCATTTGTGAATATTGCGGTCGTATTGAAGTTACCAACCCGAATGACAAATTGCATCCGTTAGACCCTACAATAATCAAGGAAGGATCCTGGGATGGGTCGGACATATTCGCGATGGATATAACTCCAAGAAAGACTTATTGTATGGAGAAGGTTCTCTTCCTTGCCGGGATAAACGAGAGAACGAATTTTTATTTCGCTCCTCTTGAACTAACAGGAGATGTGAATTTCAGGGGGTTGGATTACAGATCAATGGCGAAAAAGATGGCTCGAAATAACGAGATTCCTCTTCAGAGGTAACAGCCATTCCCCTCCACGCCCTGCGGATGGCAAGGCCAGGCGGGATGCTATTCTGACTCCGAGACCGGGCTGGTCTTCATGGAGGCGCGGTATTACGCTCCGTCCCTGGGGAGGTTCGTCAGCAGGGATCCCATAGGCTTCGCGAGCGGGATAAACCTCTACGCGTACTGCTACGGGAATCCCATTAATTACTGGGACCCTGAAGGCACGGACGGAATTTTCGGCGTTCCCGCCGGGACCGTTGTGGGAGCCGGGGGATACTTTCTTTTCACGGTTCTATCCGGGGGAAACCCTGTAATAGGGGCTTTGGGAGGAGCCGCCGCTGGCACCGCCTGGAGTTATTTCGTTGACCACAAGGATATTCAAACATCCCTGGCGGATGGTTTCACCGGAGCCCTTGTCGCCAACGGGCTGGATGATGTCCTTATCGCGGGAAGAGCGTATTTCAATTACTCGTCAACTCCTCCCGCCGAGGCGGCGTCCGAACCTGCGGCGGCTGCGGAGGACGCCAACTCGGAGACGTTATGCCGGCTTAGGGCGAAGCTTGACGATCCTCAAATACGGAGGGAGTCGGTTGATCCTCCAACCGATCGCGGTGGATTGCGAAAAAATATGGGTGATCCGCCTGGCGAAGGATACCATGCTCATCATATGTTGCCATGGAAATTTAAAGAATACTTCGCGAAAGCCGGGTTGGATGTGAATGACCCTCAATATGGCTCATGGATCAAAGAAGAGAGGCATTTGGGATTTAGCTATGATTATAATCAAAAATGGGGTGAATTTATCGCAGAACATCCTCTTTCCGATAAAACGAACATATTAAACTATCTTGATGAATTAAATAATACAGGTAGGTATAAATAATCACAGAAAGGAAATGACATGTTCTTTTATAAATTCAGTCATAATTCGTTTTACACTAGAGGATACACATGGGCTTATTCTTGGAAAAATAGTTCGGAATATACAAAAATTTGTCCTATGTGTAATTCGCCATTAATAGTTTATCCTGATAACACAATCCATCTTACGGTGGAAGGAGGAATAAAATATCCTGACATTCTTGGATGCGGGGAATATCCATTCCTTATCGTATCCGAAAATATGATTAATGATTGGGAGAGATTTGGGATAACAGGATATAAAAAGTATAAGGCTGATATTGTTGAAGTCAAAGGAAAACGTATCAAAGACATTGAACCTCCGAAATATTATCATATCGATGTGATAGGAAGAGCCGAATACGATCTAAATGCTATGAAGTGCCAGATAAGTATCATATGCAATAATTGTAAACGAATTCAATATTTGGATTCTTCCGGGAAAATTATAAATGTTCTTCCAGATTCAATTATATTTAAAAATAATTCGTGGGATGGTTCCGATCTATTTGTTGACAGCTTAACTCCAAGATATATATTTTGCACCAATAAAATATTAAATCTGGCAGGAATTAATGAAAGAACAAACTGCAGGTTCGTTCCCTTGGATGACAAAGATCCAGTGAGTAACAAAGGACTGGATTACAAGGCGATAGCGAAAAAGATGCTGCGTGACAAGCGAAACCCCTTGGAAAGATAAGCTCCCGCCTCTTTCCTCCCTTCCGTTTGAGGAGTAAGGCGAAAAGTATGGTTTTTTATCCATCTAAACGGTACGGGATGGCGTGCATTCCCTGAAGTATATGATGATCTCGCATAGTCTATTTATAGCTATGTGAGGCGTTCTAATGCGCACACGCCTCCGGCAACCTGACATCCCTGAACGGGGAGACGCTTTCGTGAGACGCGTGGGGCGAGCTGAGCGGGGTGACGGGGACGCCCTCCGGGAACGTGAGCTATGCGTACGACGCCTTCGGCAGGCGGATGTCCAAAACCGTCGGCTCGCAGACCACCTATTGCCTGTACGACGGCGACGCCCTGATAGCGGAGGTTGACGCCTCCACCGACCAGGTCACCAGGTCGTACACTTGGGGCGAGGATGGCTTGGTGAGCGACCATACGGCAGCGCAGAGCCGTATAAAAAGTCACTTATCAGCGAAAGATTTTACACCAACAATTTGGACTTGACCAAACAGACCGTTTATAGGGAGAACTTAAGTGAAATACCGAGGAACCATAATATTCTTCTGCGTAATCTTGAGATGGAACAAAATATTGAATTAATAGAGGTAATTGCAAAATTCAGAAAATGAGGCTAATATCGCTCATTTTATGCTCGGCGAAATACCTGAAAAGCGAATTTTGCAATTACCTGTTAATTGATTACTATCCATTTGCTGAGGAATAGATTGGGATAGAAAATAAGCGATTATTCATTCACTTCGGGATCGGAAGGTTTAAGGAGCGGTAGATGCTTTCGATAAGCTGTTTGTAGGAGGCGGCGTCGGAGTTTTGGGGGTCGAGTTGCAAGGTGCGCCGAAAGTAGCGCAAAGCCATGCGATAGCGAAGCTTCCTGTCGGTCTTCTGGCTCATCATCATTGCGTAGCCTGCGCGAAAATTGGCGTCTGCGGCGCGTTGAATCAGTCTCTTGTCATTTGGCATGGCTTTCAGTTCCTTTTCAAGTTTTTTCACCACCGCCGTTAACCCAGGCAACTCCGCATCCGTCGGGGCGGGTTGTGTTTTGGGAGCCATCGTGAAGCCTTGAGGCATTGGCATGGGTTCGGATTTTTGCGTCGCGGTTTGATTCCGTTGCGAGGAGCAGCCTGCCAATGCAAACGCCGCGTAACAACTCAAAGCCACCAACCGAACCCGAGCCAAGCCTCGGTGTTTGAAAATTGGAATATTAGGCTTCGTTATTCTTCGTGTCATTCGCCTCGTCGTTTATTGATTCCGCATCGCGTTCGGATTTGTTGGGATCCGCCTCTTCCGCCTCCATAAGCTCCTCCTCGGAAATCGGAGCGTTCAATATCGCCTTGGCTTCCTCCGCCTTGTCCTCCAATACGAAAATATCCATGTCATCAACATCGTCATTTACTGCGAAACTTTCCTGGGGCAGCACGAAATTCGGAGAGCCGGAGAATGCGACGATTCCCTCCGCCTCAAGGGTCGCGATAACCACTTTCGCTTCATTCTCGGAGGATGCGTGATAAATTAAAACAGGCTTTCGCTCCAGTTCGGATTCCAGTTTATCCACAAGCGCGGAGCCGCAATCAGCGCATGTGGTTATTCCCGCGTCGTATTCCTCAAGACACTTCGGGCACCAAGGCATAATCGTAATACCTTCCTTTCAGTTTTTCCCCTCGGAGTTTTTACGAACGCATAGCTCCTTTAGTTTCCGCCTCCGGTCGCGCAACGCCACCGACACCTTGCTCTGCTTAATTTTCCCATCATGCAACCCAGCGGAAGCCGATACAATCATCTCCCGCATCGCCTTCAGATGATTGACGCTTTTTCGGGGTTTGCGAAGCGCCACCTGATCGTGCAGAACTAGATCGCATTGGATGATGATTCTCGCCAATTGACGGCTCATTCCGTGCGACAGTTCGGAGGAGTTCTCCCCTTTTAGCAGTTCCTGAGCCTGATTCATCAGTTCTTGTGCCAGTGTTGTCGCCAGTTCTCTGTTGGAGGGAGCACCCTCCGCAGTCTCCTCCATCGGAGGTGGGCTTGGTTTTTCGACATGCTCCTGAATGTAATCCAGAATCTGCTTCGCTTTCACGGGAGTGATTCCAGGGATGCGACTCAACTCCTCGGCTGAGAGTGTCATGATGTCGTTCAGGGTGCGCAATCCCGCCTTGTTAAGCGTTCGCAGCCTTATCGGACCGAGATTGGGAATCCTCTCCGGTGAATCCTCCCCGACCAACAGAATCTCCTGCGCCGGATGACCGGGATGCTCGATTTCGCTCATTATGTTTTCCCCCTTTGCCTTCCTCCGCTTTTTGCTCCTTCATAATATCTCGTATCGACTCAAAAAAGCCTTCCACTCTCAATGATTTCCAGTACGCTAAAAACTGGCGGTACTTGGATTTGCGTTCATCCCGCTTTTTTCTGCACAAGATCAGCAGTCCCATTGCTGCATCGTAATCTCCGGCATAGACACCCTTGCGCAGGATATCCTTTTGCGATATTCGCAGTGAGCTTCGCAGGTGCCGTTGCATTTCCGGCGCCAGAACGTCGGCATCGTGGATATCCCCCACAGCTTCCTGGACATTCTTAACCTTCTCAATGGCGTCCTTGAAGGATTGTCCGTAAAAAGGGGCGAATAGTTCCATCGTGTACCTTAGCCTTTTGGCGGCGATCCGCATTTGATGCAATTCGGGTACGTTCGCCGGGTTGGTGATGAATTTCTCCCAAACTAAAAGATCCGCCACTCTCGCAGGTATGATCACCTCGGCGTTCTCCTGAATCGTGTCGGTGGGATCGATGCCATAGACCACCCTCTGTTTTAACATGGCTCACCCCCGCTCTCCTCGCGCGTATGGGAGTCGCCCAATAATCCGGAGAGGGACATATTCGCATGGTCTCCACTTGCGATCTCTTCGAACCACCCCACCAAATCCCGGTTTTCCAGATGATCGAACGCTCTGATCACGTCGCGCTGGCATTTCATCCGTTCGTCCTTTTTAATATCGATGAAAGAATCCACCCCGCCTTGCTGCATTTTCGGCAGCGATTGCTTCATTTCCTCAAGCGTGAGGATCATGACATCCAAGTCGCGAGCGTTGGCGAGTGCGTCGGTGATGGCTTTAATCTCGCGTTCGAAACGGAGAAACTCCTGCGAGACGAAGACCGATTTAAAAACGTTCAGGGCGGCGCGGAGTCTTCTCGAAGCAACCCTCATATCATGGACCGCTTCGATATCCTCGCCTCGCCGCACTCCCCGCATGTGGGCGAGCATTTTGATCAACCTTTCGCGGATGACCTGTACTCCGTATTCTCGAAATGTCAGTTGCTCTTCCATATTACGCTCTCTTCGGATTTATGTTTTCAAGCTCATGATGATACCGGATGTGTTTCGTCTTGAATCTCTTCGATTTTGATTTTCAGCTCCTCGAAGATAACGTGAGGATCGCGGTTTGCGTCCATGGTCACAAAGCCGTACTCCGTGGCCATTTTGTCGAACTGGGCGAGCAATCGAGTTTGATAGAGGCAGAAGCTGTCGTAAAGATCATCCGCCAGCCCCATATCGAGTCCAGCCTCCCAGTAGTTGAATCCGCGCCCGTTTACAACTCTTTGGATAAGATGCTCCAAGTCCACTTTGAGATAGAGAACCAGATCCGGCACCAGTGCAAATCCATACACCCCTCGCACCCAATTGGGGTCCGCGCCGCGAACGATATCCCTTGCGCCGATGGAGTAGAAATAGCGATCGGAAAGCACATAGTAGCCCGCTTTCAACGCGGGAATGATCTGGTTTTCCAATCGGTCCGCGAAATCCGTGGCGTAAAAGAGGCTGAACGTGGTTCTGCCAAGAGTGTGCCCCTGTTTCGCCGCATCCAGCCCGGGTTGTGTCAGCGGGGATCGGCTAAGTCCGGTGTTTGAGACTGCATGCCCGTTCTCCTCAAGCCAACGCTGAAGCATCTCTATTTGCGTGGATCGTCCTACGCCATCCGTGCCCTCCAGCACAATTAATTTGCCAGGCAGATGTCCGAGAGGCATGTAGGGATAACCTTCGCCATAATAACTCGCAATGCTCATTTGCTCACTCCCGCCATGGCCATGAAATCTCTCGGAGCATTGTGCAATCGGGAGGAGCTATCCAAAACATGCTGCGTGAGGGATCGCATTTTCTTCTGCTGTTCCTCAATGGGACGTGTGCCGTCCATAACCGTTAGATTGAATTCGTTGATCATATTGTCGTATTCGTGCATGATTTTACCTTGGAATAGTTCGAACGATTCCCTGATGTCGTCGGACAGCCCCAGATCCATCCCAGCCTCGTAATATTTAATTTGCGCCCTCCCTGTGAGGATACGGCTGACGGAGACCTCCAGAGGTACCCGGAAGTAAAAAGCCAAATCAGGCTCCACAGCGAAATCGTAGAGGTTGCGAACCCAACGCTTCGAGACTCCCCGAGCCACGTCTCTTGCGAACGCCGTGTAGACATACCGATCAGCCAACACAATCACCCCCGCCTTAAGTAACGGGATGATACGGTTCTCCATGCGGTCGGCGAAGTCGGTCGCATGGCTGAGGCTGAATGTCGTTGGGGTGAACATCCGTTTTTTCTTGCCCATCTTGGTGGTGCTTTTCACCAAGGTTGAGGAGTTCCATTCGCTGAAAAAGACATTATATCCTTGAGATTGCAACCATTTATAGAGCAGATCAATTTGAGTGGACTTCCCCGAACCGTCAATTCCCTCCACGATAAAGAGCCGTCCGGGATAATTATGAGGTTTCATCAATACACTCCAAGTGTCATGAAGTTAAGTAAAAAAGCCATTCTATCGTATATACAGCTTTCGCTCGTCTGCGGTTTCATTCGTAACGCAGGAATACTATTCATATTATGAGCGGTATTTGCAAAATAATCCTCAAATATTGAATCGCAATGAAAAAATATATCGCAACATTTGCCTGCAATGCTTCTACGCATGCCGCACTCGATGATTTTCAATGCCATGGGGCACATATACGCCTCCCCAAGAGTTTGGGGTATCATTCCCAAAAATAGGGGAGTGAGAGTATGAAATTCCATCCACGATCGTTTGGTAACATCGCCCTGATAATGATCCTTTCGTCTATCGCGAGCATTGGCGCCTCCGTATCGAAAACCGTCGGTCCCATTGCCATTTTGGGTGCTCTTCCCAGCGAGATCCGAATGCTGAGCGGTTCCATCCATGGGAGGAGCTTCATACTGGCGGATGGCGTGCAGGTGTATCGCGGCGATCTGGAAGGCCGCCCCGTAGTCCTTGCGATGTGCGGCGAAGGCAAGGTCAATGCGGCGATGGCGACGACGGTGCTGAAGGATTTCTTTCATCCCTCCATGCTCATCTTCACCGGAATCGCAGGCGGGGTGAACCCTCGTCTTCATCCCGGGGACATCGTCATCGGCGCCAAGACTTTTCAGCACGATTTCGGCTACCTTACAAATGCCGGATTACGGAACGATCCGACGAAGAACCCCTTCACAGGTGCGAATAACCCCTTCTATTTTCAAGCTTCGCCGGTTCTGCTCCGAGCTGCGGAACGCGCAATGCATATCGTGCATCTGAAACCCATTGTTGCGGGCGGGGTGGCGAGAACCCCCGTAATCCAAGTGGGCGTCATCGCCACCGGGGATCAGTTTATCGCTTCATCGAACAAGGTGGCTCAACTCCGCTCAAAGTTCCACGCTGACGCGGTGGAGATGGAAGGCGCGGCAGTTGCTCAAGTTTGCCATGCGCAAAACATACCCTGTCTCATCATCCGCAGCCTTAGCGATTCCGCCAATGAGACCGCCAAACAAGATATCGCCCGCTTTTATCAGGTCGCGGCGAATAACTCGGCGACTCTCGTGAAATCGATACTTCGATCTCTATCGGCAAAAGAGGGTTCGAGCGCGACCGGATCAGCGTTGTGAGACGATCGTCTCGACCTTATAAAGCTGTCAATCATAAGGTTTAGGAGGACTCACCGTTCGCCTTCACCATCAGCCCTGGGGTCAGCATCCATTCCAGTAAGCCCGCCCCGGGTTGTATGATATCCGTCTCGATGGAGATGATCCCGCCTTTCTTAAGTTCGATGTTCCCTCCCCCTATCAGTTCCATCGGCACAATGCTGAAAGACGGGTTGTGTCCCACAAAGAGATATCTCCCTCGTCGGTTCTTATCATGCATTATGCGAACCAAATCCGACATCTGAAAACCCGGCGCCAAACCGCTTTCCACTGTGAGTTTGTCCATTTGCCCCAAGGCGTCCGCGATGATCTCTGCGGTTTTCAACGCTCTGGCGTAAGGGCTGGTGCATATCTCATCGAATTTGAGCTTTATCTTATCGAGATAATCCCCGATGACGCGTGTTTTGACAATTCCGTCCTTCGTCAACTGTCTGTCGCGGTCATCCATTCCGAAACCGCCGTCTTCGGCGATTCCGTGTCGCATGAATACCAGTTTCATGTTTTCGTTCAACCTTCCTTCTGGTACAATAGCCTAGTCGAATGTATATCCTGCTCGATACAAGGAGCGTGTATGATGAAACTTCATTCCTGGTTTGGCTTGACTGTACTCATTGTGTGCAGCCTCATGGTTGTAGGGTCCCGAGCCGATTCCCCGTCTCCGTCCAAGATAAGCGTGGACGGCAGGATCCGCAAGACATCATTTGAGTTTTATTACGCCTTGGTTTTCGGTGACCAGGATGAGTACATGAAGAACGCCAGACTGCCTATATATGAAATCCATGACGGCGCAGGCGTCAAACTGGACGCCAAGGGCGTATCGCAAACACTTGCCAAGTCACGGGAGATGATCGCACAATTGAAGATCACGCCCGATCTGGAGAAAAGCATGCTCGGCGATATGCTTAAGAACTTGGATGAAGCCGCAGTGCAGTTCAACGGCGCCAACACCGCCAACATCACTTTCGTCACCAAGCGCTCCAAAGACGGGGATTCCCTCGCCACCTTCATCCTGTATAAAACCGACACTGGGTGGAAGGTGATTTCCGTGATCTCGGATAGTCAAGCCGTGCCGCCTTCCTACTACGATGATCTCTTGCAAAGCTTGCCCAAAGTGCGACAATGAATCATCGTATCTGATGCGGCGGCTCCACCGAGTAATCCTTGGATGCGCTTTGTGCCGGTGCGGGTGTGAAGCAGTGCTTGTCGATATAGGCAAGGTAGCTGTCGGTTTTCCCGTTTTTCGTCAGGTCGTCATATGAGAAGAGGCAGACGCCGTTCACACCCAATTCCATTGTCTTCCTGATCTTATCTACGGTGTCCTCGGGCGAAAGGCGCCATGATCCCAAGCCCGCATAGACTTTGTGACCATACGCGGTTGCGATGTCCTCCGTGATTTGCTTCAGCACCAAGTCGGTGTTTTGGGAATACGCCATGGGGCATATGGCGTCGAGATATCCCTTTTTCATCCAATCACTCCAATCCTGCCCTTTGTCCACGGCTGCGGTTTTGGGATCGGGGAAGACGGCTGCGGATATCTCAATGTTTGGCTTGATTCGACGTATTCCCTCGGATACGCGTTTGACCAAGTTGGTCACCTGTTCGGCGCGCCATTTCTCCCATTGGTCTGGGAATGTGTGCACGTAAGCCAGTTTACCCCCATCCTTCTCCACAGCCTCTCTGCCGGATGCGGTGATACGCTTGTCCATGTATTTCTTAAAGCGGAGCAATGTGGAGTCGGAGAAATCGTAATCGGAGTTCGGATAGCGAATGAAATCGAAATGGATGCCATCGATATCGTAGCGTTTGGCGATATCCAGATAAACCTTGTAGAGATGGTTCTGAACTGCCGGGTTGCTTGGTTGCAGGTAGGCTCCCTCCACCCTTCCATTATCCACCATGCTGAAATGCCCCCACTTATCGCGGCTGATCCAATTCGGGTGGGCGTTCATGATGTGATTTTTGGCCTTGGGCAAGCTCTCCCCGGTCCACACGAGATAGGCGTTCACCCAAGCGATCACCTTTATTCCTACATGATGAGCCTCCTGGATAATGGATGCAAGCGGATCGAAGCTGGCGGGCTGATCCGCAAGAGCCTCCGCCCTTGGTTCCAGTTTGGATTCATACCAAGCGTCACCCCTGCCACGCACCTGAACGAAGAGAGTGTTGAAATCGGATTCGTGCGCGAGCTGCACCACTCTTTGCACCTGTTCGGGCGATGAGAGACTATAGCGCACCACCCACAGCGCGCGAACCTTTGGGATGAGATTTTCCGGTTGCACGGCGTTGGATGATAGGGACAATACGAGGAAAAGGAGTGACATAAAAACGACAAGCAAAGTACCGCCTCCGAATCGCATAACACTAAATCTCCTTATGAAAAAGCAACTGCGAAATTCATCATTTTGACGCTTCAAGAAACGAAGCGGCGTGGATTTCGCAACCACCCGGATATGCCGAATATTTCAAGCATTCCGGTACGAAGAAACGTTTATCGATGTGATGGTTGCATTACCGCAACATTTTTTCGCTATAGTGAGTTGAGAGATATTCAATTATTGGGTATTGTATCATAACCTTCGGAACATAACAATCAATTTTCGCTATTCGCATCAAAATTCGCCGGGTTCCCTCTGCGAACGAAGTGCAATCCTCGGAAAAGAAGGATTCAAGATGAATTCATTGATCGTTCACGCCGACTTGGGCGTTACAAGAATATCCCGTCATATTTACGGTCATTTCGCCGAGCATCTTGGCAGATGCATCTATGAAGGACTCTGGGTGGGGGAGGATTCCCCTATTCCAAATACGAATGGCATTCGCAGTGATGTCACCGAAGCGCTTCGGAAATTGAATCCGCCGAACCTTCGCTGGCCGGGCGGATGCTTCGCGGACACCTATCATTGGCAGGATGGGATCGGTCCGAGGGAGAATCGCCCCTCCATCGTAAACGTTCACTGGGGAGGGGTTACGGAGAATAACCATTTCGGAACGCATGAGTTCATGGATCTTTGCGAAACCTTGGGGTGCGAGCCCTATATCTGCGGGAATCTCGGCTCCGGCACTGTGGAGGAGATGTCACAATGGCTCGAATATCTCACCATGCCAGCAAAAAGCCCAATGTCCGATCTGCGCAAGTCAAATGGCAGAGAAAAGCCATGGGAGGTCACCTACTGGTCTGTGGGGAATGAGAACTGGGGTTGCGGCGGAAATATGCGCGCGGAGTATTACGTGGACCTCTATCGGCGCTACGCCACTTACTGTCGAAATTACTCCGGCAAGCGGTTGTACAAAGTGGCGTGTGGGTTTCAGGATGAGTGGAACGAGGTGATCCTCCGCGAGAATCAACGCCTCATGGATGGATTAAGCGTGCATTACTATTGCATGAGCGAAGGGTGGGAGCATAAGGGTTCCGCCACCGGCTTTCCCGAGAAGCAGTGGCACTCCCTGCTGAAGAGCGCGTTGGGAATAGAGGAGTTCATCAAGCGAACCGCAACCATCATGGATCGGTATGACCCTGGGAAGCGCATTGGGATGATCATGGACGAGTGGGGCGCATGGTATGATGTGGAGCCGGGAACCCACCCGGGATTTCTCTATCAGCAGAACACCATACGGGATGCGCTGGTGGCCGGAGTGACCCTCAATACCTTTAACGCCCACGCGGATAGGGTGCACATGGCTAACATCGCGCAAACGATCAATGTGCTCCAATCGATGATTCTCACGGACGGACCCCGAATGCTCCGCACGCCGACCTATCACATATTCGAAATGTACAAGGTTCATCAGGACTCCACTCTTTTGCCGACGAATCTCACCACGGAGGATTGTTCGATGGACGGGGTTACCATCCCGCGTCTCAGCGCATCCGCCTCCAAGAACAAGGAAGGCGTCATTCATATATCCCTGTGCAACATGGATCCCGTGAACGCTGCGGATATCACCTGCGACATTCGCGGGGATCATCGCTCAAAGGTCATTGGACGCATCCTTACATCCGAGGCGATGGACGGACATAACACATTCGATTCGCCGGACGCGGTTCACCCCGCCCCATTCAAGGACTGCAAACTGGATGAAAACGTGCTTGCCATTAAACTGCCGGCGAAATCGGTGGTGGTATTGGGGCTAAGTTGAAGATTATCCGTCCGATCGTACGGATCGGGCGGATAAGAAAGAGAAGAACATGCGCGAACTATCATACGAAACATATTTGGATAAAACCCTGGGGTGTTGGATAGGCAAATCCCTCGGAGGGATCATAGGGGCGCCGTTCGAAGGGCATAAAATTCGAGGCGAAATGACGGCGGAGAACTGCTGGCCCAAGGAAATCGCCCCCAACGACGATTTAGACATTCAGGTGGTTTGGCTGGAGGCTCTGGAGGAGCGGGGACCTCTGCTCACCCAAGCCGATCTCACGGATATGTGGCGGGATCGTTGCTGGTATAACTTCGCGGAATACGGCGCCTTCCTCTATAATGTGCAGCGGGGAATCCATCCGCCGCTCTCCGGAAGGTTCAACAACGAGTTCTACAGGGAATCGATGGGTTGCCCCATTCGCGCGGAAATCTGGGGGGCGATCTGCCCGGGCGCACCGGAGATCGCGGCGGAATACGCGCTGCAGGACGGAGAATTGGATCATATCGATAACTCCGTATGGGCGGAGAGGTTCTGGGCCGCCGCATTGGCGGAAGCTTATTTCGCGGGGACTCTGGAGGCGGCTCTTAGGGCTGGGGTTTCGGTGATCTCGGAGGAGAGCGCGGTAGCCCAAATCTATTATGAGGTGAATTCCCTTCTTGAAGCGCACTCCGATTGGCGGCGAGTTTGGCTGGAACTGATCAGGCGATACGGGAACCGGGACGGGTCGAAAGTGCAGATCAATTTTGGGTTCACCTTGCTGTCGTTATACATAGGGGAAAGAGACCTGAAGCGCACTCTCGTCGCAGCCATCAACTATGGTTGGGATTCCGACTGCACCGCCGCGACGGCAGGTGCGCTGGTGGGGGCGCTGCGCGGGGCGAAGGAGTTACCGGAGGATTGGAAAGAGCGCATGGGGAGGGTGTTAACGTGCGATGTGGCTGTGAAGCATAAGAACTCTCCGCTCGATCAGTTTGCTGAGGACACCTGTAAAGCCGGCTTGGAGATGATTATTACCCGAACCTTGCCGGTTAGGATAACGGGGGTTCCGCGCGCGTTGACGGAGGAGGTCGAAAGACGCATCAGGAACCGACCAACGCCATCGCCGATTGCTCTTTCCGTGTGCTACCCTACCGGTCCTGTCTTGTATCCTGATATGCCCTCTCAGGTGAATATCCATGTGTATAACGACTTGAAAACTCCATGCTTTGGTGAGTTGGAGATCATGGCTCCCGATGGCGTCATGGTGAAACCGAACACCATCTCCTTGGCGGTTCCGGCGAAAGCGTCAAGCGAGTTCAAAATCGAGGCGTGTTATAAGTCCAAGCCGGAGACGATATGGGACAAGAACCTCTTCTCCGTTCGGCTTAAAACCAGAGAGGCTGCGCAGGATTTCTCGTTCGGACTGACGGGAAGCCGTTTATGGCGAGTTTACGGACCCTATTGGGATGCATGGGACACCACCCGGTTCAGTGAATGCCCCTATCGCAACGATCGGATCATCTCCCATCCCGTGCATATTCAGGGGTGTCAGGAGATGCTGGTTCACGAGCACGCCCGACTTGATCGCCAATATCTCAATGAAGCTGAACTGATTAAGCGCGAAATGCAGGAGGAGGCTCCGTTCCTCGTAGAAACCGGAGAGGATTTTCTCCATCATGACGATCTGGGCGGTTTTTTGGGGGAGTGCTGCTACTACCTCACCCGAGAGATCGTATCCTCCGAGGAGAGGAACTGCGCGGTGAGCCTCGGCTCCACCGGACCTGTGGCGGCTTGGTGGGATGGCAGGGATGTTTTACGAGCGGATAACGTGGAGAGCCATTTCCTCACCGAGCATCAGTTCGGAGTGAGGCTTGATTCCAACCCGCATCGGTTGGTGGTGAAGTGCCTGCGATTGGCGGACCTTTTCCAGTTCTCTCTGCACTTCATCAAGGAGAACATACCCGGGGATAGGACGGTTGGGGTATCCTATTTTCTGGACTGCACGGGCGGTCGGCTTTAATCGAACGGATCGGACCGATCCGCCCGATTAGGCTGAGAAAACCAGAGGATAATAAATCATGAAATTGAAATTACTGGGCACTGCGGCTGCGGAGGGCTGGCCGGGGATTTACTGCGCATGCAATGTGTGCCAAAAGGCGCGGGAGTTGGGAGGAAAGAATATTCGCACCCGCACCTCCATGATGATCGGCGAAGCCGTGAAAATAGACTTTCCGCCCGACACCTACCACCACGTCCTCACTCACGGGATTGATCTGCGAAAGGTGCGATATCTGCTGATCACGCATAACCACGACGATCATTTCCTTCCCGCCGACATCCTATACTGCGAATCGCCGTTCGTGGCAGGGGAACCCGCTTCGCCATTCACGGTCATGGGACCCAAACCGGTGATCGACAGGTTCATGCCGCGTGGGGAAAACAGCAATTCCCCTGTGAAGCCGTTGGTTATCGAGCCGTATGTGACGGTTACGATGGAGAATTGGGGGTTTACACCCGTTCTGGCGTCGCACATGAATTACGGCGAAAGCTACAACTACCTTGTAAGCAAAGACGGCAAAACCATCCTTTACGCCAGCGACACGGGCTGGTACAGTGATGAGACATGGGAGTTTCTGGCGGGGAAACGGATTGACTTCGTAGTGATGGAGTGCACCTCCGGTGGGAAGGAGACCAACTACTCCGGGCACCTCTCCATCACCGGTCTGCTGAAGATGCGAGAGAAGCTGATCGAACTAGGGGTTATACAATCCGCCACCCCCTACGTCGCCACCCACTTTTCGCACAACGGCGGCTTGCTGCATCACGAATTGGAAGCCCGTCTTAATCCTCACGGCGTGGAGGTGGGGTATGACGGCTGGGAGGGGGAGGCGTAGAAGTATCCGCAACTATGCCACCCACGCCCGGAATGCTTCTGACGCCGTGAAGAAGCCGAACTCATTTTTTTGTTTGCGTATTTTCGGAAGCCCTCCATTTTTGGGGGTTATTGGCGACTTTTTCTTCAAACTCCTTGTACGTCATCGCATCGGAGGGAACGCCAGCCTGGCCCGGGAAAGCGCAGCCGAAATCACCGTATCCCTGCGGAACGTACAGTATATTATTGTATGGCACCTTCGTAACCGTTCCGTCATCCCAAAGCACGATGTAAAAGCCTACGGGATTCGATGTCGTTCGATCGCCTTTGTAATAGCGAACGTTTTGATGAACGTATAGATCGCTGTACGCAAGGACGTCACGGGTGCCGGGAGGTTTCGGACCTCCCACGGCGTTTCCGTCAGGGCGTTTATCGGAGATGAGGAACGGAATGGATCCGCTTGATTTGGGGAGATTCCGCAGCGCGGGACTGTCAGCGTATTTGAAATCCGGGCTGTTAAAGCTATGAATGAAATCGACGATTTTCCACCAGCGAGCCATTCCGTTCAGACCTACTCCAATTCCGTAATATTCGGGATGCTTGTATATGTCCACATATAAATCTCCGGTTTTTTGAGGATACATTCCGTCGTGATTTTTACGATAAGCTTGAATTAACCGGAACAGACGCTTGGCGTCCTTAATTTCCTTGTCGGGATTGCCGGGAACCTTGCCGTGCGTATCGATCTCCTCCGCAATCCCCTGGGGCGGGATATAGCGCGCACCTGGATATCCTCTCTCGTGTTGTCTCAGATATTGATATCCGATTAAACTTAAAATTATAAAAAGCAAAACGATTCTCAGTTTTATATAATTTATTTTAAATCTCATTTGTTGCTCGGTTTAGGTGATTGCAAATTTCAGCAAATAAATAATACATTGTTTTTTAGCTCAACTAAAATATATGTAAATTGCATTTTGCAATCACATTATTATTTTTTTACAAAGAATTACATACCACGGGCGGATTCCCGACGGTACAGTCTTTCGTAATTGAGCAAGGAAAAGTTGTATTTGTTGTTCCATTATTTGGTGCGGGGCATGTGATATAACATGTATAATCTTGCCATTGACAAGTTACATAATGATAAATACCATCTCCATCATAATCTTTACAACAAATACAGTTTCCTTGAGAATCTAAACCTAGAGTTGCTTGGCAAGGAGATGTTGTCGAACATCCTGAACACCCATTAGGATTTCCATCACAATGTGATCCATATCCTACGACTGCTAATGAAAGCAGATAGAGACAAAATAGAATATTCAATGTAAATCTAATTTTTCTCATTTTAATCATCCTTTCACTTTTTTTAATGTATCAATGCCATCAATCTTAAGGCTGTTCCAGTTTTATTGTCATCAGTAATAACTCTTATGACATGTTCCTCCCTTCCAAATTTACCCGAAGTATCGAATGTTGCATAGATATTTACAGATTCCAAAGGATATAATACAAAAGGAGGTATCTTATTTATAAATTCTTTCGTGCATCCGCAGTCACCTGATATTCCTGAAATTGAAACAGGCCAAGGATGGAAATTTCTTACTGTGAATACATGGCTAAGAACAATTCCAGCTTTTACATTATTAAAATCATAGTAATAATCACTTGAATACAACTTGTTAGAAAATATGGGATAATATAATGTTGAGATGAGAATAAATAAAGCTATAATCATTATTATATCTATCAGTATATTATATATATTATATTTCATCATCCATAAATTTTTAATCATTATCATAATTAAAATTTCTTAATTGTATCGCAAGAGAAATTTTCCTTTGTTATTCGTTGAAATCAGTCATGGTGATACCCTTCTTAACTCGTCTCTCAGCACTATTTGGATCTGCAATCGTAAGAGGATTGCAGCCAGCATAAAATAATCCTCTCTCTGTGTCTGAACATCTCCCAGTTTCCCCGAATGATGGACTTGCCGGCGTAGCGTCGGTGAACACATCGGGAGGAAGTTTTACCATTTGTAAATACTTGATATCCTGAAGCAATCGGTTTTGAATTTGCTCATTCCGCTGATACAAAAACGTCAGGACATCGACTCCCATGGATAGTACCACCCGCCCGACCATTCCGAGGCAGGATCTGACGAATATCTACCGGAAACTCCGCCGCTTCGCTTCGGTATTCTCCCTTTGTTTCGGGATTACTATTGGCTGGCGAGGTTTCGTATTTCCTTTTTTTATCTCCCACTATATAAAGCGATTCATCTTGTCGGAATTCCACAGTTTTCCGGAAAGTTTTGACAATGATATTCAACACACGACTCAATCATCAATATCATCCTTGGAGCGAGACGTAAGTGATCGTTTGCATTGCGGGGGGGGGGGGGGGGGGGAGGCGACCGATTATTTCGGGATACTTTTCAGGCAATCCTCGCTTCACGAAGATCTCCCGCATCCGATCCTCCATGCGCCGGATGGCTTCGCTTGCGGTTTTTCCTCTAAGGTTCATGGACGAGGCGATTTCGTGAACGGATTGCTCCTCAACCAATCGAAGCAGGAACAACTCTCTACCTCGGGGATTTAACTCCTCCGCCGCGTCGAACACATCATTCCAGAACTCCGTTCGTTCCAGCACCTGCTGGGGCATCGGAGCGGGGTCCGCAGGTTCCCAAGGGTTTTCCTCGTCCGAGTCCCCACCCAGTTCCGAAATAGGTATTTCATGCTGCAGGATCCCGTCCCGATTTTTTTTGAAATCCAGAAAGTCGTGTTCGGCGCATGGACGAAGTTGATTCTTGCGAGGGCAACCATTGCTCGGCGATCCTAGAATGCAACCATCCTCCCGAATCATATTGGAGACGAATTTTTGAATGCAATCCTCCCTTTCCTCCGGCGAAAGATTGGAAGTGGTGACGTAGGGTTTTATGGCATTCCCGAGGCACCGCTTGCAGAAGTTGCTAGGGATATTCGTCGTTCATCGCATGTACTCTCCTCCTCCGGCTATGGCGTGGTTATGGTGGGCGAATACGGACGCCGGGTTTTCCTAACCTGATTAATATGTTGGATAACCTCCAACATTCGATTAAAATTAGCTGGCGAACATGCGAATTATACGCCTGTCAAACATAATTGTCAATAGGGATAATCGCAAAATATCGCTAAATGCTGATTGGTGAAATCTTAACATTATGCGATTATAATATAAAAAAAGAATAATAACATTAATATTAATTTATATTTTACGATCTTTGCTTTTGAACCCAACAGTAATACGCCTTCCCGATATCCCCGTCATTTTTAATTTTCAATCCGGCATGATCCTCCAAAAGTTTTATCCCTGTTTCATGATTTGCCCCTCGTCGCAGGATAATCGTATCTTGCCCGATATTGATGATGCCATAAGACGGATTCGTTAAGATCGTGACGGTAAAATAAATATCATAAAATGGTGGCAGAAAAGTGACTGCGGAAGGATGCAAAGCAATATAATCCACATTCGATGAGGAAATTTTTTTTTCAAGCTCTTCTCGAGTGGGAAACGGACTTTCATCCCCTAGCGATAGATTAAGAGCTTGAGGGTTATTCCCGTATCCGATCGGATAAAAGGGATTGGGTAACAAGTAAACACAGGTGCGATGGTCCAAATGCGACACCAATGGTAAGTCTGCGGCTACCGAGGCTGTTGGAGGAATGCATCGGATCATGCGTATGGTTTCTTCGGTATCTTGAGGAGATATCGGTGAACCTAATCGAGCATCCGGGTTCCATAATGGGCTCCACGTAAAAGTGGAAATATTGATCATGAAAAGGAGAAATAGCATTGCAACAGTGGTCGCGCGATTCCCCCACTTCGCCCATCGCTCCAACCCTATGATTGCGGCTACGAAAAGGATAGGCGTAATAAATGCAGTGTAATGATAATAGATGGTTGTCATTTGCGAGCGACCGCTTAACATGTTCGTCAAGAGTGCCGGGATCGCTATCGCAGAGACCTCAGGCGCCAGCAATGGTAGAAAGACAAGCGGCTCCAACAATTGAAAGAGATACCTTTTATTCTCGCCGTTATCCAAACTGCTAAGGATCCATAAAGGATGATGGATGAAATTCGCTGTCAGGGATGCCATATTATTCCCATATGCGGAATACAAGGACCAGTATTGTGATGGTTGCCCGTGGTTGAAATATCTTATTGTCGCCAGTGCCACCGTCAAAGCCATCGCCCCAAATCCAATGGATATCACGCCGATTCGCCATCGCCTCACGAGCAACGCATAACATCCTAACATGATAATAACAAGCCCGGCGGTTTCCTTGGTAAAAGCCGTTAAAAGGATCATTAGAAAATACCATCGACTTTTTCCCGAATAGAGATAATAGAATGCCGCCAATAACATTGGGGTTCCAAGTGTTTCGGGATGAAAATCGAAAGAGTTGGTCCATTCCATAGCCGGATAAATGAGATAGACTACGGTCATCGCTAGGGCGAAAGAAGCTTTTCCGGTTTTCATGCGTGTGATCGCATAAATAGGAAGAGCCCCAAGCCCTAGAGCTATGTTTTGAATTGTTAACAGAGTTTTTGGGCTATCCCAGATCCAGTACAGAGGAGCCAGGAGGTAGAGGATGATACTAAAATGATCTGCTAGCAGAGGCATACCACGAACCGTGACAAACGCAGGATGCCCGTGGCTGATAAGCCATACCCCTTGGTCGAAAATGCTCAAGTCGAATGTAGTCTCAGCGAATCCATCGTATTGCCGAAAAGTGAACGAAATAAAATATAATATATAAGAGATAATCGCAATCCATAACCCTATGAGGCAAACAATTTCAATCTTTTTTGAGCAAGAAGGGTGGATTGCATCATATTTCTTTTTCGCATCCATGGGAAGCCTCCACTCTCATATGTTTTTGCACATTGGCAAACTTCAACCTTTCATAAGGTGGGCAAGCGATATTGTATGCAACTCCTTGTACGTTATTACATTGTAGAGGATGCCCGCCTCCCTTACGCTCGCGATTACGGCAGCGCCACGGCGACTAACGCCACGGGCGTTCCCTCCTTGTTGTCGCTGGTGAGAATGCGAACCACATTCTCGAACCCTCCGATTTTTCCCTTCGTATCCACACTCGCGCACAGGGTGACGGATTGCATCGGGTAGAGTGTGAAGGGAGGGGTTTTATTCATTATGACATCCGTATGCCCGTACTCCTCAGCGATGCCGGTGACTGTGACCGGCCAAGGGTGCGTATTTCGAAGGGTGAACTCGTAATTCAGCACGCTTCCGGACTTCACAACTTTGAAGTTGTGTGTGTATGTACGGGCGTATAATTGATTTGAGAAGATCGGATACCGAAAGGAGAATATCAGGATAACGATGGCGAGTACAAGCGCCAGGTTCAACGATATTTTCCATGTGCGGTATCCCTTGTTTGATTGGTTTTTTAACATGCGCTCTCATCTCATGTATGAGATTTGGTTCCAAACACTCCGTTTGCTATTAAGCATACAACATATTTCACATAAAATGAAGTGGTGTGAAATAAGCCTCGAATGATCTCCGAGATTGATGAGATGCACCGAGCCGATTTTGGATGACGGACATCGTCCTGGTCTCCTTCCGCCGTAGAGCTCCGCGAAGAGCTGCAACTTTTTTTTCGTTGATAATGTTTCGCTGTTATGTTATAATGAAAAAAAAGATATTGTATTTGTTCTTATCAAGCGGTGAAATGCCGCAAGTCCTTCGTTCCTGGCAACCCTTTTAATCCATAACTACAGGTAATCGCCGAAAATCGATGTTTGGCGTATCTTTACCCTCGTGAAATGTACGTTGCAAGCCGCTTTTTGATGAAATTCGCAATTACCTCAAAAAACATGATGTAAGATGTAAGTTTTTATTATTATTTTTGATCATTGGATTGTATTGACCCAGGCATCCGATATCCATGGCATGGCGGAGGTCGAAATGAACAATCGGTTGATCCGGACGACCTCCGGTGTCCAGACAAACAGGAGGTCGTCTAGCAATGAAGATTCGTTTTATTACCCACTCACTTATTGTTGCATTCGTGCTATCAATGCCTCTCCTAACGTGGAACAGCGCGAATGCCTCCTTAAACCCCCGTCATAATTCGTTCATTCAGAATGCCGGTGTACGCATGGTGTCTTCAACGATTCAGCGTATTGCCGCATTCAATTTATCCCAGTCCGGGGTGACCGACCATCTTGGTTACTCCGCTTCCTTCCAGCGTCCAGGGACACTCAACCATAATCGCCCCATACCCTCTCCCGTACCCACTCCGGCACCCAATCCGAGCGAGTCCGTACGGATTCCGGGGCATATTCCTTATCGAATGATAGCTCGATCCCGTATGATTGGAGCGGTGAACCCTTCCACAACATTACATATCGCTCTGATATTGCCGGTGCGCAATCAGGCAAAGCTTACAAGTTTTTTGCAGGATCTGTACAACCCTAAGAGCCCACTCTATGAAAAATATCTCACTCCGAATGAGTTTACGCAGCAATTCGGTCCCACACAGCAGCAATACTCGGAAGTTGAGCAATACGCAATAAGCCAAGGGCTGACCATAGACCACACCCACCGGAACAGGCTGTTGCTGGATGTGTCCGGTTCCGCCGCGACGGTTGAAAAGGCCTTTGATTTGAAACTCTTGAATTACCGTTTGCCCGATGGAAGGGAATCTTACGCGCCTAATAATAATCCTTTGGTTCCTCGGAGTATCACAGGGGTGTTGGTCGGGCTTGTAGGCCTTGATAACATGATCCGCCTGCATCCGCAATATGTGAAACGCCCGGCGTTTTCGAGAATTGTGGCGCAGCAAATCGGCACGGGACCGCAAGGCGGCTTGTCCCCATCCGACATCAAAACCGCTTACAACCTGGCAAACCTGCCGTTAAATGGCGATGGCGAAACGTTAGGGCTTTTTGAATTGGATGGGTACGACGGTCCGGACATCACCCAGTATGAAAACCAGTTTGGATTGAACGCTCCCTATTTGCAGAATATTTCCGTGGATGGAGCCTCGGGCGTTCAAAACGTTGACGGTCAAACGGAAGTGACGCTGGATATAGAGATGATGATCGCCGTGGCGCCAAACGCCAAGGAGATCGTGGTGTATCAGGGTCCTAACTCCGGGTCAGGACCACTCGACACTTTCGCTAAAATCGCCAACGACGATATCGTCAACGAAGTAAGCACTTCATGGGGGCTGGCGGAGACACAAAGTTCCACCGTCGAAATGCAGGCTGAAAATACGATATTCCAGCAGATGGCGGCGCAGGGACAGGCTATATTCGCCGCCGCAGGTGATAGCGGAGCATACGATGATGGTACCACGATCTCTGTGGATGATCCCGCCTCCCAGCCTTATGTGACCGGGGTGGGCGGCACCAAACTTTCGGTGAGCCACGCTGGGGGGCCATGGAGTAGTGAGACCACATGGAATGAACTGAATATCGGCGCAGGCGCAGGCGGAGGGGGTATCAGTACGATTTGGCCGATACCAAGCTATCAGCAACCCGTAGCCACGCCTAGCTGGGCGCAACTTTCACTGGGCTCCACCACAATGCGAAACGTGCCGGATGTCTCCTTGAATGCGGATCCAATGACGGGATACTCCATTGTTGTCAATGGTTCTTGGGAGATCGTCGGCGGAACAAGCGCCGCTGCGCCGCTATGGGCGGCGTATACCGCTCTGCTTAATCAACAGCGCGTGGCTAACGGGAATCCCCGCTACGGCTTTTTGAATCCGCTTCTTTATCAACTGGGGCAGGGTTCCAGTTACAATCAAGCCTTCCATGATATCAATGACGGAAGTAATAACGGATTCTATCCTGCCGTCGACGGATACGATGACGCCACGGGTTGGGGATCGTTCAACGGTATAAACTTTTCATGGATCTCTCCGTTATATCTCACGATCTACCCGTCAGAGGTGATCGGGGGGACTTCCTCGGCGCTCACCGTGGCGACGCAAATCCCTGTGATAAGCCAGCACGGTCTGAACGTCGCTCTCTTAAGCGATACCCCTATTCTCACGAGCATGTATACGGGGGTAATTATTAACAACGGGTTGACAACAAGCCCGCCGGTCATCATAAAGACATCCCCGGTGACCACTCAGACCACGGTGAACATCACCGCGAGTTACACAACGACCAATGGAACGCAGATAAAGACCACAGGTTCGCTTATTCTGGATCCAATACCCGTGATTTCCTCGCTCGTTATCAATCCATCGGAAGTGGTCGGAGGATCGGTGGCGAAGGCGACGGTGAATCTTCAGACTCCGGCTCCTCCAAGCGGCGTCACCATCACTTTGTCCAGTGATACCCCTTCGGTTGCAAGCATTCCCGCAAGTGTCTTTATCCCGGGAGGGGAATCCTCCAGCCCGCCGGTTATCATTACTACGCCGTCGGTGGCGTCTCAATCCACCGCCAATATAACCGCCAGTTACGTGGATTCGAGTGGGACGCATAATTCTGTGTCGAGCAAGATCATCGTCGACCCAACGCCCACACTGGCTGGAATAAGCATAACGCCGACCTCGGTAATGGGAGGATCCGATGTTACAGCGACGGTTTCTTTGAAGGGACCCGCCCCCCAGGGTGGCGTTATAGTCTCATTAAGCAACGATAACCCCGCCGTTGCCAGCGTTCCCGCAAGCGTCACCGTTCCGGCGGGGTCGTCCTCGGCGACTGTCAATATAACCACCATCACCGTAACTACTCCATCTCCGGTGACCGTGACCGCCAGTTACACGCCTCCAAACGGCGTAGCCAACGTTTTCACGGCGACGTTTACCGCATATCCTCAACCCGCCGTTTCGACGTTAAGCGTCGCTCCGAGTAATGTCATAGGCGGAGCCACGGCGACCGCCACCGTTGGGCTCAACTATCCCGCTCCCCAAGGTGGCATCCAAGTCTCGTTGGTCAGCGATAACCCATCGGTCGCCAGTGTTCCCGCAAGCGTCACCATACCGGCGGGCGCGAACTCCGTTCAGGTTTCCATCACGACAACATCCGTGACATCCGCAGCATCGGCAGCCATAACCGCAAGCTACGTGGATATCAATAAAGTATCGAGCAGCGCCCAAGCCAAGCTGAGTATCTACCCGGTGCCGCACATATCCGGGATCACCATCAATCCGAACGAAGTGCCCGGAGGTACGGCGTCAGCAGCTACCATAACGCTTCAATCTCCCGCTCCTCCCGGAGGGGTGACCGTTACGTTATCCAGCGACACACCCTCCGCTGCAACTCCCCCGGCGAGCGTGACCATTCCCGAGGGGGCGACAACGAGTTCGTCGGTCAGCATTCCGACAAATGCTGTCAAGTCGACGGTTAACGTCAACATCACGGCGCAGTACATCGCGGGTGGGAAAACGATCAGTTCGGCGTCCAGCCCCCTTACGATTGTGGCTCCGTTATCGCAATTGACAATAACTCCAAACGTGATCTTCTCGTTCTTCGGGGCCACGGGAGAGATTGTGTTGCCCGGACCGGCTCCGGCTGGCGGCGCGAACATATCCCTCGTGTCCAGCGATCCGAGCCTGTTGGCGGTTCCGTCCATCGTCACCGTTCCTGCGGGGTCCTCAAGCGCGACGTTCAATGTGGTTGCAGGGGGGACATTGACCACGACCAATGTGACCGTAACCGCCACGTATGGATTGGCGAGCAACAAGATATCGACAAACGCATCGGTTTTGAGCATTCTCTATGGTTTCCTGCCCCTGTTCTATTAAAGGGATGGGATTGCATAACGAAATGATAATATCCAAAGGGGCAACACCATGATCAAAGGTCGAAATAAATTATCTAAAAGAAACGCAGTTCTATCTCTGATTGTTGCGTTGGCGCTTACTCCGCTTCTTGCCGGTTGCGGTGGAGGCGGAGGCGGAGGGTCCACTCCGCAATGGGGCGGATTCGGCGCCAATCCCATGAACACCAGGGCCGGAGGGGCGGGTGGAGCCACGGGGGTAAAGTTGTGGGCTCTCACCACGGGAGGCTATGTCTCCTCCTCCCCCGCCATAAGTTCGGACGGGACTGTTTACGCAGGTTCCTTCGATGACAAGGTTTACGCCATCGAAGGAACCACCGGCGTTACCAAATGGACGGTTACTACGGGGGGAAACGTCTTTTCCTCCCCTGCGGTCGGCTCGAATGGGATGGTCTACGTCGGTTCGTTCGATAAAAAGGTGTATGCAATCGATAATTCGACAGGCACCGTGAAATGGAGTTATCAAACCGGAGGTGAGATAACCTCCTCACCTGTGGTCGGTTCCGACGGCACGGTCTATATTGGCTCCCAGGATGACAAGCTCTATGCTTTGAACGGGTCCACGGGAGTTGTGAAATGGTCCTACACCGCCGGCGGATGGATCAGTTCGTCGCCCGCCATCGGGACGGATGGTTCCGTTTACGTAGGGTCGCTTGATGGCAAAGTATACGCATTGAACGGAGCGACAGGGACAGAGAAATGGGCTTTCACCACGGGCGGTCCCGTCATTTCCTCTCCCGCGGTTGGAACGAACGGGGATATCTACATAGGCTCCGAGGATGATAATGTGTATGCGATCAACGCTTCAAGCGGCACGCAAGTGTGGAAATACGCCACTGGGGGTCCCGTCTTTTCCTCTCCTGCGATCGGAGCGAACGGGGACATATACATCGGTTCCTATGACAATAGCGTTTATGCTCTGGATGCAAGCACCGGCGCAAAGAAGTGGGCGTTCGCCACGGGGGACAAGGTTGCGTCATCTCCCTCCATCGCCTCCGATGGCACGGTTTACGTGGGCTCGGATGACGACAAATTGTACGCTTTGAATGGGTCCACCGGCGCGGAAAAATGGAGTTTCACCACCACCGGCGCCGTATCCTCCTCTCCCGCAATTTCCTCCACCGGCGTGGTGTATGTCGGATCGAACGATAATAACATCTACGCGATAAAATAGCGGGGATGATGAGTAAGTTCATAATACTTATGAGTGGGGAGCGCCAAGTAACGGCGCTCCTTTTTTTGTATGCCGGGCATGTTCATGCTCTCGGAGGTGCAAGTCCTCTACGGTGCAGGAAACCGTAACCGTTAAGCG
>DAIDHP010000044.1 GCA_027459625.1 Chthonomonadales bacterium
CGTCCTGAGCCAGGATCAAACTCTCCGTAAAAATATCATTCCGACCGACCCGAACGGACCGATCGAGACTTTTCGTTTGGAGTTTAAAAACGCGTCGACAATGCGACGCGTGACCCCGACCCTCGTCTCACCTGCTCTTCTTTTGTTTCCGCAAAGCTCTTCACTCGCCCGGTTTTCAAGGATCGTTCACTGAAAAACAGCGCGCCGGACTTGACCGTCCTGACGCCTCATTATACTACCGCCTTTGGGAAGCCCTTGTCAACCCCCGCCCGGTCTTTTTTTTGCGGAGACCCCGGCGGAGGGGTCGGCTTCGTTCATTGGCGAAAGTTAAGTATACGCATTTCAATTCCGTTTGTCAAGGGCTTTTTGAAAAATAATCAAAAATTTCTCCTCTGGCGCTCTCACTCAGATCAACAAAGGTGCCGAAGAGGTGTTCGCTTCAACCACAATTCTCCTTTCCCCCTTCAAATGCGCATTGCAAGACGGAGATATCCAGCTTCCTCATTTTCAGGAGCGCCTGGGTCACTCGTGCAGCCTTCACGGGGTCCGAATCCCCTAACAGATCCCCCATAATGCGTGGGACAATCTGCCATGAGAGTCCATACTTGTCCTTCAACCACCCGCATTCCACCTCCTGACCTCCGCCGCTAGTAAGTCTATCCCAGTAGTAATCGATCTCCTCCTGCGTATCGCATTTGACGATGAATGATATCGCCTCGTTGAACTTAAACAACGGTCCAGCGCTGAACGCCATGAACTCCTGACCGCAAAGCTCGAAGCTGACAATTTCCACAGCCCCGGATGGCGTATCATGAATAATGTTGATATTCGTGATTCGTGAGCGCTCGAAGATCGAAACGTAAAACTCAGTCGCCTCCCTCGCCTCCTTGTCGAACCACAGGTGCGGCACGATTTTCTGTTGGATCGACGCCATAACGCTCCTCCTTCGTGTGTGAAAAATCTCTTGTTTCTTAGCATACCAAGGAACTTGCCTCCCACCTCTTCCCGAGGGCGTTAAGCGATGATATCGCCGGGACGCATACGAAGCAATACGCGACATAGGATATCTATGTATCCGAACTTGGAAACCTTTTGAAGACACGAGGAGCAGAATTCAACTTGAACATCAGTCTTCATGTAAGTGAGAAGAGAAGAGAATTTGAAAGGATGATTGAGCGATATTACCGGAAAAGCGGCTTCATGATTACAAGATAACAGACCAATTCGGTAACTTGGATCACTGCACCCAGGCAATCCCCTGAAATTCCGTTGATCCACTTGAGAAAGAAATAACCCGCCGCTTGGCAAAGTAGGATCGTGGCGATCAGAAGCAGCAAGGAGGGAATGACGCCAAGCGGAAGACAAAGGGAAAACGCAATGAGACCGGATATCATGAGCCTGCCAAACGTCGCATGGGAGCCCAAGGGTCCGGTCATGGAGTTCTTTCTCGCATTGCGCGGAAAGCGGGATATCATGTAGAATGAGGACCATCTCGACATAACAGGCGCGGCGATGAGGCCTAACACCGCCGAAGCTGGATTCATGCTCGATAGAACAGCCACTTTTGCGAGGATCATCAACACTAAACCCGCGACGCCGAACGACCCCACGCGGCTATCCTTCATAATCTCCAACCGCCGCTCCGGAGTCATCCCTCCAAAGGCGTCGCACACATCCGCGAAGGCGTCTTCATGGAATGCTCCGGTAATAACCACCATGGCGGCGATGGCGAAGACCGCGGCCACGAATTGCGAGTACAGCCGACACATCACAAAAAAAACACCGGCACCCACTCCCCCCACTAGTGCGCCCGCCAAAGGGTAGTAGAGCAGGGATCGGGACAACCGCGTTTCATCGCCATCCTGGAAAGTCGGACAAGGGATACGGGTTAGAAACGTGATCGCAGTGAGGAAGGTATTCCATTGTTCCCATAGGTAGTCCACGATCAATCCTTGTTGGAGACCCCCGCGTCCGCGAATGTCGCCATCTCGTCTCTTATCGCCACCGCGTCATCCACTAATTTCATCGCGATGGCGGCCCCCGTTCCCTCCCCGAGGCGCAAATCCAATTGCAATAACGGCTTCAGATCCAGATAATCGAGAATAATGCGGTGCCCGCACTCCACCGAACTGTGGGACGCAATCATAAACATTTTCGATTCCGGCTTTATTTCCGCCGCGATCAACGCCGCCGCGCCGGAGATGAATCCGTCTATCAAAACCGGGACCCTCGCAGCCGCAGCGCCGAGGATAACTCCCGCCAATCCGCCGATTTCGTATCCGCCCACCTTCGCCAGGACATCCAAAGGATCGGACGCATTGACGGCGTTATGGCGAATCGCTTTCTCGATCACCGATATTTTCCTTTGAAATCCGGCATCGTCAACTCCGGTTCCTCTGCCGGTCACCTCTTTGACGGGTTTGCCGGTAATGACCGCGGTGATCGCGCTTGAGGGTGTGGTGTTGCCGATTCCCATTTCCCCCGTGGCGACGAGGTCGAGCCCTTTGTCCAATTCCACCTGAAACACCTCAATTCCGGTCTCAATCGAGCGTACCGCCTCATCGCGGCTCATCGCCGGTTCCCGAGCCATGTTGCGCGTGCCGTTGGCGATACGACGTTTGCGCAGATCTTTGTGATCGGGCAACTCCCATGCGACGCCAATATCCGTCACAACCACTCGCGCTCCGGCGCGTCGCGCCAATACGTTAATCCCCGCCCCGCCCGCCAAAAAAATTCAAAACCATCTGGGCGGTGACCTCCTGCGGATAGGGTGAGACCCCCTCCTCCGTCACGCCGTGATCCCCCGCCATGACGATCACCGCCTTACGCGGGAAGGTGGGCCGAGCCTCCCCCCGAATTCCCGCCAGTTGTATCGCCAGTTCTTCCAATCTCCCCAAGCTGCCAGGAGGATGCGTCAGGGAATCCAACCTCGCAGACGCCTGCATCATCGCGTCTTGATTCAACAAACCGATATGATCGATCGTTCGCTGTAATAAGCCCATGTCTCACCTCTTTTTTTATTTTGGTTATGTAATCGCAAATTCCGTTCCTCGGGTCATCCGCGCAGTAAGATTTATAAGCCTATGTCTCCGTTTTATAAACGCCTCTTGATTTTGATATTAAGGGGAATTCCAGCCACAAGCATAAAAACCTCGTCAGCCTCCTTGGCAAGGAGTTGATTGATGCGTCCGAGCATATCCCTGTACGCCCTGCCCAGCGGGGTGGGAGGCACCACGCCAAGTCCCACCTCGTTGGTCACTATCACCATATCACACGACATGCCATACACATATTCCAAACCCTCATGAATTGCCCCCAACAACTCGGCCTCCAAAGATTCACACCTCCGCCACCATTCCCGCGTGATCTCCTCGCCAAGTGTCAGCAAGCGATTTGCACTCCAAACGGCGACGCAGTCAACCAATACCAGTTCCGTGTCCCCCGAGATTGTTTTGATATCCCCCCAAAGGTTTAAAGGCGATTCCAAAGTGCGCCAATGAGTGGGGCGGCGATGGAGGTGTCGGGCGATGCGCTCCGCCATCTCCTCGTCGCACGCCTGAGCGGTCGCCACATAAACCACGGAGTGCGCGTGTTCAGCCGTCTTTTCCGCAAATGCGCTTTTACCGCTCCTCGCGCCTCCGGTTATAAGCGTGATTTCCCCCATACGTCTCCTCTATGCGATATGCTGTAAACCGAAGCGAATTAAAACTCCACTCCCGGTTGCGCCAATATCCCTGAATGATACGGATGCTTGATCTCCCGCATCTCCGTGACTAAATCGGCGTACTCCACCAACCATGTAGGAGCGTTCCGCCCGGTGATGATGACGTGCAATTCAGGCTTCCTTTGTCTTAACTCCGCAAGCACCTCCTCCGGATCAAGCCATCCGTATTCAAAGCAGTAGGTCATCTCATCCATAATGACGATATCGTATTCCCCGCTTCGAATCTTATCTCTGCACAGTCTCCAGCATTCCTGGGCAAAGGATCGATCCTTCTCGATATCCTTGCTTTGCCAAGTGAATCCCGCACCGAGGGGAATAATCTCCACCCCCATCTTTTTCGCGGCGCGAATCTCCCCCCAGTTGGCGGTTTTCGCCTTGATGAACTGAAGCATGACCACGCGCATGTCTCGACCCCAAGCTCGCACGAGTGTGCCTAGGGCGGCGGTGGTTTTCCCCTTCCCATCGCCCGTGTTCACTATAACCAACCCCTTGCGTTGGGCATTGTTTGTCTCCGACACTTTATCCACCTTTCGTCTTGCGCACCAAAATCGCCGTCACTGGCGCACGAACATGGCGTCCGTCACTTGGGATTGGCTAAGGGGCTTGAGATGCCCGTCTGCGAAAACCACGTTCGCCAACCCTTTTTCCGTCACGGTGTCGTTGCTGGAATTGATTATTTTCGTATTGTCCACATGGCGAAAATCCATGGTCGGGGTGCCGTACCATTGACTTGGCGGATCGATACCAACCGTCTCCACCATTTGTCCATTGCCCCCATACCATGGAGCGTTGTAATAACCGGAATCGGAATACATAATGGTGTTTGCCGGAGCGGAGACGGAGGCGTCATTCGCCGGGTTTTGTATTGGGTAGGGGGAGGAGTAGCAGTCATAGGTGATATAGCAGTCAGAACCGAGATACCCCCAGTTATACCCGTAACCCGTGTTTCCGTATTTCGGAGTGCCATTCCAGTCCGGGCAACGCTCAATATCCTGGTTTTTCAGATAGGGGTAGAGTATCCCGATGGTTTTGTCCCATCCGCCGGAGGAGGTGTATCCTCCTGACCAGTAGATGGTCCAATTGATCGCGTATAAAGGGTAGGTGTCGTCAAAATCCTGCATATACATCATAGTTGCCAAGCCGATCTGCTTGAGGTTTGAGGCGCAGCTAGCCTGCCTAGCCTTCTCCCTTGCCTGGGCGAAAACCGGGAAAAGGATCGCGGCGAGAATCGCTATTATCGCGATAACGACGAGCAACTCAATCAACGTAAAGCCCGTTTTCCGTCTTGAAACGGTTTGAATCATGGGATTCCTCCTGTATGGTTCATATGGCGCGCCTGACAAAGCGGGACGCGACCGATTGATGGGCTTCACGAGAGGAGGAGGGTATTGGACAAGGCGTAAAAAAACCATCCCGAAAGGATGGTGTGAGTGTCGGAACGCCTTTCCCCGTGCGGGGATTCCAGGACCATCACACCCTTTCTCGCGAAGGGCGATTGTGATGCATCCACAGGCGGGCATTCGGGCTTGAGGCGTTTTTTCGATGCAAGACTGCCTCTTACCGTAGCGGGACTGCGCCGGATTTTCACCGGACTTCCCCCGACTGGCCGCTCCTATGAGGGCGACCCCTGCGGACTTTGCACATTTCGTATTGTCAACCATTATACACACGCTTTAAGTGGGTGTCAAGCGAAGCGATGTCTTTTTCACGCATACGCAAATGCAATCATGCATCCCAAACTTTGACTAAGGAGCGATTGTGTCGTACAATACAAAAGGCACCACTAAGAACTCAATCGAATTTCAATGGGATATCCCTTCCCGGGAAATGGATGGACACCAATGAAGCGTTATTATGTGATCTCCATCGTTGCTATTGTCGTAGTTTTCATTACCGCGATCTCCGTGCTCTCTTATTTAACCTTGCAATTAAAAAAAAGTGTCACCGTGACCCTTGAGGTGAATACCAACGCTCCCTCCGTGAAGGGAGTGAAATGGAAAGAGTCGGACATCGAAAACACCGCGCAAATCATTCACAATCGCCTGATCAAAATGGGAGTGTTCAAAGCGGTGGTATCCGCCAATCCGCCAAATCGGGTGATTGTTAAAATGCCGGACCTTCCGAACAAACAGCGGATATTGGATGCCTTGATAACCCAAGCGAATTTGACTTTTCGATATGTGCCCCAACTCGACCCAGATGGAATATGGACCACCGAGGATATCACCGATAAGAACGGAGATGAAACCGGTTATGAACAAATAGTGGGTAGGAATGGCATGCCGGTTCCCAAATGGAAATTGCAGGCGCTCGTTTTCAACATGCCTCCCATATTGGATGGCTCTCAATTGCTGCCCTATTCATCCGTTGATCTATCAACCGGAGAACCAACGATTTATTTCGAATTCAATGACAACGGAAAGAGAATTATGAAGATGTTCACACAGAGCCATATCGGTAAAACCCTCGCAATCTTCATGGATGACAAGCTGGTATGCGCACCTGTTATTACATCTGCGATCCCTGGCGCCGGCATCATACATGGCAGCTTCACGGTTGGGGAAGCGAAAACTCTCGCCGATCTCCTCAATGCCGGAACCCTCCCGTTTCCGATGAGAATTCAAAACATATCCGTTAAGCCGTGAATCGGGTCTCGGGAGTCGTGAGACAGGAATCGGAGCCGGGCATGGAGAGTATGACGGACTGGCGGTGAAATCCAGCGCATCTTGGCATAAGCCTTTCACAGGAGGAAGATATCCAAAATGATTGCATCATAATAGACACCGTCGCAACCATTTTGGAATATGGCTGGTGACCGTGTCATTTTACGCTCCTTCCTCCTCACAAGGGAGAGTTAGCAGCGTCAACACGTTTCCTGCGGATTTATCATGCTAAGCACAAAGAGCTACCAATGCATTAACCTGCTCAGCCTATTGGTGTTCGCCAATTCGGGAGTTTACGGCGTATGGCTCCTTGGACGGGGAATCCACAATATGATGCCTATTGGGGACCAGGCAAATTCACGCTTTTCCGGTAATTGAATTATAGCTTTTACACCGCCATAATTCACGTTATCCGGAGGCTTATGGGGGGTGACGTGGAGTGAAAACGCGCCCCGTGAAAGGATAAGGGAACCATCATTCATAAACGCACTCATTCATAGCCTCCGCGTACGCCTCCAGACTGGCGACGGGAACATGAAAGAAATGGTCGCTGGGGCTCATAATGTAGCCGCCGTTTTCGCCATAGGTCTCGAAGAGATGATGAACATGACTACTTATCGACTCCTTGTCCCCCTCCTCCAGATAGGTGTTCTGGTCCAATCCGCCAATCAGCGCCACCTGAGCCCCGATACGCCGCTTCAACTCGCTCGGACGCGCATCTCCCCCCATCTCAGGCGGGGTGAGCGTTTCACTGGCGTCGCATCCGTTCGCCACGACCCGTTCCAGAATGGGCATCATCCCTCCGCATGTGTGATACACCGCTTTGTGGCCAATGGCGTGCAGAGCGTCATGCATTTTGCGATCGAAAGGCAGGCAGAATTTGTCGAAATACTTCGGAGATATGACCGTGGAGGACGCCGCTCCGCCGCCAGTCTCCACCAAATCATACGCGGCTCCAGACAAGCTCTCCTCGATGAACCTCTCTTTCTTGCGCCATAACGCCTCAAGCAGGGATAACACCCAGTCAGGCTTATCCGCCGCCGCCATGATAAGCTCCTCGGTTCCCATAAGACAGGCGGCGTGCTGCCAGCAGCCTCCCTGATCCCCCCACACGAAGCCTCTCATGATGCCGTCCTGTCCCAGTTCGTCGTAATCCCTCTTCAACGCCTCCTTGTCCAGTACCGGCACCGGCATATACCTCTCCAGAAGATCCAAATCCTCCTCTTTTTTGATGAGACCGGAGATGATCCATGTGGTGATGGGATTCGCCCCCATGGTTTGTTCGAGAGTTCCTTTCGGCGTGGTGACGACGTACCGCCATCGGCGCTCTCCTTCCGGCGCGTCAAGCTCCACCGTATCCAATATCCAGTTCGGGGTCTCCTGCGGAATCGTGGGGAAACGGGATAGAGAGGCGTCCAACCCGAAACGACGAAAGGCTTCTATATCCGATATCCCACCCAGGTAGGTATTGAGGTGAAATGGTTGCCACTGATGAACGGACGCCGGAACCCGATCCGGCTTTCCCCTGTTCAGTGCGATTAGCATTCTTTCCTTGGAGGTCATGGGTTTTGGCATGATATGTTTCCTTTCACATCCTTAAGGAATTATGTATTTTTTATCGTATCCTATTACCTGTCTAAGCCGGATTGTCGCAATTCGATGCTCGCGAGTCCTCCGCTTGAGGTTTCGCGGTACCGGCTGTTCAGGTCCAGCCCCGTTCGCATCATCGTCATCACCACATCATCAAAGGAGATACGGTGCGTTCCATCGGAAAGGATGGCGTATTGAGCGCAATCCAAAGCGCGCGTGGCGGCGAAAGCGTTTCGCTCGATGCAGGGAATTTGCACTAGCCCCGCAACGGGGTCGCATGTGAGCCCGAGATGGTGCTCTATGCCCATCTCCGCGGCATACTCAGTCTGCCTAGGGGTGGCTCCAAGCAGTTGAGCCGCCGCTGCTGAAGCCATGGCGCAGGCGGTTCCCACCTCCCCCTGGCACCCCACCTCCGCGCCGGATATGGAACCGTTGAACTTCACGATGTTCCCTACCAAGCCTGCGGTTGCCAGTGCGCAATATATCTCATGATCCGTGTGCTCATGCGCCTTCTTCAGATAGAGCAGAACAGCGGGAAGGACTCCGCACGATCCGCAAGTGGGAGCCGTAACCACCACTCCGCCCGCCGCATTCTCCTCCGACGCACCCAGGGCGTAGGAGAAGAGAAGAACCGCGCGGCGCAGATGCGTGCTGGAGAGTTTGGCTCTGGCGTGATAATCCGCCGCCTTGCGCGATAGATGCAGGCTGCCTGGAAGCACCCCCTCCGTGCTGACTCCGCGCTGGACACACTCGCGCATTACTCGCCATATCTCCGCCAAATAATCCCATATCCCCTCGCCTTCACTATCGGTTGCAAGCTCCCAAAGAGGCTTTCCGCTGGAGAAGGATAGCTCCAACGCCTCGCGCATGGTTGAGAATTCATATACTTTGGAGGTTTGCGCGGTTCCGTTCTCATCCGCCACGGCTCCCCCACCGATGCTGTACGCTCTCCATTTGCGAATTGTATTTCCGAATTCATCCAAAGACTCGAACTCCATGCCGTTCGGATGGAATGGCAATCGAATATCCGGCTCCCATTTGATAGCGACCTCATTGCCAAGCGCCTCCTTGATCGCCTTGTCCGTCAGATGCCCTTTGCCGGTGGCGGCCAAGCTGCCGTAGAGGGTTACGCGAAATCCGCTCGCCTCGGGATTTTCCCGACGAAAACGCAACGCGGCGCTTTTGGGGCCCATCGTGTGGCTCGAAGATGGACCCGTTCCTATTCGATACAACTCCCGTATCGATTGCATAAAATCTCTACCCTTTCCCGCATGGCGAAAAACTCAAACAAAGGCATCATCCATTGCGCATCATGCAATTCATTATAGACCTGAAGATGCAAATACACAAATAAAATGACTCGGTCATATTGTGAAAATTGCGTTGCCGAGTAGGAAGAAACAGTTTATAATGCAAAAGAATGAAATTGCGAGGGGTGAATGTGAAACTCAAAGTTGCTTGCCTAATGTTTCTGGTTCTCGCCGGGACGCTTCTGAATGCGAAAGCATCGTTACCCAACTTTCAAAGCATCATCATCGACAGTACGATACAAGCGAATTCCCATAAACCGAAGGTTTTCGCCGTTTTCTCCAAGGATGGTTACAACGACCTTGGCAGTCTGGATTCGCAAGGCTTCAAACTTTATCGCTACACCCGGCATTGGAAGGCTTATACTATCTTCCAGCCCGGTGCGCCGCCATCCGGATTCGAAGATTCCTCCGTGGCGGATATTAACGGCGATGGCTGGAATGACATCGTGCTTGGCGGGTGGGCGAATCGCACTATCTGGGCGGAGAATCCGGAGGGTGAGGGCAAGGACCCCTATACGACACCATGGAAAGTGCATGTGGTGGATACAAAACGCTTCTCGCACGAGGTCGTCGCCGCTCATCTCACACCGAACGGCAAATGCGATATCGTCACCACATCCGGCATCTATTTTCAGGGGAAAACGCCGGATGATTGGACATATGTGGATATCGGTCGCGGCGGACAGGGCACCTGCGTGGGGAACGTTCTGCACAACCATGACGGCTACAAGGATGTGGTCGCCATCTACGTTAAAAACGGCAAGAATCAGATCGCATGGTTTGAGAATCCGGGGCACACCGGACGCAACCCCATCACCGGACATTGGAAGGTTCATATCATCGATCCCAATCCCGGAGGTGACGAGGATAATCGAGACATGGATGAAATGGCGCTTACCTTCGGAGACATCAACGGTGACGGGCGTCCGGATATCATCGCCGCGAGCATGGGGGAGGGGCCGGACCCCATGAACGACGAGCGGCAGATCGGGGACGGCTTGGTGTGGTATGAATGCCCCGCAAATCCGCGCACAGGAGTCTGGGTGAAGCATGTGATTGATCCAACTGTGGCTTGGGTTCACGCCACCTCCATTCAGTTGGCGGATTTCGGCGGTGATGGTCATACGGACATCTGCTTCGCGGAGCAGGATCAGAGCCGCATGCGTAAGGACGGCAAGCCAGGGCAACTCCTTGGAATCTATTATAACGTTCGTGGGAACGGAACCGTTTGGCGGCTTCAGACTCTAAGCCAATATCCGTATCAGTTCGCAGGAGGTTTTAATTCGAGAGTGGGGATCATTGGAAAGGATAAGCTGCCAAGCATTTTAACTTCAAGACACGGCTTTTTCAACGATCCCAACCCATTGATATTGTGGAGAAACAGATCCAAGCCGTTGAGGTGACGGTACCCCAATGAATATCGATTATATGTATTTTTACGTCATACGTGGCGGAACAGTATTTAATTGTCAAACAGTCTAACCATGCGTAATTTGACAAGAGTGAATCTTACCCCGTATATGCATAAAGCAAGCGGAATCCAAAACCATAAAATGTATGTGTGAGGGATATGGCGATCGCCTGGAAACGGATAGACCACTAAAAAAACGGATAATACATCCCAATATTATAAACGAAATCCATCTTCGAAATGTGGCTTCAACGAATAACCGGTGAAGCCATGAGACCCTTCAAACATTACTCCAAGAATCAATCCCGCAATTATCCCAATGTAAACAAGGATGGTCGAGTGGAATTGATAAGTTAATCGGAAATTGATAAAGTAACTGCACATCACCCATGCCGTCAAACCGCCTATTTGATATGGAAGAACACCTGACGCAACACCCTTCGGGAGGGTGCCCGAGTTTACATAGTTGAACACGCTACGATTCTCCAAATCGCGTAAGCGGTTCGCCTCGACGCAAAACAGACCTAAATCCAGCATCCTCAGATCATCCGGCAAATCGATTGTGACGTCCACTCTGGTGGCATCGATAATCGCCGCAAAATAATCCCCAGTCGTAATAATGCTCTCCGGAGATGAGGCGCACACCTCCTTGATATGAGCTACTGCGCTTTTTAAAACTTTCTCATCGTTATTCGAGATCGAAGTCCCATTATCCGCAGTAATCGAAGTTGTCGGATCACATCTTCCGTAGAGTCTCCGAGGCGTTCCAAAGCCTCCCGCGCCACCGCCCTCACTGATAAGAGCTTGCATAAAAAAAAGCATACACTACCATTGCAATTAATACACTTATCGAAATACTCCCTTTTTCTTTAAAGGTATTAGGTGACATCCATCTGTGACGCATCATCAGTGTTATCATCTTGCGAAACATGCTTATTAACCAAACGCCTGAACTGTTTCCTAACGCTTCGGTTTAAGAAAAACCGAAGGTTGTCCCAGATTGCAAACTCAACTCCCAATCGATTGCCAACGCCTTTGCCGGCACTCCTCCTGATCCATCTTAGTTGCGCCTTGGAAAGTTCCGAGGCGTATTTCAATGCATACGAAGAGGAAGCGACGTCCCCGCGCTCTTTTGAGATATTTTCCCTTTTCAAACCCGGGCGAAATATCGCCGCGCATATGATGAAATAGAGGTATGGATAAGCGACAAGATAAATATAGGGTTTATTGCCAGTTACAATCGCTAATGTTAAAATCAGGATGACACTAAAAACTACGCCTATAGCAACGGCTTAAGATAACACATCGTTTCCACACTACGAGATATAAGTTCCTGACATAATGGCATATGAATCTCATTCATTCCGTGGTTTTCTCGTAAAACACCACCCCAAACATCCGGATATGGTTGACGACGTCCGCATCGCTTATATCTTTTAAAAGGGAGAGATCGAAGGTGTAGGGCAGGAGCAAGTCGTCTATCTCGTCCGTGATGCTGTATAAAATCTTACGGTTTAGATCCTCCCCGCCGGTCAGGGTCATGTCTATATCGGAGCCGTTTCGGTAATTCCCCTTGGCGCGAGAACCGTAAAGAATCGCTCTCTCCACCTCGGTATGACATGCCAAGACCTCACATATCTTCTCCACTGTCTCATCATATAATCCGTATCACATTCCTCCCGCCTCCGGATAATATCCATTGTCTCCCAAAACGCTATGAATTCTTGAATATAGGTATCAAGTATGGCATGAGCAATATCGAGTGCCACGTCTTCATTATATGTATGCGAAGTGAGATTTCGATCCCTTATCATACTCATCCAGGCATCCCCATTTTGGATGATTTCTCTTTTGTACGCCTCGCACGTGGCATCCTTCGAACCGTACAGGATTTGCGTCCCCCTACTCTCAAGAAAATCCTTCATGGTGTTCCAAGCCAGTTCGTGCGTAAATTCAAATGCTTGGATAAGTCCTTGTTGTTCGAGATCGGTAAGCGGCCTTTCATTGGCTAAGTTAACCGCGTCCTTCAACCTATTTACAGCCGACTGATAATGATTTAAACGTTGTATCCAACATACATCCTGTTCGTTCATTGTTCGCCTTGTGTTTCAGACCTCGTTTACCGCAATTACATAATGATAAAAATGATCCGCATGCTCTATTTCAAAAGAACTCCGCCTTCCATTCGAAGGAGTCTCGTGGATATTCTTACTTGATAGTATCACCAATTGAAGTGGAATCAGCGTTTTCGACGCCTCAGTCTATCAAGCCATAAAGCTTTACTATTTGGGTCTTGAGAGGATATCCTCCATCGGGCGTAAAATGGTTACATAGAGATTGGCGATGGACTATTGAAGGTTGGACTCATCTTCGAAAACATCCTACTCATAAATGAAGAGGTTGACATACGAGCGTAATTTGTACAAAATACGAGATATGCAACGTTCTTTTCCTCCCTGTTCCGGGAAAGTTTATAATAGCTTGATTACTTTGTTGCATAACATTGGAAACTGTTCTTTCAATCTCCGTAACGAAAGTAGCATGCCGGCTTAATAAGGGACAGAAAGACGGTAATATCTTTTGTCGTGCCGTCAAGGAGGGGATGTCAGGCTTGGCGATCAAAAGATGAAAGTTTAAAAGCCTCGTTTACGCGAACCGGGAGCGTCTGGCGATTTCAAGTGTTTAGCAAATATCCGGATCAGTACGCCTGAGGATTCAATTATAGTGTGGGGATTATTGGCAAGGATAAGCCGCCAAGTTTCTTCACCTCAAGACACGGCGTTCTTAACGATCCCAACCCATTTTTACTATGGCGTAATATGACCCACTCATCATTGAAAGGCGGATCCTTCCGTTGAAGCTATCTCAAATTCTATTAAGCATTTGTGGCGTAATTACATGCGTCTCGTCGCTGCAGGCGCGTCCGCCCACGGTTGACCCAACGTATGGAATGAAACCAACCGCAATCAAAAAAGTCGCCGTGAAATCAGTACCGACGGCGCAATGGATATGGGCGTCCCGCACATCCGACATCCAGACGATATACGCGCGAAAGACGTTTTACTTGAAACGCGTCCCCCGCAACGCATATTTGTATGTCACTGCGGACAATATATTCACGGCATGGTTAAACGGACACCGTCTGGGTTCCACTCCCTCCTCCTCCGACGACCTCGCTTGGGAGCTCACGCAACACTACTCCCTCGCTCCTTATCTTCTCCCCGGCAAAAACGTTCTCGCCATAAGGGGGGTGAATCAAGGCGGCGCGGCGGGCATCCTCGCGATGTTGCGGGCGAACGAATCGTGTATCCTCGTTACCGACGTGTCTTGGCGGATTCTGGACGCCTCCACCCCGCCGCTATCGTGGAACTCTCCGGAATTCCACGATAACTCTTGGCGGAAAGCCACGGTCATCGCGCCTTACGGCAAAGGCGTATGGGGAGGAAACCTTCAAGGCTGGCCAGGGGGGGGAGAAAACGTGAGCTTTCTCGCTCACATGACCATCCCGGCTGTCAAAGTGACAACCCTCATGGGCGCGGATTCGATCTCAGGTGCGCAATCGCTTGTCGGTAACAAGCGAGGCGACGCGACTATCAAACCGGATTCGTCAATGAAGAGCGCAAGGCGCGTACTCCTCCTTGATTTTGGGAAGGAGTTGGCGGGGCGCGTACAAGTCTGGGGCACGGCGGGGGCGCAGGTGATCATCACAACCGGTGAATCGCTGCAGGAATGCGATCCATCAGGAGCCGGCTCTGGATAATCACGGCCCGTTCACGCTTCTTTTGCAGGGTTCACAGCCAGCTTCCACGCCCTACACCGCTTTCCGTTACGCCGAAATCAGTTACAACGGAACCGCCCCGATTCGCCTCACGAAATCTATTTGCGACTTCAAGTACTATCCTGTTGAATACAAAGGCTCGTTTAGCTGCTCCGACCCTCTTCTCACCCGGATTTGGTACGCCGGAGCCTACACCGCACATCTCTGCATGCAGGAGTACATCTGGGACGCACCGAAAAGGGACAGGGGGCTATGGATCGGGGACATGCAGGTAACGGGGCAAACGATTAACAATGCATTCGGTGACCGTTTCCTTCTCGAGCGTTCCATAAACGAGGTCAGGGATCAGGCTCAGGGGGGTCGCCCCTATAACGAACTTCCCGTCAGTGAAGTCAACAGCATCCCCGGGTATTCCGCTGCGTGGTACTGCACCCTTTCGGATTTCTACCTCCATTCCGGCGATAAAACCTTCCTGAGACGCCAGCACGCGAAAATCATCTCATTGCTGAGATATATGCAAACGGATTTTGATCGCCAGGATCTATTTAACAATCCGCGCAAAACATGGGATTTCTGCGACTGGTCCCCGGGATTTATCACGGACAGTCCCCTCGCTCGCGCCACCACGGATATGTATATCATCTGGGGCGTGCGAAAAGCCATCTATCTCCTCGACCAATTAGGGGATCGGAGCAACGCCGTGCGATTCACCGCGTGGGAAAAGAGACTCGTTCAAGCGGCGAGAGCCAGCCTCTTCGACTCGCAAACAAATACATACGGTGACCGTCTCCAGGAGAACGTAATGTCCGTCCTGTCCGACACGGCGACAACCGCTCAGACGCCTCTTATCTACAGGAAGATCATCAAGCCCGGAGGGTCCGCATGGGCCGTGCCGCAGGGGGTCACCCTTGCGGACAGCGAGGTGATGTCGCCCTATTACGGGTATTTCGTCCTGCTGACGATGGGCAAGCTTCACGAGGATCAGGACGCTCTCAACCTCCTGAGAAGCTATTGGGGAAATATGCTTTCGCGTGGAACCACGACGATGTGGGAGATGTTCGATCCCTCATGGCCGCGAAACTTCACCTGGGTGATTGACCGTTTGCCCTACCTCAGCTTATGCCATGGTTGGTCCTCCGGTCCCACGTCCTTTTTATCCCAGAGGATATTGGGGGTTCGTCCTACCACCCCGGGATATGCGAATATGGTTATCCAACCGAACCTGTGTGATCTCCAATGGGCGATGGGGAGCATTCCCACCCCGCACGGAGTCGTTTATGTAAAGGCGGTGAGAATTAATGGTCGTGTCAAAGTTAGGGTGAGCATTCCCGCAGGAGTGCTTGCGAAGATCACACTTCCAGGCGTGTCGCGATTGATTCAGCGCAAAGGGGATTACTCGCTTGTATCGAAATGATGGATTTGATCGCTATCATTTCGACTAAGGCATCCATCAGTGTGTTTCAAGCCATTTTACGTAAGTATCCGATGCTAAAACGATTTCCACACCCCACTACATATCCTGTGGGTCCGCATTGTCCACCATACGGACCCACATTTCAACCACACACTTCACAAACACCATATAAATAACTCATAATCAAGCAGGATTTCATATGGCCGCGAAGAAATCTGTCAAAAGCCGGTGTGATAATCGGCTAAAACTCTCCCTTTGGGGGGAAGGAGCGAAGCGAATGCGTCAATATTCCATTGTTATTGTTCTCATGCTGTTCGGAGCCTTCCAGGCTCTTGCAGCCACAAACCCCATTCTCATGCCAACTCCGCAAAAGGTGTCATGGGGAAGCGGGAGGTTTGTCGTGCGTCATAACGAACCTGTGCAAACCACGACACCAGAGGCGATATCCGATTTTTCATCTTATTTCGACAAAGTGACCTCAGGCTCTCATCCAATCCGTTCGAGTGCGAGGATTCACTTCGACCTGTTATCATCCCGCAACACTCAAATCGGAGATCAAGGGTATCTGCTTACCGTTACCCCGTCCGAGATAACGGTGAAAGCCAACACGCCGCAAGGGCTGTTTTACGGCTCACAGACCCTGCGGGAACTACTCGTCAAAAATGGCGGCGTCGCCTATTTCCCGTCCGTCAGCATCACCGATTGGCCCGCCATGGGGTACCGTGGCGTAATGGTGGACATCAGCCGAGGGCTAGTGCCGAACACCGCCACCTTCGAGCGACTCATTCGAGGCTTGGCTCGCATGAAGATCAATGCGGTGCAACCCTATATCGAGGACACTTTCGCCTTCAAGAAATATCCATTTATCGGTCGCGACAGAGGCGCCTGGACCCCTCAGGAGGTCGCAAAGATGGTGAAGGTGGCGAAAGCCTATTATGTCGATATGTCTCCATGCTTTGAATCTCTCGGGCATATGTATCAGATTCTCAAGCACCCTGAGATGGCGGACCTTCGAGAGACCATGGATGTCATCAGCCCCGCGAAACCAGGAACCTACACGTTCCTCAATAACTGCTACACGGAACTGGCCAAAGCCTTCCCGTTCCCCTATCTCAACGTGGGATGCGACGAGACCTTCGATCTTGGCAAGGGACCCAGCAAGGCCCTGGTTGCGAAGGAAGGACTCGGAAAAGTTTATGCGGACCATATGATGAAACTGGATCAGCTTTGCCAGGAGCATCACAAAACGATGCAATTCTGGGGCGATATGATGCTTCGATACCCGGGAATTGTAGGCGACATGCCGAAAGACGCTATTGTGATGAACTGGGATTACGGCGATCAGACTCAGTTCCCTACCATCGCCACCTACAAATCCTACGGTTACAAGCAGATAGTCTGCCCTGGCATTGAAAGTTGGGGGGACATGTTCCCCGACGTCAATTTCGCCAAGGGAAACATTCGAGGCTTCATTCAAGCGGGAAAGGCTGCGAATGTCATAGGCGTGCTGAACACCTGCTGGAGGGATAACGGAGAGGTCTTTTACGATTACGACTGGTTTCCAGACGCGATCGGAGCGGAATTCTCATGGGCGTCCAAGCCAGTTGTTGGCAAGACGTTCGATGAAGGGTTCGACCGCTGCTTCTACGGCATCGGCGGGGATGACCTCGCTCAAGCGTTCCGAATTCTCGGAGACAGTCTGAGCGCATTCCCCGGAGCGCCCGCCAATCAAACTCTCCAGTATTATTACGCAAACCCCTTCTCCGATCTGTCGATCGCCTTCACGAAAAATGGCAAGGCGGGAATGGCGAAGCTGGTATCTATGGCGCACCAGATCCGCAACCTCACCGACCATGCCCGTCCTACGGATGGGGAGGAAACGTTTCTCTATTTGCAATACGGCGCCGACCGAATCGCCTTCATTGCGCAAAAATACGACATGGCGAAACAGATCGCGGAGACCTATAACTCCGCATATTCGAACAGTTCCAACAAAGACGAAGCCACCCGCCATATCAAGCGGGCGATTCAACTGCTCGATAAACTCAATCAAGAAACGGTGCTCATGCGAGACCGCTACTCCGCACTATGGAATCTGGAGAATCACCCGCAGGGATTAAGCAATGTTCAAGGAAAATACGATGGCAGCCTGACAGCGTATGTGAATCTTACCCAACAGCTTCGAAACGCCCTTACGGATATCGCCACTGGCAAACCGCTGCCCTCACCTGCAACCCTGGGGCTGGTGCTGCCTCAGAGCACCTCCAGCGGTTATCGCCGGCCCTCATCCATGGCGAAGAACCCGAGTTGGTCGTTGCACTCGATATACGCTATTCGGGTCGCCCTGTCCGAGCCGTTGCAAACTCCGATACCGGCGCAGATACTCGTGAAATCGAATGAGCTGCCCGAAAATCTGCCCCTTGTCACCCAGATTCGCCTTATGGATCAGAGCGACACAACGGTGAGCGAACTTCCCTGCCAGGTGAATCATCTCAACAACAAAGAGACGCTGCTCACATTCATCATCCCTTCTGGTTTGGGGGGGAACCTGGATTTCGCTTTGGACAACACCCCCGCACGCGTGGAGAACCCTATCACCCTATCCAACGCAACGCAGATCAAAGGCGGAATGTGGATAGATAACTCAAAATATCGCGCCCTTCTGGGGAAGGAGGGCGCACATATCTATCGCTTCGACGTGGCGGCGTTGAAGGGGAGGGACGTTACGATGCCTGGGGATACTCAATGGCACGGATTCGACGATGTGGGAAGCGAGCGTGAGACAACCTTCACTCTTCAGCCGATCCTTAAAGGGCCCCTCTGCGTCCAGATAGATTGCAAGGCGTCGGATGGATTCGACAAATTGCTTTCCTTCTTCGATGGAACCGGTTGGTACGAAACACGTTTCGGTGAACCGGTCTCCTTCTTCTGGAACTATGACGACCCCGCCGTTATGGGTTCAAGCTCCCCCACCCCCGGTCAATACCGTTATGCGGACGGTAAAACCGGTCCCTTGCCGCAGGAGGGCGATATGAGTATCGCGGATCAGGCTCCGTGGGTGGCGAAATATCGTTCCGACGGCTTCACTCTCGGGCTTGTCTCCCCTCAAGGAGACGCCACTCTGCGCGCTGGCCCCGGCGATGGCATGGGTGGCGTGGGTGTGGAGGGCGGCGGCTCGACCTCCAACCTGCTAACCTATGCGAATGTCACGCCGAAAACATGGAATACCGTCGCCTCGCTCTATCAAAGCTGGAAGGCGTGGGAAAAGGCGAGCATATCCGCGAGAGCGATTCGATAGATTTTGAACGGCGATCCTATCGCACTCCGCCAGAACGCGGTTCGATGATTTTTCGTGAAGATATGGATTGTCCGCCACAACGCCGGTTGGAAATATGCTTTAATGATTTAATAATCCGGGAGGAGGTATGGCGCTTCAATGAAATTAACCATAACGGATTGGGTTGTTATCGCGCTCTATTTCGTTTTTAACCTTGCAATCGGTCTTTATTACCGCAAAAGAGCCACCAAGAATATGAGCGAGTTCTTCATTTCCGGTAGGAATGCCGCGTGGTGGCTCGCCGGGACCTCCATGGTGGCGACCACTTTCGCAGCGGACACCCCTTTGGCGGTGACAGGCTTCGTGGCGAAAAACGGCATCGCGGGCAACTGGATATGGTGGAGCATGGCGTTCAGCGGAATGCTCACCGTCTTCTTCTACGCCCGATTATGGCGGCGCGCCGGGGTGATGACGGACGTGGAGTTCGCCGAGATACGATATAGTGGTCCGGCGGCACGCTTTCTGCGAGGCTTTCGAGCGATCTATCTCGGATTGCCCATCAACTTGATCGTCCTTGGCTGGGTGAATCTTGCGATCGTCAAAATCATGCAGTTAACCCTTGGAATTAACAAAATGGAGGCGTTGGTCGTTTGCATCCTGATGATGTTCCTAACCGCATCCATCTCGACTCTCTCCGGACTATGGGGGGTGCTAGTGACAGATCTTTTCCAGTTCGTCCTGAAAATGAGCATGGTGACGGTTCTCGCCGTTCTGGCGGTGAAAGCCACGGGGGGAATGGGACCCCTCCTGCAAGGTCTGCATGAAGTGAACAAGTCAAGAGGTGCGAACGGTTCCATCCTCGCGTTCTTCCCGGACATGCATTCCGTCTGGATGCCGATGATCACCTTCTTTGTCTATATCGCGGTGAACTGGTGGGCGACATGGTATCCCGGAGCCGAACCCGGCGGAGGCGGTTACATCGCTCAGAGAATCTTCTCCTCCAAGGACGAGAAAAACTCCCTTTTGGCGACCCTTTGGTTCAATATCGCCCAATACGCCGTGCGTCCATGGCCCTGGATCGTTGTCGCATTGGTCGCAGTCGTGAAGCTTCAGCACAACCCAATGTTTTTGAAGGATCCGGAAACCGGCTATATTATCATCATGGTTCGCTACCTGCCCGCAGCGTTACGGGGTTTGATGCTTGCAGCTTTCGCCGCCGCGTATATGTCCACCATTGGGACGCAATTAAACTGGGGCGCCAGCTATCTTGTGAACGATGTGTATCGACGATTCATGGTGAAGGATGGAGAGGAACGGCACTATGTCGTTATCTCTCAAATGGTCACAATAATCCTGATGATCCTTTCCGCCGTGGTCACGTTTTACATGAGTTCCATTGGCAACGCTTGGAAATTCCTCATCGCGGTGGGGGCTGGGACGGGGCTTGTGTATATCCTGCGCTGGTTCTGGTGGAGGATAAACGCTTGGAGCGAGGTCTCGGCGATGATCGCGGCGTTCATAACCTCTCTCACACTGCAATACGTATTTCATTTGAGCGATGCACAGCCTGTTCAGTTCGCCCACCTTGTGCTCTGGACCGTAAGCATCACCACTCTCGTATGGTTAATCGTGACCATGATGACGCAACCGGAGGATATGGAGGTGCTCCTAAGTTTTTATCGCAAGGTGCGCCCCAATGCGTCCATGTGGGGACCGGTTGCAAAGGCGGCTCCGGAGGTTCAAACGGACAAGGACGGGCTCTTCAACTTGCTCGATTGGCTTAGCAGCGTTGCGATGGTCTACTGCTTCTTGTTTGGAACCGGATATCTAATCTTGGAACAGTACGCTCTCGGTTTGGGATTATTCGTAGGCGGATTTCTCTTCGGAGCGATCATCTATCGTGATCTCAATAATCGAGGCTGGGAGACTTTGGGAAAATAGCGGTCATATCGTCATTGATAGACTTGCGGAAGCGTTGAAGAGGTTTTCTCGTTATTGGCTTATAATTCGTATCGGGGGCGAGGGTTATTATTGTGTCATTGAGTTCCATGCTTAGATCCATCGTATTAGCGGGGTGCCGAATGGTATTGTGGGTTTACGCCGAGACGGAAATGGAGGGGGTGGAAAGAATCCCGGAGAAAGGGGCCGTATTGATCGTGGCGAATCATAGAAGCCTCGCGGACCCTCCCCTCATTGCCCTGTCCACAAAAAGACCGATCTATTTTATGGGGAAATCGGAACTGTTCAGCGCACCGCTTGCGGCTTGGATATTGAGAAACATACTGGTGTTTCCCGTCAATCCAAGATCGGCGGACCGCAAGGCTATTCGGCATGCGGAGAGCTTATTGAGGGCCGGGGAAGCTGTATGCATGTTCCCCGAGGGGCAACTGACCGAGACCGGAGAGATGCAGGATATGAGCGGAGGCGCGTTAATGATCTCCCTTCATACGCAAGCTCCCATCCTCCCCATCGGATTGATAGGTACGGAGGCGATAGTCCCCTATGGCTCCCTGAAACCTCAGCGCGCGTGGAGTAAAATAAAACTGAGAGTGGGGAAACTCATTCCACCGACGGTTCTAACAGGGGGAATGGAGGGGAGGGAGGCGTTGAGGCACGGCATGCGTTACATAAAGGATGAATTATCTAAATTGACAACGGATTAGCCACTTCCTTAACCATTTCTTTCCGTCACGCATACAATATTAGAACAACCGCGCATTGTTTATCGTAAACAAAAGAAGCTAAGCTATAAAGTGCCGTATTACTTGCAACGAATAGCTAAAGATGAGTATAGTAAATCGTATCACAAACGACTAATTAGGAGGCTGAAAGTCCAATGGCGTATATTATTGCGGAACCCTGTATTGGAGTGAAGGACAAGGCGTGCGTGGCGGTATGCCCTGTGGATTGCATCAAAGAGGGCGCCGAACCTTACGATATGCTCTATATTAACCCGGATGAGTGCATCGATTGCGGTCTGTGCGAGCCGGAATGCCCCGTATCGGCAATCTTCGCCGACAGCGACGTGCCGAAGGAATGGGAAAGCTACATCGAGGTGAATGCTGATTTCTTCAAAGGCAAATAATCAATGCGTTAAAGACGGCGAAACCCTAAGGTAACCGTCTTTATCCCCAATACTTTAATCACGGAGGGATGAGACATAGCCCCGTAATAGCGCAACGCTGGCAGGCTATGGACTCATCCCTTTATTCAAAGAGTGACATCATGAAGCATCGTATTTACACCCGCACTGGCGACACAGGACGTACGCACCTTGCCGGAGGCGCAAGCGTGGGCAAGGAGAATCCCCGTATCGAGGCTTACGGCGACGTGGATGAACTCAATAGCGCCGTGGGATTAGCCAAGTGCGATTGCGACGACACTGAATTGAGTGCGCTCATGGATAACATCCAGAACCTTCTCTTTCAGGTGGGAGCCGATTTGGCGGCTCCGCCCGATGTCACTTCCCATTTAATCACCCGAATCTCCTCCTCGGACATCACCCCTCTGGAGATGGCGATCGATCGCCTTGAGGAGGAGTTGCCAACGCTGAAAAACTTCATTCTTCCCGGAGGATCCGCTCTCTCCTCAAGACTGCATCTCGCAAGAGCAATATGCCGCCGCGCGGAGAGGCGTTGCGTTTTATTGCACCAAAAGGAAACAATGAACCCCGAGGTGATCCGATTGCTGAACCGGCTATCCGACCTGCTCTTCGTGATGGCTCGGGTCGCCAACCACAGGGCAGAAATTCCGGATCGGATATGGTTAAGCCAAAACCGCAATCCCGATACATAGAGGATCACTCGCATTTCAAAAATGTCCATCATGTAAAAACGCCCTGCAAGAGGATAAGGAGTTCCGAATGTCCCTCACTCGTCGCGCCTTTATTCAATCATCCGCCGTATCGGTTGCTGGGTTTGCTTTTGGAACGCAAGCCTCAAACGCGCACCGAACCAAAACCTCGAAATCACGCTACCGCGTGATTCGCCTTCGCGGACTTGGAGCCCTCATCGTCAATTCTCGCATTAATACTCGCGCACACTCTAGTTGGATCACACTTACAGCGGAAACCCCCGAACTCGCTAGGATGTGCGGCTCCAAGTTTCTGTCGGATTTGCTAGGATTTGGGGACGCAATCTTGCTCTCCGGTGGAGATTTACCCGCAACGACGGTTTCCTTGGAGAACAGGGTTTGGTGGGTCATTGGAGAAAAGGGGAGAGACTGCCACATCCTCTGTGCGCACTCCAAAAAAGAGATGACCGCTTTGGCGAGGAAAACGAAAGCATCGCTCTGGTCGTCGATTCCTCAATATATCCATCCTCCCTGGCTGGATTGCATGGATAACGCCGCGCTCGGCTTTTGGTTCCTGGGAGGAGGTGCCCTGCCAACGGATGTCAATGCCGATTTCGCACAATTCCACCGTTTCGATTTAACCGCATGCATGGCTTCGGGTGTGGATGAAACGCGGCTTATAGCCCCCGGATTACTCGACACCACCATAATGGATTGGTGGCGTGTGATTGCAAGGGAAAATCATACGCCTTATCGCATGCTCTTGAACTGGACTCAGCCCATGCAACCCCCCATGCTATGGAACCGAACGCCCCTGCCGTATGTGGAACCGGAGAAAGGGGCAGTGCCCTTCGACGATTTTCAGCACGCCTCCCTTCAAGTGTTCGACGCCTTTGTGCCAGTGCCGAAGGGAGACCCCCATACCTTGGATTTGCGCCGTCGTGTGGCGTCGCGCGTCTCGCAAGACCCCTATTTCATGGGACATCACGGATCGGCGGAATTGGGTGGTCAGACGTTGGTGGAGCTATCCAGATATTCCGGAATGCCCTCCTGCACGGAAGCCTGGCGTGATTATCTGCGGCGAGACCTTGGCTTGAACTTGCAGCAAGTCGGCTTGAGACACCTTGGGGATTGGGAAGGCTACAAGGATTGGAGCGAGGTTCCCGTGCCGAGCGTAAGGGATTTCATCGGTTGGGGCGACGATAGTCTGGACCTGTCCGGCACCTGGGGGGGACGCCTCGATCCGATGGGCGTTGGCGATAAGGAGAGGTGGTATGCTGACGAATCGCCGACGGGCTGGTCCTCAATACGGAATAACGATGTCATGCTGCTGAAGTGCGCCGAAGACAATTCGCCGCGATTCTGGCTTCGCACGAGTGTCACCCTTTCTGCGCCTCAACTCAACGACTTAAAGTTTCTGCACATCTCTCGCGCAGGATGGCACGCCCTCGCGCCCCCTACGGCGATGGAGGTCTATCTCAACGGACAACTGTTGAAGGATGTCACCGTGGATCATCCCATATGGCCAGATCAGGATCAATGCCTCGAAATAGGCAACGCCGCCCGAATTGGTGAAAACCGTCTGTCGATGAAGGTGTGCGGACCGCTCTCCTATATCTTTCTCAGTTCCAAGGGAAGATGGTCCTATCCTTCCGAGTACCGACATAAGAATCAGTTATGGTACGACGCGATAGATTTCACTTGCGTCTACAAACTCAAAACGGTGGAGAACAACCTCAAAGCCATCCGCGCGGGCGACGCCACTCGCCCCATCAAGGTCATGGCGCCGTGGAACGTGATGGACCGACTTCCGAAGCTGTGCAAAAAATACGGGGCGTACCCCCACGACACCGGTCAGGGCGCTGCGTGCTGGGGGCCGTGGATGCCGCGCTATGTCTCCTGGATGGGAATCCCAACCAGCAGCGAGCCGGGCGGTCCCGCCGGATCGCCTCAAGAGTTACGTCAATTTTTGACGTTCTTCCTCATGCTTGGAAACAGCATGGTGGATGTCGTCTTCGATTTCAGCGAGTACGCAGGGAAACCGGATATGGCGCAATGGATGAATGATAATCGTGAGATGATGCGCTGCATCGGGAAAATGGCGATGCGTCAGCCTCAAATCGCCGTTTTGCGCTCTCTTCGATCCGTGAGGCTGAATTTCCAAGCGCCTTGGAGCTGGGATGTCGCTCGCGGAGAGGTGCAAGCGACGGGCAGAACCGCTGATTACGTGGACTTGCCGGATTTTCACTCGGGCGAGGCACGTCGCTTCAAGGTGATTTTCGACGACGGCACGGCGGTGTTGACACAGGAGGATATTGCGGGCATTGAAAGGTTCGTCAGCGATGGCGGGGTCTTCGTCGCCATGCATCTCACTGGCATGCACACTCCCGATGCCGCCTACTCCTGGCCAATTTCAAAGTTGACGGGATTAAAGGTGATGGATCGCAAGCCCCCCTTCGGAGATATCGCGTTCTCAAAGGAGCAATCTCTGTTACCCTCTCTGCGCGGGCGATCCGTCAAGGGGGACGGCTTGGCTCTGGACTGGATGAAGGAGAACGAAACAGGCGCATCACTCGCACAATGCGTTCGAGCCGACGGTGTTCAAGTTGTCGCGACATGGAGCGGTCGGACCAAAGAGGAGGGAAATATCGCCGTCGCCACACGAAAAATCGGCAAGGGGATGGTTGTGACGCTCGGCTCCTCCTTCTGGAGAGGGGCGCAGGACCGTGACGGACACTGGATGAGCCGCGCAAGCCTTTCCAGCCTGTTGGATGAACTCTTCCAATCCCTTGGGGTTCCAAGGCAAAGCTGGGTGACCGGTGCGGAGGACGTGAACGAGGAGATTTGGGCGGAGCATTGGGTGAGCAAAAACGGGGTCTACAATCTCTATCCCGTCGCGAGGATCAACACCGACGCCAAGCAACCGCCCCTGTCCGCATTCATTCGAATTCGCTCGAATAACCCCATGAGGGATCTGCGCGATCTCTCCGTTCCGGGGCATCCGGTTGTGCGTGTCGCCTCCGATTCCTCCTCCTTCTCTCTGCCGCCAATCGCGCTGGAGCCAATGGAGTGCCATGTCTACGCATCCATTCGACCGGATGCGGAGTACGCCACGCTGAGATGGCTCGAGGTTCAAAAGGAGCAATGGGGGGAGTTGCCCCCGGTTTCGGTGCGCGAGCTTCCACCCGTTCCCGATTCCGCAACGGACACGATCTCGCTCGCGGATGACTGGCGCATAGCTCCTGAACAGCCGGAGGAGGGCTGGCCGCTCCAGAATTTCATCGATCGCAAATGGCGAGTCGTTAAACCGGAAACCTTTGCATCCCTTGGCGTGCCGGAGAATTCAGTGGCGCGTTTCAGGCGCACCGTTCGGATTCCGCGTCAATGGAAAAAACAGATCGTCACCCTCTTTTTCGATGCTCCATACTGGTTTTGGGGGTTCAAGCAGAGCGATAGGATGTGGATTAACGGCAATGAGATTTCAGCCGACCTTATTCCGACAAATAATAACGGCGCATTCTCCATCGATGTGACGCCGTATGCGCGGAAAGGCGCGATGACCATCGCCTTGGAGATGGACGGTCATCTTCCCGCAGGACAAAAACCTTGGCGCCCCAGACCCGCAGGCGTCACGGGGACGTTCTACATCCAAGCCACCCCAACTCCGGTGCGCACAACGCCCCTCTACGATTGGTTGATAGCGACGGACGTGGGAGTAATGCAACCGGCGGCGGCAGGTTCGCCGGGGAAATATCTCTATTTTGAAACGCGATTCCACGTGCCGAAGGAGTGGGTCGCGAAACGATTGTTCCTGAAGTCGGACCGATCCCTGAACTGGGTGATACTGAATAATCATGTCATCGCCGTGCCTGCGCTCTATCATACTCTTGATATCACTCGACTGGCGCTGCGCGATGGTGAGAATATCCTCCGCTGGATACCGGATGTGAACGCCATCGAAAATCCGACGGGTGTGCGTGAGTTCTCCGGAACGATCCCACCACTCACATTGGTATGGACGACATAAATTCGCATGGCTTCCGATGTAAGAATGACCTGGATGAATTACAGAATTTCCGAGAGCGATATATGAAAATCAACAGACTGGATTTCATACGAATTGCCTTCGGCATGACAATCATGCCGCTGAATGCCACAAAGACGGCAAAGAACCCCTTACTGGCATCAATGCCGCATATCAAGGATTACACGCATATGTGGTGGGTGAAGGGATTCCCCTCGCTCATTCCGAATTCGCCGTGGGTGCGCTGCATTCAGACCGGCTATTATGCTGTGGCGCTTGATACCGAGACTCTGCAAATCCCCCATTTTGGCACGTTACATACGGATATGGATTACATCTCCTGTGCGCGAAGTGATAATTCCGCCTGGCTGAAATTGCCCCCTGCACAACTTGAGTTGAGCATCACAGCCAACGGGAAAACATACCGATGCCGCAGTGGGGGCAAATGGACCAGCTTTACCGGACCACGATTGATCGAGTCCGGGCGGTTTCTTCAGCGCGCAGATGTGACCGATCTGGTCTTCATCTCAAATGATGGCTCTCGACTAAATGCGGAAGCACGATTCGAAACCGCCGCGTGGCCCAATCGCCTGGGATTGATACTCGCGGCACGTCCTGGTTTGATACCTATCCCGGCGGGAGAGGCTTGTTTTGGAAGGGTTGGAGGTGGATATGGATTAAACGGCGCAAATCATCTTGATATTCCTGATTGTCCTGAACTGGACACGGATCGGTTTACGCTGGAATTCTGGGTTTATCTACCTACGGATTACCAAGTTACCAAGACATTTCCCTGGGTGGCGTGCAAGAATGGCAACGAGGAGGCGGATGGCAACTATGGCATTGTTATTTTAAATGACATTCCCCAAGCTCGCATGAACATCGGCGGGGGCCGAGATAACGAGTTCACGATCAATCCAAGCCCGGGGCATCCGATGAATTTCGAGGCGTGGAACCAAATGGCGCTGAGTTATGACGGATATATCATGCGATTTTATCTCAATGGGGATATTGCGGGTGAGTTGAAAATCGACAGGAAACGCAACCCGAAACATGGCGACTTGGCATTCGGACGGCGACAGGACAACTCGGGGGATGGGTATTACTTTCGAGGCGGGATTGATGAAATCCGTATCTATGATCACGCTCTGACACCCGCCGAGGTGCACGCGCTGTACGAACATCCCGAGGCGCCAGGTTTGGAGATGAAGCCCGTCCTTGAGAGACATTTCCGAGCGGACGGAAAGGCGTTCATGACCAGACCTTATGAACAATGGGAGAACGCCTCCTTGGAGATTGGTTTGACCGCTCATAACAAATTCCTTTATAAGCGTATGAATTTGCGGGACGATCATGGGGGCGATATCCAATGGCATGAGGCGTATCTGACGTTTCATCCGATCGATTCCCATGAAGAGAGTTCGCCAAATCCCATAAGGGTTACAGCATTCGAAATCCCGACGGGGAAGGCTCGACCAGTCGAATTCGATGAGGCTCGCGGCTGGCACAATATAAATCTGGATGGCGTTGTTCCCATAACTCCGCAGGGGGATTATGAAAAACAGAATGACGCCATGGAGAGAGTAAGGCTGTTACTTACCAATGGAACGGGGGTGGAGAGGATTGCACGGCTGCGTTTTGAAAAGAGCGCGAATGGCATCGCTCAAAACATAGGTTCCCCCATCACGGGAATGTCCGCCATGCTGAGGGATGTGAACGGCCAACCCACAGGCATTCCCGTTCAGCTTAGTAAGAATTGGCATAACAGGCCTGAAGGGGGAGTTTACGTCGGACCGTGGTTCCATGGCGTTTCACAGATTCGACTTCCCGCCAAATCCCATGTCGAATTGGAACTGACAATCGTTTATGGTCACTGGGGTGGCGTGGCGGCGGCATCGCACACCCAGTTATGCCTAATTGGCTGGGGTAGCAATCAGCTTTGGGATGAGAGCGCACTTGGTTCTTGGGGGGAGAGTATTTGTTATGAACCCGACCAGGTGCAGGGTGAATGCGGAATACTGGATGTGCGACCTGTAATGGTTCTATCCATGAATGACAATCTCAAGTGGAATTGGACGAACAATGTGGGGGGCGGTGACTTTGTACGCCTATTCAATGCGTCAGGAAAGCGCATATACCCGGAAAGAATGCATAGTGCATATCAACGATATGGACCATGTCTGACGGAAGTGACTTACGCTGGCAAAACCGGAGACGCCATGGAACATGAAGTAACGGTGAGCCTTACCCGTTCCGATGATATTGTGCGAGGATATTACCGTCTCCGACTTAATGTAAGAAAAACGATGAAATTCTCCCGTTTCGTTATTTTTCAGATAGGCGCAGACACATACAGTTACACAGGTGAACGCAAGATGGCGTATGGAAACGAAAATGGATTAATGCTGGAATGGAACACGCATTGGGGAGGCGATGTCTACCGCACAAAGCCGATGGAGTGCATGGGTCGCACGCCGTGGATGTCGCTACATCAGGCTGTCGCCCGATCAGCAACGGGCGCCTGGGCGAATCGGGGGATCGTCATACGAACTTGGAACGCACGTATCGGAGGCGAGAAAACCCCGCCTTGGATTGCGGAACACGGGGTGAATACACAAGGCGCGGATACTTCCACGATGGATATCATACCTCCGCCTGGCGTGTCCCGTCTCGAACCCGGTGATTACGTGGAAGCCACCTTTGAACATATCATCATGCCGCAGTATGCAAAGGATTATTATGGACCGAATCAAGCACTTCACAGCGCACTGACGCGTTGGGAGAACACCTGGCAAATGGTTCATCGGGAGGCTATGGGAAATGATCGGCGTGTCAGCATACGAACAGGTTCCTTGGAATTGCTTTATCCTGATATTAGAATCCGCTCCAAGGGAAACAGGGCTGAGTTCATGCTTACGGGTGGGCTCGGTTATGTGCCAATCACCTTCATGGGACTAACCGCCATGGATGGTTATATCCTTCATTATGACGGAACAACGCTGAATCAGAGCGTGCATGGTAATGATTTCTGGCAAACCGACTACGATCCGACAACCCACACTTGGAGTCGAACCTATAATATCAAAACGGATGATGATACGCAGCACCGGATAGTTTTCAGCCAGGTGACATAATTCATAGGACATCTTGGTTATGTCTGTTGATTGATACATGCTGACTTGAATGGTTGGATTCATCCGACTTAAAAGGAATTGACATGCATAATATTCTCATAACGATATCCGCGGCATTCATTGTCGCGCCATGCTTCGCATCTATGGCTGTCACACCAAATCAGTCCGACGATCATGCGGAAGCCAAATCGCGGCTTATGCATATCAAGGATAAGACTCTCGTCGTCTGGGTCACACTCGCAAACCTCACGCAGCGCGGCGGAAGTGCGCTCACCATCGAGGACACGAAAGCTCATTTTGACGGGATCATCTTCGGTGAACTGTCTCCGGGGAAATGGATGGCTGGGAGCGATTTATATAACCGAACGGAGAAAGATCAAACCGGCTATCCGGAGGAAACCGCCGATTCAAATTCATTGATTCAAATCGCCATCGTCTATCGCAGCGCACAGGTGACGATATACCGCTCGGGAGTCGAATACACTCGATATCATATTGAAAAACCCCAAGAGTTCGGTAAGGATAGCCTCGTGGTTTTCGGGATCCGTCATCTGGAGGCGAATGACGGTGTATGTTTCAACGGCTCCATTGCGGACGCCCGCATCTACGATGTCGCCCTCACGCAGGATCAAATCCATGCCCTCCGTCCCGGGCGGGTTTCCGATCCCAAACCCTTGGCTTGGTGGAATTTCAAGGAGGGACTTCAGGATCGAATGGGAACCTACCCCTATGGCAAGCTAAGCGGAGGCGCACATGTCGCGGGAGGCGAATTAACGCTTGTAGGCGATGATAGCTGCTTCATCGCCCGTTCATACCACACTCCTCCCCAATATGATTCTCCCATCCACTTTCGCCCTGCATTCGGAGTCCTGGCGGATACCATCCCCTACTACATTCATGGCGAGTACCACGTCTTCTACCTGCACGCGGTGGCGGGAACCCCATGGGAGCATATCGTTTCCAAGGACCTTGTCCATTGGAGGGAGTTGCCGACCGCTCTGAAACCCAATAAAAACGATCCCGACGGTCCTGATGGCGGGAATATGTTTACGGGCAGCGTCATTGAATATAACGGCGTCTATCATATCTTCTACACCGGGCACAACCCCCGAAACCCGAACGGTATGGAGATGATCTGCCACGCCACAAGCCCCGACGGAGTGAAGTGGACGAAACATCCGGAGGATGTATTCGGAGCGGACGGTATCCATTACATGCCCCAAAGCGATTTCCGCGACCCTTATGTTTTCTGGAACGCGCGAGAGAAATGCTTCTGGATGCTGCTCTGCACCCGAAACGCCGCTGACGGCAAGCCCGTGGTGGGGGTGGCTCGATCAAATGATCTGACCATGTGGGAACAGATTATGCCTCTCACTCTCGACCCGTCACTCACCACCGGAACGCCGGAATGCCCCGACGTGTTCAAAAGCGGAGGGACATGGTATCTCCTCTATTCTCCGTGCGCGGGTACGACGGATATTAGATACGCCAAGGACTTGAACGGGCCTTGGCGTCAATCCTCCACCATGTCGATCGACACCTCCATCCTTTACGCGGCGAAGCGGATGTTTGACGGCAAACGCCATATTTTGGTGGGATGGATTCGCGACCTGGGCGGCGACAGGGATAACGGCTCGGAGATGTGGGGAGGAACGATGTGCCTTCACCGCGTGGCGTATGAAGGTGCGAACGGGGCCCTATACTTCAAGCCAACCCCGGAAGTTGTGAATCTCTTCACGAAAACCTTCCGCTCCGCTAATCCGACTATACTCCCCGGGAAAGACTTCACCATGGATGCGCCGGAAAATTACATGCTGGATTGTCGCATTCGTTTGAAGCCGCACGCGGAGTTCACCATCTCGTTCCGAGAAAGTAGTGACGGGAAAAAGGCGTATCGACTGACTCTCGCGCCCGAAAGGAACGAGGCGGGGTTATCCGGAGAGGACTTCAACTCCTTCCGCGCCTGCATCGTGGACACATCCAAACCCGTAAAAATCCAGGCGTTTCTTCAGGGGACTATTTTAGAGTGTTTCATCAACGACAAGTACGCACTCAGCAGGCGCGTTTACAACCTGGCGCATGGGAATCTCGGGTTCTCGGTGACGGACAATGAGGTGACTGTGGAGGAGATACAAATCAGGCTCCCTGAAACCGTTCCTGCGGAACACTGACTTAAATGCGACGGGATGATTCCGATGAATCGGATATCGAATCGACTCCGCTTTACCACCATCTACAAAATGGTTTGAGGCTCTCATGCCTCACGAAGGATAATCCGAAAATGAACTTGCTCTTTTACCTGAAACATTTGGGCGGATTGTTACTCGGCGTCCTTATGGGGGCGATCGGATTGGGGGCGACGTACCTTTTCATCAAATTCCTCGTCAAGAGCAGTCTCTGGTCCATACCGTGCTCGGTTTTGGCTCTTCTTTTACTGGTCGCCATGTCCAAGGTCTTTGAAAATCTCTACTCCCTCCACGCCAACGTGATCCGAAACGATCTCGTCAGGATGGAATATCTTCTGGAAAAAGGCTCCGACGTGAATAAAACGGGGCAAAAAAAGCGAACCGCCCTGATGGTCGCGACGGCGAGAAACGACATCAAGGCGATGAAGCTCCTTTTGGAGTATTACCCCAAGCTTGAAGCGCGTGACGAAAGAGGCGACACCGCGCTCACTTTGGCGTCCCATCCTGATGCGTTGAGGCTACTGCTTGTCAATGGCGCGGATGTGAACGCCAAGGGACGCCTCGGACGCACTGCGCTGATATTCGCCTCGGAGGTGGGAAGCCTGGAGACCACGAAGGTCTTGGAGGAGCACGGCGCGGATATCAACGCGGCGGACAACTACGGATGGACCGCCCTCATGTGGGCGTCCGACGCCACAATGGCGGAGTTCCTTGTCGCCAACGGGGCGGACATCGAAGTGCGGGATTGCGACGGCTGGACTCCCCTGATGGCGGCGGCTTATTGGGGGAGGGAGGATGTCGCACGGATGCTGATAGCGCATGGGGCGGACGTTGCGGCGACGGATAAGTTCGGTGTCACTGCGAAGATGCGAGCCGAACGAACCGGTCACGAACTTGTGGCGAAACTATTACCCTCCTAACTCGAAAATCACCCTGCTGCGCTGAAGAATCGGGCGTTGAGACTCCGGCATGCGCCTATTTCCCTCGCTTTGGACCCTTTCGCATCGACTTTGAAATCGTTCGCGCAATTTTTTGATCCGTTGAAAACAGTTTTTTAGACACTTTACTTATCGCAATCATTCGTTAAGCAAAAACAACGACATGCAAAGCGAAAACCAAGGCTTGTAAAACCATCCCAAATGATTATTAAGCAAATACAGTTCATAGTTATGCGAAATCAATCAATGCAAAGCAAATATGGCTCTATGGGGAAGTTTGTGGACTGAGATCAAGCTTTCCCAGAAAAAACAAGACTGCGACCCTGAAATTATCGA
>DAIDHP010000045.1 GCA_027459625.1 Chthonomonadales bacterium
TAACGGTTACGGTTTCCTGCACCGTAGAGGACTTGCACCTCCGAGAGCATGAACATGCCCGGCATACAAAAAGGGAGGCGTTCATCGCCTCCCTTTTGCCCATGGTCCTGAGGGACAAGGGGTTTATTTCCCACCGCTCTTCGTTGTTAACTCCTGAATTAGTTTGTTGATATCCACGCGCCCTGGACGGGCGGGCATGCCCTTAGGTGGATTCAGAGGGTTGAAGTTTCTCGGAGGACCTCCGCCCATCATCGGTCGTCCTCCGGGCGCTCCTCCCGCACGTGGTCCGCCGCCCATCATTCCTCCTGGAGGCGGACCGCCCGGGCGCATTCCGCCTGGTCCGCCCCCTCCCGGGCGGCCTCCGCCAAAGCGTTGCGGTGCGGGGAACGATTTGATATCATTCAGTTGGGCGGGAGTAAGTATCTTTTGAATATCGTCCAACGCCGTTTTGGCGTCAGCCTCCTCCAAAGTGGGTTTGTTCCGCAAGGGTTGAATAATCCCCAATATGGATTTAGCCTGCGCAGGAGTGAGTGTATCCTTGGTTCCGGCTTCCAGCGTAGCTATGTTGTTTAAGAAATGCATCAGTTGGAACGCGTTGCGGTGCGCCTGGAACATTGCAGCAAATCCTCCGCCGCCGCCACCTGGCATGCCACCGCCCCCGTTAGGGGGAGTGCCTCCTCCGGCGGAACTTGATTGACTGCTACAGCCGTTCAAAACCACGCTTCCAGCCCCGAGGATAATGAGAGCCCCTAAAAACACGATCATCCTGTTCAATCTTAACATCGTGCCACCTCCTTAATGATAGACACCACATTCCGTTTTTTAAACGCGGAACGCAAACCATTTACTTGCAGGATTGGGAAATCTGCGATTGAATTAATGTCGCCGAAGTACGGAATGGCTCGTTAATTGTTGATAGTACACTCAGACACATGAAATTAAGATGAAAACAACACGCAGCCCAAGGATTGTCCCGGGCTGCGAGTTGCTTCATAAGCGGGATTACGCTATTCCGTCACTCGCCTGGTGGGGGAGTCGTTGGATCCCAGTTAGGAGCGGTTGGAGCCGGAGCCAGGTTGGAAGGCTGTCCTTGCGGACCTTGCCACTGAGGTCCATGCCCGCCTTGCCATGGTCCCATAGGACCGCCTTGCCCGGGACCCATTGGACCGCCAGGCGCTGGACCGAAACCATTCGGATCGCCGAATCCCCTTCGGAATCCTCGCTGCCCCATCATCATGGGACGAGGGCGCGAAAGCATCTCCTGCAAACGTCCCATTTGATCCGCATTCAACACCCCACGAATATCGATCCACTCATCCACCCCAGCGTTAACCACCGCATTTTGCGCGTTTTGAACATCCTTCGCCGCGCTTTTGACTGTATCCGCGCTGAAAGTGGAACTGTTCAATGCTTCATGTAGTTTCCTTGTGGCGGTCATCAGCTTCTGAATCTGCGCATGCACCGCCTTATCGCCTTTTGTCGCAACACCCTGTAATTTGGCGGACTGTTCTTTCGTCAAACCTAATTCATGGCTCATTCTGTCCAATGCAAAAGCCGGAGGCGGCAGTATTTGCGAAAATGCGCCAGGGCCCATTCCTGGATTGGGCATTCCCATCGGACCCATGCCTCGCATGAACCCTCCTGGTCCCATTCCTCCAGGTCCTTGCGGGCCCCCTTGCATTCCGGGACCGCCAAAACCCTGACCAAACGCATAGGTCGCGCACATCAATAGTGCGGCGGCAACTGAAATTCTTAAAAGCTTCACCATCTTCCCATACCTCCTACTTGATTTTTTGGATGTCCTTTTCGGAACCATCCCTTTGTTTGCTTCCATGCATATTTATACCACTGCTGAATGGAGAAGTGCATCACCGGAGAATCGCGGTTTGATCTCAGTTTCGTCACATTTGTTTGAGGGGTTCCAAATGCGTTGCCAAGAGTGATTCAATGCGCTACAATCATGGAGGATAATCATGATAGCCATTTGTGGAATTGCCACAGGAGAAGCAAATGAACGCTCGAATACTAATTGCGGATGACGATGACGACCTAGTTGAAGGGTTAAGATGGTACTTGGAGGCGGAGGGTTACGATATCCTCACTGCATCCGACGGGGAAAAAGCGGTTGAAGCAACGATAAAGGAGCGTCCGGATCTGATCATTCTGGATGTCATGATGCCGCGGATGGATGGGGTGAAAGCATGCCGGAAAATTCGGGAGGAGACGGATGCGATGATATTAATGCTCTCCGCGCGAGACGGCGAGATAGACAAAGTGCGCACTCTAAAGCTAGGCGCTGACGATTATGTTACCAAACCTTTCCACACGTCGGAATTACTGGCGAGAATACAAGCCCTGTTACGTCGTAGAAATCGAGTCAATACGGATGCAACCGTTCTGAAGTGGAGCAACCTGAGCGTCTATCCCGACGAACATCGCGCCTATGTGGATGGAAAATCCGTGGAGTTGACCACAATGGAGTTCGAGCTATTGGTGGCGTTGATGAAAAGCCCTCAGGTGGTGATGAACCGTGACAAACTGGTGGAGGTCATCTGGGGGGCGGATTTTTACGGGGAGTACCGGCTCGTGGATAACCACATATATCGCCTCCGTGACAAACTGTCGAAAGCGGGATGCGCGGATTTCCCTATCTCTACAGTGAGAGGAGTTGGCTATGCGTTTCGTCCCGAAGGTTAGCGTTAGAACAAGCCTGACCCTCGTAATTCTCCTTGCGATCCTGTTCAGTTGGATGTTAAGCAGCGGTATCGCCAACTATCTGAACTATCTGAGTATCCTTTCCATTAGGACGGAGATGATGAGGTATCGGGGCAACGGAATGATCATAATTCCGAAACCGAGATTTGGCTTTATAGATTTCTTAACCGGCAGGCCGCCAATCCCCCCTTTCAGATTTCAAAACCCACCCCCACCGGGAGGGGAGGGTATGCCGATGATGCCTCCTCCATTCCCCGGCGCAAATCCCCGGCCGATTCGACCAAGAATGGAGATGTATCACCCTGCCAATTTTTGGGAAACCAGGGAATGGTTCGATTTGAAAATAACCCTGCTCCGCTTGCTTATCGCGTTCGGATTGGCTGGACTCACCGGCGCGTTGCTTGGAAAAAGATACACCAAGCCCTTGATACAACTCTCCAAAGGGGCGGAGGCGTTCCATTCCGGTCAGTTCGATTATCGCATTCCGTCGAAAGGGCAGGATGAATTCGCCGAGGTGGCGCATGTGATGAATGACATGGCGGAGCGGGTTTCAGAGCAGATATCCAATTTGGAGCAAGAGGCGGAGAGAAGACGACGGTTCCTCGCGGATATCGCCCATGAACTCCGAAGCCCCGTGACCACGATGCGCACCATGGCGGGGGCGCTGAAGGACGGATTGGCGGAGCAACCGGAACGTCGGGATCGAGCTGTCACCGCTTTGGTCGGCACATCGGAGAGATTGCTCAGGTTGGTTCAGGATTTGATGGAGCTTGCGAAACTTGATTTGAATGAACTTCCGCTCAACAAGGCGGAAATTGATCTCTGCGAGCTCACCCAAAACCTGCTGCAATACCATCAGGAGGAGGCGATCTCAGCGGGCGTCACGATTCTTCCGGTTGATTGCGCGGAGAGCGTGACCGCAAGGGTTGATCCGGATCGTATCACGCAGGTTCTTGATAATATCATCGGTAACGCCATCAGTTACGCCGGAAAGGGTGCCAAGTTAAGCGCAACCTTTGCAAACGGCGATCCTGTGCATATCACCATTCGCGATACGGGCAAGGGGATACGTTCCGAGGATATTCCCTACATCTTCGAATCATTCTATAGGGCGGACCAGGCGAGGACACCGGGCGAGGCGCATTCCGGACTGGGCCTCAGTATCGCCCGTAAACTGACGGAGGCGCATGGCGGAAGCTTGACGCTATCCAGCGAAGAGGGAAGAGGAACGCAGGTGGACATTCTGCTGCCCAAGGACAAAAATGGTTGAGAACAATCATCCGACAGATAATAAATCTTATAAAGGAATGAGTATTCCTGCTGCGAATGGATTAGCGAGATCGCGGGGGTGGATACCTGACTCAAGCACTAAGAACGAATAGCGATTTGTGTTGCCGAGAACCCTCAAGCAAAGCCATATAATGATGTTAATTCAATTTCAACGTCGTCTCCACGAGGTTAAAGCGGTCATGGGCGTGAATCCCCTCTTTCGCTCCTGGACCGTAGGCGCTGAAGACACACCAGAGGGTCAGTCCATCTGCACTCATCCATTTCTGCGGGAAACTGCAGTTGAGTCCTTCGCCCTCAGAACTCATATCTCCCCATTTATCGTAATACGCCACCGTTGTCCATGGCCCCCACGGCTCAGGAGCGTCAAAAATCCCGAGTTGCCCCGGCCCGGTGTGGAAATTGGTCAACAAGTAACGCTTTAGCGGAGGGTCGTATACGACGGTGGCATCCCAATCGTTGGAACTTTGGAACACCGGTTTCGCCTTCTCATCATCCTTGGACCATTGGGGCTTGCCGGATTCTAAACCCGTAAAACATCGGTATGAAGTGAAATCCTGAATATCCTCTTCCGATGCGCGACATAGATAGACCTTCGTCTCATCTCCTTCTCTGGTAGCGTAGAAATAGACATACCCTTTCAATTTGCTTGGAACACCGGTGTATCCTTTTCCGAAATTGAGGAACGTTCCCGGCTTGAGATTGCCCTTCCCTTTTGGAAACCGCCACGGGCTTAGGTCCCAAGTGGCTCCCTCGTCCTTCGACCACCCCAACTCAATATCCACGTTAGGCCAAGTTCCGTCCTGCATGTTGATCCATGCGTATAACGTATTGCCAACCGCAAGGATACCTCCGGTCTTTCCGCTTTTGGGGAAAGAACCTGGGTGTTCGGGATTTTTCCCTCCGTTTACGTTCACAGCATGATAGTTTTGCGGTTCACCGTCGATGCGTGCGAATCCCATCGCCACCCTTCCATCCGAATCCGATCCGTCGAACCCTCCGCCATCCCCCCACGCGACGTATAAGGATCCATCCTTCGCCCAGGTAACGGGCCAAAGATCGCTACCAAATGCGGCTTGACGAAGTGTATCCCAATGCCAAGTGACACCCGCCAACATCTTGCTGGGAGGATAAGGCGCTACGGCAAATGACTTCAAAGATAGCGCGTAAAAGATAGTGACGAGGATCATAGCGGTAATGTAATATCTCATCCTATTCCCCTTCGAATTCTAGTCTATTATATATGACTCGCCCGTTCGGGTTTGGTTTTCAGGAGGAGTTTAATTAGGCGGATCAGTCGGTTTTGTGCGACCCGACCGATCCGTTCAATTCCCGGTTTCTCATGGTAAACTGTTTATGAGTCGCGTTCCTTCCAAATATGATATCAAAAAATTCATCTTCGCGAAAGGCGTACCGATGCACTTTCGATTATCCAACTCCAAAACATTCAAGCTGAGATTGCCCGCCATTTTCGGCAACCATATGGTTTTGCAACGCGGACAGGTGATACCGATATGGGGATTAAGCGCTCCGACCGCTTATGTTACAGTAAGCTTTCACGGGGATACGGCGTCCGCCATGGCGGATATCCAAGGCAACTGGGCGATGGAATTAGGTCCGTATTCCGAAGGCGGCCCGTACACCATGACGGTGGAAAGCGGAAACACGAAAATTGAGTTCAAGGATGTTCTCATCGGGGAGGTTTGGCTCGCCTCAGGACAATCTAACATGGAGATGAGTCTGAATTCGGTGCAAAACGGCTACGAGGAGACACAAAATGCGAATTTTCCTCAAATCAGGCTGTTTCAAACGCCCTTGGTTGCGGATTCGGAGCCTCAGTTCACATGCGGAGGCTCATGGACCCTATGCTCCCCAGCCACGGCGGCCGGTTTCTCGGCTGTGGCGTATTTCTTCGGAAGAGAGTTGCACCAGCGTTACAATGTTCCGATTGGATTGATAGAATCCGCATGGGGAGGCACTCCTGCGGAATCCTGGACTAGCCTCGAGGTGTTGGAGGAAAACCCAGTGTTTGAATCCATTCTTGAGCGCGTTCCGGACCCCGACGAAGACCTTCCCGCTAAAATGCAGGAATGGGAGGTGGCTCATAAGCTGTGGGAGCAGGAGGCTCGCTTGAAGGACCCAGGTGACAAGGGATACCCGTTAGGTTTCGCCCAGCCTGATTTCGATGATAGCAACTGGGAGACGATGACTCTGCCAGGTCCGTTTGACACCAACACTCCGCAACTTTTAATCGACGGGGCTGTGTGGTTCCGAACAAAAGTCAGCATCCCTCGAGAGTGGGAAGGCGAAAGCCTCGCGCTGAGTTTAGGCGCGATAGATGATTTCGACTCCACCTACTACGACAATGTGCAGGTTGGAGCAACAGGTCTGGAGACTCCGAACAGTTGGATGACTCCAAGGCATTACACCATCCACGGTAAGCTGGTGCATGCCGGGGAGGCGACGATTGCGGTGCGCGTTTTCGACGAAGCGGCGCAAGGGGGATTCACTGGGCATCCTGATGACATGTATCTTACTCTCGATGACGGAGGCGACAGGATATCACTCGCTGGCGAATGGAGGTTTTATGTGGAGTATTCCCGCAACCACAGCGATGTTCCACCCGAGCCCCCTTGCCCTGGATGGAACTCATGGACTCCGTCGGGTTTGTATAACGCCATGATCAATCCCTTAATTCCATACGCCATCAAAGGGGCTATCTGGTATCAAGGCGAGTCCGACGCCGATCGGGCATATCAATATCGCACGCTTTTCCCGACAATGATCACAAACTGGCGCGATGACTGGGAGCAAGGGGATTTTCCCTTCTATTGGGTTCAACTAGCGAATTTCGGCGCCAGTAACGCCGATCCGGTGGAGAGCGACTGGGCGGAGCTGCGAGAGGCGCAGAGCATGACGCTTGATCTGCCGAACACAGGACAGGCGGTAACCATCGATATCGGTGACACGGTGGACATCCATCCCAAAAACAAGCAGGATGTCGGCAAGCGTCTGGCGCTCATCGCAATGGCTCAAGCCTATGGAGAGGATGACATCGTCTGTTCTGGTCCCGCATACCATACCATGAAAGTGGAGGGGAACAAGGCGACAATTTACTTCACGCATGCGGACGGCGGATTAAGCGTGAATGACGGGAGACCGGTAACCGGTTTCGCCATCGCGGGAAAGGATAGAATCTTCCATTGGGCGCAAGCGGAGATATCCGGAGAACAGGTGATTGTCTCCTGTGAAAAGGTCCCCAATCCGATCGCCGTGCGGTACGGATGGTCCGGCAATCCGGAGGTGAATCTGTATAACCGCTCCGGCCTTCCTGCATCGCCATTCCGCACGGATGACTGGAAAGGTGTAACGTATGGAAAGCGATGAGTGAGGGAGTTATTGACCCTACCATATTCGTAGGGGAGGTGGTTAAACTCTGCGCAGGAATCAGAAATTAGGAATACCGTCATCATGAACGAAATGAATCCGAAGGTTGATTTCTTTTTTGACAAAGCACAAAAGTGGCGTGAGGAATTTGAAATTTTGAGAAATATCGTGCTTGCGTGCGGGCTGGCAGAAGAATTGAAGTGGGGGAAGCCCTGCTACTCGTCTAAGAAAAGCAATATCGTTATCATACAAGGGTTCAAGGAATACTGTGCGCTTCTATTTTTCAAAGGCGCCTTGTTAAACGATCCCAACAGCATTCTTATCCAACAAACGGAGAACGTACAGTCGGGGCGCCAGATTCGATTCACCAGCGCTCAAGTGATTGTTGAGATGGAACCCGTATTGAAAGCCTATATCGAGGAAGCCATCGAAGTGGAAAAAGCCGGTATGAAAGTGGATTTAAAAAAGACCGAGGATTTCGCAATACCCGAGGAATTTCAAAATAAAATGGATGAAATCCCCGCCTTGAAAACCGCCTTCGATGCACTGACCCCGGGACGGCAAAGAGCATACCTTTTCTATTTTTCCCAACCCAAGCAATCCAAAACCAGAATGTCGAGGATTGAAAAATCCTTGCGGCATATTATCGACGGCAAGGGATTGAATGACTAGCAATTCTTCCATCCATATCAAATAGCCTATCACACATTTAAATCGAGCCTTCGTTTATGCCAATCGTTCAGTTACAAACAATATTAAACATTGATACCGAACCGGAATGAGGAGGATGGTATGAGCCTAAATAAGGAAAATCAAGGATCTCAGAAGGGCGCCACTTCCACCGACGGGAAGTCTTCCGTGTTCTCGAAAGAGGAACGCGCCGCGATGAAGGAGCGCGCCAAGGAGCTGAAGGCGGCCGCGCGGGCGGACAAGGACAAAGCGGACGGCGAAAGCGCCGTGCTCGCCAAGATTGACGAGATGAGGGGGTCTGATCGCGCCATCGCCACACGGATCCATGAAATCATCAAATCCGTTGCGCCGGAACTCACTCCGAAAACCTGGTACGGGATGCCGGCGTACTCTAAGGATGGCAATATCCTATGCTTTTTCCAAAGTGCACAAAAGTTCAAAACTAGGTATGCGACGTTCGGCTTCAGCGACAAGGCGAACCTTGATGACGGAGACATGTGGCCGACCGCTTTTGCGCTCAAAGGGTTAACTCCAGCCGAAGAGGAAAGGATCAAGTCGCTCGTGATGAAGGCGGTTAGTTGAGGAGGGATCTCAGCTTTGTCTACAAAAACATTATGTTCACAGTTCATCTTTTTGATAGAATTGAGTGGCGATCTACGCTCGAAATGAAGAGTGAAGCAGTATTTCGGTCCGATCAAAGGAACCCACCTATACGGAACAAAATGCACCATGCAGGACACGCAAGGCGAATAGGCGGATATGCACGTTTTCAACTGAGGTGATTGCAAAATTCAGGAAATGTGGCTATTATCGCTCATTTCACATTCGGTTAAATACATGGAAATCGAATTTTGTAATTACCTGAACTGATTACTGTCAGAATAATACCCTGCGTGTCGTCAGCACGTGCGGTAGATTATGCAGAGCGAGGCGCATTCCGGGCATAGCCCTTAGATGACTATATATCGTATTCGAGATGAACGTAAATCTCTTCGATCTGCATTTTTCCTTAGGCACTGGAAACACGCCAAGGGGAGGATACCCCAAGTTTTTGTCTGTATAGTTCGGTGTTTTTCATAATGCAATATTTTAATGTATCCATGGTGTTTCCACAAACTTTCCCATAGAACCAATTATAGTTGGGATTATTGAATTTTACTGCACACTGCAAGCTAATTCCAAGCCCATTATCCATTCATAAGCTATAATGAATCATACACGCTAGTTAGAAGATCACAGGATTGGCATACCCGGCGCAATCGGAAAAGGAGCGACCATATGCCACGTATCGTCATCATTGGGGCGGGAAGCGGTTTCGGGGGCGAATTATCCAAGGATATCCTCGCTCATTCGGAACTTCAAGACTCCGTCATCGCCCTTTGCGACCTGAACGAGAGCAAGGTGGAAGCCGTCGCGCAATATGTGCGGCGCATCATCGACGAATACAAGTTGCCCGCAAAAGTGGAGCACGGAACCGATCGCCGCAAGCTCCTTCCGGAGGCGGATTTCGTCATTACGAGCATATCCGTGGGCGGGGCTGCTTACGCGGGATTTCCCGCGAACGTGGAGGTCAATATCCCCCTCAAATACGGCGTGAGCCAGAGCGTCGCGGACACCATCGGCGTGGGCGGCGTTTTCCGTTTCCTTCGCACCGGTCCCGTACAATTGGAGATATGCCAGGATATGGAGGAGCTTTGCCCGAACGCCTTGCTGCTGAATTACACGAACCCCATGTGCATGCTCACATGGTTGCACTCCGTCGGATCCTCCATACGGAATGTTGGGTTGTGCCATAGCGTGCAGGGAACCGCAGGGGAGTTGGCAAGGTATTTGCAGATACCTGTCGAGGAGATGCGGTATCTGGTGGCGGGCATCAATCATCAGGCTTGGTTTTTGGAGCTTGAGCATCATGGCGAAGACCTCTATCCGAGACTATATGAGTTGCTACACGACCCGGAGATCGTCAATAAGGACACCGTCAGATTCGAGATGTTGAAGCATTTTGGATATTTCGTGACCGAATCCACCATTCACTGCTCGGAGTATCATCCCTACTTTAGACGCACAAAGGAGTTGATGAATCGTTTCGGGTTGCACGACAGAGAGGTTCCTGATGCGCCAAGACGCACCCGTGAATGGCTCGAGCATCCTGAAAGCGTGGAGTTGCCCAAACTAACCCCCTCCCGCGAATATGCATCCGGAATTATCCGGGCCGTAGTGACGGATACGCCGTTCAAATTCAACGGCAATGTCATGAACGACGGATTGATTCCCAATCTCGCGGAGGGATCTTGCGTGGAGACACCCTGCCTCACGGACGGCACCGGAGTGCATCCATGCCATGTCGGATGCTTGCCTCCTCAGCTTGCATGGTTAAACCAGTCAAACATCGCCGTTCAGGAGATGGCGGTAAGGGCTGTCTTGGATCGGGATCGCGACGCGGCTTTTCACGCCTGCGCCATGGACCCGCTGACTCGCAGCATTTGCGATCTGGATCAAATACGAGCGATGTTCGAGGAGTTATGGGAGGCGGAGCGCCCTTTGCTGAATTACTTTTATGAGTGAGATTACTTCGAAATTCGAGTAGGAATACTTATATCTTGGCAGAGTATTGATTTCTGAATATTGCAACTATCTTATAGGAACGGTCTGAACGGACCGGAAGGTGTGAAATGATACTTTTAATAGATAATTACGATAGCTTCACATACAATCTCGCGCAATACCTTGGCGAGATGGGACAGGATATCATTGTCAAACGGAACGATAAAATCACGCTGGACCAGATCGCGGAGTTGCACCCGGATCACATCGTCATCTCGCCCGGACCCTGCACTCCCAAGGAGGCGGGCATCTCGGTCAACGTCATCAATCGTTTCGCCAAGGAGATCCCCATTCTAGGCGTCTGCCTCGGGCATCAGAGCATCGGGGACGCCTTCGGTGGGAATGTGGTTCGCAATTACCGAGTGTTGCACGGGAAAACCTCCCTGATTCATCACAAAGGAAGCGGTATATTCCAAGGGCTGCCGAATCCTTTCATAGCCACTCGATATCACTCTTTGGTGATTGAGCGAGAGACCCTGCCGGATTGTCTGGATATCACGGCGGAAACGGACGAGGGGGAGATCATGGGCGTGCGACACAAGGAGTACCCGTGCGAAGGAGTGCAATTCCATCCCGAATCGATTATGACCGAGCATGGCAAAGACCTGCTGCGTAACTTTCTTCAATATAATGGAAAGGTGTCCGGATAGTTCATCTGGCATGCACCCTTCCGGAATAGCCCTTGTGGAAACGATGTGGTAATATAGGAAAATGAACCAGTATACCGACAGAATCGTTCAAGCGCAGGAAAGAATGCATGCGGAGGGCGTTGCGGCCATGTTGCTCGCCCCAACCGAACAGATGCGGTATCTCATCGGTTGGAGAACCGAAGCTCACGAAAGGCTTCTGGCGTTGTTTCTTCCCATGGAAGGGCAACCGACCTTGATCACCCCCTCTTTGAACGCTGCGCAGGCACGCACCAATCCGGCGGGGATCACGAGTATATTGGAGTGGCGTGACTCTCCGGGTTGGATGGAAGTCGTTGCTTCGTTGCTGAAGGAGTGGCGTATCAACGGCAGGACCTTCGCCATCGACGATCAGCTTCCCGCTTGCCATCTGCTAGCGATACAACATATGGCTCCGTACGCTCGCTACATCTCCGCAGGGGATATCATGAATGCGATGCGCGCAGAGAAATCCGAAGAGGAGTTGCACATACTTTCGCAATCCGCAGCAATCACCGACGCCGTCTATCAGGAAAGCCTTAACCATCTAAAGGCTGGCATGACGGAGTTGGACCTGCAGGAAATCATAACGCATCTGTACGGAAAACATGGAGTCAAACCCGCGTTTTGCATTGTCTGCTTTGGGAAGAACTCCGCCGAACCGCATCACGAGCCGGATGAGACCCCGCTTCATCAAGGGGATATCGTCCTGATGGACATCGGATGCATGTATCAGGGATACGGTTCCGATATCACTCGCATGGTATCCTTCGGCGAATCGAATGATGAACGACGAGACATGTATCGGCTGGTTCGACAAGCGCACCAAGCGGCATTTGATATTGTCAAACCCGGGTTGGCGTGCGAGGAAGTGGACACGGCGGCGAGGCGGGTGATAGAGAATGCCGGATTGGGGGATCATTTCTTCCATCGCACCGGTCATGGGATCGGTTTGTCGGTTCATGAGATGCCCTACATGGTTGAGGGCAACAAACAAAAATTGAAAGTTGGAATGTGTTTTAGCATAGAGCCCGGAGTCTACTTTGATGGACGATGGGGCATTCGAATAGAAAACATAGTGGCGGTTGGAGAGGAAGGGGGACGATATCTCAACGCAATTCCTCCGGAGGAACTGCTATTTTCGCATTCCTGAGAAACAATACATGATCGTCGATGTGCTTCAAAAACTGGTTGAGGGACGAAGTCTCACGGAAGGAGAGGCGAGAGATGTCATGGCCGACCTCATGGATGGCAACCTGACCAACACCCAGATTGGCGCGATGCTGGCGGCGTTACGCTTAAAAGGAGAAACCGCCGAGGAGATGACCGGATTTGCGAAAACCATGCGCGAGCATAGCATTCGCGTCTACGCCAAACACCATCCCCTTTTGGACACCTGCGGGACAGGAGGCGATGTCTGCTCGACCTTCAACATATCCACAGCCGCCGCTTTTGTGGTCGCTGCATCCGGTGTTGGGATCGCGAAGCATGGCAATCGCGCCGTATCGAGCAAGTGCGGCAGCGCGGATGTGCTAATCTCACTCGGAGTCAATATCGATATCCAGCCTCTCAAGGTCGCACAGTCCATCGACGAGGTGGGCATCGGTTTTCTTTTTGCGCCCGCGCATCATCCCGCAATGAAATACGCAAATGTCCCGCGCAAGGAGCTCGGCATTCGCACGGTGTTTAACGCCTTGGGACCTATGACGAATCCCGCCAACGCCGAAAGGCAAATTATAGGCGTATTTCATCCGGATTTCTGCGAGAAAATGGCGAAATCCCTGATGCTGCTGGGATGCGAACGCGCGATGATAGTGCATGGACTGATAGGCATGGACGAGATATCCACTTGCGGTCCCACTCTCATCAGCAATTTAAAGGACGGAAGGATTTGGACGGAGACCCTCCAACCGGAGGATTTCGGGGTGAAACGCGCCCGAATTGAGGATTTGAACGGTGGGGAGACCCCTCAAGAAAACGCTGAGATTTTACGCGACGTTCTTTCCTGTGTGCGTGGACCCAAATACGATATCGTTTGCGTCAATGCAGCGGCCGGCTTGATCATTTGCGATAAAGCGAAGGACTGGCGCGATGGGGTGGAATTGGCGCGAAGGTTGATAGCCTCAGGGGAAGCGATGAAGGTTTTGGACACGTTGGTTGCATTCACAAATAAACCGTTCGATGGTTGAACTCGGCAGTACAGAACATTACGAATACTTGGAATAAACTATGAGCATACTTTCTGAAATATTGGCTGACAAGCGCACCGAGGTCTATTGCGCACGTAAAAAGACCCCTGCATCCGAATTGGAGAAACGCATCGCGGACATGCCGCCTCCAAAGGATTTCATTGGCGCTCTGATAGATTGCCCTGCGCCGGCGTTGATAGCGGAAGTGAAAAAGGCATCTCCATCGAGAGGAGTCATTCGAGAAGACTTCGACCCCGTTAAAATCGCCAAAATATACGCGGAAAACGGTGCGGCTTGCATCTCGGTGCTGACGGACGAACCGTACTTTCAGGGACACTTGAACTATCTCAAACAGATACGCGAGGTTACCGACAAGCCCTTGTTGCGCAAGGATTTTGTCGTTGACGATTATCAGATCCTCGAAGCGCGGGCGGCGGGGGCGGATGCGGTGCTTTTGATCGCGGCTGCGCTAACCCAGACGGAACTGGATTGGATGATTGAGGCGACGCACGCCCTGGGCATGGTGGCGATGCTGGAGATACATGACCAGGATGAGCTTGACCAGGCGTTGCACACACCCGCGCAATTGATTGGATTGAATAATCGTGACCTCCATAAATTCCGGACCACTTTGCAGATCACTCTGGATTTGATGCCACACGTTCCGTTGAACAAACTCATCATCAGCGAAAGCGGGATTAATAATCGCAAGGATGTGGAGGCGCTCACGCACGCTGGAGTTCGAGCAATTCTTGTGGGGGAGGCGCTGATGCGCGAGGAGGACATCGCGGCGAAAATGCACGAATTGCTGGGGCGATGAGAAGATTGTGACACGAATTAAAATATGCGGTATCACCAATATTGATGATGCGCTTCTCGCTGTGGAATGCGGAGCGAATGCGCTTGGATTCATATTCGTACCGAACACCCCGCGTTATATAGGGGATAAAAGCGTATCATTGCAAATCCCCGCGTTGCTGCCTCCTTTTGTAAGCAAAGTGGCGGTATGCCGCATATTCGAGGAGATACCCGCCCAATCCATTCAGACGTTCGACTGCGTTCAGATTTACTCCTTCGATACCGCGACGGTTCCTCCCGAGGGTAAAATTACTATCTATGCTTATCGCATACGCGATGGATCGAGCTTGGAGGATATCCGCCTGACTGCGGGTAAAGCTCACGCATTCCTTCTCGACGCCTGGAATCCGGACAAGCTGGGGGGAGCCGGACGCACATTCAACTGGGAGCTTGCTTCCGAGATCAAGCTTCGTTTCGGCAAGCCTGTCATCCTCGCGGGGGGATTGACCCCGGAGAATGTGCAAGAGGCTGTGGAGAGAGTGCGCCCATACGCCGTGGATGTATCCAGCGGAGTGGAATCGGAACCTGGACGGAAGGATCCGGTTAAGGTGAGGGCCTTTTGCGAAGCGGTGAGACGCGCAAATGGATAGGAACGGATAGGGATGTTCACCCTTAGGGCGATTAGGAAAGGGGAAATAGAGGATGCTGCCTGATTTATTGGGACATTTTGGCGATTTCGGTGGGCGTTACGTACCGGAAACCCTCGTACCCGCATTGGACGAACTTGCATCGGAATACGAGAAGGCGATAGCGGATGAGTGGTTCAATCGGGAGTTGGATGGCTATTTGAAGGATTACGTCGGCAGACCCACCCCTCTCTATTACGCCTCGCGACTGACGGAGGCGCTTGGCGGAGCCAGGATATATATCAAGCGCGAAGATCTGTGCCACACCGGTGCGCATAAGATCAATAACGCCATAGGTCAGGCTCTGCTCGCCAAACGAATGGGGAAGCGACGTATCATCGCGGAAACAGGTGCGGGTCAGCACGGAGTCGCCACCGCCACTGCTTGCGCGTTGTTCGGGCTTGATTGCGAAGTGTACATGGGAGAGGAGGATATCCACCGCCAAGCCCTAAATGTTTATCGCATGAAACTCCTGGGCGCGAAGGTCGTTCCCGTCACCTCGGGCACGAAGACACTGAAGGATGCCACCAGCGAATCGATCCGAGACTGGGTGACCAATGTTCGAACCACACATTACATCATCGGTTCCGTGATCGGTCCTCATCCCTACCCCCGCATCGTCAGGGATTTCCAATCCGTTATCGGCAAGGAGACTCGCAGTCAATGTCTGGAGAAGGAGGGGCGACTTCCCAACGCGATTATCGCCTGCGTGGGGGGAGGTTCCAACTCGATGGGCATTTTTTATTCCTTCATTAAGGATAAGGAGGTGCGCCTGATAGGAGTGGAGGCCGCTGGGAAAGGGTTGGACAGCGGTGAGCATTGCGCAACTCTCACCGCCGGTGAGCCCGGAGTGCTTCACGGGTGCAAAAGCTTCCTCTTGCAGAACGAGGATGGACAGGTCTCTCTCACCCATTCCATTTCAGCGGGATTGGATTACCCGGGCGTCGGACCGGAGCATAGTTATCTGAAGACGAGCGGCAGGGCGGAATATTACTCCATCACCGATACGGAGGCGTTGGAGGGTTTTAAGATTCTCGCGGAGAAGGAGGGTCTGATAGCCGCGCTGGAATCCTCTCATGCGATGGCGCACCTTATGAAACTCGCCCCCACGATGAATAAGGAGACATATGTCGTACTGAATCTCTCCGGCAGAGGTGACAAGGATATGGACACCATCTGCAAGGTATTGCAAATCGGACTTTGAGCGCACATATCAACCATTATGAAGGGGGACGGCGAAATACATTTGTCACAAGAAGCAATGTCTGTTTGGCATGTATTTTCAAATCCCCTTGAGAGGCTAGCGGATTATGAATCGATTGAGGGAGAAATTTGCCGAACTTAAAAATTCAGGTGGCAAGGCGATTATCTTTTACCTGATGGCGGGGGATCCGGATATCCCCACGACCTTGGCTATCATTAAGGCGCTGGATGAATCCGGCGTGGATGCGATTGAACTAGGTATCCCGTTCAGCGATCCCATGGCGGATGGTCCAAGCATCCAAGCCGCCGCACACAGAGCTTTAGACAACGGAATAACCGTGCGAAAATGCCTCGACGTGGTGCGCTCCGTTCGGGAATTCTCCTCAATCCCCATTGTGCTGATGACCTATTTCAACCCGATTCTGCATTATGGCATCGAGCGATTCTCAAAGGACGCCGGGGACGCCGGGGCGGACGCCACCATTCTGACGGATTTGAGCCCCGAGGAGGCGATGGATTGGGTGTCAGCTTCGAAACGAAATGATCTTGGCACCGTCTTCCTTGTCGCCCCCACAAGCACAAACGAACGAATTAAAAAGGCGGGGGATATCTCAACCGGTTTCGTTTATTGTGTGTCCCGCACTGGCGTAACCGGAGCGCAGAGCGACACCCCCGCCGATTTGCCGACCCTGGTGAACCACGTGAAATCCATGGTCGGAGCGCCTGTCTGCGTGGGTTTCGGCATCTCCGAGCCGAGCCACGTGGATGAGATTACCCGTTACGCGGACGGCGCAGTGGTGGGAAGCGCACTGGTTAATCTCATCACAAAATACCAGGGAAGTGAAAAGTTGATCGGCGAGGTGAAAAAATACGCTCTGGCGATGAAAAACGCGACTCGCCATGATGAGAAACCTCCCCGTAAATAGGAGGATGCATGCCTGCGTATAAAGCCGATGCAATCGTCCTTCATCGGATCAATCTTGGTGAAACCGATAAAATCATCACGCTTCTCACCAGAGAGCATGGCAAGCTGAACGCAGTGGCGAAAGGCGCGAGAAAGCCCACAAGCAAATTAAGCGGCGCCACGGAGCTTTTCACCCTGTCCCGCTTACTCCTTGCCACCGGAAAATCGCTGGATATCATCACCCAGTGTGAGATTCAGGAGTATTGGAACCCTCTGCGCAATGATCTTCAACTGCTGGCTCGAGCGACGTATCTATGCGAATTGACGGATCGTTCCTTGGAGGAGCGGGAGGCGAATCCGGGGATTTACGATCTTCTTCGCGCGGCGCTGCACCTCCTTCAAAGGCGACATGATCTGCCCGATGTTATTGTGCACGCCTATGAACTGCACCTCCTCGCCGAAAGGGGTTACGCGCCGGAGTTGAACAATTGCGTGAAATGCGGCGAAACTTTGGAACAGGACGCTTCAGGCTTCAGTCCATTATTGGGAGGAGCGATATGCCAAGCGGATCGGTATAATATACCGGACACAATTCAGGTGCACCCCAAAACGCTGGGATTGTTGCGCAGATTGCTCGCCAGTGACGCCGAGGTCTTGGCGCGGATTGAGCCTCCTGCGGAGATTCTGTGCGAGGTCTCCCGATGTCTCACAAGATATATTCAAGTTCGATTGGAGAGGAGTTTAAAAAGCGCCGAGTTTTTGGATATTCTTCGCTCACAGCCCGATGGTTGATCCGTTTGCGAAGAGTGTCCCGGGTTCAGTGCGATCATATTCATGGATGCCCCACGCATAGTTCTGTTCTCCACCCCTTTGATCTCCACGTGGGTGTTTGACGAAACCCATCGCATCCTTTTCGACGCTGGGGACGGCATTTCGGCGATGTTGGATTCCCTTATCCACAAGATTCGCCTCGCCGCCATCACTCACACTCATCGAGATCATTGCGCGGGATTGATGCAACTGTTAAATCTAAGGGGCGGGGCGGGCGACTTCGCGGTCATCCACCCGGATGGCAGCGGATCCGCTCGGACTCTTGCGACGTTCCTATCCTCTTTTGATTCTCGCTCCACGGCGAAGGTGACATGGAAACCATTGGCGGAGAATGAACAGTTTGATATCCAACCGGCAAGGCATTTTATCCGACCCTTTCCCACCCGACACTACCCCGTACAGGTTCCGCCGCGTTTTATGAGCGCGGGATATCATATCGTGAGATATGTGGACAAGGTGAGACCGGAATTTCGCCACCTGCCCCAGGAGGAGCTGGATCGCATTCGAAGAGAAAGAGGAAAAGAGGCGCTGTGCGAAACCCTAGAAGATATCCTTTTCTCCATCTCCGGTGACACCTCCCCGCTTGATCCCGGCGTCTTCTACAAATCCCGCGCAATGCTCCATGAATGCACCTTTATGAGCGTAACCGAGCGGGAGGAGATGGAAAATTACGGGCATCCGCACTCCTGCATGGAGGAGGTGTTGGATATCGCTCGATGCGCCGAAGTTGAAAGACTTGGTTTGTATCACATCTCACGACGATATGAGGATGAATTCATTCTCGGCAAAGTACGCGAAACCTGCCATGCGATGAAAATCCCTTTTCCCGTAAGCGTGGCGCCGCCCGGACGCGTTATTACGGACCTCTTTTCAGAAGAGGTTTGGCACGGATTCCGTTGATATGAACAACAACGATTTTTTACATTCGCACATAGCGTTGCCTTCGGACTTTTACAATCGCCGCACAGTGGAGGTGGCGCGGGACCTTATCGGATGCATTCTGGTGCATCAAACCGATGAAAACACCCTTGCGGGAAGAATCGTGGAAACGGAGGCTTACGGTCCCGACGATCCCGCAAATCACGCATGGCGGGGACAAACCCGCAGAAATCAGGCGATGTTTGGACCCTTCGCTCACGCCTATGTTTATAAAATATACGGAATGTATTATTGCCTGAACGCCGTAACTTGTCCTGTAGGGGTGGGGGAAGCGGTGCTCTTACGCGCGGTGGAACCTTTGGTCGGCATCGAAACGATGAAGCGAAATCGCAGCATGGATGATCCCAGAAAGCTATGCTCCGGACCTGGAAAGCTATGTCAGGCGTTCGGAATCGATTCCAGATTCAACCATGCTCCGCTGACGGAAGGTTCATTAAAAATATGCTACGGGAAAAGGGATCCCATCATTGTCATGACCACCACTCGAATTGGGATATCGCATGGAGCCGAACTTCCATGGAGGTTTTGTCTTGAGAATAATCCGTTCCTTTCTAAAACGGTCCGCAGGGACAAAGCGATCGCCTGATTCCTCCAAGTGTCTTTTTGAGCATTAATCGATCAAGGAAGACTGGGAAAGGATTGACATGCTGACAAACGGAAGCTCCCTTACGGGACTAAGTATCATCACGCCGATAGCCTTGGCGGCGCTGGTGGCTTTGGTGGCGCGAAAACTCAAGCTCCTGACATTCGGGGGAGCCCTTGCCGCCTTTGTTATCGGCGCGGTGATTTTCGCCTCCGGCAAACTGCTGCTCGCCGTTCCTCTATTAGCGTTTTTCCTCTCCTCCAGCCTTTTATCCGTCATCGGCAAGTCGCGTAAAGCCTCAGCGAACTCCCACTATGCCAAGGGTGGCGAGAGAGACGTATGGCAGGTGTGCGCGAACGGCTTCATTCCTGCGGTTCTCGCCGCCGTATATGCTTTTAACCCCTATGTGCGGCAAATAGTCCTCGTCTATTTCGCCTCGATTGCGGCGGTGAACGCCGACACATGGGCAACCGAAATCGGAGGCTTGAGCCCCAACCCGAGGATGATCTCCAATTGGAGGAAGGTGCCGGCGGGTGTGTCCGGAGCGATTTCGTTACTTGGAATGGCGGGGGCGTTTCTGGGCGCGGCGTTTATCGCCTTCTCGGGGTGGCTCGCATGGGATCCAGGCAGATTGATGATGTGGAAACCGGACATCTCCGAAATGCTCGCCGTCACATGGTCCGGGTTCCTTGCGGCTTGGGCGGACAGCATACTTGGCTCATCCGTTCAAGCTCAATACCGCTGCACTGTTTGCGAGGCGCAGACCGAGCGTATAATCCATTGCGGAAAGCCGACAAAGCATGTGTCGGGATGGAAATGGATCAACAACGACATCGTCAATTTCATCGCATGTCTGCTTGGAGTGCTGTTCTGCTGGTTCCTGTTCCATTTCTACGCTTATCCTGAATAGGAGGAGACGATGGAAGTCGCAGTATACTATTTCCCTCAGTATCACCCGGACTCGAGAAATGACGCCTGGCACGGAACGAATTGGACGGAATGGGAGCTTGTCAAACGCGCCACCCCCCGCTTCGAGGGTCATTATCAGCCTCTAACGCCGGAGTGGGGATATTTCGACGAATCCGATCCCGCCTGCACGATGCGTGAAATCGACTTGGCGGCGGACCATGGCGTGACGACATTCCTTTATGACTGGTACTGGTGGGAGGACGGACCATTCCTCCAAGACGCCTTGGAAAACGACTTTCTCGCAGCGCCCAACAGAAACCGAATGAAGTTCGCGATCATGTGGGCGAACCATAATTGGGCGAATATCCATCCCGCGCCATACAGCATGAAATGGGAGAACTGGGCTCAGGGAAAGGTTTCGAGGCGCACGTTTGACGAAATAACCGAACATGTCGTCAACCGTTACTTCACCCAACCGAACCATTTGATGATCGACGGAGAGCCGTTTTTCTCGATTTACGAACTGCAGACCTTTATCGAAGGTTTGGGGGGTATGGAGGAGTCGAAAAAGGCTCTGGAGGAATTCCGAAGGAAGACAATCCGTGCGGGTTTTCCCGGACTCCATTTGAACGCGATCGCGTGGCAGGCGAACCCGACTATCGCCTTGGAACTTGGCGTGGCAAGTATCCACTCCTATTGCTGGGCGCATCATGTGAACATGGGGGATTACGGTTTCCCACTGAGTGATTACGCGAAAAACGCGGTTCGCGCCAGCCAGGTTTGGGATGAACTCGCAGCAAAATTCCCGATGCCATACTGCCCGAATGTGTCCATGGGCTGGGATTCCAGTCCGCGCACGGTGCAGTCGGACCGCTTCGAGAACCGAGGATACCCCTTCACGTCCATTTATAACGGGAATACGCCAGCCGTATTCGAAGAGGCGCTGAAAAGAGCCCGCAAATGGATGAGCCGCCCGGAAAGGCGATTGAAAATGCTGACTATCAACGCCTGGAATGAGTGGACCGAGGGCAGCTTCCTTCTTCCGGAAAAGAGATACGGGGACGGCTATCTCCAAGCGATAAGAAGCGTTTTCGCCGATTCCGGGAGTGCCGAGGGGTAAACTGATTTTACAGCCTATGAAATCACGATCTTTTCCACAAAGGTGCAATCATGAAACTTGTTCGCTATTCCATGCAAAATGAAACCAGTATCGGCTTTCTCTTGGAAGAGAAAGTATTTGATCTCAATCGCGCGATAGTAGCCGCAGGCGAAACCCCGGGCGCATGGGGGCATTCCATGCGCATGTTTCTCTCATCGGGCGAGGATACAATGAAAAGGACGAAAGCATGTTTAGCGTATGTTCAAAGCCATCCCGAATACGCATCGAAGGGGGAGCCATTCGTCTTCGCGCGAAGCTCCGTCCGCCTCGCACCGCCGGTGCACGACCCCGCGAAAATCCTGTGCATTGGGCAAAACTACCGCGATCACTGCCTGGAGCAAAACCAACCCTTCCCGGAACGCCCCATTCTATTCGCCAAGTACCCCAACACCCTTATCGGCGACCGCGACAATGTGGTTCTCCCCACCAGCAGCGATCAAGTGGATTACGAGGCGGAGTTGGCGTTCGTGATCGGAAAGCGTGCCAAGCGGGTGTGCGCGGAGGATGCCTTAAGCTATGTGGCGGGATACATGTGCTTCAACGACATAACCGCGAGGGACATCCAGATGCGCGACAAGCAATGGGTGCGAGGCAAGACTTTCGACACATTCGCCCCGACAGGCCCGGCGCTGGTGACATCCGACGAGATTCCGGAGCCTGGGAATCTGAACATCAGCTTAACACTCAACGGAGTTTTGATGCAGAATTCAAACACATCCAACCTGATCTTCGGGGTGGAGTATCTGGTGCGTAACCTCTCCGAGGAGATAACGCTGGAGCCGGGCGATATCGTTACGACGGGCACTCCGGGAGGAGTGGGCGTGTGGCGGAAGCCTCCTGTTTTTCTGAAGGACGGGGACGAGGTTAACATGACGGTCGAAGGATTAGGATCCCTCACCAATCGGATTACCAAAGGCTAAGTCGCTAACCTAAGTAAAGTGGCGGATCATAGCCCGCAGAGCTCTCGATAGGTACTGATGATCCGTTTGACGTAATTCTGAGTTTCCCGATACGGCGGGATGCCGCCGTATCGGCGCACCGTTCCGGCCCCTGCGTTATACGCCGCCAACGCCAGTTCGATTTGACGCCACGTGAACATCCCCTTAGGTGTCCCCTTGAGACGGAAGATGTCAAGCTTTCCTTTTAAAAGATCCACTGCGCCTTTGATATTGCCGATGGGATCGTAGGGATTCGATAACTTTAACTCCTTCGCCTCGAAGGGCATCAACTGTCCTAGCCCCATCGCCCCCTTGGAGGAGGTGGATTTCGGATCGAAATCCGATTCCGCGATGATCATGGAGATCACTAGGCGCGGGTCCACCCTGTATCTCTCAGAAAAGTAGAGAATGCTCACGGTTATGGTGTCCAGCTGTTGGAAGGAGAGCTTTTTATTGCAATGAGCGATGAAGTTCAAGTATTGTGGATATATCCTTTGCGCCTCGGGATTAAGATAGGTGGCAGCCATACGAGATATGAACCCCACGGAAGTCTGGTAGCCGACCTTCCCCCCCGACGAAACAGCGACGGGGTGCGTGGGTGCAGACCGCTTTTTTGCGGCTTGCATCTTCGCCAAAGCCTCTTTCTCGCGTTGAGTGACCTCGGAATCCTTCGCCATAGCGATAACCTTCAAGGGAACGACGTTGCCAGTGATGGATTGCTTCACTTGGACCAACACCCTCAGCGCCTCGCGGTTGTCGCTCTTTACAAGCGATTGATACTCCATCGGCGCATTCAGCAAAATGGCTAAACTGTTGTTCATACTGAACAGGAACGAGAGATTGTCACCGCGCGTGATGGTGCCCGTTACCACCCCTTTGATCTCGAAATAATCGTTAGCGTAGGCGGCGATATCGGATTGAACCGTTTGATAGGTGAGAGTCGGGTCATATCCCACCTCTCGTCTGATTTTGAGATAGGTGTCGACGGAGGACGCCCCGGAAGGAATCGTGAGAAGGAGTAGTAGAAGGATGCCAAGAACCAGAGATATGAGACGATACATAAGCGACATTGCCTCCTCGCGTTTCGATTCCGCCATCCTTATAAAAACCCGCTCAGGCGAGGATTTACGCGAAGATATAAAATGGCGGAGAGACCGGGATTCGAACCCGGGGTAAGAGCTTAACACCCCTACAACCGCTTAGCAGGCGGCCGCTTTCGACCACTCAGCCATCTCTCCGCACGAATGACATTATATCATATGTTATCGGTAAATGGCAATATTAGAGTTACCCCTAAATATTCCTGCAATCTTACATTACTAAAACTTCGGAAGGGGCCGCGGCAAAACATACGAAACGCACGACATGGCGCTTGTGGTATTTATGTTGAAGTACGCCTCGGGCTTTCCCGATAGACTTGGATGCATGGAGGATGCGAAGGCGTATTGCCGGGAATTTTTCGATTGGTATAATCGGTGTCATCATCATTGGGGCATGGCGAATATGACTCCGTTGGGGGTTCATTACAATCATACGGAGGAGGTTCAACGCAGACGCACAGAAACGCTGAAGCCGCCTTACCTGAGATATCCTAAAGGATTTATCTGGGGTGTTCCAAAGCCGTCAGTTCTTCGGGAAGCCGTATGGATTTAATAGACCCGCAAGTGACAGCGAACTCTACGAAACTCAAAAATAAAAATGACGGAACTGTCTCATTTACATTGAAACGTTGCGATGTATAATCCCATCCATTGTGAAGGGTATAAATATCTGGTTTTGCGATGATAGCATATTCTTCCAAACCATGTCTTTTGGGGATTACTCTTACGCAAAGGTCCCTTCCACTTATGAATATATTATCTCTACGGAGAAAAAATGATGAAAGATGATCCATCCAAGGAGCCAACCCCTGGTATTGAAGGAGAGAGAAATAACGCTGTGTTCTCAGTCGGTGGGAAAAGATTGAGCAGACGCGATTTCATGATGATGTCGGGCATGTCCGCTGCATCATTAACCATTCCGGCAAAAGCAGCGCCACATGCTGACCTTGGCGGTAATATCACCGTAAAGGATTTTGGTGCTGCCGGAGACGGCATACACGATGATACCGCTGCGATCCAATTGTCAATCGATACCTCTGCAACGACCGGTGACAGAGTCATTCTACCTGCTGGGAAATACCTGGTAACGGATGGTCTAAAGGTAAGGGCGGGAGTTGCGATCGAAGGCGCAGCCAATTCACCACGCTACAATAGTCCTTTGACGGGAACAGTCATCCTGGCGAAAGTCGGACGAGACAACGAAGACGGACCGCCGCTTTTCGAGCTGGTGGATTCCACTTCGGTGAGCGGCATTACAGTCTATTATCCTGACCAAAAAGCGAAGGACATCCATCCATACTCTTGGACCTTTAATCTTATAAATAACGACAATACAGTTGAGAATGTCACCCTTATCAACAGCTATAATGGCATCCAGGTTGGAAACGGCACGGCATGGAATGTCCGGCACCGGATCCGCAGTGTGTATGGGTGTGTGCTCCGGCGGGGAATCTATGTCGATGGGTGCTCGGATGTCGGACGGATAGAGAACGTCCACTTCCATGGGCAGTGGTGGTGGTCAAGGGAAGTCGGGGGAGTCCCCGATAACTCGGACGGGACGCTGGGGCTTGTGAACCAATACCTGAAGGATAACCTTGAGGCATTCACCTTCGGCAGAACAGACTGGGAGTATGTCATCAACACTTTTGTGTTCATTGCGAAGACGGGCTACCGTTTCATCAAAACAAAGAAAGGAGCTGGAAGTCTCCAAATGGTGGGAATCGGCGCAGATGCCGTACATACAGGTATCCTAGTGGAAGGCAGTGTTTCATGGTTACCGCTATTGATTACCAATGGTCAGTTCACCTCTGATAGAATTGAGACAGACGCTGTCGGTGTGCGGATAAACAGCAATCCGGAGCCTGCTGCCATAGGACCGGTCCGCTTTGTGAACTGCTCTTTCTTGTTTCCGCAAGCAGTGATCTCACACAGCCCCCTGTTCGTCTCGTTTTTAGGGTGCCATTTCAACGCTTGGGGAGGCTTAAGCGGTAAACCGATGGTGGAGGCGGACAACGGCAAACTGCAAGTGATAGGGTGTACTTTCGATTCCAATAACGGCAGCCCACTAAAGCCCGGGCTTGACATCATCCTGCGAAATGGCATTAAAAGTGCGATTATCTCCGAAAACATGGGAGCAAACGGCGTCGAGATAATCAACGAAATCAGCGACAATGCGATCATTAAGGACAACGAGGAAAAAGCAAAACCACAACCGGAGATTTCAGTCGTTCTTACAAAATTTCCAATTGAACATGGGCTATTATTAATGGTTAATCACCCTGAATCCAAGTGCATCCCAGTCGTTGCAGGTAATCGCGAGGCTTGGACCAGTGAAAAAGAATACAGTGGAAGTTACTTTATGTATTTCTATGTTGATGCGCCGGATTTTGAATTCGGAGGAGCACCTAAGGTAACCATCGAAGTAGACTATTTCGATGAAACAAAGGGTTCATTTACAATTATGTATGACTCATCCGATAAGGAGGTCCTTATCGTTCCCACTATGCCTGGCGCTTTTAAAAACGGTGAAACTTATCAACTCAACGGTTCAGGAAAATGGAAAACAGCAAAGTTCGTAATACATGATGCATTATTTTCAAAACGATGTAACGGGGGTGATTTTCGCCTGGTCTTCCAAGGCGGAAGTAAGCCAGTTATAAGTGCGGTCAGAATAAAACGGATGGGCATACCGACTCAAGATTGATGATACAGGAAAAACTAAGAAACCATAAGAGGTGATCATGAGCCAGAAACAGGTTTCATGAAATTTATAACCGATTACCATATGGTCCGTAAAATATTGAATTGGCGTCATATCACATAGCTTATATTTAATCCATGTCACCCGTTCCAATGTAGTCGTACCATAGAGTTTGTGATATTCGACATTATTGGCACCCCCATTATGATCGAAGCAGCGGATATGTTTTATCTTTGTTGCGAGAAGCCATTTATGAACACGCCAATTATAAATGAGCTAAAAGCTTAAGAAATACAACATATTCATTTAAGCTGGTCAATCTGCAGTGCCATCCATTAGGCATATATTTTTATGATTTTTAAAATGGACTATGTAAGGCGAGGGGCTTGAAACATGATTCCAAAAGCTAAGCTAGTAGGATATAAGGAATAGAATGACAAAGACAACCATGACTTACTGGAACCCACTGAACCTAGATAATCACTCTAAGTGGAAGCCCATTGATGGACTTGAGGGTATGGAGGAAGAATTGGCTCTGAGCATTGATGACAAAACAGGCGAATACACTCGAATAACTCTTTTCATGCTGGTGCGGATACAACTCATTTGGCGGCAAACGCTATCCGTGCCCTAGGAGATTATCATTATAAGTGACCGACTCTTCGATCAAGCATTCGATATGTGGCTAGATGCTGGACATTATGAGAGTAGGCCGCCAAGAGAGGTTCACGTGCCATTCAAAAACGATGAAGGGTGTGTTGCCCTTGAATTCTCTTTCCCCAACCTAGCTGTAATACCGTATTCCCTTAACCGTCATAAGTAGCAGTTACAGACCTGGAGGCGTTGGTGAAGGTTCTCGCGGAACCCAGACCGTCATACTGGAAAAACTAGCCGCTCCATCGGATAAGTGAAACGTCGTATGTGTAGGTTCCGGTATAAGTTCCACCCGCTTACTCCAAAGGGGTTGAACATCAATAGCTTCGTTCGCCAGCGACACATCCTCCTTCGGACTTTTCAAGCATATTGGCACACTCCATTAGGCATCTTTTTCGGAATAGAATGAGTTTGATGCGGAGATATCCCCCCTCTCGTTTACTCGTACAAAACATCGAGGAATTAAAATTTTGGGTTATGTAGGAAATTTCCAAACCAAATCAATTCCCTTAACAAATATTCCTTTCTTCAATAGAAAGCGTTGTTTACTTCCATCATAATAGTGAACTTTTAAATAGATACTATTTCTTTTCAGAACGCTAGGGCGCCATCCAACAATTATGGCTGCAGGATTACCATTCATTGCAGGTTCAAAATATGCGAGGGTGGGGATCGGTAGAAATCCTATACCTACAATCGATTTACTTCTTTTGTCGATAGTCGAAATTATCCCAAGCCACTGCCATTTTTTGATCGATGAAATGATGTTAACGGGTCTTCCTTTTGGTTCGAATTTGAGACGTTGATGAGTCCAATAGTTACTGTATGTAGCACACCTCTCACTCTGGCCCATAAGAGCGAATGGATCCTTGTAGGTTGAAATATTAAAAGTTTTAGTCCTGTTCTGAAAATGAACTATGAACTTAGACGGCCACGACGGTGATTGGTCATTTTTAATAATTCTTAAGGAATAACAATATACTTTATCCAGACCATCTTTCCATAAAGCTGGCGCCCACATAAGGGATTCTGATAGCATTTTATACTTGCATAGCTCAGGTATCGGCATGAATGAATCAGAATTTGTATTTATATATACATTTATTATAGCTAAGTTCATTCCATTCGGCGTTGATCTTAATATAGTCACTTTAGTGTTACGATTAGATCGCAAATAGTACATATATTTAATTGCAATATCCAAAGGGTCGTAATGGCGCACATCATGTGGTTTGATGACGGAAAATGGAATAGGTATATCCCTTGATTCAGCTAATTTATTTCGCAATATAACTTCGTTCCACTTATGATACATTATATAACATATAGTAACAAACAATACAGAGATTATCGCACATATCAATATAACACGACTGACAACTCGTTTATTCATCGAATTATTATCTCCCTACTAAAATATCAATATTCTCACAGCGAATGATTTTCAAAATCATTCGCTGTATATTTACAACAATTTTATAAAGACATCACTCTCTTACGAAGGGAGGAGTAGGCATCTTGGGGTATATCTCCTTAATGCTTTCGCGAGTAAGTTTAACGACATCACCTAGTTCTTCAGGGGAAGGATGTAACAAACGCATTACAATACCATCCGGATCTTGACCGCCTCTTACTGTCCAATCTTGATACATCCTTACCATCTGTGCGTGACAGTTGATATTAATTATATTAATTTCAACTGTCGTTCCGATTTCGAGGGTCTTCTTAACATACTCGACGATTTTCTTTAACGGTTCTATACAATCATGTCCGCTCGGATCCAGCATATTTATCGGATCATCCCCGCAATACACATACGCCAACTGCCCAAGGTCCGTGTCCCTGGTCAGGAAGCTACCGGTTGCTGGATTGTAACACCTCGCCACAACCTGCATGATCCCCGCGTCCCCGTCGCAGCGGTATCCGGAAGTGGCTCCGAATTGATAGTGGGAGACTGTGGAGCCGGATGTGGTGACCGTGATCCCGTTCACGTCGTAAGTTGTGGTTGCGTTCACCACCCCCGAGTTGTTCGTGAAATTTCTCGCGGAGCCTAGACCGTCGTACATGAAAAACTCCCAGCTTCTTCGGATGAACGATACGCCGTAGGTGTAGGTTCCGGTGAACGTTCCTCCCTGCTCCTCCAGGATCACTCTCCCGCCGTCGTAGAGAAACGCCGTGGTCACCTCATCTGTGGCTATGGTATCACGTTCGTTCTTTAAGGATCGAAATGAATATGAAACCGCTTGGTTACCATATTATAAACCACTATAACTACCTTGTGGGATGGTTGAAGTCCAAGCGAAGCCACGAACAGAGCTTTTCGTGGTTCCTCTTATGTCTTAACTATGGATGTAAAGACTTAAAGTTATGATACCCGAATAGCTATTGTCCAAATAATATGACGAAGCACACGTTATTGATGTTGATATATATCTTTATGTATTAAAAATATTATTATAGAGAATAAAATCGAAAATACTACTAAATATATAAGGGGGTGATTAGTATTATGTCTAGACGTAAATAAAGCATAACACCATGAAAAATAAAAAATAATTAATGCAATATATCTTTTTCTTTTTCTTTCCTTAAATAAATAAATATAGAGATAGAAAGAACCTAGTACGAAGAATATGACACTCCAAATTATATATCCCGCTACTATCACCATAAACTCCATTATAATTCATTATATTGTATATATATTAAAGAATACCTATCCTTATCAACAATTCGATAAGGATAGGTAATATGATCTGTTAAGGACCATACCATATTGTCCAAATCGGAGGTGCTATTGGACCGCTTTTACGCTCGAATAGCCATTTAAAAAAACCTGGATGATTATATTTTTCATAAGCTATAAATCCCACAATAACAAAAGCTTTCGCAATAGGTGGACCTGCTACAACTCCCGCCATCAATCCACAAAAGGCGGCAAGATCAGAATCGTCCAATGGTTTATGCCCGCTAGGATCCAGCCTGTCAATCGGATCATCCCCGCAATACACATAAGCAAGTTGATTGAGATAGGTGTCCCTGGTAAGGAAGCTTCCGATTGCCTGGTCGTAATACCTCGCGCAACCTGCATGATCCCCGCGTCCCCGTCGTTGCGATAACCAGAGTACCAGACGGTATTCCCGTACCCATCGTAATGGCTGAGGTAGTCACCCGGACTGCGATTCGGTTGACGCCCCCATAGCAACTGGCATGTACATATTTACTATAGGAATGAGACTGCCGTTTGATATTATCACTCATCCTATGGTCAGGCTACTGCCAACCAAGTCTATCAGTAAAAATGTGATATCGTGCTTCATCTTGATGGCTTTCCACGAGGTGTAACCCGTTTAGTAAGATGATATCATGTCAGCGTCCGCACGCAAGCGAGAAAAATCTGGTTAAGTTCTAATTTTTGTCATTATTGGAAATTCGAATGTTTAATATAAATAAATACATTAATGAAATGCAATACGTGAATATTATAATGGTGAATAAAATGAATATATATTCATAACTGTATTCGGTTATCGGTTTACCAATTAAATAATATAAAAGTGAAATAAACGATAATTCTAAAATTGATATTGTTATTGAAATATTTATATATTTATAAATTAATACGTATTTCTTGCTTTGTATGATAATCATTAATATGTCGAACACTATAAACCCCAAAAAAGCTATACATCCTATGATAAAATGATACTTTAAAGAATAAAATAAATGGCGACCCATTATTTCATAAATAGACATTTTATTCATACTGTGTAAAAAGGATATATCATGCGATATCAAGTGCATAATCACTGTAATCAACAATACAATTATTATTATCGGGAAAATATATAAAATATCTTTTTTCATCAAATGATACCCTATCTTAAGAAGGGCTATATATTACACATATAGCCCCACAATTTATTCGTCTTCTCAATGTATTGGACATGGCCCGGGTATTGGATTATGATACCAATCTTGCGAAAAATGCCATATTAAATGGTTTATTGGAGGTAAATCGTGTAATATACTTTGATTGTAATTCCGCTCTGATGCATCCGCTTCGGATGTGGCAATTCCATGTTGTATCTCATATATTTTTTGATTATAGATACCATTTTGCCATATCATATAATCAATATAGTATCCAATAGAACCCCCTATGGCCCAACCTAAGCCGGCTCCCCCAATAGCTACAATCGGAATTCCTCCTGATGCCCAAAATCCAATTACTCCACCTGCCACAGCACCTACAACCGAGCCAATATCACCCCATGGACCATGTCCACTCGGGTCCAGCATATTAATCGGATCATCCCCGCAGTATACATAAGCAAGCTGGCTTAGATCGGTGTCCCTGGTTAGGAAGCTTCCCGTGGCCGGATCGTAATATCTCGCGCCAACCTGCATGATCCCCGCGTCCCCGTCGTTGCGGTAGTTGGATATCGTTCCAATATCTGGATAGCATTAATCAACATGCCTTCAATTCTGTAAAAGCTTCAACACCAACTCTGATTAATTGCATTATCAAGTCCTTTAATAATATGCAAGGTATGGCGGAATCAATTATTTACGTCACTATATTGCTTTTTCCTTTTTGAGCCATCTAAAAAAATACCACACTATTACTTATTTGAGTTACATATTCATTTGCGAATGCAGATAATAGAAATGACTGATATAAACAATAATGTTTCATATCAGACAGATTGAATTTCTTTGGGGCTATTATGAATAATTTGATTAATGTATTAATCAGTTTAATATGTATTATTAATATTTTTATGTTTTATATCATTAAGCCAGATCACTAAATATATAATGGATATTAATATTATATAATATATTTCTCTATATATTACAACACTTTCAAGGCGTCGTAAACATAATGTTAAATAATTTTTAAAATTAATTGTTGCGCATTTAAAGATAGACACAACTGCATCACCTAACGGTATGCCAATTAAACCCCCAAGAAGAAGAATTATATATGGCGGACGGATTGATTTGTTATTCATTATAGAGACTCCGGTAATATACATCTGCATGAGATGGTTTTAAATGTGTAATCGGAATAATATGGTGGCCCAACATGTCAAGACAATCGTCAAGCCTTTTTTAAGTAAAATACTTATCCTTTCATAATATTTAACAATAGAGCAACCATGGTCAATTTTGCGATTTGAATCTTCCTTCCATCATGTTGTTT
>DAIDHP010000046.1 GCA_027459625.1 Chthonomonadales bacterium
GTGAACCGCCCGGTGCGGACCCGCATGCCGGGTGGTGTGGGAGGCGGGATCAGTAATGACCCCGCCTACCCGATTGCTGGGATATGCACGGAAAAAACTTTTCCCCTTTCCGAATCCGTTTCGATTCAGCAGGATGCTACCTTTTCGTTACATGAAACTCCTCCGACCCGTCTCTTAGTGTCGTAGCTGATTGGAGTGCGTTTTTACTCGTCATGCGTCATCACAAATCTCGGGGGCTTGGGGTACGATATATTTATCGTTGGGTCTGTATTTTAATAAGAAGGAGTGGTTGTCGAAATGACATTATCGAAGGATGACGTGCGGAAGGTGGCGTTACTAGCGCGACTGGAACTGGACGAATCGGAGATCGAGAAGCAGGGTGAACATTTGAACAACCTGTTGAATCAGTTCGAAAAGCTGCAGGAGTTGGATGTGGAGGGCATTGTGCCCACTTCTCATAGCATGCCTGTTTTCAACGTCTTTCGCAAAGATGAAGTTCATCCATCGCTCTCCCAAAGCGATACCCTCGCCAACGCACCGGAATCACGCGACGGCCTTTTTATCGTCCCGCGGATTATCGAATAGCCTCAATCTCAATTACGTTCGGATTTTAAACATATTTTTTGGAGTGGATATGCCTCAATTATACGAACTTACCGCAAGTGAACTGAGCCAAATGCTGGATCGCAGGGAGGTGTCCTCCCTGGAAATCACCGAGGCAGTTTTGGCGAGAATAGCGCAAGTCGAACCGAAAGTCGGAGCTTACCTTACTTTAACTCCGGACGTGGCTCGCAGCCAGGCGATCGAGGCGGATAAAAGGATCGCCGCTGGGGAGCGAATAGGTCCCCTTGATGGAATTCCTATCGCCATCAAGGATAACATGTGCACCAAGGGAATACGCACCACATGCGCGTCAAGGATTCTGGATAACTTCGTCCCCCCTTACGACGCCACTGCAGTCATTCGGGTGCGAAACGCGGGAATCGTGACCCTCGGCAAAACGAACATGGATGAATTCGCCATGGGCTCCTCCACTGAAAACAGCGGTTATGCTCCCTCAAAAAACCCATGGGACGTCACTTGCGTGCCCGGAGGATCCAGCGGCGGCTCTGCTTCGACGGTTGCGGCCGGCGAGGCGATTGCGGCTCTCGGATCCGACACGGGCGGATCCATCCGACAGCCCGCTGCGTTTTGCGGAATCGTCGGATTGAAGCCGACATATGGACTGGTTAGCCGATACGGTTTGGTGGCGTACGCATCCTCGCTGGATCAGATCGGACCGCTCACCCATACAGTGGAGGACTCGGCGCTCCTGTTAAACGTTATCGCCGGTCATGATCCCATGGATTCCACCTCCTTGAAAGTCGCGAAAATGGATTATACGCAGGCGTGCCGGGATGAGGTGAAGGGGTTGCGGATTGGGGTTCCAAAGGAGTTTTTCGGAGAGGGAGTCGACAAGAATGTGTCCTACTTGGTTCGCAAGGCGATTGACCAACTGTGCGATAAAGGCGCTATCGCGGAGGAGTGCTCCCTGCCCTCCATCGACTACTGCTTGGCAGCGTACTATATTATCGCTCCTGCCGAGGCGTCAAGCAATCTTGCCCGATTCGACGGTGTGAAGTACGGACATCGCACAAAGGAGCTTGCGGGGCATATCGGATTGATGGAGAAGACGCGCGATGAGGGGTTCGGTGCGGAGGTGAAGCAAAGGATTATGATCGGCACCTACGCACTTTCCGCAGGGTATTACGACGCTTACTATAAGCGAGCCCAGCAGGTGCGGACGCTGATTCGAAGGGATTTCGACAAAGCTTTCGAGAAATACGATGTGCTTATCACCCCGACATCGCCAACGGTGGCGTTCAAGATTGGTGAGAAGGCGGATGACCCCCTTGCGATGAAACTCGCCGATATCTGCACTCTGCCGGTGAACATGGCGGGCATTCCCGGGATGTCGCTTCCCTGCGGATTTCATGATGGAATGCCTGTGGGGTTGCAGATACTGGCGAAGCCCTTTGGCGAAGAGACTATCTTCCGCGCAGCCTATGCTTATGAGCAGTCGAATCCATGGCGATACGCAAGGGCGGTACTCTGAAAATCCGTTCGATTTGTTGGAAGGGAACATGCCATGAAACCGTTGGTGCAGGAGAGATGGAAAATTACGGATAACAAGAAACTCCTTTGGGATGTGGAGAGGGATACCCGTCTGCCTCATGCGGATCATATCGAAATGAGTGGGCGAAAGGTTTCCGTCATTGTTCATTACAGCGTGGACGCGGAGAAGCGTCTGGAGGTGAATCGCGAGGTCATTTTCCCAATGCTCAGAATTCGCAAGGATGATGTTCGTGGATATCTCAGACGTGTTTTCGGTTCGGATATGGAGCCAACCATATCCATCGACGGTTTCATGTGGAAACCCGAGAGAGTGAGGGAGATAACATTTAACGGCATATGGAACTGCGTCTATTATCATTTTCCCAAGCGAATTGTCGTTGATCGTGAGATCAGAGCGGATTCGCAGAGCGAAGCGGTACGGGAATTATGGACGGTTTATAACTTTTCGAAAGAAGACAAGGTCATTTCACTCCATTACCCGGAGGTTGACGAGAGAGTTGAGGGGATTTACGGGACATATCAAATCAAGATCACTCCCGCCGGAAGCGTCAGTCATAATGTCAAACCGAGACGTTTTACGATGTTCTATTGGGAAGTGGTTGCATCCGTAATGGGAACGGATGATGACTGTAAAATCATGCCCTTTCCCTTATTTCAAAAGGCGAAATGGAACTTTGATTATCTTCAACTGCAAACCCCCGATACCGTGTTGAACACCGCTTTCCATTTCGCCAAAATGCGCACGTCGGAGAGTATCTTCGAAACCAAGAGAGGGTTAATGCACTCTCCCGGGGGAGGTAGATACTACGGAGGCGTCTGGGCGAACGATCAGGCGGAGTACGCTGGTCCTTTCTTTCCTTTCATTCGCAAAAAACGCTCCATGGAAGCAGCGTTAAACACGTATCGCCTATACTCCACTGCGATGAACCCGGAGTATAAGATGCTCCCATCCTCTTTCGAGGTGGAAGGGGATGTGATATATCATGCTGGAGGGGATCGTGGCGATGCGGCGATGGTTGCGTATGGTGCGGCGCGATTCGCTTTGGCTTCGGGCAAACCCAAGATCGGCAAGAAGCTTTATCCGCTAATTCAATGGTGTTTGGAGTATTGCAGACGGAAAACGAATGATGAAGGCGTGGTGGAATCGGACACGGACGAACTCGAAGGACGTTTTCCAACAGGAACCGCCAACCTCTCCACCTCCTCGCTCGCGTATGGAGCGTTGATATCCGGCTCTCATCTCGCCTTCGCGCTTGGCGAGGTTAAAGATGCGCGGAGATACTTGGAGCGCGCTTTTCGTCTGAGACTGGCGATTGAACAATATTTTGGTGCAGAGGTGGAAGGATATCAAACCTACCGCTATTATGATGGGAATGAGATCCTGCGTTCCTGGATATGCCTCCCGCTCTGCATGGGGATAAAGGAGCGCGCCAAAGACACGATTGACGCTCTTCTCTCACCGCGACTCTGGACGGATGATGGTCTGGCGACTCAGTCCGGCGACACTGTTTTCTGGGATCGCGCCACGCTCTACGCGATCCGTGGAATGCTCATTGCGGGGGATACGGAGAGGGCGATGAACGCTCTCAGCGCATATTCCCGCCGCCGACTATTGGGTGAACACGTTCCCTATCCCGTGGAGGCGTGGCCCGAGGGCGATCAGGCGCATCTCGCAGCGGAAAGCGCACTCTATTGCCGCATTTTCACGGAGGGGTTATTTGGCATTGAGCCTGTAGGTTTTCACTCTTTCCGTTTACAGCCGCGACTACCTAAAGCCTGGAATATCATGGCTCTGTCCAATGTGAGAGCTTTTGATTCCCGCTTCGACGTGGTGGTAACCACTATATCGAAAGGCTTGCTTTGCCGCATATTAATCGATGACAGGGTTGTGTATCGAAAGATCTTAAATGATGATGAGGAATGCATCGTGACACTTCCGGAATAGTGGATCGGACATTTCTGATTCCGCTATGCCGTTCCGTTAGAGAGGAGCTATCACATGAATAGGTTCGCTTGTTTTATTTTGATTTTAATGTTGCTTTCGCCGCTGATGTGCATGAATGCCAAGGCGCAAAATCTCCTCATAGGGTCTCAGTGGATGTTCACCACTCCGTCCTCCGAGGATGCCTCGATGACCGCCATTCCCGACGGCGTTCGCATCACGATCAACACCCCCGTAAATCCGTTCTGGGGAATTATGATCCGGCGGTCCATCCCCGCCGCGTTCCCGAAGGGGGACCGGATAAAGCTTCTCTTCTCCGCCAGATCCCCCGAAAAATGCCAAATCCGAGCGTTGGTGGAGCGAAATGACGCCCCCTATGTTGCTCCGGTGTCTCAAATCCTCGCTCTCACCGATCATTGGAAGCAATACGTCATCATGGGCGAATCCACCGGTTTCGCCACGAACGAACTTGGGGCGAAGTTTCAGGCGGGATTCGGGAAAGGGGTGGTGGAGTTGAAGGATATCAGTGTGGAGGATGCGGGCTCCGATCCCGCTTACATTTCCGCCATGGCCGCCATCCAGCCAGACGCCATCGAGGCTCGAATAAAAAAGTACCGCATGGGGGATTTGAAGGTGCTGGTTCAGGATCAAAACGGCAAGCCGGTGCGGGACGCCGACGTGAAGATTGAGATGACCCGGCACGATTTTCTATTTGGATGCAACTTTTTCCTCCTCGACCCTTCAAGCAACGCCCCTTGGCAACTGGAGTACCGTCGCAAATTCGCCGCCCTATTCAATTACGCCACCCTGCCGTTTTACTGGGGGGGATTTGAATATGTGGAGGGCAAACCGAATTATCCACAGTTGGACGCCATGGTGAAATGGTGCCTGGCGCACGGCATCACACCGAAGGGGCATCCTCTTGTCTGGCACGAGGTGTATCCCTCGTGGGCTCCCAAGGATGCGGATCATGCGATTCCTTTGCTGCATAAGCGTGTGACGGATCTCGTGACGCATTATCGAAACTTGATTCACTACTGGGATGTGGTGAATGAGGCGAACAGCGCGGCGGGGGTTCCGAACGGCGAAGGGGATTGGGTGAAACGCGACGGCCCGGCGAAGGTGGTCGCCACCGCCCTCGGGTGGGCGAGAGCGGCGGGCAAGGGGGCGGACGATACATTCATATACAACGATTTCAATACCGGAGAACAGAACGTCGAACTGCTCAAGACGCTGCAAAAAATGCATTCGCTTCCGGACGCCATCGGCATTCAGTCGCATATGCACTCCGGTAACTGGCCCTTGGAGCAGGTTTACGAGGTGGCCAACCGCTTCTCGCAGTTCGGAATAATCGTGCACTTCACCGAAACGACCGTCCTTAGCGGTCCCTTCACGCAGAGCGAGGGAGGCGTCACCACGCCGGAGGGCGAGAAGACCCAGGCGGATTACGTGGTGAACTTTTACAAGATCCTCTTCAGCATGCCGATGCTGCGCGCCATCACTTGGTGGGACTTCAGCGACAGAGGGGCTTGGATGAACGCGCCCGCAGGGTTTCTGCGCAAGGACATGTCATCCAAGCCGGTCTACGATAGGTTGATGACGTTGATACATCACACGTGGTGGACGGACGCGGATAAGCACACCAACGCAAAGGGCGAGGCGGGCGTTCGCGCCTTCTACGGGGAGTACACCATCACCGTTTCCGACGGCGAGCATCGCAAGGCGGTGAAAAAGATCGACTTCCCCATGGAGTGCGGCGAGAAGACTGTGAGAGTTGTATTGTATTAGATAATTTAATCGAAGCCACGAAATGAGACTTCGCACTACATCACGCCCTTTTTTTCTTTGCCGTATGGCGGTTTGAACGGAGAGAAAGCTTTTTGTCAAAACCAAAAACAATCTTTTCCCGAGGGAATGAGGGCATTATCGCCTCGGAAAAGACTTCATGAGCAAGCGCAAAGACTTCATAAGCGTGTGCAAAGACCTCTATCTTGAGCGCAAAGCCCGCTATCTTGAGTGCGGTACCCTCTTTCTTGAGTGCGGAACCCACTATCTTGAATACATAACCCTTCCGAGTGATCACAAATGGTTTGGAAGCGAAAACAAGGGGACGCCAAGGGTTTGCATGGGGGAGAGGATAATCGAAGAATGGATTTGGGGATATCTCCGGACGCGACATATCCCCGTTTATCGTGTCACAACCCCGTATACGCCGCTCCCGGGTCGATGCCACGCAGCATCATTCCCTGCCCTCTTGAATTCGCACCAACAATTTGCCACCTATTACAGCTCATCATAGTTAACTGTTCATACATCTTTTTTCCTACTATATAATAGCTTATCCTTCAACTGTATGGTTACCGAGTTAATAACTAAATTCATTTAATCGGCCGCCTTAATAAGTCGTATTTCATCAACCACAATAAGTGCCGACGGGCTACCGAAGGATCGAGCCGGCGTTTTCTCGCAATAAGAGATTCAATCTCTCCAAAAGTGACATAACCCTTCAACCAGCTTGTCATCCGGATGTAGCGCAGGATGATAATCATCAAATCGGATTGCAGCAACTTGCGCGGCTCCTCCAATAAAAACAGCGGCTCCTTGCCTGATGCGACACTTCGTCCTCGTTCAGTTAATGCCAATGGTATTTTGGAATCGTAGGTTTGAGTTGCGAAGCACTGGAAATCCTTAAAATACTGCGGGCGTAGATAACCGCTTTCCCCGCCGGGCGAGGGAGGCGGAAGCTTCTCCGCAATCATTGATAGCTCCCGCCAAAGCGACCACATCATTTCCACACTCCGATGCCAAGTATAGTTTTCCAGCACATGTCGACGCGCCTGTTCACCCATCTCAAGACGAAGCGGTTCATTTTCAATTAAAATATTCAGAAATTTGATGAGTGCTTCCGCATCGATTGCAATGGATTGACCGATATAGAAATGATCGCTAGACCAATCATAGAAGGGAGCCAGTTCGCATAAATCTTGGTCGCACTCCATCCAGGCGGCAGGAACCTTAAAGCCGGTCACCTCATGGACTACGCTTTCTTTGTAACCAGCCCAGTCGGAGACAACCACTGGCAATCCTGAAGCCATTGCTTCTACTGGAGTCAAACCGAAGTTTTCCTGCAATGTATCACTCAAAGAGACGAATATATCTGCGGCCGAGTAATAAAGGGGAATACTAACCTTAGGAACATTGGCGCGGTGGCGCACTTTATCGGTTAATCCCAATCCGCGTACGGTTTCCTCGAACTTGGTTTTATAAAAATCGTGAATCGGTCCGACCATCAGAAACCATATTTTATCGCCGTGTTTTTGAACCAACGATTTATAGGCAAGAAGCAGCGGTGTAATATCACTTTTGCTGGATGGATCCAAGCGTCCCATATAGAGGATGATTAACTTATCGGCTGGCAGTTCCAGTTGCCGCCGAATATCCGTTTTATCGCGGGGTTTGAAAATCTCAACCGGCACACCATGGGGGATAATATCAATACGAAACTCGGATGATAACTTCATATCATAAAAGCGACCTAATTCCTCTCGAAGCCTATCAAGTATGCTAATGATGGCCGTTTTGGCCGCATTGGTGGTCGTAATGATCGAATCGCAGATATATGTCTTCGGCAGTATAAGACGAACCACCGCCTCCCAGATGAAATTCAAATAACTGAAGCCATAAGCCATGCATGTGACGGGGAAAATGCGGTTCGAAAATCGACTCCGCGCGAAGGCAAGCCTATCCAAAGCAGGACCTCCAAGATTATGTAGAACACTAAATTGGGAGTGTTTTATTGATTCCGGAAAAGAAGATACGGGGATTACAGCGATGTCATTATTTATTTTTTCTATTATTTTTAATGAGTTCAAATCATTTCTTAAATCATTTTCAGGTTCGGTTGCGATTATGAATATCTTACCATTCGGCAGATATTGAAAAATGGCTCGACAACATTCCGATCCGGCAACCCAGCTACCCGGTCCAACGGATGGTTGATCAGGATCTCGTAAGAAATTGCCTGGCAGCCATAGGCCTAACCGAAAATTATCATCGGTAATAGGTGTATGTCCCATGGTAGCCATCCTCTATGCCGATAATACCGTATTTTTTCGACAAATCAATATTCTTTCGGGAGCCCGGTATCAGCCCGTACTTCCATATGCATGTATTGTATAAAACATCGGATAAAACTAGATGCCAGCTTTTTTGATGATCCTCAATAATAAAAATCCCTATTACATCCTTTCGATATGGCTGTTTTGTTGGTGTTTGCCATTGAGTTTCAAATACCGCCATATCGGGAGTGGTATGATCTCGCTTTTCCTTAACCATTTTCGCCCATGGCTCGCTCCATAAAGTGTTGTCTAGCAAAGCAGTGACGTTATCGGGAGTGAGATGCAATCTGGAAATCTCCACCGGATCGGCTAATCGACAGAGCTCATTCGCATCTCTTCGCTCCAGAGCGCTTACCGCCAGATTTTTTATGCCGTTAGGCGAAAGCGGACCAAAAAGTTCATAAACAGTCCAACCAAGTAGTAGGAAAACAAACACGGATAAAATAGTCAATCTGGTTAACTCTTGTTTTTTTTGAGGAAATCGAAGATTATATGTGCTCTTGATTCGCTTATTGCCATCCTCCGAATCATGTGGAATCTTTATGATAGTCGGTTTTCTTATTCTAGGATTCAGGGCTTGCCATATATTTCGGAGCATCTTTATCTCCTTTAAAGCCTCAAAAAAGGTCAAGATGATAAAATGTTTTTTGTAATATCTCATCATCTTGACCGGATCAATACTCTTATCCACTAGATAGTTGGATACAATTACTGCCTGTACAAAAGCGGTTTAGATAACTGCCAATCAAAGACCTGGCCCAACACACTGCGGATGATCCGCAGGTGCTTCCTGAATATAAATATTCGGTTGAAAGGAACAGGCAGCAATACGGACTATTCGTTGCACAAGCGTAAAAACTCGTGTAAGCATAACTGGTGCATCCGGGTGGAGGTTTTTGGCAAGTCACATTACCCGCGCAAACCGCGAACGATGCAATTTGCCATGCCACTAAAGCCAATAGACCGACGATAACAAAATTTACCGTCTTTAGCATTCTGGAACAAATTGAACGGGACGGCATTGAACTAAACTCCTTTCTCTCCTCGGCGGAGGAGTGATATTACCAATCGTTCGATAATCGATCGGATACGGGAACGAGTTTTGAAACAACCTGGCCATTAAGACGCAAGAATATGACTCTTTTTAAATCCCAACTTGGTTCATTACCCATATTCCAATTAACGTTATGGTTCACATCACTGACAATTACAAAATTGTTTCCTCTTTGCGCAACCACATTCCGTAATTGAGCGTAGGGTGGTATATCGGGATCCATCTCGTCGAAAAATCCAGGCCATCCGTAATTACTCCCAGCGGTAGGATCCGTCGGCGCATCCGGACAAAAAAGAAGTCTTTTGTCCTTAATGTATGATTTTAGAAATTCGCCAAATTCGCTTGTGGTTGCAGGCAAACCTAATTGAGCGTCACCAAAGGGCACCCCCTTGGAAGGATCAATGCCATCATAATCCTGGCGATAGAGTGATACGGCTAATCCGATTTGATGAAGATGCGAAATGCAAATCATCTGTCTGGCGTATTCCCGTCCCGGGCCTAAAACAGCCCAAATGATTCCTGCCAGTGTTATAACAATTGCAATCACAACCAATAATTCCACTAGTGTAAATGCGTTTTTGGATTCCATTTCTTCACTCTTCCCTCCAGTGCGCATTGAAAACTTTTGCGACTAAAAGGATCATTCGGAAAATCGGGTTGCATACTCAACCACAATAGACGCCACTTTCGAGAAAACAAATAAGCGCGGCCTGGCCAGATCGCATTTATTTTTTTCACTAAACTCCCTTTTGTATCACTAATAACCGGTAATTTTAATGCGAGGTTATTCTCAAACTCCATCGCACCTCTATGGGTCGCTGTGGTCAAGAGAATCATAGAGACGCCATTCGTCTTCGATTCGGCTTCCCATTCCCTTAAATTTGCATGGAGGCAGGATGCGCAATTCACCACATAAGCAACTAGGAAACCGACTTGTTTTTTTCCCCTTAATTTGCGGGTATTCCGATCAACTCCAATTTCAGGATAGAATGCGCCGATTTTGGGGTCGTTTTTTAGCTCTGCGGAGTAATTGGGCGGCGTGTTTGAGGTATTGGATGTTTTCAAAAACCGCATAATTCCCCTATCGATCATCAAATCCTTCTGCGCAAACCATAATAATAGTGCCACTTCAATTAGTAACACTAGAACCATTATTCGGATTCGTAGACGACGGTAATCGACTCCAGCTTGTTTTCCGCCCCGCTTTGCAATCCCCAGCGAGTATTCAACCGATTCATTTTTGAAATTATCCTGCATCTTTCAATCCTGTGGCTCGTTTTACTCTCTCCTATATTGATAAACGATTCAAATCGCCAAAACCCCAAGTGTTTTCGGCTGATTTTCTGAATTTTTTTCTAATCCTCCTCCGAATTAGGTAGTAAATAAGATATATGCAATCCATTGGGGGGGGGAGAGAAAAGATTCTTTATGTACTTCTCGGTGAAGCCTTGTTTGAGTAGAATGGATTGAATTTGCAGCCGCGCCAGACGTAAGTCCTCTTCTATGGTTTTTTCGGTTTTTCGGAGTGAATGTGCAATGTGGATGATTAGCTCTCCCTCAAGGTCATGCCGCTTAAATACCTCTTGTCGAATGGGGGGTAGTTCCTGTACCGCTCGCTTGATCAGTTGAAGGATTTCATTTCGCAGTGCGTTCTTTTCCGGAGTTGGATCCGGATCGTGGATATCTATGGAAATGTATGAGCCATCGTCTATTCGAATTTCCAGCGAGGATCCCATTATTTTTGATACGGCAATTATTTTGCGTAGAATGTCCACCGCAAAGTTATGGGCACATCTGTTTACTTTCGTCTTGTATTTGCATGGTTTACCGACTGGAGTAAGCTCACAGACGCATTTCATCCACATACGCTCGACAAATATGGCGATACAATCGTCTCTGTCAACGCCGAGAAGGATCAGACGCTGGTCGGTAAGTTGAAACCGCTTAATCCACTTCGTAATCGCTTCAGCCAAACATATCTCACAAATCGTTACGGTGTGGGTGGTCGTTCATTTTTCAGTCTCCAATCCGCCGCCGCATGCATTTAGGCTAAGCCCCAGTAATCAAACTCAACAATGATATTAATCCGTATCAAACAGGAATCATTTTCAGCGTGAAAACGTTCCCCTCCATCCATAGAGCCAGCACAATCGTCAATTTCGCATGAATTCCTCTTACATCGTCAATCGGAACGATGTCCTCCATCGAATAAATCCCAAAAGGAACAAGAAGGTTTCCTCGGGAAGGCGCATTTACTTGCTAGTATTCCTGATATTCTATGAAACACAGCTACGAAACTATTAAAAATGATGTTATCTCTGGATGACAGTCAGTTGTCCGCTCGTGATCAGGCGCAACGGCCAGTATTCGTGGCTGTTTTAAGGGTGAAATCATTCCACCCTCATTGAGAGGGATTTATGATCGAGTCCATCGCCACAAGGTGTCCATGTTGCCAACATCCAATGATATTAATATCACAACCTCAGGTATTAGTCAAGGCATCACATAAAAAATTCAGCGGATTTTCGTGCATTCCCTAGCCACACGTAGGTGATATTGGCTGGTGCGCAAAACTCAAAATCAGTACATGGATCGGATCCGGAACAGGGCTTTTACGATTACTTAGTAGGCTGTTATTGGATCAAAAATACGGCTCTATCCCTCAACATTCTTTTGATGCCCATATTACCAGAACCACGCATGGACGTGATAGGGTTACTATTCTTGGTATAGATTGATGTACAGGGGATGAGGAATGCCGTCTTTTCCGTGAGCAACGAAGAGAACACGGCTCTAAAAAAGAGTAATGATCATGGTATAACCAAGTTGGTTATAATGATAGCCACAAAGAGCGATCATGCGAAAATATATTCCGTTCAAGCATATACGTCATTGACAACGGAGGGTTAGTTCCAATATGTTAACCCTCCATTGATATGAATGCAAACATTATGACTAGGGGCAAATCCTTGCATTATGCTTCTTTTCACAACCCCGTATACGCAGCTCCCGGGTCGATGCCGCGCAGCATCATCCCCTGTCCTCGGGATTCGTGGGTCTTAACCGTGGGCTTGTCCTCTGGGTCGCGCATCTGGATGAGGAGCGTCGTGCGCGCCTCGTTGCTCACGTTCACCCCCGAGCCGTGGATGGTGAGGTAGTTGAAGAAGAGAACGTCCCCGGCCTCCGCCGGGCAAGCCACCGCATCCTCCAGCGGATACTTATCGAGGGGAAGGTGCCATCCGCCCTCGGGACTGTGATCCAGCAGGCCCTGAAGGTGGCTTCCCGGAATAACCCTCACGCATCCCTTCTCCAACGGCGCGTCGTCGAAATGGAAGATCGCCGCCATCATGGTGTGCCGCTCGTGCGGGAAGTAGGGGTAATCCTGATGCATGGGGAAGGGGGAACCCTTTTCCGGCGGCTTGATGAACATCTTGTTGTGATGAAGTTGCACGTTCTCGCTTCCGATAAGCTGCGACGCGGCTTTGGTGAAGCGCTCGCCGGTCATCATCACGGTGAACGCGGCGCAGTAGAACTGCACGTTGTGGCAGTGCTGGATAACGGTTTGCTTGCCGCTCATATCCTTGGCGCTGCCCCAGGTGGCGTCGAGATTGGCGGTGGCGCCGAGGCGGGCGATGAGGCTGTGGGACTCCTCCCTGTAGCGGGCGGCTTCCGCTTTGGAGAGGACGCCCTTCACGAGCAGGTAGCCGTTGGCGCGATAGAACTGGATGTCGGTCTCTTGAAGCATGAAAATCTCCTTGAAAAGCGTTTGATTTTCTCTCTTCTACCGATTTCCCGATCCGATTGCTTCAAAAATGCGAGGATATCGCTCATTTTTATGAAATCTTTCAATTGGATCGCTCGTCACTTCTCCGTCGTGCGTTAATCCCGATAACTCGAGAAAAGCCCTGCGTGGCTCCAAATTCATCGCTCATCGCCTTTTGTTCCTGAAGCGGGATTTTTTCGACGGAGGATAAGTCCATGGATCCGAAGGTCTCCCGGAAACGGATCATCGGCTCCAGCATCCCGACGATGAGCCACGGAAGCCACATCCGCACGCTGTGACCGCGTGGAATTGAGAGCGTCATCGCTTCGATCTGCAATCCAGGCATGGCGTAGCGCATGGTGCGATCAATATCCATCATCCGCTCCGAGTTGACCTGAATCACCCGCGCGAAATCGCGGAACTGATTCTCGCCTGTGAGAAGATAGAGGCGGTAATAATCGAACGTCTCCCTCGCCATGAAGTTATCCGCGCCGGAGTGCCCCGTTGCAATCAGGCTGATGCCAATGGTGGACCGGCCTTTGGGGAAATCGCAGAGCGGATCATTGGCGAGCATGGGGATGTTCCAACCGTATGTCCAGGTTTCGGTGAACCACGCCGCCTGAACGGCCGCCTTCAGATACCGGGCTTCTTGCGTTACGTCGTAGAGCGCCAGGAAGGATTCCATGGCGATGGCTCCCGCCTCCTTGTCCGTTACGTTAGGATTATCCGGCGTGCCTCCAACATATGAATAGCGCTTATCCACGGTATTCATACTGTATTCACCCGCTCTTTCGGCGCAATTCAGGTACCTTCCATCGCCGGTGACCAACGCCAGATTGACGAGAAAGGTGATGGGCTGATCCGTGGTATCCTTCGCCGTGTCGGTGGGTTCTCCGCTGAAAGCGTAAGTCCTGAGGAAGGAGCCATCTTTGTCCTGATTTCTCTCAAGCCAGTCGCCGAATTGACGCGCGAAGCGAAGCCATGCGGGATGATTCTCACCGTGCTTCTTCGCCACATCCCACGCCTCCAACACTCCATTCAGTCCATCCGAGGCCACCCGAAGATACATCGGATAGCCTCTCCATACGCGCTTGCCATCGGGGGTGACATCGTACCAAGTGCGCAGAACGCCTGAGGGGGTCGTGGCGTTTTGCACCCAAAAGTCAATGATGTTGGTCGCGCTTTGAATCAGCTTTGTGTTGTGCGTATCGAACCCGTAACGCAAAACCATGGCGCAGGAGGGAATCTGTTGCCCGACGAATCCCATCTCCCCGCTCAGGGCTCCTTGCTGGGGAACGGTGCCTCCCGGCACGGTTAATTCAAAGGGAATGTCATCCACGCCGTCGTAGGGATGGCAAACGGAGGCGAGAAGGTTCATGCAGTCGAGATAGGCTTCCAGTGAATTCGTATGAGGTGCGACAGGATGGTACATCCGCCAAGCGAGATTCCAGGATGCCCTCACCGCGTCTGAATAGTCGCGCGTGCGGCTCATTTTCAAAAGAAGCGAATACCTTTGCTCGAATCCCTCTTTTACGGGGTGGAACCGATACGCCCATTGGGTGTCGTTATTTCCTTTCGGCAGATAGGTGCCTTTCCCTTCCGTTCCGGGAAACCAAAAGGCGACGCCCGGCGTTGAGTGATTTGTGACTCCAACGGAGCCAAACTTCATCGCCGCGCTTATGACGGGTCTTCTATCGCTGTCTCCGAGGAATGTGACTGGATCGCCATAAATGTGGAGCAACAGGAGAGTGGCGTCGTTTTCACGGTTGCGCATCATCACCAGAGGCAAAGGTGTGCGATCCTCGCGGAAAAAGAGATCCTTGTCGCCAAGGTTCGAGGCGAGGGCGTTCGGGGGGACATGACTGTTTTGCTTGTACCATATTCCGGGTACCAGATAGTCGAAATCCCTCATCCTGCATTTTTCGATCACCGGCAGGGAAAAACGGGTGGCGAAACCTTTGTCCTTTGTGGATACGGTCAGGACATTCACTCTTCGGCTGAGCACGAAGGTTTGGCGCATCGCATTCTCCCGATAGGTGTCGAAGAAGAGGAAAATAGAGCCGTTCGCGCTTTTGATTCGCCCCGTCGCAATCACACCGTCCCTCGTATCTTTTATGGAACGGTAATCCCCGCGGAGCCAGGTTAATCCCCCCTTAGAGTTAGTAATCAGGACGGATAGCGGGTGCGGTTGCTCGAAAGAGAAGGAAGCGCCTGCGCCGTTCGCCGTGTCAAGTTTGATTCCGTATCCGCCGGATGATTGACTAGGGAAGGATAGGCTGGTTGCACCGGAGAGGAGCGAGCAAGTGGCGAATGCCATGGTGGGGGCGATGAGACATGCAAGAATACAAGCATGGAGGAATACACTGAATGTTTTGATTTGTGAACATATCATACGGAGTTCTGGTGATGATATAAAGGATTGGGACGTTCGAAAACGCCCCATTAAAAGTGATCTTCCGCTAAATGCCGAGTTTCTCAAAGGTGGCGGAAAGGTTCTTTAGGTGGTATCGCACATCGAAGCAGCGGTCTAACTGCTCCGATGTCAGCTTTTCGCACACCACGGGATCCTCACGGATCGCCTGTTCGAAATTCTCCCCCTCCCACGCCTTCGCCGCATTCTTTTGAACCGATGCGTAAGCCTCCTCGCGGGACAATCCGGCGGCGATGAGTTGCAGCATCACCTGCTCGGAGCATACCAATCCGCCCATCATCTCAAGATTTCGCTTCATGTTCTCAGGGTAGACGTTCAGCCCTTCAAGGATGGTGTTGAATTTCAACAGCATCCAATCGGTGAGGGTGATCGAATCTGGCATGGCGATTCTCTCCACGGAGGAGTTCGCCAAATCGCGCTCATGCCAAGTGGTGATGCATTCCAGCATCGGCACCACGTACCCCCTCACCACTCTCGCAAGACCGGTGACTGTTTCGGAATTCCAGGGATTGCGTTTATGCGGCATGGCGGAGGAGCCTTTCTGCCCTTGTGCAAAATACTCCTGCACCTCCAGAATCTCCGTGCGCTGCAGGTTTCGCAGTTCGGTGGAGAAACGCTCCAAGGACCCGGCGAGGATCGCCAAAGTTGTGACGAGTTGCGCATGACGGTCGCGGGAGATGATCTGAGTGGACACCGGCGCGACACCAAGCCCTAGGGAGCGGCAAACGTATTCCTCCACTTTGGGGTCTATATTGGCGTGCGTGCCTACGGCGCCGGATATCTTGCCGACAGCGATCATCTCGCGGGTCTGATCCAGACGCAGAAGGTTGTGGTTCATCTCATCCACCCACCCTGCCAGCTTAAACCCGAAAGTGATCGGCTCCGCATGAATTCCGTGGGTTCTGCCGATTTGGAGGGTGTCCTTGTGCTTGCGGGCAATCTGGATGATCGTTTCTCGAAGCTTTTTCGCGCGTTTGAAAATGATGTCGATGGAATCCCTCAGAAGCAAGGAAAGGGCTGTGTCCACCACATCGTAGGAGGTGATGCCGTAATGAACGAATCTGCCCTCTTCGCCGAGGTTTTCCTGCACATTTTTTACGAACGCCATTACGTCGTGCCGAGTCTCCTTTTCCAACTCCGCGATTCGCTTCAGGTCGAATTTGGCTCCCGCCCGGATCATTTCCGTGGTTCCAGCGGGGATGTATTGATAATGCTCCAAGCCTTCGCACACTGCTATCTCCACATCAAGCCAGCGTTGGGTCTTATGTTGCGGATCCCAAAGGGATTTCATTTCAGGTGTGGTATATCTCTCTATCATGAATCCATCGCTCCTTTTTCCATATGCAATATCCTACCGCGATAACGCGAATTCCGCTATCGGTAATATTCACTTGGTCAACAATCCCCAACGAGAGGTCAGCTTCTGTTTTTTCTCCACGAGGACGGTGAGACGCTCCTTTTCTTGGTTCACGATATGCTCCGGCGCCTTTTCCAGGAATTGGGCGTTGGACAGCTTCGCTTCGATTTTCGCCTGGTCTTTCGAAATGGCTTCCAATTCCTTCTCTATACGAGCAAGTTCCTTTTCCATATCCATGGCGTCACCGATCTCGATGAAGATTTCCGCATGGTTTCCCGTCGCGCCAATCCACTTGCCGTCTTTTTGAGGAGCGGCGTCGCGAAAATGCACATCTTCGCATCGGGACAGAATCTGGAGGAAGTCAGCGTGATCGGTCAACGCCAACGCAGCAAAACGATTGGCGGGCACGATCGCGGCTTTGACCTTTGCAGAGGGGGCAATCCCTATCTCCGCTCGCAAATTTCGGATGGAGCGGATGGTTTCGATCAGTATCTCAATCTGTTTTTCCGCGTTGTCATCAAAGAGTTCCTTGTTTGAGAGAGGGTATGGGGCGAACATGATTGTGACATGCTCACTCTCCTTGCCTAGTGTACGCATCAATTCCGACCATATCTCCTCCGTGATGAAAGGCGTCATAGGATGAAGCATGCGAAGAATCGCATCCAGTGTATGAGTCAGAACGGCGCAAACCCGATCCATGTCCTCGCCGGAAGAGCGAAGTCGCGGCTTCGATAGCTCCACGTACCAATCGCAAAAATCGTCCCACAGGAATGAGTAGATGGAGCGCATCGCATCATCCATGTTATAGGATGCAAGATAGAGTTTGACATCCTCCAGCGTGCGGTTCAGGCGCGACAATATCCATCGATCCTGTACGAGCAGCGATTCCTTGTCATCCAACATGGCGAGGAATCCGACACCGTTCTCCTTGACATGAGGATCGAGATTCATTAAAACAAATCGACTGGCGTTCCATAGCTTATTGCAGAACTGACCGGCTATGCGCACCCTGTCCTCGCTGAACTTGATGTCCTGATTCATCCCTGCCAGCTGTAAAAGGGAAAATCTTAAAGCGTCCGCGCCATACTTGTCGATCATTTCCAACGGATCCACACCATTGCCCTTGCTTTTGGACATTCGATCGCCCTTCTCGTCCAAGACGGTTGCGTGGATATATACATCCTTGAAAGGGATTTCCCCGAGGAAATCCATTCCCGTCATAATCATCCTCGCCACCCAGAGGAAGAGAATCTCCTGAGCTGTGGAGAGCAGATCGGTGGGATACCAGAAAGCCAAATCCTCCGTTTTCCGCGGCCACCCGAGCGTGGCGTGTGGCCAAAGAGCGGAGGAAAACCAAGTGTCAAGCACATCCTCGTCCTGGCGGAGGGCTTGAACCGGGACTCCCAGCTTTTCGGCGGCGTCTTGCTCGTTTCTCGCAGCCATGCAGCGTCCGTCTTCGGTCCACCATACGGGAATGCGATGCCCCCACCAGAGCTGTCGAGAGATGCACCAGTCCCTGATGTTGTTCATCCAATCCAGATAGATGCGCTTGTATCTCTCAGGAATGATTCGTATCTTATCATCATCCACCACCTCGATCGCCCTCTTCGCGAGAGGCTTCATCTTCACAAACCACTGCTCGGAGAGAAGCGGTTCCAGGATGGTCTTGCAGCGGTCGCATAACGGGGCTTTCAAAGCGTAGTCCTCTATTTTTACCAGAAGTCCAGCCTTCTCCAAATCGGCGAGCACTTTATTCCGGCATTCGAAGCGATCCAATCCCGCATAAGCCGCTCCGGCCTCAGTGGTCATGCAACCATCCTCGCCTATCACCACGATCTGCGGTAGATGATGACGCTGTCCCGTTTCGAAGTCATCCAGGTCGTGTGCCGGAGTCACCTTCACCGCGCCGGTACCGAACTCCATTTTCACGAACTCATCCGCGATAAGGGGGATCTCCCTGTCGGTCAATGGCAGATGAAGCCTCTTGCCGATCATATTTCGATAACGCTCGTCATCAGGGTGCACCGCGACGGCGGTATCACCGAGCATCGTTTCCGGTCGCGTGGTGGCGATGGTGATGGTACCGGAACCGTCCGTGAAAGGGTATTTAAAGTAAAAGAGATTCCCCGCGCGTTCCTCCGAGTTCACCTCGATATCCGAGATGGCGGATCGGCAGCGCGGGCACCAGTTCACGACTCGAGCGCCCCGGTAGATCAGCCCTCTCTCCCACCAGCGCAGAAACTCCTCGTAGATGGCGTCCACGTAGGATTGATCCATCGTGAATCGAGCGCGATCCCAGTCGTAGGATATGCCTAGCTTTTGGAACTGCTTGTAAATCCTATCCCCGTACTCCTTGCGCCATTCCCAGCACTTTTCGATAAACTTCTCCCGTCCCAGATCGTGTCGCGTCAGCCCATCGGCGGCGAGGGTGCGTTCCACCACGTTCTGCGTGGCGATTCCGGCGTGATCGGTTCCAGGGAGGCAGAGCGTGTTGTCCCCCCGCATTCGATGCCATCGGGTCATGGTGTCGAGGATGGCGTTGTTCAGAGCGTGACCGATATGCAGGCTACCAGTGATGTTCGGCGGCGGGATGGTGATGCAATAGGGCTTTCCTTTTCCCGGAATGGGGTGAAAATATCCCTTGCTCATCCATTCCGCATACCATTTATCCTCAACCGGTTTGGGTTCGTATGCCATTGGTTTCTCCTTGACTTCTCTTAATCATGTGTATAAACAAACAAGCCTGCGTCCATAAAGGACGCAGGCTGTAAACTGCGCGGTGCCACCTTCATTCCCAATGCGGCGCATTGGACTCTCGGACGCTGTAACGGGCGTGCCCGGCTCGCCTTGCTTTCATCCTTGGCGATGAATCTTCGGCGGGCGGCTCCGAGGCGACGTTCGACGCGCTCTCCACGGACGGCTCGCACCTTTCCCGTCCTCTCTGAGTGTGATGGAGCGTCTACTCCTCCTCATCATAGCCTTAAAAAAAATATGTTTTATTATTATAACGGTAAAGGGGGCGGTTTGTCAAAATATGAGGGATGAAAGAAGCAAGTGCTAGCCGCGAATTCATTCGCCGGGGGGAATGTCCCGCCGCGCAACGCAAACGCCAATCCGAGCCGAGAATGAAGCGTTCGCCGCCGTTTGGCGAACGCGGAACGAGCGGGTTGCCTCACTTCGGGCGCGATGTATCTTCCGCCGGCGGTTGAAACCGAGCCTGTCGAAATCACGAAACCCGCCTGCGCGGGTTTGGGGTTTGCGTACAATCCACGCAGGTGGATTTTGTGCTTTTTGGAAGCCGCGAATTCATTCGCTGGGGGGAAACGTCCCTCCGTATAACGCAAACGCCAATCCGAGCCGAGAATGAAGCGTTCGCCGTCGTTTGCGAACGAGGAATAAGCGGGTCGCCTCGCTTCCGGGGCGATGTTTTTTTCCGCCGGCGGTTGAAACCGCGCCTGTCGAAATCACGAAACCCGCCTGCGCGGGTTTGGGGTTTGCGTACAATCCACGCAGGTGGATTTCGCGCCTTTGGCGACCGCGAATTCCTTCGCCGGGGGGAAACGTCGTGTATGGCGGGTGTGTCGGAAAAACCGGGTGTCGGGTATCGGGTCTCGGGTTCCGGGTATCGGAGGACGCATGCGTTCACGCCATTTGTTATCCAGGCATGGGTTTTCATCCCGTGGTGTTCAGTACCTAGGTCATTCGGCTCCACGCGATGGAATCGCATGGCTAAAATAAGAAATGCCATGAATGGCATAAGATGCTAAATAGAATCCCGTCGGGTGGATTCTTTAAGACGATTGAGTTCCATAACCAATTCATACACCGTGGTTACAGGATCGTTGCGAATAGGATCGAATGTCACATATGCATTGTGTAGTTTTTGCGCGTTTCGGATTGCGTTATCTTGTTTATCCAGCAATTTCCTATATATTCAGGCATCGTTTTTCTTGTAATCACGATCTAGTTTCTCGGATAATTTTTCTTTGTACTGACTCCGATGAAGCGCGGCGTCATGGTAGTCGAAATGCAACAGGAACCATAACTCAAACACCTGATTGGAGTATGCGCATCGTATTCCATTTTTTTTAGCTTGGTCAAACGCTTTACGGATATTATCCTCAGGGAAGTCGTCACGATCAAATACAACCCATAATTGATCACCCCTTTCTAATGTGTTTTCGTCTTTATATTTAATAGCCTCTTCGACAAGACTGTGAGTGTTCATGCCACTCCCTTTCACATCAATCGCCGTATAACGGAAGGTTTTGAAATAGAGCGGTTCGGTTCGTTCCCCTTCGCAAAAGATTACGATACGAGGATTTTGATCGCGAAAATTCTTGGATCTTGCATTAACTCCGTTACTCGCCCTATTCCTCATCGTTCGGCTCCACCAAGCGTTCGATTCTTCCCACGAAAGGTATCGCCCCGTATCTCCCTTGGATATAATTCTTCTCGTAATTCTCCTGTTTCCTTGGCTTGTACTCCACCAAAGAATAAAGGTTCGTAGCCTCGACACGGTTTTTCTCCGTGAACCACACCTGATCCCTACGTAATAGATCGGCGTCTAGCAGATTGGTATCGTGAGTGGCGAAGATTAATTGCGCATCATTTGGGTTTGCTCGACGCTGTTGAAAAAGACGGACAATGGATTCGGTGATGATCGGGTGGAGCCGCGCGTCCATTTCATCTATAACGAGTAAGCCTCCATTCGCTAAAGTGGATAATACAGGTAAGGCCATTGCGAATAGCTTTTGCGTTCCATCCGATTCATCCTTTAAGAAGAATTCCGCGGCGTCTGTTTTGTTACCTTCCTTATCATACATATAATGCATGGTGCGCGGTTTTTTTGTGGCTCTGATTTCCTCATCGCTGATCATTCCAGCCGTACCCTTTTCTTTTACAAGTGTAAACCAACCGGAATATCCCGCCTTTATATCATTTATGTCTGTGTCATATTCCTTCAGGAAGTTTTTAACAATCACCCTCTCTTTTTCATTTTCCAGGGATTGTTTCGCCTTTTGAAAGAATTCAGAGTCATCCACACCGAGAATGACTAACATATTATTAAAGCTATTCATTAGTTTATCTGCAAGTTGATTGTTGAAATCCGCGAGCACGGACAAAAAGAGATGATTGAAACGGGTTTTTTCGGTAAGTTTTTTTTCTCCGCTTAAGCGGGAACGGAGGGTGATTGTGTTATCTTGGCGCTCAAAAAGGAGGGATTCCCTGCTAGTAGGGGTATGATACAGCCACTCCTTCGTGATTTTGGACGCGGATACTTCGAATCCATAGCGGTAAATCGTTTTATTTTCGATAAAGATGAATTCGAAATATGACGGTTTATCATATGTTTGCTCAGCAAGCCGAAAAGGGGCGACATCAATGACGCTGTAGTCACCAAACACAAAGCTTGGGTTTAATATTAATTTCAAGGCGAACTTCATCGCTTGTATCAGATTGCTCTTTCCGCTTGCGTTTGCTCCGTAGATGGCGGCGGAGGTAAGCAGCTTATACTTCCCGACCTCCCTAACGCATTCCTCCTGACCGCCTACTTTCGTGGCGAGCATCGAGAGCGTTTGCTTCTCCTTGAAGGAACGGTAGTTGCCGACCGTAAATTGGATTAACATGAAAAACTCCCTCTCTAAAACTCCATATGCGTCATATTATTGCATATATTACGATTTAGGACAGTGTTTTGTTCTGTGAAATTTACAAATATGACATTCCTCCGCATAACGCAAACGCCAATCCGAGCCGAGAATGAAGCGTTCGCCGCCGTTTGGCGAATGCGGAACGAGCGGGTCGCCTCACTTCGGGCGCGATGTATCTTCCGCTGGCGGTTGAAACCGCGCCTGTCGAAATTACGAAACCCGCCTGCGCGGGTTTGGGGTTTGCGTACAATCCACGCAGGTGGATTCTGTGCATCCGTTAGCTGCGAATTCATTCGCCGGGGGGAAACGTCCCGCCGCATAACGCAAACGCCAATCCGAGCGGAGAATGAAGCGTTCACCGTTGTTTGGCGAATGCGGAATAAGCGGGTGCGCACGGGGGGATAGCCTGTTGCAATGGGATATCCGCTCGCTGTCGCTCGCGGCTCGAATTGGGGGTTGTAAAAAGAGATTGGAGTTGGAATTGATCGTAATTTATTGCATTCATCTTTCCTTTGCAGTATTCTTTACAAATCTTTACGATCTACTTCAAGGAGGCAATGGGGATGAGCAAGACGGCTAATCCAAGACGGCAATTCTTACAGAACGCGGCTTTGGCGGCGGGAGCGGGCATACTAACCGCATCCGCGCACGCCGCACCCAACTTAACGGGAGGAGGGGATATGCTGAACGTAATGGCTTTCGGCGCAAAAGCCGATGGTAAAACGGACGACACTGCAGCCATTCAGAAAGCCTTGGATGCGGCGGGAGTGAAAGGAGGCATCGTTTTTGCACCTGGGGGGCATTATCGAGTGGAGGGAAGCCTTAAAATACCCGTTGGTGTTTCATTTCAGGGGGTGGCGCACTCTCCGCAATATATCAAGCCGCTTATCGGAACGGTAATCCTGGCGATTGGCGGACGGGATAAGGAGGACGCCCCCGCGCTTTTCGAGATGGGCGATTCATCCGATGTGCGCGGGCTTACTGTCTTCTATCCGGAACAATCGGTTAAGGATATCCATCCCTACGCCTGGACCTTTCACCTGCAGGGAGGAGACAACACGGTGGAGGATGTCACCCTCATCAACAGCTATAACGGCATCCGCATCGGACCGGAGCCTAACGTGCGCCACCGTATCCGCAGCGTGTATGGTTGCGTGTTGCGCAGAGGGCTCTCGCTGGATAACTGCACCGATATCGGGCGTATCGAGAACGTGCATTGGCACTGCCATTGGTGGTCGGATCCCTCCACGAACGGCTCGTGGGACCCCGTGTTCGAGTTCATGTGGAAAAACTGCGAGGGGTTCATTCTCGCCCGCTCCGACTGGGAGTACGTCACAAATACCTTCATCTTTCCGACGAACATCGGCTACCATTTCATTGAGACGAAGAACGGATCCATGAACGGTCAGCTTTGCGGCATCGGCTCCGACGCCACCCAGAGATGCATCGTGGTGGATCAGATTCAGTATATGGGTCTTCTCATCACCAACGGGCAGTTTGTCGCTTTCAACGGGACCGATCCCACGGAGATTGTCATCAACCCCACATGCACCGGCTCGGTGCGTTTGGAGAACTGCGCCTTTTGGGGACCGTCCGTGCAAAACGTCCTCTCGCACAGCCAAAGCTACCTATCTCTCTCCAACTGCTTTTTTAGCAGCGGGCGCAACGGGAACACCAAAGCCCTGATCGAGGCGGATAACGGGAAGCTACAGGTGCGGGGATCCAGCTTTGGCACGCCGGAACCCGCCGTTCATCTGAAAGCAGGTCTGCAGCACGCGATTGTTACGGACAATAACGGCGTGAAAGGGGTTGTCATCCAAAACGACATCGGAGCCAAGGCGATGATCGCCAATAACGAACCGGCAGCATAATCAGATTGCCAGGCTCATAACATGTGGACTGTTGATAAAAGGAATATATTGCTCATGAGTGATTCACCTGTTTTCAATTCAAACCTTAGCGTTCAGCGTAATAAGATGGCGGAAATTCATCTTCTTTCCGCGAATGCTCCGTCGCATTCTTTCCATCAGCCGCAACTCGACGCCATCGTGACCAAGCCGGACGGTTCGAGCGTGACGGTTCCCTGCTTTTGGGATGGCGGAGTAAGCTGGGGTTTGCGTTACGCATCGTCAGAGTTGGGGGTTCACACCTTTCGCACCCGTTGCTCCGATGATGATGACACGGGACTTCACGACGTTTCCGGTGAAATCACCGTAATTCCTTACTCGGGCGATAATCCCCTTTATCTGCACGGTCCCCTGGAAATCTCCGAGAACCGCAGGCATTTTCAATACGCCGACGGGGAGCCGTTTTTTTGGCTGGGTGATACCTGGTGGATGGGGATGTGCAAAAGGCTTTCCCCTGAGGGATTTCGGACCCTTGCGGAGGATCGGAGAAGGAAGGGGTTCACCGTAATTCAGATCGTCGCGGGTCTCTACCCGGACATGCCCGCGTTCGACGAGCGCGGCGCGAACGAGGAGGGGTTTCCCTGGGAGGAGGATTATCGTCATATCCGACCGGAGTATTTTCGCGCTGCGGATCAAAGGTTGTTGCATCTGGTGGAATCCGGACTAGCGCCGTGCCTCGTGGGGGCGTGGGGGTATTTCATGGGATGGATGGGCGTGGAAAGGCTCAAGCTGCATTGGAGAAATCTCGTGGCGAGATACGGGGCATTGCCGATCGTGTGGTGCGTGGCGGGCGAGGCGAATCTCCCGTATTATCTTACCGAAGGGTTTCCTTTCGACGATCGGGAACAGGTCAAGGGGTGGACGGAGGTGGCGCGATATGTGCGGGAGATCGATCCGTTTCATCGTCCTCTCTCCATTCATCCCACCGGATTGGGGCGATTGAGCGCGCGCGGGGCGATTGATGACGAAACCCTGCTGGATTTCGACATGCTTCAGACCGGTCACGGTTTGAGGGAGGTGCTTCCCCCCACGATCCGCACAGTGCGCGATTCCCGCCATTCCGAGCCGACCATGCCCGTGATCAACAGCGAGGTCTGTTACGAGGCGCTGATGGACAAAATACCTGCGGATATTCAGCGGCTCATGTTCTGGGTGTGTGTTTTAAACGGCGCGGCTGGGCACACCTACGGCGCGAACGGAATTTGGCAGGTAAATCGGCGCGATCTGCCGCATGGGGCTTCTCCTCACGGTGGGGATTACGGTCATCTCCCTTGGGATGATGCGATGAATCTGCCTGGGTCGCGCCAATTGGCGATGGCGAAGAGTCTGCTAACAAAATATCCCTGGTTTGAATTCGAGCCGCATCCAGAGTGGGTGGCGTATAATCAGGAGGGAGAGCGGACGGATGAGGATGCATCCGATGAGATCGCAAAATACGAGGTTCCCTACGCGGCGGGTATGCCGAGGCGGATTCGAGTGATATACGCCCCGCGACGCAAGCCTATTGAGGTGAGGGGAATCGAATCCAATGCGAAGTATCATGTGATCCGTTTCGATCCCGCGAGCGGGGAGAGACGGGAGGATGGCGTCCTCAAGTCGGATTCAAACGGCAGGTGTGTTCTCCTCCCGCCCGAGCATGGGGAGGAGGATTGGGTGGTGGTGTTGGAAATTAAGAATTAAGAATTGGGGATGAATGCAAAAGAATGAAGGACGAGGGGGGGAATGCATGAATAGAATATTGCGGATTGTTCCGATCCTGATGGTCATGGCGTGCGTGGCGGCACAATCCCACGCCGCAACGGAGATATCCGCCGGTTCGCTGAGGATTGCGGCGGTGAGACAAGGCGCAAGCTGGACGGGTTTTGATCTCTACTCTCACGGGAGGCTGGTGGCACCGGTGCGATTGAGCAGCAACGGAATCCTCGTCGCCGAATCCTGCCGATTGGAGCGCAATCCCGCTCGCCTCGTTTTCTCCTCTCTTCAGGCTTTACCCGGATGCGGTTTGGAGTTGGGGAAGGGGGATAGCATCGCCGTCGCCTTGCTCCCGAACGTTCCTTATCCCCGCATATCCTTTCATATCACCATCCGTCGGTTCAATTCAACGAAATGGCTTAAGGTGGCGGGCAAATCCCCCTTCCATTTTCTCTCGCTGTACATGCCTCAGGCGATGGCTTGGCACGCAATGGGTTGGCTGAACGCCACTCCGTTGGCGGATCGCTTTCCGCTGCTCGAAGACGTTCATATCGGATCGCCGGAGTTATCCGCCTACCATTACAACCGCAATTGGAGCTACACCCCCGCGCTCGGCGCTCAGCCCGTTCCGGTTATCGGACTATGGGCGCCGCAGAAAAAGCTTTACGCCGGATATGAGTTCCAATCCACGCGCATGACGGATAACACCGCGAAATTCGTGGCGACCGGTTACTGCTGGAAGGAGAAGCTCGCGGGAAAAAAGGGCGAATACGATCGGCAGTTTATCAGTTTGGTCTATCCCTACGGCGGGGTGAGGTATCAGTATCTGGTCTTTCCCAAGGCGGGTGATTACATCGCATCGCACGGATATCTGATATGGAGCCAATCTCTTTCCGCCTCCAAGGACCCCAACGAACTGCTCTGGAGTTTCCTCTGGAAGAGATACCGCGCCTATCTGCCGCAGGTCCCGAAGCGTGTCGATCTCTCCTGGGTTCCAGGCGGCGATCGCCTGCAAGATTTCAACGGGCCTCCGGACGGGGATTTCATAGGGGGCGTGGAAAAGCAGTTCCAGACACCCGGTTCCAGGCTGATTTACGGCTGGAACACGGTGGATGAGAGCATGGTGGATGTCCCGTATCGGGATAACGACACCACGCAATTGAACCACCTGCATCAAGTGGCGAATGAGCTTGTCGGTTACGCCAAATGGTTTCGTATCCCGGAGATCGGAACCAATCCCACCCGTTTCCTCCCCGGTCCGCCCGCGATGAACGGCAAACCCCTCCCTTCGGATATCGCCTGCTATTGGGAGAAGCCGCTAACTGGAAGCTGGACCCCCGATTGGGGAGGCGCGGCGGTGACCACTCTGCACAACTGCAACGGATTGGTCGTGGGAAGATTGCTGATGGACTTGTATCGGGACGAAGGGGATGCTCAATATCTTCCTTTCGTGCAAGGGGCGTTTCATTGGGCGAGGGAGTGGTCGTGGGAGCGAAACGGTTTCGCCGACGTGCCCTCGTCGCCTTTCGCCATAGACGGCTCCGTGTGCGAATCCTTCTGCCTGGATTATTACTTCACCTTCAAAAACAATCCCCTCTACGCTTCTGATGCGAAGGAGGCGTTGCGGCTCGCGCGAAGCTTCGCCTATCGCTACATGACAATGTGGCCCTCGGATAACAATCGCGATGACAACATGGATTCCGCGTTCCTTTGGTCGGGGAATTCGGGTTGCGACTGGATCGGCACCCCATCGGCGAACGAGATATGCGAGGATCTGGACACTTTGGGAATGGTGGCGGTGGAGACCGGAGATCCCATTCTGATGTACGTTCTGCAAGGATCATTCGATCGTTGGTCCGTGCTATATCAGAACACCTATCATCGGTCACTCACCGACTATCCCTCACCGGAGATGGTGGAGCAATACGGACTCTTCCCGGGCAATCCGTATTGGGAGGGGAAGCGATCCAATTACGGATTCTCACAGCCCTTCCCGATGGAATGGCCCGTCGGCGACACCAAAATGCGGATATTGTGCGGGGAGAAGGCGGCGATGGCTTTCGACAAGGACGGAGCCGATACCGGCGTAACCGGATACCGCTATCAAGCCTCCGGCAACTTCCTCTTTAAGGTTACGGGATCGGTTAAAACCCCGTTTTCCGTCTCGCTCACCTGCCCGTTTGTGGATATCAGCGAAAAGCCGGTGGCGATCATTAAAGCCGGAAAAAGAACGGATCTTCATGCGGGAACGGATTTTATCAGACCACCGCAAGCCCTTTGGTCGCTGACAATAAACGACGTGTCTTGCGGTGAAGAGGTCGTTGTGGGAAATCCGAAAGCCGGTCTTCCAACGCTGCCAACGGAGCCTCCGTTAACGAGACCGCTTCCCTCCTATTCGCCTCCATTCGGCTTCCAATTCGCGCGGGTGAAATTCAACGTCGTTCCGGATACCTCCTGGAGCCATTTGAATTCATGGTCGGGGTTGTGGCGGGGGGTGCGATGGGTCTGCGGTATTCCCTTTGAACTCGCCCCCGCAAGCAAAAAGAGCGCGATGAGGGGAAGGGAAAGTCTGTCCCGTCCCCTGAAGGCGGATACCGTATTTCTTCTCTTCGGCGACGGATCCGGCCCCGCCCCGAAGCTCATTTTGCGCAACGGTAAAAGGGTGAATCTCTCCTCCGAACACATCGGTTTGGCGTGGCGCGCTTGGCCGCCCATCTACACCTCAAGGCTTCTGATGGGCTGGGCTTCCGTGAAAGGCGAGGAGGTGACGGGGTTGGATACCGGTTCCCGCATGGTATTCGCCTGCACGGGCGTCAAAAGCGGTCTTGTAAAACCGGCGGATTTGGAATATTGCGTGTCAAAGTTGCGGCAATTGGAGAAGTTTGATAGATTCGTCATGGGGATACGTTCCAACCTCGCCGATGTCCCCCGAGGGAGCTTCGCTATCATTCCGCCCATCGGGTCGTCCGCTGCCGCGGCGTTGTTCGGAGCCACCGGACTTTCCTACGACAAGGCGGATATCCTCACGCCGGATCAGTTGGTGGACCCCAATTACTTCAACCCGAAAAAGTTTCCCATCGCATTTTTCGTGGCCGGTGGAGAAGACTACATCCAGACGGTAAAAACACCCGATGACGCCGCTGATGCGGTGGTTAATTACGTGAAAAACGGGGGAATGCTGGTCTATATGGTGGGGGGGCCTTCGCCGATGGCGTACGGAACCGGGCCTAACGGATACATCCAGACGATACCCGCGCCGCTGACCAATCGGATGGATTTCCCGCTGGAAAACACCATCGAGACGCTCCCAAACGACAAACTTACCGTGGAGGAGACACCCGGACAGACCGTGATTCCGAACCTTGCGAAATCGTTCCCTTATCCTGCGGGCGATCCTCGCTTGAGGGCGATAAGGAAAACCCATTTCCCGGAGGGGGTGGTTTATCGGCCGATTTATCGCGTTGTTGGGGCGAGTGGCAAGAGCTACGGTGTTGCGGCGGCGATGATGAGCTATCCGGGAGGGGGGAGAATCCTCTACATCTCGGATGTGCTCACCTCCGATCCGAAATACGGTCCCCCCCTCATTGCCGGGGCTTTTGAGTGGATCAAAAAGGCGGAGGGGAGGTAGTGGATGGAGAAACATCGCAGCATCGAAACATACGCCGAGTAATGCAACATGTCGTATTATCGATACCATGTATGGGCGACTACAAGGGTCGCCCATACATGGTTGCGCGCAATATAACAGCGATATACAATTTTCTAAATTAACTGCGGATTGAACGTTTTACAAACCGGGATTCGTTTTTTCTCAATTACTTTGTCGATCGATTGACGAACGGGTTTATTTAGAGAGTACAACTTTATCGGTAAGGTTGTGAGCCCCCAATAATATTGCGAGAAACATTTACCTCATGCAGGGCAAGCTTGAATTCATGGCACCATATGGGAGTTTTGCAAATAGTCCGATGATTATTATCTCCATGCTATGTGAAACGCTCCGATTGGAGTTCTTTTTTAACAGTCATGCCTCGTTTGTGGCGTGGCATGCCTCAATATTGCTTTTTCAATATCCTGGATATGCGCATGGCTGCGCCGAATATCAGCATAACCGCTATAACAATGCTAAAGACGGTTGGAAAGTGATAATCCTTCTGGGTGTAAAAGCCATAGCCTGCAATCGTATAGATGATGATGTATGTGATACGATTTCCATTTCTGTCCTTGAGATAAAGGTAAATATAAAAGAGCCCGGTTAGAAAAAAATAAATCGAGCATGACACCATCAACATTTCATTCTCCCAATTGAGAAATTGAATTCAAGCGGTCGGATAAGCAATTCGACCCTACTAACGGTGGAATATCCCCGTTCGAATCATAAGCGTGTTCGAGTAATCATACCCGAACCCAGCCTCTTCGCGTATCAAGCACTCTTTTCCATCATGCATCGTGGCGACGGAGGAGTTGCAATATTTGCTTGCACATTGTTTAATGAGAGGCATAACCATCATGAAGGTCGGAAATTAACGATTAGTCAAGAAAGGAGGAGGGAAACGCCCTCCTCCTTTATACGCTAACCGCCGCCTAGCTTCTCTTCCCGCACCAGAGGATCGCGTTGGCAAGGATCCGATGCACGATCGGGTTATGGTAGGTGGGCACCGATTCATGCCCCGGGCGAAAATAGAACACTCGGCCAACGCCCTGTCCCTGCCCCTTGCCGCCTCCCGGTCCGGAGGTGAAGTTCGGATCGATGCCATCGCCCACCGTCCAGCACAAGCCGCTCGGGAAGGTGTCGCCGGAAAGAGGGAAGTAGGATTGGAAGATGGTCATCAGGGGCGCGGGCACATCAAACGGCGCCCCGTACATCTCCTCGTGATCCAAGGTGAAATCAGGGATATCCTTTGCGATTGGGTGCCACGGGGCGCAGACCCGAATCCTCTCCTCCTCCGGCGGGTTCTCCTCTCGCCAGCCACCCTTCAGGTGCCCGTTCGCGCTGACTGTCTCCCGAAACACCTTGGAATAATGTCCGGAATGGAGGATGATAAGCCCCATTCCGTGATGATGCACCCGCTCCTTCACGCGTTGCACTGTGGTGTCGTTCACCTCGCCGTGACGGGCGTGCCCCCACCACATGAGCACGTCCGTCTCCTCCAGCGCCTTGAGGGTGATTCCCTGTTCGGGTTCATCCAGGTTGGCGGTTTTCACGACGATTTTGTCGTTTGCGATGGCGCTCACGCCCTCCGCTATTGCCCCGTTCAGCGAGGACGGATAGACCGATTTCGGGGCGTGGGAGGGATGCTCGTCCCACGCCAGCACGCGCATTCTGTTTTCGGACATTGTAAGCCTCCTTTATTTCATGGTTGGATAAATTTGAGGGCTCTATGGGGAAGTTTGTGGAAAACCCCGGAAATTATCCATAATGATACATTATGAAAGATACCGAACTCTACAC
>DAIDHP010000047.1 GCA_027459625.1 Chthonomonadales bacterium
TGAACCGCCCGGTGCGGACCCGCATGCCGGGTGGTGTGGGAGGCGGGATCAGTAATGACCCCGCCTACCCGATTTGTGGGAGTTCCCGGGAGTCTATTTGTCGATATTGAAACGGTATTCCCCGGAGCCGACCCTGAATTCCATGGTCTTTCCAACGGTTTTCAGGTACTTGACGCCGTCTGCTTGCCGAACAGGCTTCCCGGATTCCGTAATGTCGCTCAACCGTTCGGAGGGAAGAGATACGACGGCGGTGGTGTTCGCGGGTATGGTGATATCCAAGGATATGTGTTTTTTTCCGACTTTCCATGAGGATGAGATTCTGCCGTGAGGGGAATCGTAACACGCTCGCACCCATTTCAGGTCTCCCGTGAAAGCGGGTTTTATGATGATTTTGGAGAATCCCGGAGAGTACCGATCATATCCTATCCCTGCAAGGTCATCGAAAAACCACTCCACAATCTGCCCCAGCATGAAGTGATCCTGAGAATCGTTTCTGTTTGCATCCCATGATTCGGCGAGGCTTGTGACTCCGTGCGCGATCTGGTAACCGTACCCGGGCGTCGCCGTTTGATTATTCAATTTGTAGATTACGTCGGATCTGCCGCCCTGAGCCAATGCCAGCAGGAGGTAGCGATAGCCCACATCCCCCGCCGTTATGGCGTAATTGCGTTCCACGATATCCTTGACAATGGCGTTGAGAACATCCTTGCGATATTGCGGTTCGACAATGCCCATCACCAAAGGAATGGCGTTGGACGTCTGTCCGCCGTTTCGGTAAGAATGTGTATCCGGATTGAAAAAGGCGCGATTAAACGCCACCCGCACCTTTTCCTTTAGATCGGCGTAATTTGTGGCGTCATCGGGCTTCCCCAACACTCGGGCGATTTTCTCCATGATTTGAAGATCGTCGTAATAAAACGCCGTGGCGGTAAGCCCCATCGGAGTGTTCCCTCCCATATCCAGCCAGTCGCTCAAGCCGTAAGAGAGTATATGGTCGTTCGCTTTGGATTCGAGATAATCCACGTACCTTGCCATGCCATCGTAATGCTCCCTTAGGATGCGAGTGTCGTCCGCCCATTCATACTGCTGCCATGCGCATAGAATGAACGCCGATCCCCATTCCGGTGAGTCTCGGAAACCATCACTAAACACCACGTATTCCGGTGCTATATCCGGTATCAGCCCGTCGGTTAATTGGCTGTCCGCCATATCGTTCATGATCTTCGTATACAGGGCGTCAAGGTTGAAATCGTATCGCAGGGAGGGACCGTTCAGATGATCCTGCTCCAGCCAGCCAAGACGTTCGCGATGCGGACAGTCGGTGAGGATGCTCATCATGTTGTTGCGCTGCGCCCATCGAATGATGGTGTAGATGCGATTAAAGAGCTTGTTGGAGCACGCGAATTCGCCTGCGGATGATGAGGAGGAGTGAATTACGACGCCATCAAGGTTCAGCAATTTGGGAAGCTCGCCATTGGGCGACGCCAATTCCACCTGCAGGTAGCGGCATCCCTGGTAAAAGAATTTCGGAAACCAACTCTCCGTCTTGCCCCCTCGAAGCGTGTATTTCCAATACGCCACTCCGCCTCCGCAGGAGCTTCGGTCCACCGTTCCGTTCGAGTTTATCAGTTCCGCCGGAATGATGGTGACTGACGATCCCCTGGGTCCAACGACCTTGATTTTCGGCATGAGAGAGGCGTTCCGCCCTAGATCGTATACCTTGATCGTGGGAGAGATGGTTTGAACATGAACAGGCTTCAGCGTTTGGTATGTGCGAATGGGAGGGGCGGAGCAAGAGAGTCCTTTGAGATCGCCGCCTGGTCCCTGAGTGATTTTGCAGTGATCCCAGTTTGCGTCATCGAACCCCGGTTTGTTCCATCCGCTCGGAGATAGCCGCGCATCGTAATCCTCCCCTCCGTAAATGGAGGAAAAGGTTATCGGACCTGCCTCGGCTCGCCACTGCGGACCTGTGCCGACCAGCTCTTTTTTGCCGTCGGAGTAATCAAGCATGATCTGGCAGATCGCCTTGAGGGGGCCGAAGGAGCCGAGAAATTTGGTGTACCGTCCGGAATGAACATCATACATTCCATTTCCGAGAAAAACACCGGCCGCGTTCCCCCCTTTTTTTAGGAGGGAGGTGACATCATAGGTGTCGTAGATGCAGGTCTTGTCGTATTTCGACCAACCAGGCGTAAGAAGATCATCACCGACATTCCTGCCGTTCAATGTCATCTCGTATTGTCCCAATCCGCAGATGGTGACCACGGCGCGTTTTAGCCCTTTGCCCACCTGGAAATCGTGTCTTAGGAGGAGGGTCTCGTATCTTCCAAGTCCGTTCACATGGTTCGGGTAATCGTTTTGCCGCAGAGTTTGAGCGGTGATCCAATGCGCCTTCCAGTTTTTCGCATGAAGCACTCCCATGGTCCATGAGGCGGCGGAACTCCAATCGGAGGGGCGTCTTTGTTCGTCCCAAACCCGCACCTTCCAAAAGACCCGTTGATAAGAGCGCAAGCGTTTGCCTTCATAGGGGATCTGCAGGGATTTGTTCGAGACGACCACGCCGCTGTCCCAAAGGTTCCCTCTGTTTGTTGCTAATACCCGCTGGTCGCTTGCCACTAGTATTTGATAAGCGGTCTGAACCATGGAACGATGACTGGATTCCATTTCCCAGCTTAGGCGGGGATGGGCGATATCCACTCCGAGGGGATTTTGATAGTATTCGCATCGCAAATGAGAAACCACGCATGATTTTGTCATCGTGAATCCTTCTCTCGGAACGAGGCAAAGCAAGACAAGCAACGCCAATAGGATTGACAAGGCGTATCGCGACATTCGGAATCTCCCATGATGACTACGAATTTTGGATGATCTCTTTAAGATACTCCGACGCGCGACTGAAATTCGCGCGTCGCCCAGGGATGTCATACTTGCCAATCGATTCATCCTCGATGCAGAGATCGCCATGATATCCCGCTTTTTTCAGGAAACCGACGACTTTCGGGATGTCGATGTTGCCGTCTGGAATCGGGCAGACATATTTTTCATATCCGAAACCTACCTCCCTGCGGATGTTTTGCATATTCGCCGGATAGTCAATGTTTTTAACATGGGTGTGCTTGGTGTAAGGCGCGAGTTCGTTCAATATGGAATATAGCTCATCCAATGGATAACCCGCCCAGTAAAAATTCCCCGTATCCATCGTGATGCCAAGCCTCGGGGATTTGACTCTTTTCAGCAATCCTAGAAGGAATTTGGGATCGTTGCCTTGTATGCCATGGTTTTCAATGCCCAGATTCACTGTCAACCCATCGGTTTTTTGCAATATCGTGGTGACGCAATCATGGAATATGTCCTCTCGTTGCTGTCGTGGCATGTTGTCCGCGTTTTCCATGATAGCGTCAATGCGCACGGCTTGGGCGCCAACCTTCGATGCAGTATCCATGATTCGAACCACCCAATCCAATTCCGCGTTCCGATTGGGAGCGTTGAAGTTATTTGATGCGAGGAAGGAGGAGATGCGAATCCCCGACAATTCCATCTGATCCTTTAGAAGCCTGATATCTTCATCCTTGTCGAAATGAATCCTCGGGTTTTGCATCGTCGCCAAAATTGGTCGGCAGGTGTAATCCCTGTCAGCGGCGATTTCCACTCCCGGGATGCCGCACACTCTCAGTCCTTCGTCGATACTCTCAAACCCCGCAGTCATAAGTATGTCATCTCGTATCGTTACGTACATGCTTTTCACGTTGGTGTCGTTAATTGATTGAGACATGGCGAACCCCTTATTCCATTCAAAAAAGATTATCGGCGCGACGAAAGCGGCTCCCGCCGTGGATGCAAGCAGTTCCCTTCGAGTGAATCGTTTGGGGCTTTTCATGAGAACGCCCTTGCAGATCGAACGATCAAACGGATTATTCGGATGAAACAAAGTGATAGCTGCCAGACCCAACCATGTATACCACATTCCCCTTGGAGGCGCCAAGGTAATGAACATCCGGCGCTTTTTCGGCAGGCTTGCCGTTTTCCATCACCGAGGCGGGATTCGCGGTCGGAATGTAAATGACGGCTTTGGCGTTAGGCGGAACCACCACACGCATGCGCCACTCGCCTTTTGTCTTTTTCCATTGGCAAACGATATTGCCTCGAACCGTGTCTATGCTGGCGTTCACCCAGGTCAGATCGCCCAAAGCCATCGGTCTTATGATGAACCGACGAAATCCAGGGTGTTTGCTGTCATCTCGAATTCCAGCGAGATAATGGAAAAACCATTCATCGATGGTGCCGAACATATAGTGATCCCTGGATCGGGCGTTCAGTTCCCACGTCTCCCAAAGAGTAGTGGCGCCGTTGGCGATCCACCATCCCCAGCTTGGAAATGTGCGTTGGTTGGCGATTGCGTACGCCAGGTCGCCGTAGCCGTTTTCGGTGAGTATGGGAAGGATGTATTTGGTTCCGAGGATGCCCGTATCGAGGTGATCCCCTTTGGAGTGAATATCCCTCACGAGATTGGCGAGCACCGCCTCTTTTCGGTTGGGCGGAACCATTCCCCAAGCAAGCGGGAGAATGTTGGAAGTTTGACGGTATCCTGCTGGGATGTCGGTATGGTATACGTCGGTTTTTGCGTCGAGGAAATGGGTGTTCAGAGCTGTTTTTATTTCGGAGGCGACGAGGGCGCATCGTTTCGCCTCCGCCTTATCTCCTAGCAGGGTGGCGATTTTCTCCATCAGTTGGAATACCTTATAGTCATATGTGGTTGCGGTCAATGCGCCTCCTTCAGGGGCTTGGGCTCCGGAAGGGCGACTGTTCAAACCCGGAGCCACCCAATCGCTGAGGATGCTGTTGGAGATTCCATCCTTGAGCTGAGAGGCTTCGTAAGCCACGTATTTTTTTAGAGCCGGGTACTGGTCCTTAAGTATCCTTCGATCGCCGCAATACTCGTAGAGCCTCCACGGCGCGAAAATATAAACAGAGTTCCATTCGGGGCTGTGCCCGTAGCCCCAGCCGCCGGTCGGGACGATAATAGGCACCAAACCGCTCTTATCCATGCAATCCCGTATATCGTCAACCCATTTCTCAAGGAAGCGGGTCATGTTCAAATTGTACATCTCTGTGTCGAGAATGAGATTGGCGTCGCCCATCCAGCCATTCTTCTCGTATGCCGGGGTGTCGGTGGGTTTGCCTTGGAGGTTATTGTAGATGGTGCGTATGGTGTCCTTGTGGATGGTGTTGAAGAGCGAATTGGAGCATTGGAAACTGGCGATACGTTTCACATCGTTATGCACGCTTTGAATGCGGATGTTGTTTACAGTTAGCGGAATTGGGGAACCGATGATCTCCACATATCGGAATCCCTTGTAGCTAAATCTCGGCGTCCAGGTTTGCATTCCAGAGCCGTCGAAGATGTAATGGTCGCGCTGGCAGGGGCCATTGATATCGTTCAGCGAGAATTCATTAACGGTGCCGTCGGGGTTTAGCTTTTCGCCGTATTGGATGGTCCACTCCGTTCCCTTCGGGCAGTTCGCGATGATCTTCGCCCATCCGGATGTGACAATTCCCGCATCGAAAAGATAGACTCCAAGTTTTGGCTGAGTCACCGAGATCGGCTTGAAGGATGCCATGACCTTGATCGGTGGCATCACTTGCGCCTTGAGCGCACCTTTGGGTGGGGTAACAATGTCGGCATGTTGAAAACCTTTATTGTCGTATCCCGGGCGGTCCCATCCCACGAATCTTTTGGTGGCGTTGTAAGTTTCTCCCCAATAAATCGCGTCATTTCGCGTGGGACCGTTCATGCAGAGCATCCAGGAGGTATCGCTGCCGACGATTTTGGAGGAGCCATCGTCGTATCTCAGAACGATCTCGCAAATCATTTCGGGTGCATGTTTCCACGGTGCGTCGTTCCAATCCCAGGGCGTCTGTTCGCGGATATCGAAAAATCCCCTGCCCAAAACCACTCCAATGCAGTTTTCCCCAGGCTTCATAAGCTTCGTGATGTTGTATACGTTGTACAGCACATGCTTGGTGAAATCCGTCGGGGCGGGGTTCAGGACGGAATCGCCGACCTTGTTTCCGTTGATGCGCAAATCGTACAGACCAAGCCCGCAAATATACAAACGGGCGTTCAATAGCTGTTTTTTCACGGGGAACTCCTTACGGAGCATTGGCGCAGGCGATGCGGCAAGGGTTGACATGGGCGTCACTGGAGGAGAGCCCCAAGGATCATCGCCGTATGTGGCTATCACCTCTGCGGGTTTCCAACCCTCATCGGAGAAATTCGGCTCATTCCAATTCGTTATATTTTGAGTGGAAACCCTCCAGGAGGCGTCAGTCTGGAGCGTCAACGTTTGGCCGCCCTTGAAGGTGATCTCGACTTTCGCTATCAATCCCGCAGGGCTTGGGGCGGCGTTGGTAGCTTGAATAGCCAGGCAGTTTTCTCCTGGATGGAGATAAGAGGAGATATCGATGCCGCCTGCAGTGTGCCAATCGCCAACATCCCCAGCGTGTATGCCATTAACAAATAAGTTGAGTTGGTCATCGGCGGTACCCGCGAAGAAGGCGCGTAGTATTTGGGCGCCTTGAGGGATTTCAAAGGTCTTCCGGAAAAAGCTAGGCCCTGCCGGAGCCATGGTGCGGGCGTTCTCTCCCGGATACCATATCCATGAGACCCCTTGAAGGGAAATCGGGATTTTTAGAACTGGAGGATTCCATCCGATCCACTTGGCTTTCCAATCACTCGGTTTCATCAATCCCGTCTCAAACCATGATGGCGCGCTCCATTGCGACGGATATCCATTTTTGTCCCAAACCCGCAATTTCCAGTAATAACGCACACCGGAACGGAGCGGTTTACCCTCGTAAGGAATTCCGATCGTTCGATCCGAATTTACCTTGCCTGTATGCCAGCGCTCTTCCTCGCCTTTTCCAAATCCCTTGGGATAAGCGTAGACGAGGATTTGATATGCTGACTGGTATTGCCCGCGGTTTTCAGGTCTTTCATTCAAGGGCGTTAGCTTCCAACTCAGGCGTGGATGGGGAGTGTCAATGCCACGGGGATCGGGCATGTATTCGCAGGAGAGCGATGCGGGGCGTACGCCGCACGCGGCGCGCGAAAGGTGAGACAGGGAGGTGATTAATGCAAAAAGAGAGAGCGTAAGGAGGAATCTGTTCATTAGCAAATCCTTGCATTGATTGTTATAGGGATTCAGGGATGTCAACCTGGTTCCAAATCGTAAGGAATTGAAATCCGCGTGATGACGCCTGCGGCACGGATAATACCGTGCTGCAGGGAGTCATTAACACCTTAATCTTACTTCCAAAACGATGGAAAGTCTTATATGCGATAAACTTCGCGTAAATCGTTACTGCAAGCCGTTTAACTCCACCCCGCATTTCACGTAGAAAGTATTTATCAACTTTTTAAAAACAGTAGGTAGTAAAATGGAAGCCTCTTTTATAATGCTTTCGGGAACGCCATAATAAGCCTCCGCTATGCCTCCGGTGATGCACGCAATGGTATCGCTATCGCCGCCAAGGGATATGGACTTGCGAACGGCGTCCTCATAGCTGTTTGATTCGATAAAGCTTCGAATCGCCTGCGGAACAGTGCCCTGGCAGGTTACGTCAAATGCATACCATTGTCGAATGCTATCCAGACTTTCATCCAAGTCATATTGAAAATTCTCTTCGATGAAGCTTTTGATCTCCTCCTTGGAGGCGGGGTGGCGCGCCAAGAAAATCGCCGCCGCAGTGGCTTGCGCTCCCTTCACGCCCTCGGGATGACTATGCGTTACTTCCGCGCTCCGTTTCGCCTCCTCAAGAGTCTCCTCCAGGCTTTTGCACCACAACCCCACCGGACTGACACGCATGGCTGAGCCGTTCCCGAAACTGTGATAACTGTTTGTGTCATTTGATGCGCACCATTTTTTAAACATACCCCCATATCCTGCATGAGGGTATTTATGAAACCATTTTTTATAATTATCCACATAGCTTGTGTTATTCAGCAACGTATCCATCGTCGCTACTGTCATCACCGAATCATCCGTGAACCTCGATTTAGCAGAAAATAAAGGGAAATCAGTAGTTTTGATATTCCCGAACTCGTAAACCGAACCGATAATATCCCCGCAAATTGCACCAATCATGATTAATGTTCCTTTTTTGCAAGTGTCTAATTGAAAGATCAGAATGCCGATACGGTGCGCGGGCTATATCCCCCATTTACATCGCTATTCACATGCATATATAAGCGTTAAATCCTTGGAGATTAATAGCCTGTCTTTTCATACGTTTTTTTAAGTTGTCCATCGAATCATTTAAACCGGTGGATGAATCAACCACTATCCTCTAAAGTCCCATATGTTGAAATGCGAGATCGATCAGATGCGCATCCATACCCTGCTGGATGAGATTTGCCTTGATCTGTTGTTTATTAAGTAATCCGTGGAACGCTTGTATTATGGGAATGATGGAGTTGATTTGCTTTTGGTTAATGGCGGGTATTTTATACCTCAAACCGTTGAAATCCGCTTGATTCTTCATATCCTCAGATACGGTATTGAGCACGGAATCCTTAATGTTTTGGGCACTGCCGCTTGCAAATGAGCCTAATATGCTTGCGATGTTTGGAATATATATACTGGTGAGGTTTTTGGCGTATTCAAACGTGGTTTTGCGATCGCCTATCCATGATTCACCGTTTTGAAAGTAGAGTGAGGTCATTGTTCCAATGCGCCATGTGATGGTGACCGCGATGACAATGTCTAGGATGGGACCTGCAATGGCACTTATAAACGGGATAAACGTGGGTATCATGCCGATGCCGATTTCCGATAATATCTCACGAGCGATCTCGACTAAGAACTCAGATCCGAATTGTGCCGCCAGATCCCCTACCGCTGTCATGATTGTCGCGTCCTTGATATATTGGTCGGTTATGTGATTCGGAGATGCGGAATAGACCATACCCAGTTTTTCAACCATCGGTTTGTATATCACTTGGGTGGCGGCTAACACCGATCCTGCGGCAATAATTAGCGGGGCTCCCGGTATCGGACTACCCACAATTCCGAGCGAAACATCCATGGTCGCATGCTTAATCGCATATTCGGTGATAATCCTTTTGGCCTCTGCGTTGCGATCTTGCAGATGATACAGGCACTGATAGTGCATCAACGCTGAAAAAGCTCCCATAGGGTTTTGACTTACCAGTTCTCCGCCGTCGATCATTGTTTTGTCTCCTTGTTGATGTAGACGATCTGGAACGTTTTTTTTGACATACTCCTCACACGATTGTTTTTTCCTCACTCGCGTTAAGATTATACAACCTTAATCGCAATTATTTGAACCCGAATCGATTCTCCGCCTTCCGGATCGGGGTGCGCGATGGAATCGCCTCAGGAAAGTAATAGATACGGGAAAGCACGCCACACATTCCGGCGTCGCTTGAATTTATACTCATTTCAAATGAGCGAAAGCGGAAAGTTGCTTGGGAATTGGAAAAGAAGACTGCAATTCAACAACATAAAGGTTGGGAAGGTAAAATGATAATGTCTGATTTTCGATCGGAGTAAGCAACGGATATAAAGTAGGACGCCGATCGAATGGAGGTTTAGAGAAATGCTTGTGGAATTGTGCGGTTTGGCGGCGCCCATTGTAACGTTTGGAACGATCCTGGCGGGGATGACGTTATCCTCGGAACATGCCAATAATGAGGATATGAGAAGCCCGTTGCAGTCGTTTGTGGACCGGCACGTCTTGGCGGGTGCGGTGTTGCTCGTTGCGGATAAGGACGGCGTGCTTGGCGTGGAGACGGTGGGATACGAGGACGTAAATTCAGGCAAACCGATGGCTCCGAATACGCTCTTTTGGATCGCCTCACAGACAAAGTCGGTTACAGCGACCGCGTTTATGATTTTGGTGGATCAAGGCGAAGTGTCGTTGGATGACCCCGTGGAGAAATACCTTTCGGAATTTTGCGAGTTATGGGTCATCTCTCAGCGTGGAGAAAATCTAATGACGCTCAAGAAACCGAAACACCCCGTCACCGTGCGCGAGATTTTAAGCCATACCGCAGGTTTTCCTTTCGCCTCGGCGCTGGAACAACCCACGTTGGACATGTTGCCACTGCGTGTGGCTGTCAAGAGTTACGCGATATCCCCGCTTGTTAACGAACCCGGAACCGCGTATCTTTACTCCAACGAGGGGATAAACATAGCGGGGAGAATCATCGAGATTGTGACGGGATGCAAATATGAGGACTTTCTGAGCAATCAACTCCTCAAACCATTGGGAATGGATGCTACGACCTTTATCCCGGGCAAGGAGCAGGAGTCGCGTTTGGCGAGATCATACAAACCCAACTCATCGAACGATCGGATCGAGGAGTCGATCATATCTCAGTTAAAGTATCCTTTGACCGATCCGGTTCGTCAACCAGTGCCGGCGGGCGGATTATTTTCCACGGCGGAGGATATATCGAAGTTCTGCCGAATGATCCTGAATGAGGGACAATTTAACGGGAGGAGGTATCTCTCACGCGAGGCGGTGGAGATGATGACGCGTAAACAGACACCGAATTCGATTCCGGACGGATACGGACTGGGTTGGGCGGTGGGCGACGGTTGGTGCGGACATGGCGGGGCGCATTTCACCAACATGATGGTGGACAAGGCGAAAGGTTTGGTGAAGATACTCATGGTTCAGCACGCGGGCTTTCCCGGTGACGGCGGAGAGTGTTGGAATGTATTTATTCAGCATGCGGACCAAAGATACGGGAAACAGAATTAATGATGCCGATACAATGGCAGGAGCCTGTTTCCTTCCGAAACGCGATCAATCGCATGTATTATCCTAGGAAACTCAATTTCCTGCCTCTTTTTTCAATAGCGTTCGGGCTTACCGCGTTGCTCATACTCATCCCTGTGATAAAAGGGCGGCCTGTGAATGGGAGTTGGCCCTTGTCGCTCCTTATCGCCTTCGGTGTGGGGTTCGCGTGGTTTGCAACGGTGTTGCTAATCATGGGCATCAGTTACCTCTCCTCGCGCATTATCGCCATCACCCCGCAGGGATTCTTCATTAAGGAATGGCATGGAAAGGCGATCGGCTTCGCGACATGGGGGTGGGGCAATATCTCCTTTTGCTCCATAGAACGCATGGAACTCGAGGGGCATCCCTATATCGCCTTGATCGCCCACCTATCGGATAACAGAAAGCTGTATCTTGGGTTGGAGGACTTGAATCGTCCCCGTAATGTCCCGCTGGATCAAATTGAGAACGCCATCCAGCAATACGGCAAGGAAGTGCGTCGGTACGCTTGAAAAATATGAGAGGAGACTATCCTCTCCACTATGTTTCAGGCATATGTCGTATCGAGAGCGTATCCGACCAACGCCCTTACGTTTTCAGCGGATGTGTCCCTGGGTATCTCACACCCCGCCCCCACAATGTATCTGTCACCCACTGTTTGATGGCATTCCGCGATTTTGTTCCGAATGAGTTCGGGGGATCCATTGCGGAGGATGCGAACCGGATCGATGTTCCCCAGCAGGACTTGATCCGGTCCCATCTCCTTTCGTCCCATCTCCATGGAGGCGGGATAGTCCAAATCCACAATGTCGGCTCCAAGCGTTCCCATCTCCTTTAATATTTTGCTTGTGTTGCCGCAGATATGAAGGCGAACCTTCGCCCCCATTTCGTGAATGCCATCCACCATCTTTTTCTCGTAATCCCACACCTGTTGTCGGTAAAATCGAGGGCCGATGAGGGAGACGGCGGCATCCCCTATCCCGATGATATCCGCACCCGCCTCCACCTGAGCCTTGGCGAATTGCAATTCCATCTCCAGCACGAACTCGAACAGGTCACGCACGAAATCCGGATCGTCGTAGTAGTCCAGCATGAGGGTGTTGATGCCGCGCAGGTCGGCAGCTTCGGCGCATGGGCCCTCAATCCACCCCTCCACGATCAGGTTGTTTCCAATGCGTTCTTTCATGAGGGCGATCGCTTGGATGCGATTATACATCCTGCCGGAATGGGGATCGGGGATTTTCAGATGCGCCAGATTGCTTTTCAGTTCGAGCAGTGTCTTGGATTCGTTGTAACCTGGAGGGGAATCCTCATGAAAAACGACCGGCGCGCCGCAATCCGCTCCCTCCACTCCCGGATCGGATATTGCGCTGACATAGTCGAAGTGGAAAGTTTCCGCAGCCTTGAGTTGCCCCTCCGTTTGGACACGATAATCCGTGGCGTATTTTAGGTATTTTGCGGGAATCAGATCGCTTGCAAACTGCATGCTGATGGGCATATTGGGAAGATGATCCGGTTTGCCTCCCTTAAGCAATGTGAAAACTCTTTCTCTGCCGTTCATATCACTCCTCCTATTTCCAAGAAGCTATTCTTTTTAGGATCGCCTCGCCCTCTTCGATAGTGGGCGCCCATGTGCACATCATGACGCCTTCCGGTTTCAAATTCTCCATGAATAACTCTATCTCATCCGGCGATACATCCACCCAGATGCATTTGCCCGCGTTTTGTATCCTCTTGAAAACATCCATCCAACGGGATGAAGGACCATCTCCGGCGCCGCACACGTACTGAATTGCATCCAGATTGGGGATATCCAGGAGGGTGTCAAGGTGGCGCAAGGCGTCGGGACCGTCCAGATGGTAGATGCTTCGATCGAGAAATTCAATCTCATCTAGCAGTTCCGGGATGAAAAAGTCGATGAACATCTGTTTTGATATCATACAGGAGAAGTCGTTGGATGGGATGTAGTATCTTCCCGTGTCGAATAATGGCAGCCAGCTTGCGGAGATGGGCTGTCCGTACTCCTTGAAGATCGCCTCCTCCAAAAGGTAGATATCGAAAAAGGAGTTATGGATGCGTTCCAATAGTTCGCGCACTCTGTCAGGCTCGTTTACAAGGTCGATGCAAAGCTGCTGGGGATCGCGCAGTGACGCCGCCAAATCGCCTCCCGGATGAATGTCGGTATATCCCACAACAAACTTCCCGCGTCCAGCCTGCAATCCGGTTCGGATCATTTTAAGAAGAGTTTGGATATAGTCAACTTGTGGGTCGAAACGAAGTGTCTCCATATCATCCCAGTTGTTCAGGATGGGGACCGACCAGGACGTGCCCTCTCCGAATTCCAGGGGCGCCCCAAATGCGGCGGTCAAGGATTCCGGTCCCAAATTCGGATCGAAGTAGGGTAGAATCTCACCGCCATACCATATATTGGAGCATCCTGTAAGAGCGCACTCCACCTGATAATCCACATCCATCCAGCGGTCACGCAGGGTTGGATGTTTTTTGACGGGGTATGGATGCTGAACGGGTTTGGGCGCTCGAACTTGGATGGTGGCGCGATCAAGGATGGTGCGATGCCAGTACGCCTCCATCCTTTCAGCAACCCTCGGGGCGTCCGCTTTGTATTCGAGTTCCAAATTGATCATTCGTATCCCTCCCATTGAGACGTTGTTGTTGTCGGGGCGATAAACTTATGAGGACATGGTTATGCCGCCAATGGAGCGAACCCTCTTCATCCAATATCATACCGTATATCCAAGCGGGGTGAAGTGGTTGTCTGCGAGTTTATGGCGCGGGAAGCCATCCTGAAACTTGATATTTTCCCCTTCATTCTTCATAATGGTACACAGCCGAGATACAATGAAAAGCAAAGAAAACGAAGAGGAAGGATTTTTATGAGTGCGCAGATTTTAGATGGACAGGCTACCGCCCGACAAATCCGTAAGGAGGTGGCTCAACGCGTGGCGCAACTCAAAACGGATCGAGGAGTCACTCCGCGATTGGCGGCGATACTGGCGGGTGATAATCCCGCGTCCGTGGCGTATGTGGGAATGAAGGAGAAAGCATGCGGATGGGTGGGCATAGCATCGCAGACACATCGCCTCTCCGGCTCCGTGACCCAAGAGGAGGTGGAAGAACTCATCGGACAATTAAATCACGATCCGCTGGTGCATGGAATACTGGTGCAACACCCACTGCCAAGTCATCTAAATGAGATCGCAGCCCTGTCGCGTCTCTCACCGGAAAAGGATGTGGATGGCGTCAGCAGGCATAGCCTTGGGGCGTTGTTGACCGGAGAGAAGGGATTTGTGGCGTGCACTCCGCTCGGAATCATCGAATTATTGGACAGATATAAGATTCCCATCAAAGGACGGCATGCGGTGGTGGTGGGTTGCAGCATCATATTGGGCAAGCCTGTGTCGATGATGCTGCTCAATCGTTTTGCAACGGTGACCATCTGCCACATCCACACCAAGGATTTGCCGATAATAACGCGGTCAGCGGATATTCTGGTCGCTGCGGCGGGCAAGGCGGAGTTGATCAAAGGGGATATGTTAAAACCCGGAGCGACGGTGATAGACGCGGGTTTCAACCGAATCCCGGGGCGAAAGAGCGATGTTGGAGATGTTGAGTTTGAATCCGCATCCAAGGTGGCTTCCTGGATCACGCCAGTACCCGGGGGAGTTGGACCGATGACCATAGCCATGCTGCTGAGAAATACATTGGAATCCGCGGAGGCGAAGCGCGATAAATAGGATGCATCCTCTACTCACAATTGATTTCTGGCTCGATTATATCCATGCGACTGCGACAAAACTGATAGATGGCTCCGTAAAGATAATCGTACTTGTCTGCCTCTATCTTTTAGTCAAGCGAATTTTCTGCCGACTCATTGACTCGGGTTTGACTAAGCTTGAAGCGCGTCATGGGGAAATCCCTTCCGCAGGAAACGCCAATCGCCTACGGACCATGAAGGGGTTGATGAAGAGCGTAACAACCTATTTGCTCCTCTTCATTCTCATCATGATGATTCTAAAAACCCTTGGCGCGGACATTACAGGAATTGTAACAACCGTTGGCGTAAGCGGTTTGGCCATCGGGCTTGGAGCTCAAAAGCTCGTCAAGGATATCATCGCAGGGTTCTTCTTATTGGTTGAAGATCAGTTCGAGGTTGGGGAGTATGTCACGATCGGAGCGTTATCGGGGGTGGTAACGGAGATCGGCATGCGTATTACTCGGCTGAAAGACGATACGGGAGGCCTGATCATTCTCTCCAACGGAGATATCGCCACGGTGATCAATCACTCTCGCGCACCGGTGGAATCGTATGTGGACGTGGCAATCGCCAATGTGACGGACTTGGAAAAGGCGAAAACAATCATAGATTCGGTTGGGGAACAGATATTCACGGACGATCCCGCAAGCCTGTTCAAAGCCCCCAATGTTCTTGGAGTGGTCTCGGTAGACGCAGCGAAAACCACGCTACGGATCGTAATAAATGCGAATCCCGTGCAAGGTGTGAGAGAGCAGATTCGCTTAAGAGAGGCGATATACAAGGCGTTACTCGAAAAGGAAATCCCTACCGCTTAATCATACGGAGAATATTATGATTCAAAAAGTAATACTGCAAGGGCCTGTAAGCCATTCGCGAGAAGAGGTGGAAAAGTTCATCGGAGAGTTGCCGAATATCATTTCCGAGTCCGGTCTGTATCTTTTGGAAGACGAGGTTGTGGATACATCCGCTGAGTTAAGGCTCTTTGGCGGTGAGGAGAATGTGGATAAAATCGAAGTGACGTTGCCAGAGGAGATACCCTTGGAGCCTGCGCAACGATTGGCGTCATTTTGCAATAGCATGGCGCTTCGTTTGGGATGGAGCGTTAAAAACACGGAGGGAAACGAGTTATCCGAGAAGGATCTCCTGAAGAGGTTTTTACAAAAAACCGAGGCGAACCGCAAAGGCTGTCTGTTTTCCTCGTTCGGCTAAGTGAGGAAAAAAGAGCGACCGGAAAAAGGAGAGTAAACCGGCCGCTCAAGGAAGGAAGGTGAACTCGAATCACAAGAATTATCGGCGATCTGACGTGAATCATCAGGTCTATTTTTCGAGCTTCTCTTTCTCCTCTTCGGTTAGGTCCTCCGCCGCTTTCATCGGAACCCCATTATCCGTCAGGAGCTTGGCGATGGCTCTCATCACTCCGGTGACGATCTCCTCGCGCGAACTGTCCGGAGTGAAGAAGATCGGCTCTCCAAATGCGACTTTCAAATTGGTTTTGTATAACCTTTTCGCTCCGGGGGGAAGCATCTTGTTGGCGCCGATTATCGCCATTGGCAAAATGGGCGCTCCGGATTTTTTAACGAGAAAAGCGATCCCTTTCTCCCCTGGAAGAAGCTGACCTGTTTTGCTGCGAGTGCCCTCCGGAAAAAGCCCCAGCAACATGCCGCTTTCCAACACCTTCAAAGCTTTCCGCAAGGATGGCAGGTCCGCCTTGCCCGGGTTGACGGGAAATACATTCAGCAGGGGCATGACGAATGCGAGGAACCTGTTATTCCAGAGATCGGCTTTCGCCATGAACGCACCGAGGCGAGGCAACGCACAGCCCATCAAGGGGGGATCGAGGTAGCTAATATGGTTGGATACAAGAATTACCGGACCGCTTGATGGAACGTGCTCTCTCCCAACTACTTCCCATCTTCCGTATATTTTGAAAAAAATCGTGACAACCCAGCGTATGATACGATAGGGCAAATACATGCCTACAAGGCTCCTTTATCTTTGCAGAGGGCGAGGATTTTATCAACTACGACTTGAATGGATAGCCTATCGGAATCGATCATGATCGATTCCGGGGCTGGCTTCAACGGCGAATCCGCCCTCTCGCTATCTCTCTTGTCTCGTTCCCTCTGACTATCGAGCACCTGCTCCAGCGTGATATCCTCGCCCCTTGCCTGGCATTCCTTCCATCTTCTTTCGGCGCGTGTGCTTTCCGATGCGTAGATGAATATTTTCAACTCCGCATTCGGAAAGACCACCGTTCCGATATCCCGCCCCTCCATCACCACGCCTCCATTTCGACCCATCGCCTGTTGGAGACTGACAAGGGCGCGCCTCACGCCGGGAATGGCGGACACCGGCGAGGAGAGCTGCGTTATTAGAGGAGTGCGGATTTGCGTGGTGATATCCATGCCGTCCACTAGCACTCTTTGACCGCCATCCTTGTCCGGCGGAAAAGCGATTCTTATGGTCTTCGCCAAATCCACCCAAGCTTGCTCGTTATCCAGAGTTAGCCCGAATACATTCCCCTTCCAAGCGGTGGCGCGGTACATCGCACCTGTGTCGATATACGTGTACCCAAGCCTCCTTGCCACAAGTTTGGCAACCGTGCTTTTGCCCGCTCCTGACGGCCCGTCGATGGCGATCGTGATACCTTTTAATACGTTTTGGATGTTCACGTTAGTCCTGCATCGTTTCCGGATGAAATGTCTCGCGCAGCCTTCTGAAGAAATCCGGGAAAGTTTTCGCCACGCAACCCGGATCGTTGATTGCGATGCCCGAGGATCGTAACCCCGTAATGGCGAAACTCATCGCCATTCTATGATCGTCGTAGGTTTCAATTTCCGCAGGCAGCAATTGTTTTGCCGGTTGAACGGTGAGGCTATCCTCCGTCTCCTCCACTTCCACTCCAATTCTCTTTAATTCGGTTGCGAGAGCGCGAACGCGATCCGTCTCTTTTTGGCGAATATGAGCGATATCATGGATTCTGGTCGGGCCGGTGCAGAAAGGCGCAATAGCCGCCAAGGTCATGACGGTGTCGGATATGGCGTTCATGTTTACATCCACCCCGCGTAGTTCCTCGCCTCCGCAAACCTCGATGAAATTCTCCTCTTTGATAACCTCGCATCCCATCTCCTTAAGGATATCCACGAAAGCGATATCCCCCTGCAGCGAGTCTGAACCTAACCCATTCACCCGCACTCTGCTGCCGGTTACCGCCGCCCCCGCGAAGAAGTAGGAGGCTCCGGTGGCGTCCGCTTCGATAGGATAGTTGAGAGGGTTATAGCATTGACCGCCGGGAATCTCAAAATGACGTAACTTTTCGTGCGTCAAAGTCACACCCCATCGTTTCATCATCTCCACAGTGATGCCGATATAGGGCTCCGAGGAGAGATCTCCTGTGACTTCGATGATGATGCCCTCCTTGGAGTAGGGCGACACCAAAAGCAACGCTGAGAGATATTGACTGCTTACATCCGAGCGAACGGATACTTTGCCTCCTTTAAATCCATTGGAGTGTATGACCAACGGCGGGCAACCGTCATCATGCTCGGAGATGGCGTCCACGCCGAGACTCTGCAGAGCCGCAAGGAGGTCGCCGATGGGTCTCTGCCGCATCCGAGGGACTCCATCCAAACGGTATGTTCCATGACCCAGTGCGAGATACGCCGTGAGGAATCTTGCCGCGGTTCCCGCGTTGCCGATGAAGAGATCGCCACGGGAAGCGGGGATCACACCGCCCGTGCCGTTCACTTCGTAAAATTGCTCTTTCTCATTGCCGCATACGGTGATACCCAGACGTTGAAGTGCCGCCGCCATGTATCGGGTGTCATCCGAAAAGAGAGCCCCTTGCAGATGAGACACCCCCTTGGCTAAAGCCGCCATCAACAAGGCGCGGTTGGTGATACTCTTGGATCCTGGCAGATTAATAACAGCGTTTACCGGATGAGTGACCGGTTTTATGGGTAGAGCTTCTGACATGGGATTCCCCCTTTGGTCTGTAAATACAGACCCACCGATGCGGATACTCGCATGTATCCACAGTCTAATTAACTGACGATGGATTCATTAACGAGATCACGCACAATTATAAAGGAACAACCCCCGAAGACCGTTTAATCGCAATCGTTATGAATATGCAAGGTGATTGCCGTGTGATGGTTGCCATGTGTGATGAAGCGTAAAATAAACGATGATATCCGCATGGCGGTTCTTGCAATCGACCTTGATGAGATGATTATCGAATGATGAAATCGTTGCGCTTAAGATCCGAAGGTCATTCAACTCCGTGTTGTTTTCCACTCTCTATGCGCTTGATGCGCATTAAAGAGAAGCTCTTCTATTTCCTTTTGGTCTCCTTTCGTCAATGCAATTTTCATTGAATGCGCCCATTTGTCAAAGCTTTCCAGAGCGCGCAAGGTTGCCGTTCTGTTATCCATGAGTATCTCGGTCCACAAGGACGGGGAGCTTCCCGCCACCCTGGTCCCGTCTCTGAAACTTCCAGCGGATATCGTCGCGCCTTCGCCTGCCAAATCCCATGCGGTTTGCGCCAAGCCATACGCGAGGATATGCGGGAGATGACTGTAACATGCCACAATTCGGTCATGCGTCTCCGGATCGAACGCGTATGTTTTCGCACCAACCATGCAAGCCATCTGGCAACAGGCGTCCAAGGCATCCGAATCCGTGATCGCGGTGGGTGTGAAGACCCAAGGCGCCGCATGGTAGAGCGTAACGGAAGCGGAATCTATGCCGGAATCCTCGGATCCCGCCATGGGATGACCGCCAACAAAACGTCTTCCGATGCTCTCCTCGCCCCCCGCCACTATTCTTGACTTCACGCTTCCCACATCCGTAACAATCGCATTTGGTTTTAGCGATGGGCGCACCCGCTCAAGCAAAGGCAGTATCGTTTCCACCGGCACCGCCAAAACGATGATCTCAGCGTTTTCCACCGCCTGTTCCGGCGTATCCGTCGCCCTGTCAACGGCATCCATGTCCAAAGCCTTCGATCGGGTAACGGGATTTCTGCTCCAGCCGGTCACCCTCACCTCCGCCTCGAGGTTACGCAACGCCAAACCGAGCGATCCGCCCATCAAACCCAAACCGAGTATGGCAACGGAATGAAATAAAGGCTTCTCCGCCGAATTCAACTTTAGAGCTCCCTGCCCACCGCCTTGGCGATGGGAGCCAAATGCGACATCATCTTGCTGAAAGTGTCATATTTCAGGGACTGTCCGCCGTCCTTCAATGCCCTCTCGGGAAGCGGATGCACCTCGACAATCACTCCGTCCGCCCCGGCTGCGATCGCACCGCAGGAGATGGGATCCACCAGATTCCATTTTCCCGTGCCGTGGGAGGGATCGGCGATAACGGGAAGATGGGAGAGTTCCTTCACTGCGGGGATGGCGTTGATATCGAACGTGTTGCGCGTGTAACTCTCAAAGGTGCGTATCCCTCTCTCGCAAAGGATGATATCGTAATTCCCGCGAGAGGCGATGTATTCCGCCGCCTGCAGCCACTCCTCTATCTTGCTGGCCCATCCGCGTTTCAGCATCACCGGGGTGCGGCATTCGCCGATCTCGCGAAGAAGGGAGAAATTCGTCATGTTTCGAGTGCCCACTTGAAGGATATCGGCGTATTTGCATACCAATTCCACGTCGCGGGTGTCCATCACCTCCGTGATGACGGGCATTCCCGTTAAATCCCGAGCCTCCGCCAAAAACTTCAAACCCTCCTCACCCATCCCATGGAAACTGTAGGGGGAGGTTGACGGCTTGTATGCCCCGCCTCGAAGGATCCGAGCTCCGTTCGCCTGCACGAACATGGCGGTTTCCATCAGCATCTCGCGTGATTCAATGGTGCAGGGGCCAGCCATCACGCATATCTTGTTACCGCCTATCTCAACCCCTTTGACGTTAATCACGGTTCCTTCAGGACGAAACGCCCTGCCGACCACCTTGTAAGGTTTGGATATCGGCACCACCCGCTCCACGTATGCCAGCGAGATCAATTGCTCCGCGAACTCCGCTTTTTCCTCGTCAAGAACCCCGATCGCCCCGATGATCGTCGTCTCCGCGCCTCGAGAGATGTGAACCCCTAAGTCGCGCGCCTTCAAGAGGTCGGTCAGTTCCTGAATATTCGTTTCCGTCGCCTTGTTATTGAGAATTATGATCATTTTAACCTCTCTCTTATCAACAATCTATTATAGCACGCATGATATGCTCACGCCTTGTATTTTGCAAGTGCGAGGATGCATACGTCTCCGTGGAAAATGACAAACTATTTTACAGGTATCATAGGATATGCATAAGGGTGTATAACCGCGAGTTACACATGCGAACAGGAAACATCCCTATTGAAACCATCTCATCTTTTGGATGAGAGATTACCGAAAGGAGTGCGCGAGGTGTTGCGTTCCACCTATTTTCTGTCCTGCGCATTGCTGCTCATGATAAATACCATTCCAATAACACGTTCTTACGCCCAAACACTCTCTTCGTCGGATGTGATGCCGGACACATGGGCCGCCACCGATGCCTTGGGGCGAAAAATGTCTGATTATGCCCAGGTCGGACCTCCTCGCAAGGACAAGTTCGTCGGGGTCTTCTATTTTTTGTGGCTGGGTCAGCACGCCCAGGACGCCCCCTATGATATCACAAAGATACTGAAAGCCGACCCGAACGCCATGCAGGAACCCAATAGTCCTCTATGGGGGCCCCCCGGGCATTATCACTACTGGGGTGAGCCGTTATTCGGTTATTACTATTCCGATGATCCATGGGTGTTGCGGAAACACGCGGAGATGCTTGCGGATGCCGGTGTGGATGTGATTATTTTCGATGTGACAAACCAATTTATCTATCAAAACGTCTACACGGCCCTGTGCAAGGAGTTCACCGCAATTCGCGCGGAAGGAGGGCGCACACCGCAAATCGCATTTCTGTGTCCCTTCTGGAACCCCCACAATGTCGTGGAGCAACTGTATGATAAACTCTACAAACCCAAACTGTACAAACCCCTTTGGTTTATGTGGAAAGGCAAGCCGCTCATCCTCGCGGATCCCGCTCAAGTTCCAAAGGACACATTGACCTTCTTCACCTTTCGCAAGCCGCAGCCGGACTATTTCCAAGGACCAACCGGTCCGGGCCAGTGGGGTTGGCTGGAAATCCATCCCCAGCATATCTTCTATGATAAGGAAAACAGACCGGAGGAGATGACGGTTGGCGTGGCTCAAAACGCGCGAGATCATCGCCTCTGCGCGATTAGCGAATCGGGTGCACGCGGAAGAAACTGGCATGATGGTGCGGAGGACACATCCCCGCAAGCGGTGGATTATGGGTACAACTTCGCGGAGCAATGGCGCCGCGCCTTGACGGCGAACCCTGAATTCATATTCGTCACCGGCTGGAATGAATGGATCGCCATGCGCCTTAACGAGTTTAACGGCGTGAAAAAACCAGTGATGTTTGTGGATGAATTTGATGAGGAGTATAGTCGCGACTGTGAACCGATGAAGGGCGGGCATGGGGACGATTACTATTATCAGTTGGTGAATTACATTCGCCGATACAAAGGGGTGCGACCGACGCCTGTCGCCGGTCCGATGCGTCGCATTCGCCTCAACGGTTCTTTCGCGCAGTGGAAAGCAGTATCCCCGGCGTATGGAGACTGGGTCGGAGACACGATGCACCGCAATCACCCCACTTATCGAAGCATTGGGAGATATGTGAACAACAGCGGCAGGAATGATTTTGTCCTTCTGAAAGTGGCTCGGGATCGCAAGAATTTCTACTTTTACGCTAAAACACGCCAGGCGATCACCCTACCGGAGGGTTCCGAGTGGATGAACCTCTATATTCGCATTCCGGGATCTAAGGCTCCGAACTGGCAGGGGTATCAGTTCGTCGTGAACAAAGCGGTGAAATCCCGGCATATCACCACTTTGTCGAAATGCTTAGGCGGGTGGAAATGGAAAGTCATAAGCAGACTGCGGTATCGGATTCGGGGAAAAGAGATGATGCTATCCATACCCAGACAAGATATTGGCGTATCGTGGAAACCGCGTGGAAAACTGAAACTGGAGTTCAAATGGGCGGATAACTGCCCGAAAAACGGCGATGTTTTGGATTTCTGGGTGGATGGCGACACCGCCCCGGATGGAAGATTTCGATACGTTTATGATGCCAAGGAGTAAATAACTCATGCCCTCTCATCGTCGAAAATCGGCGGAATGGGTCGGAATCCTGTTTTCGCTTCCTTGGATTATTGGCTTCACCGTGTTCATCGCCTATCCCATTCTCGCCTCTCTCTATTTCAGCTTTTGCTCCTACGACGCCATTCGCCCTCCTCACTGGGTGGGATGGCGCAATTACGTGGAGCTTTTCACACAGGACGATGTCTTCTGGAAATCCCTGAGTAACACCGTGTATATGATTGTGTTCGGGCTGCCTTTGATGCTTGCGACATCTCTCGGGCTTGCCATACTTCTCAATCAAAAGGTGAAGGGGATCGCGCTGTACAGGACTCTTTTCTATCTTCCCTCCATCACACCTGTGGTCGCCTCCTCCATTCTCTGGATGTGGATTTTGAATCCGGACATAGGCTTGATCAACATCGTGCTGAGCCGCCTCGGTGTTGCTCATCCGCCCGGTTGGCTTACCGACCCCGCGTGGGCGAAGCCCGCCCTGATCCTTATGAGCCTCTGGTCGGCGGGGGGAGGGATGGTCATCTATCTTGCGGCATTGCAGGATGTACCGGAAACGCTATACGAGGCGGCTTCCCTCGACGGAGCCGGAGCATGGCATAAGTTCCTGCACGTGACCCTGCCCTTGATCTCACCAGTAATTCTCTTTAACGTGATCATCGGTCTGATCGGGTTCTTTCAGTATTTCACCCAGGCGTACATCATGACAAACGGTGGTCCCGAGGATTCGACCAATTTCTACGCCCTTCATCTCTTCAATCGCGCCTTCCTGGATTTCCAGATGGGCGCCGCCTCCGCGATGGCTTGGATTCTTTTTCTTGTGACGCTTCTGGCGGCGTTGGTGGTGTTTAAAACCAGTGCGCGGTGGGTCTACTATGCGGGGGAGAAATAAGAGGATAATGAAACGGAAACACACAACCGAATTACTCACGCATATCCCGCTGATAGCTCTTGGCGTCTGCTTCGCGCTGCCCTTTTTCTGGCTGATCAGCACCTCCCTCAAGCCGGATGCGCAGATCTTTCGGATCCCGCCCGTTTGGATCCCGCATCCCATGAGGTGGTCGAACTACCCCCGCGCGATGCGTTACATCCCATTCGCGCTGTATACATGGAACACCCTGCGCATCTGCCTCTTTTGCGTGATAGGAACCACGCTTTCCTGTTCGCTGGTCGCATACAGCCTGGCGAGATTGAAATGGCGATGGCGGAACTGGATATTCTATTCGCTCCTCGCCACCATGCTTTTGCCGGGGCAAGTGACGATGATCCCCACTTTTATCATATTCAAATGGCTAGGGTGGATCGGAACCCCTTTGCCGTTAATCATCCCATCGTTTTTTGGGAATGCATTCAGCATCTTTCTGCTGCGTCAGTTCTTCATGACTCTCCCTCAGGAACTGTCGGACGCGGCGCGAATGGATGGATGCTCGGATTGGGGGATTTACTGGCGCATTCTCATGCCACTTTCCAAACCCGCATTGGCGACGGTGGGGCTCTTTACCTTCATTGGATCGTGGAACGACTTTCTGGGGCCGCTGCTTTATCTGAATGACGAGAGAACCTACACGCTCTCGCTGGGGCTGCAGATGTTCGTAGGGCAGCATGGGGCGGAATGGGCGATGCTGATGGCGGCTTCAACAGTGATGACCTTGCCGATCGTCATACTGTTCTTCTTCACTCAGAAGACGTTCATACAGGGCATCGCCATGACGGGGATGAAGGGGTGAGAGGGAATTCTTGAAGAGGCTTTCCCCGTCGCGGGGGGCAATGACATTCGCATCGCTACCGACTATGCTGCGCCACCGGACAGTTGCAAGGCTTTTCTGCGGAAACACAACGCCCCAAAGATAGCCATGACCAACAGGGCGGAACTGTAAAAAATATAAGTTGATGGTTCAGGCACATTGGTTCCGGGTTGAAGTGGAGTTACGGAACCACTCCAATCGCCATAGAAGCTGTTCAATGCACCCTGAGCGTTGAGCGATAGAGGGGTGTTCGTGTTCAGTTTGATGGTTAACAATTCCGGAGAGGATGTAGTAATGAATGTTTCTCCGCCAATCACCAGTTGATTAATCTGGTATTTAATTGATACGTGCGAACTGTTTAGATTGCCGCTGATATTTGCCTGGTTGTAACTGCTGCTGTCCAATTCCGGTGTGATGTTTCCTGTGATAGGGCCGAGAAGACTAATGCTCGTTGGCCCCATCGAATTCATAGTAAACTTGTTGTTCGTGACCGTTGGATTCGAAAAAGCCAAGAATTCCAATCTAAATGAATTGAAATCGGATGCGGGAATACCAAATATGTCTGTGTTCTGGACAGTTCCGTTGGTATGGGTATTGCCGGTGACCGCAACAGGAATGAAGTCCGAAGTATATACGGTACCCGGCTGGGTGTTGGTGTACAAACCCGCAACTGGATCAAAATTAAAATAACCTGTGCCGGCACCATTGAAGGTAGCGTTGAATAACTGCACCGTCAACGTGCCCGCAGACGCATTACCGCTGATTGTGGCTAGTGCCAATGCTAGTGTGCATGCCGCCGCCCAAGCCAAACACTTTCCTTTTCGATAAATCATTCCCTTCTCCTTTTGAAAAAGCGGGGGTTGTATAAGTAAACGAACTCCCCTCAATAGTGATTATAGAGGCGCATATATTCTTTTCCGGACTCGCAACCGCCTAAATCACAGGCGTCCATCTTTTTGGGTGTAACTCCAATCCGCAAGGCGTGCTGTCAAGCCTTTCGTAAAACACACTAAAAGGATTATTGCATGAAACATGCCATACCAATGGATAATGTAAGTGATTCTAAGGGAAAGTTTATGAAAACACTTTGGAGATACGATTATTTTGCATAATGAAGACACCGAACTATGCAATCACAGACCTGGAGTATCCTCCCACAACCCTGTGGCATATATCACAAACGGTTCTTTGGATTTGTGAGTTGTGATCCACTCATACCGGCGATTTCGGTCTGCGTCATGTTTTACAGATTGGAACGGGTGATCTGTACGATATCATTCAGTCAAGTGATGAAAAAAGAGGCATTATACTGACCAGTAACGGAGTTCCTGAAGAATGAGCGGATGAATTTGGAGATGGACCATAGGGGTGCTCAATGCAGGACAAAATGGCGCACGAAGCATAAATATGCATCGCGGGAGACAGTTACCAACAGTGGCAAGGAAATGCTAAAACAACTCCATGTCACTCCAAACTACCATGAACCTGACACATACTTCCAGAGGATGCGTGCGTTTATACAAAATGAATGTGAATGTTTCACATCCGAAATATAGGAAGTCGGATCGACCAGGAAAGGCTGTCCGCTATTTGATGAGTTCCACAATCTGCTTGAACTCCGGGGTGTCCGCCTCCTCAAGCATCTCGTAAACCGCCATCTCGGTGGAGGAGATCGCGATGCCGGATTGCCTCAACCGCTCCAATCCGAATTTCCAATTCGCCTCAGCGCGGGATGAGACCGCATCCCCAACGACGGAAATCCGATATCCGAGATGCTCCAGATCCATGGCGGTTTGAAGGATACAGATGTGCGTCTCCACTCCGCACAGCAGTATCTGCTTCCTGCCTGAGCGTGAGATTTCAGAGAGAATCGCGTCCTGCCCTATGGCGCTGAAACACATTTTATCGAACGGAATGTATTGATGGGGGATGGCTCTGGCGATCTCTTGAATCACTCCGCCCATGCGCTTCTCGTATTGCAGAGTCGGCACGATGGGCATCCGGAGAACCTCGGCGGTTTTGATAAGGATGAGCGAGTTGTTGATGACTCGATCCCGCTCCCAGATATTGCGCAGAAACGGCTCCTGCATATCCACGACTATCAACAGGGCGTCATCGCGACGCAACAGTTCGGGATTTCGATTGGATCGTATGATTGCCATGTTTTGCCACCTCCTGGTGTCAAGTGAGAGGAATGATCGAACACTGGATGCAAGCTCGATTCATCCTCGGGTTTTGGAAACACTTTGTTTGATTATATATTGCAAAGGCTGTATTGGTCAACCGACGCAATTTATGATACAGTCTATATCGGCATCTCTGTTTCCGAAGCGGGGCTGTGAAGCCATAAACCGCTGATCGCTTTTGCCTTAGCCAAAGGATATTATGGGTAAAAGAGCGGGAATTCTTTTGTTTCGTTGAAGAGAGGGGTTGCGGAAATGAAAATCATCGTTGTTTTGGCTGTGATGCTTGCGTTCACAGTCAACGCCCAGGCGATTACCGTAGGGGTGTTTCGAGATTCCATCCCGCATGGAAAACATGCATCCAATCCCGCCGTCCTTTACGCAAGTTTGCGTAAAGCCGGTTTCCAAGTGGAATATCTCACCTCCGAACAGATGGCGGACCCGTTCGTCTTGCACCCCTCCAAAATAGACCTGTTGGTGTTACCCTACGGCCCCTCCTTTCCGGCTGTCGCTGCGAACAGCTTCCGAGCTTACTTGCGCAACGGCGGTCGATTTCTTTCCATCGGAGGCTATCCGTTTGACAGCATTTATCAGGAGGAGCGCGGGGTATGGTTGGTGTTGGACCCCATGAAGCCCTCTCCGGGTCAAAAGGACTTGGTGATTGACCCGTATTTCCGCCAAGTTCCCCCGCAACCGAACGCCGTTTGGAACTGTTCCGATATCAAGCGATGCGATGTGGATGAGCATTCCAAATCGAGTGACGCCTCGGCATTGAGGGTTCGTGTTCCGCCTAACGGCGAATCGATTGGGGCGGTATGGCAGGAATCTCTATCCTCTCTGAAACCCGGATCCACGTACCTTCTTACCGCCAAAATACGCGCCAATGGAGTTCATTCCACCATCGGTGGCTTCGCCTTCCTCGCCGAATACCAGTTCGACGCTACCGGGGCTTTGGGTCCATGGCGGGATATGATTCACGTGACGGGAGTGACCGGTTGGCGAATGGTTCGTCAGGTTTTTACGGTGGGAGCGGAAAGCAAGCGCGTGGAGTTGCGTTTCGGGATTTACAACGCCTCAGGGGAGGCGGAGATGAGGGACATCCATCTCTATCAGACTTCGGCTCCGGTGAGGCTCAACACCAGATTCGGGCAACCTGGGGACGGGCTGGATGTTGCGGCGGATCAGATTGGCGTGTGCGACCCCTCCTTTCGATTTCGGCGGGTGGCGTATCTCGCGCAGGCCGAAGGGCAATCGCTATTTTCCGGTGTGAAATTGAAGGGCGATTTCAAGGGATGGCCCGCCACAGCCGACCTCGGACAAGATGACGCCACCTGGGAGCCTATTCTGAACGCCTATGATCGCTACGGTAGGCTTCGCGGGGCGGCTGCTGCAATTATACGCAACTACAACGGGTACTACAAGGGATCCGCATTGTGTGTTTTTGGAATCGATTCCGCCGACCTTTTCACAGATGGCTCCCCTTGCCTGAAGGAGCTTCCCGACTTGGTGCGAACTATCGTGGGCTCCCCCTGTTTACACGATTTTCAAACGAATTACACCTATTACAAGCCCGGGGAATCGGGAACCATTTCCGCAACCGTTTCCAACTTCACTCCGACACCCGTTAAGGGGAAGATGCGGATTACCCTGCTTTTGGAGGATGGAAAAACAACCATTCAAACCTACTCGTCGGACATCTCACTCTCTCCGGGAGAGACTCGGCAAGTCTCCCATTCCTTTACGGTAAGTGGGGCTTGGGGGGATTTCGTACGAACGAGGGTGGGGTTTATCGTTGACGGCAAACAAATCCAAAGTCTGGATTCCGGTTTCGTGATTCGTGACCCGCAAACGATCCGACAAGGGTATCCCCTCACTTGGAGGGACAACTATCTGCGGCGCGGGAATATTCCTCGGTTCCTGCTCGGCACGGACACCTACAGTAATATGTTCAGTTCGGTGTCCGAGACACCGCTGCAGTGGTTCAGAGACACCCGAACCGCAAAAGACGATTTCATCACGGTTTTTGAAAACCTCCAAGGCGATTATGGCGATACCGGCGTTCCAACGGAAAAAAGATGGAGGGATTACGAAGGGCTTGCGCAGTTGATTCAGAAAAACGGAGAGATCTATTTTCCCTGTCTATTAGTTGGGCAGAACGTGGCGATCAGCGGCGAGGAACTGGCGAAACAGGAACGGTTCGCAAAGGAGTACGCGTTTCGTTTTCGCGATTACCTTGGGGTGATCTACTACCTCGACGGAGATTTTCAGGTGAGGATCAATCGGGCGGATGCCGCCATGAAGTCTCTTTTCAACCGTTATTTGAGGGAGCATTACAAGAGCGAGGCTGCGTTTCGCGATGCATGGGGAAGCGATGCCAATAATGCGAAATGGGGCGATATTCCCATTCCCACCATAACGGACAAATGGCGCGATGTGCGTAACGCCGATTATATGCGGTTCGAGACCTGGTTGGTGCGCCGATGGGCGGATGCGATGTCCTTCGCCATTCGCTCCGTGGATGACCGACATCCCATCACCTCTGAGTACTATCAGGCTCCCTATGACGGAGTGGATATCGTTCGGGGAATCGGGACGCAGAATTGCGGTGATATCGGGTATTTCGACCGCCCTGGGGAAGACCTTGCGCAATTTCCGCAGGTTTTTCGTTCGGTTGATCTACGAGCGAGGGGCAAGGGGATGAGCATCGGGGAGTTCGGCGTAAAGACGCATCCAGCTTGGAGCGGATCCGATTTTGGTTACCACACCGCCCGCACACCTCGTCAGGCGCGCACACTGTATCTGTCCTTGCCCTTTTACACGTTCGCCCTCGGCGGTTACAAGGTTCAGAATTGGGATTGGAAAGATACCTCGGATCGGATTTTCCCTTGGGGTCTCTACCATTCCAATGCGTTGGTTCCAAAAACCTGGTTGTACACCTATCGTAATGATGGCATCCTGCTTGGGAGTTTCCACCCGGTATACCGCCCCGGGAAGGTCTGGTTCGTTTTGGCGAATGGAAATCGGATCGGCGGCGGATGGGCTGCGGTGCGGCAAGGGGAGTTGAATGGTTTGCGATATTTAATGGAGGCGCACATTCCCTTCAACGTAATTGACGAGGATAACTTGGACCAACTCCCCTCCACCGCCAAGTGTCTTTTCTGGCCCATTCCGTTTTGCCCCTCGGATGGCACGGTGGCTCGGATTGAGGCGTTTGTGCGAAGAGGAGGAGACCTCTATCTCTCCGGCGATGTTTCGTTCGATCCTTCTCGGCGAATGGATCGCACATATCGTCTTCTCACCTTGGCGGGAGTAAAGGTTGTGGGAAGAAGGTATCCGGATATCACACTGCCGGGAACTCCGATAGAGATATCACCATTCCGCGGCGCGAAACTCCTTGCGCATGAGGGATATCCCTGTCTTGACATGCGCGTGAAGGATGCGCAGGTGCTCGAAGTGGATCAACGCAAAAGGGCGGTGGCGGTGATCCATCGGCTTGGCAAAGGTCTTGTGTTCTTTACGGATGACCCGCTGGAGCTTTACGCAGATCCGAGGAAAGTCTCGCTCGGCGCCGCATACTATAAGGAGGTAACGCGGCTGTTCGGGGTTCATCCGGAGAAGGTTCACCCGAATGACGGCAGTGTGTTGATTTTTCACACTCCTTGTCGGGATGGCGTGACCGTGACGACCGTCTTCAATACAACACCTTCCCCGATTGATGCCAGCTTTGATGGCATGAAGACGACTGTGAACGGAGATAGGCCGGCATTGCTCTCGGTGGATAAGGCTGGCGATCCGATCGCCGTATCCGGCATGGGAGCAATGCTGTTCAATGGTCGCCCGTTGGTGCGAAGCTCGCAGCAGATTTCTCTGCTCTCACAGGACGGGAAATCGCTGTGGGAAAGTCAACATGAGTTACTTCTCCCGCAGGGGGAGGGGCGAGTGCATCTCTATTGGGGAAAGAGACCCGCGCCGACGGTGGAGGTCGGGGAGTGGGTAAAGAGGAGATGGACCGCATATGAGCGATGGAAGGCGAAGGTAAGGGATGGATGGCTTATGCTGGATATCGATGCGGATCGTGCCACGTGCGTGGTGAGGATTTTATGAACCCTCGTCTCCACATTCGTTATCCATGAATCTATCCGTGAGAATGCAATCCGGGAATCATAACGTTTGCATCGACATCCGTCAGAAGCTTCATAATATCACCTATGATTCGGCAACGAAACATCCACCGAACATCTGCGCCAGGTTGTAATTTCCGCTCCGCCCGCAACGTTTCGATAACGAAACATCCACCGAACATCCGCGCCAGGTTGTAATTTCCGCTCCGCTCGCGCCGTATTATTTCACTTTATCCTGTTGAATAGATCGCTACCCTTCGGGCGACCACAAGGGTCGCCCCTACGTTTCCGACCGAGCGTACCAATAACGAAACATCCACCGAACATGCGCGTCAGGTTGTAATTGCCGCTTCGCCCGCCCCGTATGATTCACTTTATCCTGTTGAATAGATCGCTTCCCTTCGGGCATCCGCGTAGGGGCGACCCTTGTGGTCGCCCGCAACGCACCAATAACGAAACATCCACCGAACATGCGCGTCAGGTTGTAATTGCCGCCCCGCCCGCGTCGTATTATTTCACTTTACCTTCAACTTACGGGATGTTGAATAGATCGCTACCCTTCGGGCGACCACAAGGGTCGCCCCTACATTTCCGCCCGCAACGTTTCGA
>DAIDHP010000048.1 GCA_027459625.1 Chthonomonadales bacterium
TTAACGGTTACGGTTTCCTGCACCGTAGAGGACTTGCACCTCCGAGAGCATGAACATGCCCGGCATACAAAAAGGGAGAGCATTACGCTCTCGCATCCATCCGGAAATCGACGTAACAAATGTTCACTTGCTGATGGACCATGCTGCGAGTTCCAGCTTGCCCTTAAGGCTCTGCATGGCTTTCTCCACGGCGCTGTGCTCGAATCCGCTATGCATTTTGCAGTTGCGGCACTTGGGATCCAAGCGGCTCTCCCAATACTCCCAGTTGGTATTGTTCCAGAACTCCTCCCATGTATCGTAAAACACACCGTCGATGAGGTAACACGGGGATTTCCAGCCATGAGGGGTGTAGTTGACAGTGGACCATGGAGCGCACGGAAGGTCCAACATACCTGCGGCGAATTGAAGGAAAGTGGGTGTGGCGTTGATCTTGTATTTCGGCGCAAATTCCCTGATCGCCTTGAATTTCTCGTGGATTTGATCGCGGGTGAGAAAGACATTCCTCTCGACGCTTTCATATTCGTACCCCGGGGATATCAACACACCATCGGTTTTGAGTTCCATTCCAAGCTTGCACAACTCCTCCACCTCTTCAACTTTCGTCTCCTTGTAAACCGTGGTGTTTATCATTACTATGTATCCGCGCTTTTTCGCCTCCCGTATCCCTTCCACCGCCTTTTCAAACACTCCTTGACGATTGCATACGAAATCGTGGGTTTGCTTCATCCCGTCCAGATGAATCATAAGGAAGAGTTGAGGGCTGGGGGGGATCACATCAAACACCTTCGTGTCCAGCTTCAAAGCGTTCGTGCAGCACAAAACGTATTTGTCTCGATCAATCAGTCCTTGAATGAGTTGGGGTAACTCAGGGTACAATGTCGGCTCTCCGCCGCAAAGATTGATGATAGGCGATCCACAATCATCCACCGCTTTGAAACAGGTCTCGACTGACATTCGATCCACCAACTTGCCAGTGTGACGCTCGACAGAGCAACCAATGCATGCGAGATTGCATGTATATAAAGGCTCAAGCATTAACACCGTTGGGTATCTCTTCTGCCCCAACTTCTGCATTTTCGTGCGGTGCTTCATCTGAGCGTTCATAAAGCCAAGGGGATAACGCATAAAAACCTCCAAACATTGAATGAGTATCTTTTCAAAAATGTGAATGACAGATTCCCCCGACGCGGCATTAACGCGCGGAACAACTATTCAGGTCTTAAAAACCACTTATCCGATACGAATAGGAAGGATCACAGGTTCCTCGACTAACCGTTCTTTTCAGACAAAGCTCGGTTGTATTGAGCCATCGCCCATAACGGAAAGTAATGGCGGTAAAGATGGTAGCTAAGATAAAACACCTTTGGGAAGCCGGTGCCTGTGAACCACTTCTCATCCCATGTGCCGTCCTCTCTCTGCGTATCAATCAGGAATTTCATTCCTTTTTTTACAGTGGGAGAGCTGAGATCGCCCGCATTAACCAAACCCATCAACGCCCATGCGGTCTGGGAGGCGGTACTCGGCCCTTTCGCCTTGTAATTCACCGGATCCTCATAGGATCGGCAGGATTCGCCCCAACCGCCATCTTCGTTTTGAACGGATTTCAACCATTCCACAGCCTTGCGAACCGGTTCGCCTCGCAAATCCTCTCCGGTGAGGGCGAGCCCTCTTAGAACCTGCCAGGTGCCGTACAAGTAATTCACACCCCAGCGTCCGAACCAAGCTCCGTCCGGTTCCTGCTCCCTATAAATAAACGCTAAAGCTCTTTGCAAACGTGCATCGGTTTTGGGCACGCCATAATAACTCATCATCTCCAAAGTTCGCGCCGTTATATCCGAAGTGGATGGATCAAGCATGGCGTTGTGATCCGCAAATGGGATGTATTGCAACACCATCTTATTATTATCCTTGTCGAAGGACGCCCATCCGCCATCCTTGTTCTGCATGGCGAATACCCAGTTTAAACCCTTTTCCATTGCATTGCGAATTCTTTCAGGAGCCTTGCGCCAATTCTGTCCTGGTTCACAATAGGCTTTAAACAAACCCATCAGCACCATTATCGTGTCATCCACGTCGGGATAGAATTCATTTTCCATCTCGAAATACCACCCCCCTGGTTCCATATCGGGGATCTGCACCGACCAATCGCCTTTCGTGGTCGTTTGTTTGGATAACAACCAATCAACGGTTTTTATAATGGCTGGATGTGATTTGGGAACGCCGCTATCCAACAGCGCATTCAAAGAGATTGCGGTATCCCATACGGGAGAGACGCATGGTTGAACACGGATCTCATCGCCCTCCTCGATTTCGAACTTCGCTAACTCTCTTAGTTCATGCTGCACTGCGGGATGGTCGTCGGGATATCTCATACATTTGTAAGCCATCACAGCGTGAGTCATCGCCGGGAATATCGCCCCTAATCCACCGCTAGCCCTCTGACGTTCCAAAAGCCATTTCTCCGAAACCATCAAGGCGTTTTTACGCAGGGGTTTCCACGGGGAACGATCATGCAGCTTTAGCAATGCATCCGCCATCAGGAAGAAGTTTCTCCATGAGATTAACCGGGGGTCTCGCTTGAGCTTGAGATTCTTCCCGTGGCGCGGACCAACGAAAAGCTCATCAATATTGCACTCCGGCGGAACTGACCGATGCGGACGAAATGCATTGATAATGGCAAGAGGAACCAATATCGCCCTTGACCATGAGGACATTTCATATAGATTAATATAGAGTTTGTTCGAAGCGAGGGCGATTTCCGGAGGGATTGTGGGAACTCCATCCCAGTCATACTGCCCGAATATGGAGAGATACAGCTTGCAAAACGTGTTGCAATTGGTCACACCGCCATACGAGAGAATGCACTCCTTCAGTCGGATCATGAAGGGCTCCTCCGGCTTGTAACCCTGCAACTTAAAAGCGAAATAGGCTTTCACCGAGGCGCTGACATCGGATGGGCCGCCTGGATACATGGGGCAACCGCCATCCTCATTCAACCAATGGCGCATCATATAATTGCATAGCTTTCCGGTCTTGATCTTATCCGGATTGCCTAGGAACCACATCAGAAGGATGTATTCCGATTCCAGAATGGTGTCGCCTTCCAGTTCCGTCGACCAGTATCCTTCAGGCTGCTGTTTGGAGAGCAGCCATTCGATTGCGAGAGACTTGGATTTATTAATAGCTTGAATTAATACGTCATCGATTTCCGATGACGGATCGCGTGTAACGGCGTATTCGGAGGATGATAGGGTATTCTCGATGGAGTTTGAATTCACTTTCGTTAGTTTCTAATGATCTCCTGTGATGAATCATTATATCAATATTACTTGCTCATATCAAGAGTTGAGAGTGACAAGTCAAAAACCGGATGGGAATACTCTCGAACGGAACCGATATTTTACTCAGTTGAAGTAGCGCATTGCCGATCAATCATGAAGTTCCTCCGCCCCCGGATCTCGCGCAAAAGGGGAGATTATGTTCAACCTCTTTAATTCCTGCACTAACTGGGATGCATTGGCTAGGATAATCCTCGACAACTCATCGGCGTCCTGATCGGCGATCTTGGAGATGTGTCGCGCTGCGGTGCATATGGCGGCAATTGGGCCAAGTAAAACATCCTCATTAATGAGCGTAGCCGGAAGCTCAACATTCCGAGCCCTCTCAATCGCGGATTCCAGGACGGCCTCCTCCATCGACTCCCCGTTTAATCCAATCTCCTCCCGACGGAACTTATGCTCTATCTCACGCAGTTCACGCGCAATCGCCATATAAAGAGGAGTTTGCTCCATCTCCTTATCTGTCGAAACACCGTAATCCGCTTTGTTGGTGCCGTAAAAAATGGGGTCCGTGGTGGCGTAATTCACAAACATCAAAGCGATGAACTTTTGGAAGACATTTTTGTCGAAGACGTATTTGTCCACATAATTCGCATCATCCTGTACGCTTTTCAATACATCCTCGAACAGTGCTGCAAGGAAATCCCTCGGGGGAAGCATGCTGATGGTCGGAAGATCAAACTCCTCGCGAAACTCAAAGTGATACAGAGGTTCGCTGCTGCTGGAATGACCTTCGGCCTCGGCCACGGAACTGAAGACATCCAATTTCATCATGCTGTCGAGATTTCTACGAGGATATCCTCGATGAACCATGTCTAGCGCGTATGACTTGAACTCTTCAAGATCAGTACCCAGGAAATGCGCTTTACGGGCGGCGATACGCTCCTTCAACTCCGCGAGACGAAGGGAGAGCTTAGTTCGCGAATCGCTTATCATATCAAACAATTCGTCTCGCATCTCTTTGTCGCCTGGGAAGTAATCCAGTGTCTCGAAAGTGGTCCGGATCACTGCGAAATCGTTCAGTCCGTCCTCAAGGCAGGGATAGGCGATTCCCAGCAAGAGAGTGTCAGGTATCTCATGAATCACATCCGCGTTTTTAATACCGGTTTCGGGTTCAACCAAAGTGTAAAAGCGATTGTTGGTCTTTTCACTCTTCAATAAGACAACCTTGCGATTGTCCAAAGGAGATTGTGCGCCTTGATGTAGTGCCATTGCCATGATGCTACTATTCCCTATCTTTCTCCGGTTTGAAATGAATGTTTGATAGCGCCTGATCGGACATGACGCAGATAGAGTGTAAGGCAATTGGAAAAATCATCAGTGTTGAGCTTCATCAGTTCCTTCGCAATTCAAACGCATTTTGATGGTGAATTTTGCAAATGCCCATTCTCTATATTTTTCCACATTCCTTCCTTGAATATCCTGCAAACTTAGAACCAAGTATGTTTAACAGAATTTCGTTTTTTTTCCACTACACATTATATTTACGCAATTAATGTGGAAACCATTAACACTACGCGCTTCATCTCATTTTCCTTCAATTGACACCCTCACGGGATGGATATGGAAGCCCCGTAAAACACCTCACCGTTCAGAATGGCCCCTTCCACGTTAACGTATTTAAACATCGGTAAGGAGAGCGATGTGTTCAATCTGCGTGCCACGTATTCCGTGGAGCCGACCAAGCCGTATGGCAGATAGGCGTCCGCTCCGATGTAAGCGCCTCCGATATGGCTAGTGCCGTAGCCAATGTGCAAATGCCATTTCGAGATGACATCCCCCAAAGATCCCTGGGGGCGGAATGTCTTCGTTCCAACGATATAGAAAGCGCGTCCTTCGCTGCCCTCATCCAATAGGTCTCTCACGCCCAGAGAAATGGCGGGAGCCATGTCGCTGAAGAGGTTTCCGAACAGCGAATATTGCAGGCTGATCGTGTGATGTTTGCCGCCAGGAAACTCTTGACGTTCCAACTCCATTTCAATACCCATCAGACTATCCGGCAAACCGACGGTCACCCACTCGTAATTTTCCGATAATGTTCGAGACGCCGCCAAAAATTCAATTTGCGTTTTACCAGGCGACACCGTAAGCCCTCCCGGCGCCAATACGATTCTTTCAGCCAAACATCTCGGGGCGATCATTATTAGGTAAACGAGCAACGTCCCTTTTAAAACTGACATAACAAAGCCAGAGGATGTTCCCTTGATGAGGCGCGGTCGGGATGAAGTCATATTTTCAGAGCCTCCGAGCTAACGTTCGTTGATTTTCGCTCCAATTGTATTTTTTGCATAAATCGTTCCATCCGCTCCAAAGCCTCCTCAAGCTGAGAAAGAGCGGTGGCGTAGCAACACCTCACATACCCCTCTCCGGACGCACCAAATGCGTTCCCCGGAACGACCGCTACTCTCTCCTCCATCAGCAATTTGGAGGCGAATTGCTCCGATGTCAAGCCGGTGTGACGGATGGAGGGAAAGGCGTAAAACGCGCCTTTTGGCTCAATGCACCCCATGCCGATTTCGTTTAATCCGCGCACAAAGAGCCTGCGGCGATGGTCGTAGTCCGCCACCATCTCTTCGACGTCGTTTCCCGCCTTCAGGATAGCCTCCAATGCGGCTAGCTGAACCATATGAGGAGCGCAAAGCATCGTATACTGATGAATCTTGAGCATATTCTCCGCGATTGGCTTAGGCGCGCATGCGTATGCGACACGCCATCCTGTCATTGCATACGCCTTGGAGAAGCCATTCAAAAGTATGGTGCGCTCCGCCGCGCCATTGAGGGATGAGAGGCATGTGTGTTTTCCGATATAGGTAAGCCGATCGTAAATCTCATCTGAGATGATATAGAGATCGTGCTTGACGGCTATGTCGACGATGCGCTGAAGATCCTCGCGATTCTGCGTGGCGCCCGTGGGATTGTTGGGATAACAAAGGAGAAGAGCCTTGGTATTGGGGGTGACGGCGGCTTCGATATCCTCAGGATGAATCCGGAAACCATCATCGCCATGCGTATGCACGGGAATCGCGACACCCCCCGCAAACCGAATGCCGGGGCCGTATGATACATAGCAGGGTTCGGCGTATATCACTTCGTCGCCAGTGTTTAAAATGGCTCTCAACGCCAAATCCAATCCCTCGGAGACTCCAACGGTGATCAGGATTTGATCCTTCTCATAGGAAACCTGATATCGTGCATGGAGGTGCTCCGCAATCGCCTGGATAAGCCTTGGGAGTCCGGAATTCGAAGTGTATGCGGTGAAACCATGCTCTATCGCGTAGATTCCCGCCTCTCGTATGCGCCATGGCGTCACAAAATCCGGCTCTCCCACGCTAAGCGATATCACATCATCCATCTGGGCGGCGATATCAAAAAAACGTCGAATGCCGGATGGCGGCGTGGCGGTCACCGTGTCGTTCAAAGGTTTCAAGGAGTCACCATCAGCCGATGATCCGAGTCCGATTCAACAAACAGATCACCGTCATCCTTATATTTCTTCAGTAAAAAATGGGTGTTTGTGGAGTTGACCCGATCGATCGTGGCTAGCTTCTCCGCAACGAAATTCGCGACCTGCTTCATGGTGTCCCCCTCCACTACCACCCTCAGATCATGCCCGCCGGAGACGAGATAGACGGAATGAACTTCCGGATAGCGATAGATGCGACGCGCTATATCGTCAAACCCCGCCCCCCTCTCGGGAGTTACGGATACATCGATGAATGCGAAGACGCGCTCCACACCAAAACGCTCCCAATCAATCACAGTTTTATAACGTCGGATAATTCCCGCATTCTCCCATTCTTGAATGAGATTGCGAACTCTCTCGGCGTCCTCACCCACCATTGCAGCGATTCGTTCAGCGGGCGTGCGTGAATCCTGCTCAAGCAACTTAAGTATCTCTCGGTCCTTGGTCATTTCGTCATGCATCCCAACTTACACCCCTTCGCTTCAAGTATGATTGAACCAAACAAGCGGGCGTCAAACATGAATTAGAGGCTTAATTCAGCCCCCCTATGGGTATCAGTATAGACGATTTACGGAAGATCGTCAACCTGCGGATGCGTATTGACGAGAACCTTTTTCGAGAAAATTAGTTGTCAGGCAGTAAATATAAACCACGGACGGCCATATTTGAATCAACAGACGCTTGAACGAAGAGGTTAGTTGCCAGGGTAGATCCTTTGGCGTTATAAGGTAAACCGCGAAATCCCCCATTAGAATAACAAGAGGAATTAAAGCGATCGGCGCAAGCAATGCGGAACCCTGCGTGATTTTCGATCCGCCCGCAATCCAGCGATAGATCGCCATTATGGGAACTATCCCTCTCGGGCCTGGGCTGAAGCCTATAATATCCTTTGCGAAGGCAACCATGATGATTTTATACCGCGCGATATCCGTTATCCTCGCAATGGTTGAATGCCAACCTTGCCCAGCCATAATATCGTTCGGGGGGGCAATCGTCAATTTAAACCAAACCAACGCACCGATGGGAGCGGTTAAACCGTATATCCAAGACATGATATCCACGCGTGAGACTTTAACACCTTCCGTTCGCAAGAGAGTAAATGCAAAGACGAGAGACACTATCAAGGCATCCATAATCCCTTCATTTTTCGTCCAAGCGGTGAAACCCAATTCCAAAGCGGCTAAAATCAGAATGCGGCGGTTCACACCGTCTTCGCCCCCCGTTGACGATATAAACCACAAGGATAGCGAGGATAACAGGAAATATCCGAGGGGCACATCCGCCTGCTCCCAACCGCCAAACAGAACGAAAAGTCGCGCTCCTAATAGGATAATGATAGCGACATTTGCTGCTTTTTCGCCGCGCATCATACTTAATGCCCCCCATAATACGGCGATGGATCCGAAAGTAAAGCAGAAAGCCGTATATGCGGGCACGATGAGCGCATCCCGTCCCATCCACACCCAACTCCCTGCGATGAACGCAGGAAGTAACAGGGGATAATCCGTATGCGTCACTCCAATAAGTCCGAGGTTATGAATTTCCTCTCTCCAATTCGCCCCGCTTAGAAAAATGAACCTCGCATGTAAATTCCAAATGGCGAACGTATCCCATTCACCATTGGGTTTCGTCAAGACGGATAAGACAAAAGCGGCCAACGCCGTTATAACCACCCCACCCGCCAAAACGCTTAAAAGTTTCGGACAGCTTTCGGGAGTGAAATCGTATTGCTGATTGGCCGTTTGTTTCCGCAGGTTAAACGCTTTAAACGCAATTAAGCCAACCGCGGCAACCAGGCAATGAAAGAGAATGAATAGGAAACGATTACCGGAAAAGAGGTGGAAAGCCACGAAGCTGAGGAGTGAAAAAACCCCAACACCGGTTCCGGGAATCAATCCCCACCGCATGACTTTCAATCCAGGGATACCAGAGGAAACAGCCAACAGGCTTGATACGACAATGTATCCGTATAAGATAGACAGAATCACGACCAAGGAGAATAAGATCACGGATCGCCCCCATGCTTATAGAGAACAACGCCACCATGGAATACGCGCCAAATCCGATGATTGGGGATTTTCGGGGGGTGTACCATGGCTGAAGGGGTGTGATAATCGCCAATCACTTCGTTCTGGGATGAATCTCTTATCACGGTAACCGGAGCCAAAGCGTATTGAACAATATAGTATCGCCACAAACCAACGCCTTTTTGAACGCTTTGATCGGATACATACCCAACCACCCCTATGGTTGGAAGATACTCCTTAAGCGGAATGTAACGGGATTCAATGGCTGAGATTACGTCAGGGGAAGGTCTATGCAGGTATAGCCAGCATGCCTTGATAAAGGACAATCCTATGGAAAGAGAGGAGAAAGCAAGCATTGCGATTAGCGCATATGATTGCCCTCTCCTCTCTTTAAGCATATTTATTTGACCGCCTTGGCGCTTGATGCGAGGGTTTCCATTGAAACAAAGCCATTATCGTTATGATTTTGATCGTCGAAAAACGACTTGCAGAAACGATCGCAGGAAGCGCAGACTGGATTGGGAGCTATATGTTCCTTCGCCAGTCGTCTGTTGGTCTGGTAGGCCTCTCCGTTCCAGATTTCACTGAAATCCTGACTAAGGAGGTTTCCGTAATTAAACGTCTCCTTAAAAGGAGTGCAACAGCCAAGAGTAATGTCTCCATTAAAAGTAACACGAAATTCCTCTCCCCAATAGAAATTACAACTAAATGGTTTACGGGGATCAGTCCATCTATCGCTGATCTCCGGGAATGATTTACACCGCACTCCCAATTCATTAATACGTTTTTGCGCAGCTTCCAATTCCCTCAGGTACGATTCCCTTGACCGCCGGTTGCGAAATCCCCAGTCGTACGCCGCCCAAGTGATGCAGTTGATAAAATCCACGCCAAATTCCGCAGCTTGCTCCACGAAAGGCACCAGTTCCCCTTCATTGTCGTTAACCATCACAAAGTTCACCCCTATGAGTGGGAACTTTGAATGCGTCTCTTTTTTAATCCTCACCAACCGATGAATATTTTCATGCAGAACCTCAAGCCTCCCGCCTCGTCGAACCCGCTTGTAGGTGTCGGGATATGCCGCGTCGATGCTTATATCCAACTCCGTAAGCCCGCAATCCATCATATGGTAAGCCTTCTCCTCGTCTATGAGAATGCCGTTGGTATAGATGCCGATTTTAGACCAAGGGCGGACTTTTCGCGTATAAGCAACGATCTCAAAGAAATGCTTGTACATCATCGGCTCGCCGAAACCATTCAGGGATATGTTGATCACATAGGGGAATTGATCAAGAATGCGTTTGTAATTATCGGGATCAATATCCCCCAATTTGTAAGGCTTCAATCCCTGAGAACGCAGGCATTGTATGCAAGCCAGGTTGCACCGGTTCGTCATTTCGATTTCTACGCCAATTGGATGGCTTTTCATCACCAAAGGTCTCTCCTTGAACTCTTTGATGAAAAGCAAGTAGTTCCGCAGCACCTTCGGATGCAGCAAAATCTCGTAGGCGTCATTTTCCACGAGTTTACTGAGAGAGGTCATCATGGATTCTCTCCTTTTTGTAGAATGGCAATCTTCTCTCTTGACAAGACTGCATGAAAAAAATGGAATATGTTTATCATAATCAGACCTATTTAATAACCGTCGCGGCGGATGTCGCAGCGGATGATTCCCTTCTCATTTTGACCTGCCACCGACGCACCCATACGTAAGTTCGGCAATATTGGCGCACGATGTAGTGCGCTAAGTGGCGAATATGAAATAGCACCAATCCCATGCCACCATTCACTCGTTTCTTGCGGTAAGGGATAATGGTCTCCAAACGCGACCATAAGCGCGCCATATCCAAGTCGCGCGTAGTTAAATAGTTGGTGTGCATGGTCGATGTGTAACTGTTCCAGTCGGAATATCTCATGCGCTTAGGCAACAACCCCTCCTCAATCGCCCGCCAATACATCGGTGTTCCTGGGAAAGGCGTCATCACGGTGAAACCGCTCTCCACATCCAACTCGTTGGCGAACATCCAAGTCTTCCTCACTGTGTCCCAATTCTCCTCGGGGGTGCCAAGGCAAAATGTTCCGTATATGTGAAAGCCGAGTTTGTTACAAATGTCCAGTTTCGCCCTCAGCTTCTCGTTCACAGCGATTTTTTGCCCAATGCTGCTCATACACGCTTCATCGTTCGTTTCGATACCGGTGGTGATGGTTGTGATCCCCGCCTTGCGCATCAGGATGAGAGTCTCCTCGTCAAAAACCTCGACGCTAGTTTCAACCGTCGCCTCCAGTTTCACTCCCCGTTTGATGATCGCCTCGCAAAGCTCCCTGGCATAAACCCGATTGAACCCGAAATTCGGATCGCGGAATCTTATATGGTATATTCCCCATTTTTGATTCAAATACTCAATTTCATTAACAACCGATTCGATATCGTTGCTTCTCCACGGCTTGCCTTCGAGCAGCATATAGGGGCACATGTTGCATCCGATAGGGCAACCTCGGCTAGCTTGAACAAACACTCCCAATCGGGTTACATCTCCATCGCTGACAAATCGTTTCAAATCCAAAAGGTGCCAAGCGGGCATGGGCAAATCGCTCAGATTGCCGACTTTTATCCAGGAACCGTACCGAGATGTGTTTTTCTCTCCGTCATACAAAGATTCCTGCGTTAAAGGAATGTAGGTTTTCGGGTAAATCACGCCAGGGATGCGGCGAAAGTCATCAGCTAACAACACCTTGTCGAAAAACGCCTCGGGTTCGCCAAAGAGAAGGAAATCCGCATGACTTTCCTGAATCCAATGATCAAGCGTCGCCATGATGACGGTTCCGAAAACAAACACCTTCGCGGATGGGGCCAGTTCCTTAATTCGATTGGCAAATGCCAAATCCTGCGGAAGAGACGGCATTGAGAGACGAATCCCGATCCACGTGTCCTCGGTAATATTCCCTATTCGTTGCAGGCAGTGCCTCTCAGCAGTTTCTCCGGAGAGCTTCTCAACCAGCAGATCGATGATCCCGACATCAGCCCCCGCCCGCTCCGCAACGGAAGCGGTGTAGAGGATATCAATCGGGGTGATCATCACGCAATCACGCTCAAAGGGCTTGAGTTTTCTACTGACGCCAATCCCTCCGGAATAGGTGCGCTCATTAGTGTACCCTCTTAACGCTGGCGGGTTTATTAATATCACCTTGTGCATCATACGCTCCGAGACTCCACTTCCATCAAGGGTTTTTCGGCTAACATATTCCGATATATACGAGTAATCTCTTCGGCTTGTATGGTCGGATTAAAAATGCTTTGAACTTTCTTTCGGGCTTTTCTTCCCATTTCCCTAGCTTCCGCCTTGTTTTCCAGCAAAAAAATGATTCGATCAGCCATTTCAGCGATCTCTTTAAACGGCACGAGGCAACCATCCACTCCATCTTCAATGATCTCCGGTAACGCCCCCGATTGAAATCCTACCACGGGTCGCTCCATCGCCATCGCTTCGGTGACAACCAGTCCGAACGGCTCCTCCCAACTGGGTACGCATACGACATCCAAATCCAGAAACACCTGGGGCGTATCATCCCGCCATCCCACCCAATGAATGGCATCCTCCACCCTCAGTTCCTCCGCTCGCTTCCTAATCCGGTTACGATAGCTCTCGCCCCCGGATGATGCCAGCGAATCATCCGATCCCACTATCGCAAGTTGCACGTTGGGAATGCGCTTTCGCAACTCCGCCAACGCTTCGATCAGTTCCACATGCCCTTTCCAGAACATAATCCGCGCCACTATCCCGATCAAAGGGATGGTGGGATCGATTCCCAGGGATTCTCGGAATGTACCCCTGTGAAAACGTTCGGGATCGAACATGGTAGTATCGGTCGAATTATATGCAACGGCTATTTTTTGCGGCGAAACGCCCCCCTCCTCCAACGAACGCCGAACAAACTGGGATATCGCCAGAACACAGTCTGCGCTTTCCAACGCTCTTTGAGTTATCGCGCCGATGCGCGGATACCATTTTATATGAACATGAACAACAGCCTTCGCACCAGATAACCTTCGCAACCACATTAGAACCAGAGCGTCCCGGGGACGATCCGTGGCGTGCAATACCTCTATCCCGTTACGTTTAACAAACAAGCTCAATCGAATGACCGCCATGAAAAGAACAACGACGTTTCTCAAAGAATTAAACAGCTTCGATAATCTCCCCTTGCCGGATATCACATAGCCAAGATTCATCGGGATTGCGGTGCAATCACGCACCCTTCTCAAGCGCATCATGGTCTTGGAGTAATCGCTCGCTTGTGTGTTGGAGGTTATGAAGACTTGGCATTGTTCCGCAGTAAAATTCTCTATGAGTTGCAAATGCACCGCGACATCCGCACCTACGCTCGCGCGAGTGTTGATGAAGAGAAGCTTTACAGGAGATCGACTGCAATCGTCCATAATTTACGCCTCTGAATAATACAAAGAGTGCATGAATCGTGCCATAATGGGATCGACAGGAGATTATTTTGTTTCGCTAAATAATTTTTCACCCAAAATGGATGGTAATCCTCATACAAGAAGTCATTCCGTGGCAACCGGAAGGATGGTTTCCGTTCGACATGAGATGGTTTGTCCTCCCCAGTTCAACCTGTCATCTCCGAAACCGTGATATATTCGCACCCTCATTGACCGCGAAATTGGTAGACCATCCAAAGATCGGAACGTGAAAAGAACGGGGGAATCGTATTCTCGTCCCGCCCATTGATTGGCAAGAAAGGCGATGAATGAGGGCCCTTCCGCAAGAAACCCGTAGTGTGGTAAGACCACGTCCCCGCCCCACAACGACTTCAAAGAGAAGGGGGCGATACCGTCGTTAACAGTGACATGCATTAAATCCGCGAAGTGAGTGGAGCGCACCTTCCGGGAAGGATCGAGAAACTCAAAAGAGGTGATATTGGTTTTCGCCGTCAGCTTATGCATCGGTCCGAGGATCTCATGGGTGTTCTTCATGAACCGATCCATCTCGCACATGCCCTCCGCCCAGCCGTTGTGCGCCCTGGTGAATATCGCGAAATCCGGCTGATTGTCATTCCATGGATTTTCCACCTTGGAATCACTCTCCCAATAGAGATGGTCGCTAACGCGATGATAGTACATTGGACGAGCGCAGGAGAAGTGATGTAGCACCATCTCCGCCATTTCCGAAGGATTGTATCCGTATTTACCATGCAAGGCGATACAGTCACGATACACCATGTCGAAAAACGGAATTACCGAAGCGCCTAACTCATCGGGGATAAGTTGATGGTAATACTTTCCCCCAACCGAAACCAGCCCTTCGAAAAAGTCGGCGCATGGGATCGCCCATTCCCTGCCGCACTCGGAACCAAACATTCCGAACATCTCCCTCGAATAGAAGGATAGCTCCTGTTTCCAACGAAGATCGTCCTGTTTGGTGAGTGCATGCATCGGATCGAAACACTCCTGCAATCCCGCCGCATAGGTGGTATCGATAAAATAGAGGTCCGGATGTATGGCGTCTCGAACGGATTGGAGGTTTTGAGGACGACTCGCCAACTTCAACGCCTCTTTGGAGCAGGTGATATAGGCGCGCCCCCCAAGCCATACCCCACCCAATGTCATGCCGCTATCTCGTTTTTTTTGGATGGCGTTCTCATTCCATGAGGGGGCGTCCTGATACATATCCTGGTAGTTATCGTGCAGGCAAAAGAGATAGCCTAGCTGTTGCACGCGTTTCGCGCACTCCTTCAACCCTTTTTCTCCGCCGCATTCCGGATTAGGCGGCATAATATCGGGATGACGGCAATCATAACCATAGCGCGTCCAACCTCCGAGATGGAACAAAACATCCTCCAGTTTGAGATCATTCCGAAGATGCTCGGCGATTTGAGCGGCTTCGTCAAACGTCCAACGAACCGTCACGGACTTTTCCCGAAGGTTTTCATCCACTCTGCGATCCAAAGCGGTCCATAACTTGAAATTGCACGCTCCATACAGCCTTTCAACCTGAGGGGTTCGTTTGCTCTTCTCCTCGAAAGTGACCGCGTAACCCTTTTCCCGCGCCACTCGTCTGTACGCCATGGCGAGAGAGGATATTTCACCGTCGGGAAGCGATGCAATCCTAAGAGAGCGAGCGGAATGGTTGAGGATAAAACCCGCTTTGATCCAGGATGCGTTCTGCTCAACCCTGCGGGATACGCTTACGGCGATATAGGGATCGGACCATGTCGCCATCAACCCGCCGTTGCGTTTCAATAGTCCGATCATCGCCATATGGCATCCCTCGTAATCATAGGTGCCGAAGCAGCGTTGGAAGGAGGAATCGCCCTGCGCAGGAATGTATAACCCCATACGGCAAGGCGCTACAAGGAAACCGCCCTCCAGCGAGGATGACTGGAACATATCCGGCGCCAGTTCAATTTCAGGAAGAGCGATATTTCCCAAGGCGTTCAAATAGATCAAAAGGGATTCGTCATGGAGACGGAAAACGACCTCCATCCTGCCTTCGGTTTGCGAGGGGATTTTGAAGACCTGACGAATGGCCCCTTCCTCCGCGCGAACCCCCTCCGGGAAGAGTGGAATTTCATGCGCTTCGTCGCCATCCCCCCTGATCTCCCATATCCAAGGAGATCGCTCGGATTTTCTCCATTCCGTTTTTGATCGCAGGTCCGTGAATATCCACTCATCCGTCTGCGAATCGACGAATAGATGAACGCTATCGTTTTTGAGATCGATTATCGCCATCATTCCCTCCTTGCGCGGATTATCGCATGCAATCTCGGAAAGCCAATGAACTTTTTAGGATGATTGCACTCTCTCCCTGAGTAAGCGATTCACCTGTTGCGGATTCGCCTTACCCTTTGAAACCTTCATGATTTGCCCGACCATATATCCGAACTTCTTCTCATCCCCCGCGATTAGAGCGTCCCATACATCCCTCTGAGAGGAAATCACCTCATCCAATATGGCGCCAAGCGAGGATTCATCGCTGATCTGCGGCCCCATAAGTTTCGCCAACTCCCTTGGATCGGCGCCGGTTTCATACATCTCTTCGAACAACTCCTTCGCCATTTTTCCGCTTATGACGTCTTGCGAAATGAGCTTGATCATCTCAGCCAAGTGAGTGGGAGTCACCTTGCTTTGATGGATTTCGATTCCCTCCATGTTCAGCAATCGGGCGAAATCTCCCATGATCCAATTGGACGCCGCCTTGGGATCCCCGCAGAGCGTGGCGGTCTGTTCAAAAAACAGCGCGACACTTCGGGCTTGCGTCAAAACACCCGCATCATACTCGGGAATGCCATATTGGCTGACGAACCTTTCCCTCATCGCGCGCGGCAGTTCGGGCATGGTCTTTCGAATTTCATCAATCCATTCCTGAGTGATATCCAACGGCACCAAATCAGGCTCAGGGAAATAGCGGTATTCCTGCTCCCCCTCCTTGCTACGCTGGGAAAAAGTCTCCTGACGGGCATCGTTCCACCCGCGTGTCTCCTGAATGATCGTTCCGCCCGATTGCAATATGCGTATTTGCCGATCAATCTCGTACTGCGCGCCTTTTAACACCGCGCGAAAGGAGTTCAAATTCTTGATTTCCGTCTTCACCCCGAACCCTTCGTAACCGACCGGACGCACGGAAAGGTTCGGCTCGCAACGCATACTTCCCTCCTCCATCTTCCCATCCGAAACGCCGATATAGGTCAAAATGGAACGGAGAGCGGTGACATAAGCGTAAGCCTCTTCCGCGGAATGCATGTCCGGCGGAAATTCAGTAACGATCTCCATCAATGGCACTCCCGAGCGGTTGTAATCCACCTCGCTTTCATCTCCAATCACATGGCTCAGCTTGCCGGTATCCTCTTCTAGATGCACGCGCCGGATGCGCACCTTTGAAGTTACACCATTGATGTCGATTTCAATCCAGCCGGATTCGCCAATCGGATTGTCGTATTCGGATATCTGATAGCCCTTCGGAAGATCGGGATAGAAATAGTTTTTCCGATCAAATTTAGCGTTGGGATTGATCACGCAATTCAATGCGATCGCCGTGCGGATAACATGCTCCACCGCCTTGCGATTCATAACAGGCAGCGACCCTGGCATCCCCAGGCAAACTGGACAACATCGGGTGTTGGGCTCGCCCCCGAATTCATTCCTGCAGGAGCAAAACATTTTGCTGTCGGTCAGCAACTCCGCATGCACCTCCATTCCAATAACAGCTTCATAATTTGACATATTCATTCCTTCCCAAACATCTTTGCTTTATCAATGAGAATTGATTGAAATGAAACCCTGAATAATCGTTATCCTGCCGGAGTGGAATAGCGTAGCCTGAAATCATTCCTTGTAAACCGCAAGAGACGATCATATCTCATATCCATTAGCCATTTTACCGGTAATGTTGAAATAAAAACACGCATCCTGCAAAGCTTTGGCACCAATGGATGGTCACGCCCCCAGGGGTGGAGGATAAGGACTTAGGATCAATTCAAGTTCGTGATCGGGTTTCCCTTCCTTGGGTTCCCTGTCGACATACAACTCCACGACATGAGAACCGAACTGATATATTTGCAGCATTTGAAAATTGATCAGCACTTGGCATTCAGGGTTCGTGCTTGCATCGGATGCGGGCACTCGAAAAGCGTATGGCCCCGATTTGAATATCTCCTGTTGATCGGCGTCGGCGATTCTGATCCAGCACTCATGCGTCTTTTCCTTCTCCTCGAAATCCAATCGAAAAACCAATACGAGTGTGAATTTCGGAACCACGCAGGGCACTTGAGGCGTGAAAACGGATCGAAATGCGCCTAATAGATTGAGCTTGCCTTCTTGCGAGATATTCGCCGCATCGGCTAGCATCGCGAGAACGATTTTCATGTGAGTATGTCCTTTTCAAACAAACTCCGATGATTGAAACGCCTAGTCATGACGCTGCAACAGTAACTCCATATACACCACGTCGCGCCAAGCGCCTTGCTTCCACCCCACCTCTTTAAGCCTGCCCACCTCCGAGAACCCGGCATTGTCATGCATATGCACGCTAATGGTGTTCTCCGAATCGATCAGCGCTATCATGGCATGATATCCCTTTTCCTTGGCGCATTCAATCAGTTTGTGCAATATCATCTTCCCGAACCCTTTACCTTGGGCGCGCTCCGAGATATAAATCGAATTCTCCACTGTGTTCCGATACCCTGGCATCGGATGAAATGCGCTAAGCGATCCCCACCCCAGTACTCTGTTTCTGGAATCAGTCACAACTACAACCGGATAGCCATTAGCCAAATGATACTCGTACCAGTGTAATCGCTCCTGGAGAGTTTGGGGAACTTCATCATAGGTGGCAGCGGTGTTCAGAACGGCGTGGTTGTAAATGTCATTTATCTCGGGCAAATCCGCGTAGGTTGCATCTCTGAGGATTGGTTTTTGACTGGAATCACTCAATACAATTCTCCGATTTTGGAATATTATGTCGCATTATGGCTGCCCATGGCAAAGGGGCGGAGACACTTCATCGTGCCTCCGCCCCTTTCATTCACCCTCGTTAGGCGGATCGAGGCGTGAAATGCTCGTCAAGCCGATATATAATCTGTTTCACTCCCCACCCCGCAGGGAGCTTGACACAATGTCCTTTCTTCGCTTCAATCCACTCCCTGCCTTTCTCGCATATCTCGTGAGAGACGCGGTTCTTTAAAATCAACAGAATGTCAGCATGGCTGATGGCGGCTTGATATTTGCTCGACTTGTCACCCTTCTCGCAATCCTTCCATATGCATTTGCAACCCAGAAGCGATTCGATCTCTTTCACGACGTGATCTCGAGCTTTGCCGCCAATCATCAAAAGCGTCTTCTCTGAGATGTGAGGAAGAACCCGCATTTTCATCTGTTCCAACTCCTCGTCGGTGGTATCCCGCATCTGGTCTTCCGGTGCCTTTTCCACCGTCTCATTCAATCCCCTGCGGACCCGCTCTTTGTTTACGGATTCAAAATATTTCTCATACTTTGGCGCATCATTCAACAAAACCGGGGCGACATCCAAAATGGCTTCGCGAACCTTGGAATTCGACGGTGGCACACTCGCAACCATGCAAGCGTCCAACAGTGCGAATAGTTCCTCGCGATCCCTCTCCTCCGAAGAATCCGTCACAATTCTTCCCTCGCGTTTCTCCGCCCAGTTCACAATCGCGTCAATCGCATCGTTCTGTTTCTTCTCTTTCTTTTCACTCGCTAATATGTCATCATACTGTTTCCGTCCTTTTTCCATAATACTGTCGAGATTATCCTCTTTGCCAAGAAGGTTCTTATCCGTAATGTTATCCTCCAAAGCTGAGATGTAGCCTGCAGTATCGTTGTATTTCTGAATATGATGGAACAGATTCTCCTGATTCTTATCGATAAGCTTGTATTGTTCGAGCTTTCGAAACATTAATTTCTGACTAGCCGTAATGCAATTCAATATGTCAGATTTGAGATTACCTTCAAGCTTTGTATAATGTTTCTCATACCAATCCATGGCGTCCCAGGCTGCTCTCAACTTTTGATATCGATCAGCAAATGCATCCCACGCTTCCGCATCCAGCGGATTGGGTGTAAACGGGAATTCCTCCTCACTTACTTGCACCCTCGGCAATATGCTGCTCATTTCATCACTGACCTGCGCGAGAATCGTCTCCGCCTCGGAATTGAGGGGGCTTTCCTGCAATCCGTTCAGCATGCATTTGATCGCCTTTGTCTCCAAAAATGCGTTGCGATCCACATCCATGTTTTCATTCAAAACCAAACGCCCCTTCACACCCTCCCACATTTTGTAAATCTCCCAGGATTTCTCAATCAGCCTGGAGGATTCCTCCTCCGACAATTCCGGTTCAAGGGACCCTATCAATTTCTCGGCAACCTTATCAATCTCCTCGGTCGGTTCCGACTCCTTATTCGTCTCGTCTCTCGCTTCCAAGGAGTTATCCTGCACTCCCATGCACGTAAATTCCTTAACGGTCACTTCATCGCATTCCAATGAATGAACCAGCGTTCCCGTCGAACCATCGTTTGCAAGGGAAAGCTTCGGGGAAAAGAGGGAAATACTGACAGGCTTGTTTTGCCGATGCTGATCAATCTTCGCTTCGCACGCCTCAATCACCAATCGCAACTCGTTAGCGATCTCATCGTCGCCATCATCCATCGAGAGTTGAAGCTCATTCCCAAGCTCCTCACACATGCGAATGAGATCGCCATCGCGCTCCTTCCATTCACGAATTCTAGTCCGACGCATTTTCAATTCCTGAATGTATTTGTCAAAAGATTCAGGGGCGCTCAGGATTTCATTAATCAAATCTTCAATCTGTTCGCTCATCGTCGTGTCCTTTCATCAAAAGATATATACCGTTTGCTCCGAAGTTATGCAATACAGCAATGGGGTTGTTTGCGCATCCAATTTCATTACTCGTTGAAAGCATGGCAAAAGCGGAAAAAAAAAATTGTATTTTGAGTCTGAATTCACATATAATGGGATAATTCTCTCTCACTCAGAATATTCCTGCATGGAGTGCGTAATTGATTAACAAAATCGTCTCGCTTTCGTATCGGAGCCTTTTTCTCTTGATAATGCTTCTCTATTGTTCTCTCTCTCAGGCGAATGCCGCACCCGCTCTTGGGACGCCGGACCTGGACGTAAGAATCATCAGCATGGCGCCTATTCACTCGACGAATTCGTGTAAATCCGACTTCCATAAAGGGGGAACCGTGCTCTTGACCGCAACGGTGAGGAATTGCGGCGACGCCGACACGCAAGATTGGAGCTACGAATGGCTGATTGACGGAAAGAGGGTGTGCAAGGGGAGATACCGGGATACGTTGCATCCTTCGCAATCCATCTCCATTTGCAGGCAATGGCGTTGGGAGCCGGGGAGACATTACGTGCAATTCGTCGCAGATCCGTCACACAGCATGCAGAAAATTTCTTACGTCAATAACTCACTTCGAATCGCCACGGATGCATGGAGCATGCTCTGGATCATCGACAAGAAGACCTACGATGCATTCCACTCCCATTCGAACTTTCCCGGCTATGGTTCGTTCGAGGATTGGGCTCAGGAGCGGTTGCAAAGAATGAACAAGCTGATTCAAACAAGCCCCAAGCCCAAGCAATTTGCGCACTCTTTGGCTCCAACTATCCGATGCGACAAGATCATTGTCTCCCCCGATCCAAGGAAAACATACAAGGAGCTTTACCGTAACTCCCACGGTGCGATCCTTCATGAATTCGACGCAGTTTGGATATTCGGTGACACCAATAATGTGACCGCAAGCGTCCATTCACCTGATGAGAACATATTCCGGCAATGGATGAGCGCCGAAGGGGTTATCCCCGGCAAAGAATTTGATCGTCACTCCTATGATAACTTTGCATCTGATCGCCATGGCATTCCATTGCTGATCTCACACCGAGATACACTTGGGAATAGCCAACTCATCAATGCCTCCGCTCCCTCTTTCACCAAGGAAGAGATCGGAGCGTTATACACCCTGTTTGCGAAGAATGCACACACACCCGATGCTTATCTCTATTGCATCCCGCGCATTTGCCGGATCGGAGTCTTAGACACTTTGGGTAAACCTGTTAAAGGCGCTCGTCTCACGTTTTGGCTTGATCGCCACGTGGCGTACTCTCCAGAGCCGTCATTCAGCGGGAGGACGAACGGTTCCGGGGTATTCACGCTGCCCAATCGCTCCGTTCCCGTCGCCATTCGCAGGAAATACCATGCAAGCAAAGGAAATCCCTTCGGGATGATTTCCGCAGGTACGAACAGTGTGATGCTCATTTCAATCACAGCACGGGGACAAGCGGAATATCATTGGTTGGACACGCCACAGTTGAATTGCGCCTATTGGGAGGGACAGAGGAATACCACGACCTTCACCTTCCATACGCACATCCCTCCCGAACACGCCTTGCCCGCCCCTTCGGGGCTATCCAGCTCTAACGAAAGGAACAAAATCCATCTGTATTGGAAGCCGGTACGAGGAGCGACCGGTTATCATCTGTATCGCACGACCACATCGGAATGCCGATATCAATCCTGTGCCTTCATCCATGGATCCACAAGCTGGCAAGGAGTTTTCGGAAAGGAGCCGATGGATCGTTTCGTTGTCACCGCAGTTGGCTCCAATGGGGAGGAGAGCGCATTTTCCAATACGCTTCGCATGATTCAAATGAAAGATCCGTGGGGAATGGCTATCGGGCAAAACGGCTGGAGATATATCAGGGATGCGGGATGGAACCGTATTCTGGTGCAAGATCGCTATGGCGCGTGGATCGGCTTGTTAGGCTCAAGTAAAGGGATCCTGCGGGGCTCCTACGGAATCTGCCCGTATTCCAAAGGCGATCTGTTAGTGGCGCTATGCGGGAATGGCGCAAATCCTCGGTCAGGTTTCGCCATTCTCTCCCCCACATGCAAGGTGTTGACGATGCATTGCGGACCTCAAGGGAAATCGCCCGGGGAGTTTAGCTCGCCCATGGGAATTGCGGCGAACTCCAAAGGGGATATTTTCGTGGCGGATACGAACAACGGAAGGGTCCAGGAGTTCAACGTATACGGCAAACTCGTTCGTATCATTGGAGCCAAGGAACTTCACAATCCCATGAGTGTGGCGTTTGATGCGAAAGGCAGACTTTACGTAGTTGATTTTTACACGAATAAGATCGACGTGTTCACGCCCGGCCGAAACGGCGGGTACCGTCTAACCGATAAGCTGGATGGAGTTGACGAACCGGTATATGTAACTGTGGATCAATACGGCCGTGTCTTCGCCTCAAGTCATCGGTACGCAGCGATCCATATGTTCGACAAGCATAGGGTGGATGTATGGGTGTGGTATGGAACAAAGCGCGATCATCTATCCGGTCCGAGGGCGATTGCAATCACAAAAAACGGATACGCCCTCGTGGTGGATAACGCTTTACAGAAGATATTAAAAGTGAAAATTCCCTCTCCCGGAGCGAAACTGAAACCGGTCGAAGAGATAGAAAAGGATGATGACGATTGATTTCGCCATCATCCTCATATAAATGATTAACCGCCACGAGATCCCATTACGCTTTTTGCTGCATCTCCGCAGCTTTCTGCCGTGTTCCGTTCTTGTATCCCTCCACGCCATCCTGGAGGTATGTCAACTCGTTGCAGGGATCCGTTTCCCCTGCGTTATTGACGGCAAGGTTCTGCAAGCGACCCTTCACCGCCACGGCGTCCATCAACGTCCGCATAAGAAGGAAGAGGTTGCGCTCATCGCGCTTCGGCACGTTTAACAATGCCGTGGGAACACCGTTCTTCAAATAATCCTCGCACGTCGCAAGGCAGGAGGCGTCCTGGATGGCGGAGAGAGGAAGACCCTCGAAATACTTCAGGTCACCCCCAACTCCCGACCCGGTCGGAATGGCCGCGTCCTCTCCGAGATCGTGCCAGCGAAGCAAAAGAGCCAGTTTATCATGCGGTCCGCGCAGAATCCCGTTAAGAATGGAATGGTTCCCAGTGGGTCCGCGTGTGCCGATGACGTTCAGACCTCCTCCTCTTTCCTGCACGCTCTCCTCATAGAGTTGAACGAACCAATCTCCAAGCATCGAGTCATCAGCATAGTTGCAGAACACCAAATCGGTTTTCGCACAAAATTGTTCGCCAAGCTGCCACCACTTCGCCAAAGCGAAGGCGGTGTTCTCTTCGGAATTCACTGGAGCAATAAACCTCCTATGAGCCTCGGCGTATCCGCTCAACGCGACCTCCACCCTCTCCTGCGGGGTCAGGTCCACTGAGGTAACCGCCATGGGTAAAAGACCGACGGGGGATGCGAAGCTGAAACGTCCACCAACGCCGTCCGGTACCGGCAACATACCGAAGAACGGGGTCTGCTTGTTCATCTGGAAAAGGACACTCTGCTCGTTTTGACCGGTAGTGGCGACGACTTGACGGTTCCACTCTTTCACACCCACCCTATTCAGCCTCTCCTTTATCACAAGCGCGGCGGAGATAGTCTCTCCCGTCTTTCCGGACTTACTGATGATGTTAACGCAGGTCTTATCCAGTTTGCCTGTCATCTCCAGAATATCCAGCAATGCGAGCAACCGTTTTGGATCAAAGGTGTCTCCGGTGAAATATATTTCAGGAGCTCCTTTACGTCTCTCCTCGGAGAGTTGATTGAGATAGGGATGGTCCAAAGTGTCATGAAGGGTTCTCCCCCCCAGATCGGAGCCGCCTATCCCAACCACTATGAATACTTTGAATTTTTCCCGTATTTTTTGCGCCAATCCGATGACGGATTCGATATCCTTGGCCTGCAAATGGGAGCGCGTCCACGCTCTGAGTCGCTTCTGAAGCACCGGATAATCCATATCCCTCTCTTTGGCGAACTGGGAATGGATCTCGGTCAAACGACTATTGAGTTCCGCGATATGCGCCTGGTTCACCCCTGATGAGAGCAACTCCAACGATTTCGCGTTATCAAGTTCAAACGTCGTGTTTTGATTCATTTGGATTTCCTTTCTCAATATGACGCAATAGGATATTCACTCTCTTCCATGTAATTGAAATATCGGAATCGCTGTCCATATCGCTTATCACGCACTCAGTGAAATATCCGAATAACGCCATATGCAATTACCAGAATTCTATTTGCGAACGCCTCGACGATGCGAAAAATACCGTTAGGTGTTCGTGTAAGCGAACTCATAGTCACCCCTATTGGCTTAATCTCATCTCCTTCTCAATTCCAAGATATCTGCCAATGGCGAGAGCGGTCTCAAGGTCGGTTATCAGCTCATTCACCGCCCCAAGTCGGATAGCGGATATGAGAATGCGCGCCTTGCGAGGTCCAACCGCCAGAACGATAACCCCCAGCCCCTTGTTTTCACGTTTGCGTGTTCGTTCCGCCAAATTAATGAAATCCGCAGGGGATGCGCCGATGATAAGATCGTTAAGCTCGCGCACCAGAGAAACCTCCGGGCACTCCTCGCCATTCACGCCCAAATTCGGGTTCTCCAGAAGGAGATGCAACGCCAAATCGCCCACTACCCCGGCGCGTTCAAGATTCGGCAGGTCGGCTTCCGTGATCAGCCCGGGGCGATAAATTGGAAGCGTCTGAACATCCAGCCAGGTGAGTCCCGTGATGAGGGTGTCCATTTTTGTGATAAGCCCCGGCTTGTCCGGCATACCGAAAATACGACGGTAGGAGACATCGCTCTCTATGAAATCCCGTATGGAGCGCAACCCCTTCTCATCCTTGTGAAAGCGGCGAGGGATGTAAGCGGGCGTGTTCAGTCTCAAAATATGAGGAGAGGAGAAAGCCATCGCGGCGATCTGCGCAAGGCGGTTGCTGGAGCACTCCAGCGCCTCCTCGTAATGGGGATCGTTCTCATCCAAGCTGAGGCTGCCTACGAGCGGAACGAACCAGATATCGGAATTGGGCCGCGCTGGTTTCAGATTCACGATGCATTGGCGCACCGACCATCCCCAGTTCAAACCCACCACATGTTCTCCGTCGCTCAACTCCTGGCAAATACGATGGGCGGCGAACAGTCCCACACGCTCGACGTTCTCGGAACTAACCTCCTTCGATGCGCCTGAGCGCATGTTGGAGGGGAGAACCGTCACGCGCAGCAACAGATCCGGCCCGAAGTAATCGGTGAGGACCTTTTCGATGTGAGTGCAGGTCATCTTCCCGCGCAGGTCTTTCCAAATCTCCGCAGGCGGATTGAACTCCGGGCGATCTCTAAGCCATCCAGCCTGTCTCACCTCGTCCAGCCTTCGCGTGATGGTGGCGGGACTTTTCCCCATCAATTCCGCGATATTCTTCAGGGGCATTTCAAGGATGCAATGGTACCACGCCACCTGCAATGCCTCGGTCAAGTGTGCGCTATCCTTCAACCCCTCCTGCTTGGAGCGTTGTCTCATCCGCATTCGAATACTCCCGCGCCAACGAAATATTTTTTGCATAATATACCATTAAAATGAAACAAATTGCGTGGGATTCCTCAAGCGCCCGCATAGGAATAAAACGATTGTTGAATGAAACCGAAGCGGCTTCCTCATTCCAATCACTAAAAATATTGGATAGTATTTCCATAAGCGTATCTCACGCATTCATCTCCAACCCATAAGAGAGGTTTCAAATCCATACACCTTCCTTTAAGCCATGATTTCCTATTTTGACTTGACGGAAATATAATATCCTTGAAAGGATATCATTAATATGGAAAAATAATAAGGAAATCCCCATGGAATCAGGCAACAGACATTCAGTTCTCTTTATATTAGATGCGGGCTTTAAGGGCGCTGGAAATAGGCGCATTTGAAAACGATAGGCTGCGAGGATCAACGATGAAGGTTACGGTTTTCCATATGGGCTCTCTTGTGAATGAGAGCGAAAAAAGGTGCGTCAAGCATCTAATCGACCGGATTGAATCGGAGCATGGATCGTATGAATGGACGCTATTCACCAAACTGAAGCTTCAGATCAATGCCAAGCTACAAGCCGATGAGGTTGACGCCGTATTGATAGGTCCCCCAGGGGTTCAGTTGTTGGAATTCAAACACTGGTCCGCTGATTGGATCGAATCGAATCATGACATCGTTGCCAATGAAGTTAGGCAACTACAGCATAACTCTCTTTTGATGATGCGATTATTGCGAAAGAACATACAGATTCCTCCTTCGGTAAACTTGTCGATAATACTCACCAAAGAGCAATCCAAACCACCTCAATATCCTGAATCTCCGGGACCTAATGTCAAATTCCATCTTTTAAGTTCATGGTATGCGCCGAACGAATATAATTTGCATATGGACTTGGAAGCGATCAAACAAATATCCTCCATGCTAAAAGCTCTTCAACCCGCGATAATAAAATCAAATGGGTTGGAGCGTATCGTAGGATATGTGGATTTGGTTCCGCTTTCATCCGAATCTGGCTTCCATCGTATTTACCAAGGTGTGCATTGTTCAAGGCGCGATCATACGATCATTCATCTATTTGACTTCTCCGCAACGAACGAGAAAAAACCGGAATCCATCGCACAAAAGATGTATAACACCTACCTTAAAATTCAAAAGCGCCCATGGGCTCCAAGAATTCTGGATCCCCTGCAAGACGCACCGGGATATTCAGGAGAGGTACTCTTTTTCACATTGAAGGACCCATATGCGCCAACCCTTGAATTACGTACAAAGGATACCAATTGGAACACCCAGTGCCGGTTGAGATTTGCATGCGAGTTGCTTACTGGTATTGAGGAGCTTAAATACCAAGAGGATTTTAATTTCTTATTGGAACCGACGCAGCAAAACATTCGAGTTAAATTCAACGATACGCCCATTTTTTCTGATCTGTTTCTTCCAGCGACCACCTCCAAGGAAAATCAAAGCTTTGCAAGTGATCTCCCCTCAGGAAACTCCATCCTGTCCGTTTCGGAAAACGCTTCCTCCTGGGATTCATCCTTAGGTGCGTGTCTTTTATCGTTGTTTGAGAACCCAAACAACACGATCTTTATTAAGGCAAAAGCATCAATCCGTGATCATTTAGGCAATCATCTATCTTTGCCAGACGGATTGGAATCTCTTAGGAATAGGTTAAAAGACTTAATGGAAAAAGAGGATATGCCTCATGATAACTCTTCTATCCGTTATTGGTCGGAGGACCAAATTGTTCCCATAGGCGATAAAAACTATCGACTGCTCTTCCGCCTCAATCAGGATGAACATATCTCGAATTTCAAAGCTGCGGAATTGGGAGCCGGCGTCATATCTGCCTCGATTGACGAAGAGTGTGGAAAGCGCCTGCTATTGTCCCATCGGACTATCAAATCTTATCAAAACGGATCACCGTATCTTGCTCCGCTTGAAGCTGTCTCCGAGGAATGGGGCGACACATCAGGATTATCCTCAAGGAAATGGATTGACGGCGCTCCTTTAAGCGAATTCGCGGGAATGCTTCCCCTTTTGGCTGACTCGCGGCAAGAATCATCCTGTGAAGAGTTGGCGTTGCATTGGCTGGAAGTTATATGCACTGCATTGGATCATTTCCATAAAAACGAATGGGTTCACGGAAACATTGCTCCGCGTAATATCGTGCTCTCCAATGGAGAACCCATCATTATCAATTACGACGAAGTGCGACGCACATATGAACAATACGCCACAATCCAGCGAAATCCATACTATCCCCCTGCCCATTTAGCCGGCAAGTGGATCACACCGTCAGATGATATTCACGCCTTAGCGAATTGTTTCCTGTTCCTTTTATTTGGGAAGGATCCGATATCGAAATATGACAGGGATCAATGGAATTGGCGTGAAGAATTGCGACATGATTATCCAACCCTCGCTATTTTCCTCGAGAAAGCAATCCAACCGGTATCATCCAATCGTTTCGTTTCAGCAGGCGAAGTCCTGCATTTCCTCTCATCAGTTTCTCAATCCAACGAAATGCATGTAGACTCAAGGACTTTCCGCAGCCTGATGGAAGAATCACTGAATCATTCTTTGGCTGAGGCAAACGCATTGCCCCCAATTCTGCCGAACCGGATTCCATGGTTGCTCTCTCTTTTGAAATCTTATCCCGGATCGAAATGGGGCAATAGCGAAACTCGCGGACTGGACACTGAATTCGCGGAAAACACCTATGTGCCAACCGAATTGGAAGAAACCCTGTATCAGGATATTCTCGACAAGAAAATCCGTCTACTGATCCTCTGCGGGAATGCGGGAGACGGAAAGACAGCGCTGCTTCAACATTTGAGTTCACGATTGGGGCTTGAAAAGCGACTGTCCGCAAGCCGATTAACGGAGGCGCATATGAATAATGGCGCCATCCTTCGGATTAACTTCGATGGATCGGCGGCATGGCAAGGACGTTCGGCGGACGAGATAATGAATGAATTCATGAAACCCTTCCTTGATGGATTGCCAAAGAAGGATATTATCCATCTTCTTGCGATAAACGACGGGCGGTTACTTGAATGGCTAAACCAGGCGGAGTCGGAATTTGACGGTTCGAAGCCTCTCCTTGAGGAAATATCCGCCCATCTGCAACAAGAGGAAATTCCGGATGAATCTCATCTGCGTTTTATAACCTTAAATCAGCGTTCATTGGTCGGGGGGTTGGATAGGGATAACCAACGGATTACCACCGATTTTCTCAATCGTTTGATAGACAGCCTCTACGGGGGAGATCAAGCTGCCGAAATATGGAACCCATGCTTGAATTGCCCGGCGAAGGAGAGATGCGACGTAAATCAAACGGCACTTATATTTGGCAATCACATATTTCCGGAAATGGCGGATCAAAAAATCCGTACAAGGGCGCGCGCTCAGCTTTATGAGACGCTGCAAGCGGTTCATCTTCGAGGAGAGACACATATCACGGTTAGGGAATTACGGGCGACCCTGGTTTACATCCTGTTCGGACTGCACTATTGCGATGATATCATTAATAATACCGTGGAATCGGTTCCCTACTGGGAAAGGGCATTCAACGCTGATTCACCGCAACGCCAAGGTGAAACACTCCAAGAATTCGTTCGTTTTGATCCAGCGTTGGATTCTAGTCCCCAAATCGATCGCTACTTAAGTTGCCGAAGCAATATTGAGGAGACGGAAATACCGCCGCATTATGCTGAACTTCCACTTGGTTCGGCGAGACGCAGAGCCTATTTTGAATGGACTGAAGAGGATATAAACCACATAGGCGGAGGAATGGATGCACTGGGGCTCTTTGGCGGCGAATATCTTTCACGCTTCAGAGACCTACCTCTGGCAAGTGACACCGAAAGAACGGAACACATTCGACATCTTTGCCAGGGCGTATCGCGATTGGAAGACCTTCCCGCTCAGGCATACAATCGCAAAAATGCCGTACCGCTTCGGGTTCCCCAGCGCACGCCGACGGAAACCTTCTTTTGGATTGAGAAACCGCTTGATTCCTTCCGATTGGAGGCGGATTTGCCGCCTACTTCGCCTGGTTTGGAGCGGCTTCATCGCCGCGTCAATCTCGTATATCAATATCGAAACGGCGGCAGGGAGATACTATCGTTGGGAGCCGACCTATTCAACCTGCTTCTTGAGATCGCGGACGGATACCAACTCGGGGATATCTCCCAGGAGGATATTTTCTCCCGACTTTCCATATTTGTTCAAAGACTGGTGCGTGAGGATGAGCGAGCGATATTCGCTTGGCATCCCACCGAGGAGGACATGGTTTTTCGGGCGTATGTATCGAATAAAAAGGAAAAACAGGTTTTAACGCTTGAAAAATCACACAAGGGAGGACCATATGAGAACCGGTGATGAAATATCCACTCCGAAGCGGATACTGGAGGAGAACAGCAACTTTGACTTCGTTCGCGAAATATGGACGGGAAACTATGACAAGGTTCTTCCCATCTCCATCCAGAATTTCGAACTCACCTCGGTGCTGCCGGCGATCTTTTACATGTTTCGATATGGTCATCGCCGCGCGAAAGGCGCTTTCGCCGATACTTTCAGCGATAATACTGTAAAAACCCGTGCAGGCGAAAAAAGAGTCACGGTGGATAACATTGCCGCGAAATTAGCCGAGACGGATGGCTTTGATGGGTTTAACAATCCTCTTGGGTGCGCAATTCTGGGCGACCTCCAGCTATCATTCTGCCTTGAAAATTCGGCTCTATGGGGAAGTTTGTGGAAACCCCCGGGAATTATCCATAATGATACATTATGAAAGATACCGAACTCTACAC
>DAIDHP010000049.1 GCA_027459625.1 Chthonomonadales bacterium
TTCGCCCCCGATTTGTATCACGGAGTGTACATTTTCATACCGTCATTTTCTGTACATTTTGACACCGCTATTGACAGCAATCCGGAATCGGCTGCGCCCATTCATTCGCCGCGCTCCACACCACCACGGAGGGATGATCCCTGTCCCGCAACACCAACTCCCGGTCCATGTTTTCCATGTTGACTTTGCCGTGGGTCCAATCCTCGCCGCCTTCCGATCCGCGAAGGGGCGATTCCTCCACCAGCATCAAGCCCATCTCATCGCAGACGTTCAGCATATAGGGCGTCGCGGGGATTTGATGAATGCGCATCACGTTGAAATTAAGATGCAGCAGATTGTCCACCGCCTGAGGCCATCCGGGGTTGGACTTGGATGGCGGACCGAATCCGGGACGCACGCCGTAAGCATCCGTGCCGAAGTTCGCCTCCTGCTGGTTGTCGCCTCGAAGGTTGCATCGGATCCCGTTCAATTCGTAGTGGTCCTCGACCGCCCTGAACTGGCGGAAACCGAAACGTTGCCGGAAGCGGTCCGTTACAACGCCGTTTTCCTTCAATGCGAGATGCAGGATGTGCAGCTGCGCACGATAACCGTGGCGATAGGGTACGTCCGGCCACCAATAACTTGCACGACCAAGTTTCCAAGAGATACGCCCCATGTCGACGGTTCGCGTTGATTTCGCCGGAAGGTGAACCGTGAAACTCCGCAGGCTCGGGTATCTGAAATTAGAGCGGTTCCAGGAAGTAAGACTCCCCGATAGAATCACTGTCGCAGAGTGATCGGACGAATTGGCGATCGTGATAATCGGATGCAAGATATCCGGATGGATTGTCGCGATGACGTAAGCGTCATCTATGTGGACTTCCGGAAAGGCTTGAAGATAAACCCCGCGCAGTATTCCCTCCTCCAGACCGGGATACCATGTGGCGCCCTCCGGAACGGTGTACTTCCCTTGGTACATGAATTTTTTTCTGCCTTGCACGTCCACCCTGACATAGAGAGGCTCGCCCGGTGCGACGCAGGAGGTGATATCCGCAGTAATCGGAACCCAGCCATCCACATGGGTCGCCACTTCTTGAAGCGAGGAGGGGTTCGTTCCAGCGTATATCTCCGTGCCGAAATTGATCGCGGCGAATTGCAACCGGATATCTTTTCCCTTCATGCTTTCAGGAACTCCGATGCGCGCACGATAGGTCCCGGCGTCACATGAATATCCCTGATTGCGCCATCCGCCATCCGGGACTCGTATACTCGACCAGGATGATCCGCTCTCGGGTTTGAACTCCCAGTGAACCCCCGCCGCGCTGGAGATATCCACGGATTGCATGCCGCTCGTTGGAATCGATGCGCGAGCGATAGCGAAGCTCCACGCGAGAAGCGGCAGAGCTAAAACGATTCGGGCGAGTTTCATGCGATGTCCTTTGACCTCCTGTTTCCGCCCTTTGATTTGACTGCGGACGATGAACCGCAGATAGTATATTCTAAAAAGGGATTGAAAAACACTTTTGGGAGGAGTGCGTTGGATAGCTGGCGATCAGAAGCTTCAAGGCGAGGTTCAAGAGGGCTAGGTCCCGGGGAGGGAAGCCCCGGGACCTTCAAAGCGCTACAGTATCACGTGATATCGCTGCCCTTTGATCTGCTTGATGACGCCGGCATCAGGCAAGCCCGTGATATGCAGCGTCACGATCTGATCGTGCCCGATCCGGAAGGTGACATCCCCTCCTCGCACGTGAATTACATGCTTGTGGATCGGTCTTTCGAGGATATCCGTCTCCTGAATGCGAACCGGATGGTCGAAGTGCATATGCACGGTTGTATCGCGTCCCGCAGTTTCGAAGATTCGAAGGATGTACCCCGCGCTGTCCTGAGAATGCATCAGGGCGCCGGCGACCACGTTCGACGGAGATATACGTATGAACGGATGGTACGGCCTGCGCGAGGAGTGAGGCGAGGTCGCCACCCCTTGTAACGGCACGTTAAGCTCCAGACCTCTCTCCTCTGCGTTCACTGTTCTCCAATCGCCCGCGTGAGGCAGAAGGGAGTAGGTGAAGGTGTGCATTCCCTCCTCGGGATTGGGATCGGGACTTGTGCTGGACCGAAGAAGGGTCAACCGGAAGAGGTTGTTGATTGTGTCCGCCCCGTATTTGCAGTTATTGAGAATGCTTATTCCGTAGAGGGGCTTCTCCTCGGGGGCGTTCGTCAGGGTCATCGCAAAGATATGGATGTTCGGATTGCTTGGAAGAACGATCTTGGCGATGGGTTCGTTCATTAAATTTGTGATGGATGTCATCCAGATATGCGTCATGCCGGAGTTCGCAAGTGTAACGCCTTCATCCCATTTATCGTAGACGAAGACGGACTCGTTGTCACCGCCACCCATCACCCAGTCATTGACTTTCAACACCTGTGTGACTTCCTTGCCGTTTTTATACACAAACGTGATTGCTCCGGCTTGCACTCCGTTAGTGGCGGTTGCAAGAACATAGAGCGTATTTCCATTCGCGCCTTTCGGAACGGAGATAATCTGACGCGCACAGGAGATATCGTCCATGTTTCCGGAGGGTGCCAGATGCACTCTCACTTTTTCAGTGCCGACCGTATGCCATCCCGGAGCGGGGGTGTAATGCACGGCGAAGGAGTGGCTCGAACCATCGAAATTATCCGTGGAATCCTGGTTCAAGTAGGGTCGGATATCGATGGAATACTGCGGGCTTTTATTCCCAATCGTCTGTTGATCCGTCATATCCATCCATTTCTGCCCCGGATACTCCTGCCCGTTGGTGGGCCTGGAGATACTGCCGTAGGGAATCTCCACTCGCACTGTTGGATTTTTCATGTTGAGGGAGAACGCCGCCTTCAGAGTCTCTGCGAGGTCGTGCCAATTTATGGTGGTGGGGATATCCAGTCGCGGAATCGAATTATAGATGGTGTAATTCTGGGTGATCGAGGATTTGCCGAAATTACGTCGCACCTGCAGTATGGCGCAAACCGGACCCTGCGAAATCAATTTGATCGAGGAGGGTGTGGTGAGATCGGTGTTCACGCCGGTATAGTTGAAATCCCAGGCGCTCCCATTGTCACCGAGTTCTTGTATCAGATTGCCGGATTTCCCCGGTTGTATCATCTCCCGATGGATCCTTTTATCATACAAGCTCACGATCAGTCCCGTGTTCTTGTTAAAGGTAACCCTTTCGAACGGGTTCGAAAGGATAATTCTATCGGAGGTAACCGACACTCCTGGTTTGTCATCGCCTTGATACGGTTTGCGTGACAGGAAGTAGACCTGCCGGCCGAAGGCTGGAACATCATTGGCAATAAAAACAAGCGTGTGTGAATCAAGAGCCTGCACCGGACCATAATGTCCCGCCTTGTCTCGCACGGAGTGATAGAGGCTAGGGTCGCTCACAGTGAATTTCACTACATTCGTCACAGGAAAGGAGAGGGAGTTCCACACAACGACCGGTCTTTCCCCCGTTCTTGCCCCATTCGTGTTGGTGGTGGAGGTTAACGAGGAGAGTGCAGCGCCTAACTCCTTCTTCTCGAATGTGAAGGCTGGTTCGAATTGCTTGCGGAGCCACACGTAGGTGGAGTGAATCGCCGTACCGCACATGATATCATGGAACTGGGCGAAGATGGTGGGCATCCATGCGTCCTGGAACCCCTGGAGCGGATATCGGACGCCAGTCATGTCCGCCATGGAAGCAAACGCCTGACCTGCATACAGGTTGTTTTCGCTGGATCGCACCTCCTTTTTGACATCCTCGTGCGAGGTGTAGCACCCCGTGAAGGTGTATTGCAAGTCGGTGTCAATCACCGGGAAGGTTTTGGATGCCGGATTCTTCGCCAACTGTTCGAAGAATTTATCCGCAGTGTCGAACTGCACTTTCGGGAAGAGGGGATCATGCTGGAAATCCTTCGCATTCATGATCTGTTCTCGCGTGGGGCCGCCGCCGTGATCTCCCACGCCGAACACCACCAACGCCTGTTTCAACCCCCAATTTTTCGCATTGGCGAAGGGGCGGGTGAGTTGCTCGGGCACAACCGGCTCGTCGTAATTATCCGTATTCGCCTTCAATAGTCGAGAGCCGTCAGGCGATTCCCACCACGAGAAGGGGATGCCGTCCCCGCAACGCATGTGATAGAAATACTTGATGCCGGCTTCCCGGGAAATTTGCGGTAACTGCCAGGAATGGCCGAAGGAGTCCGGAAGCCAACCCGTGACGGCGTATTGCCCGAAGCGTGAGTGGAAATACCGCTGCCCGAAGAAGAAGGACATGGCGAGTCCCTCGCCGCTTGGCATGTTAGTGTCCGATTCATCCCAAAGTCCGCCCACCAAATCCCATTGACCCTTTTTTTGCATGGAGAGCATATGGGCGAACTCCGCTGGATGATACTTCTCCACGGGAAGGTATATGGAAGGCTGGCTCTGCACGAAACCGAGGTGATGGAACTGATCCATCATATGCAGAGTACTGTCCCAAGTGTTGTATGCGGTGTCCATCGTGGATTGCCAGTCCCACAGCCAGCACATATCCATGTGAGAGTGCGCGACATAAAACACCTTGTACTGGTTGGTAAACGGGGCGAGAGACATCAACACCTTTTCCGCTTTGGCTATGGATCCTTCCGCAGTAACCCAGTCGCTTTTCCGCACGGCGTCCAAGTCAACGAGTTTTTCGGATTCGCTCAATGTGTTTTGAAACTTTTCGCCCAGGGCGGGAGAAAGCTGCGGGATGATCTGTTGAATGAAATTCGTATCCGTGATGTATCGTTGATACGCGCTTGCAGGGTCAAACACCAGTTCCGCCTTGCGGAGTTGACCATCGCCAAGGGTGTTGATACCCTTTAAGGCTATGTTGAACACATCGCCGGGATGCGCATGATCGGTGAGGGTTACGAGTCCTTCATCCCAATGAAACTTCATCAGGTATTTGCCGTTTAGATACACTTCGGCGTAGTCGTCCATGCCCGCCGACAAGCGGACTCGCATTCCCTCGGTGGGATAGCCGCGCACCGTATCAGGAACGACGTATCTGGTGCGGAACCACACCTCGGTGTTTTCGCCCATCCATTGAAACCCGGGCGCCACAGTTTGCCAGCCGCTATCATCGAAGTTCTCCGCTTCGCCGTCCGCAATGGCGGGTTGATGAAATTTCCATTGATTCAAGGGAATCTGGATGGTTTGCTTTGTAATCTCCTGGCTTAGCCGCTGCGTGAAGGCGTCGCCGCAAGCCAAAAGACCGGAAATGGTTAAGAGAGCGCATAAGAGCGCCGCGACCAAGGTGGTGCGCACGAAAACGCGGAAGTAATTCATTTTTCGCCTTTACTTTAAAGAGAATTCACGTCTACTGTATTGTGACACGATTGAGATATGGATTCAAGCACATGTGTTGGACAGGGCTAAAAAAATGGATGCGGTCACGATGATTTAGCGATGAAGGGTATTGACAGACCTTCCTCAAAGTGATATGCTATCGGAAGGATTTCATACGTATTTGCGGTTCGTTATTCATCATCGTATCCTCGGAGAGCATCCTGAATTGCTTGGTCAAAAGGATGGAAACATATGAGGCGCACACGTTGATATTCAGTATGATAAATATCGTTTTTTCTGTGTTAATCTTATTCAGAATCATTTACATAGGTCTTGTTCATTTTAATGATTCAGCCGGACTTTATGATGATAAAAATAAGTGGTTCAAATTGATTAATGACGTATCAAAATTAGATATCCACAGCTATGTAAGAGATGAAGCAATCGACTTTTTACAAAATTTAATCGATGAACTTCAAAAAAAGAAATTTCAAACCGCGTGGATGTATTATTATTCTTTACATGTAAGTGGTGTAATTATTATCTATGATCTTCAAGATGTATTAAACCATATTGGTTATCATACGCAATTTATCCTTCCACATCTATTTCCGCCTTTTATATATTCTTGTATTGCAATTTGGGCTATTTTGACATTATTCCTGAAAATAATTGATAATAGATTTTCGAAGCGCCAAAATTCCGAATGGATACAATTTAACTTGGAATGGCATAGGAAATATCAGTATGACTTAATGATCTGGTGATAGCCTTATAAGCCATCCGTTTGTCAATGAATCCTGTAAATCTCAATAGGATCCACATTCATAAGCCATCTCAGCACATACGGCGTCACGATATATGAATTACCAATCTTTTCGTAAAAGGTGGGTTGAATGATATTCATAATCATGTACATGGTTGTTGTAGGCCCTCTTGTATTATTAGGATACACTCACTTCAATGAAAACGTCGGGCTTTACTCCTTTAGAAATAAATGGGTTAAGTTGATAAGCGACGTATCCAAATTGGACATCCCCACATACGAACGGGATGAGGTGATCCGTTTTTTACGATCGCAAATTGCGGATCTCCAAAGAAAGAAATACCAAACTGCATGGCTTTTTTATTTCCATATTATTGTTGGGATCGCCTGTATGACCAACGACACCATAAATCTATCAAACCAAACATATCCCAACAATAAGATAGCACTTCCCAGCCAATTCGTCTTCATTTGCCATCAACTTGGATGGTACTGGGTGCTTATAACATTGATTTATGTTATCATTGATTATTCTTTTACAAAAAAACAAGACGCAAAGTGGAATCAATTTAACCAGCAGTGGAAGGAGACTCATGAAACTCTGATTCTCAAATCATACCGTTATTAATCACATCCTTTCCTTACATGTTTGTATCACGGCTATATATTCGCCATAGAACAGAATGGGCGCGCCATATTTATAGGAGAGACGACCATGACATCCAGAGAGAGATTGCAAGCGGCGTTGGAACATCGCAAGCCGGACAGGGTCTGCGTGGACTTCGGGGCGGGGGCGGTAACCGGCATGGGGGTGGGTGCCGTACATCGTCTGAGACTTGCGCTGTTGGAAAACCCCGATTATCGTGTGAAGGTAACCGAGCCCTATCAGATGCTCGGGGAGATCGACGAGGAGCTGCGCCAAGCGCTCGGCATCGACGTTGTGGGGGTGCATCCACGAAAAACGATGTTCGGGTTTCTCAACGAAAACTGGAAACCATTCACCATGCATGACGGGACTCAGGTTCTGGTTCCGGAAATGTTCAACACCACAGTGGATGGAAAGGGAGGGTATCTGATCTATCCCGAAGGCGACACCAGCGTGCCTCCAAGTGCCCGAATGCCAAAGGACAGCTACTTTTTCGATTCCATCAATCGTCAGGAATCGATTGAAGAGACGAAACTTGACCCAATGGATAACTGCGAGGAGTTCACTCTGCTCTCCGACGTGGATGTGGCTCACTTCAAGAGAGAGATCACCCGGATTTACAACGAAACGGAGTATGGTATCTACGTAACCCTTCCAGCTGCGGCATTTGGCGACATCGCCCTCGTGCCTGCGGCGTGGATGAAGCGCCCCAAGGGCATTCGCGGAGTCGAGGAGTGGTACGTTTCCACTGCGAGCCGGCGTGAGTACATCATGAAGGTGTTCGAATACCAGTGCGACATCGCCATTAAGAATATCGAGATTCTCGCTAATGCACTCGGAGACATGGTGCAGGTGGCGTTCGTGAGCGGAACGGATTTCGGCACGCAACGCGGACCGTTCATCTCTCCCAAATCTTTCCGTGAACTGTATATGCCCTTCTACAAGCGTATCAATGAGAAAATCCACTCTCTAACGAAATGGAAGACCTTCATCCATAGTTGCGGAGGAATCTATCCGCTTATTCCTCTTATGATCGAGTGCGGTTTCGATATCCTGAACCCCGTTCAGTGCTCCGCCGAAGGGATGGATGCGCGGCGATTAAAGAGGGAGTTCGGTAAGTATCTCGTCTTCTGGGGGGGAGGCGTGGACACTCAGCGCACCCTGCCATTCGGGACGCCGGATGAAGTTTACAAGGAGGTGCGAGAGCGCATTGAGATTTTCAACGAAGACGGCGGATACGTCTTCAACAGCATTCACAACGTGCAGAGCAACGTGCCGACCGAGAACATACTGGCGATGTTCCAGGCGATCCGGGACAGTCGGAACAACTAACAGGAGAGGGACATGAAGGAGCGTGCGCAAAACAACGATGGAGGGCGCAAAGCATCCATCAATATGAGCTTCGTTTGGATGATCTCCCTGATTGCAGCGCTGGGGGGCTTGCTATTCGGATACGACTTCGTGGTGATCGGGGGGGCGAAACCGTTCTACGAGAGTTTCTTTCACCTGACCACCTCCTTTCAAATCGGATGGGCGATGAGCTGCGCGTTGGCGGGCTGCCTCATTGGTGCGGCGCTATCCGGAGGGTTAAGCGACAAATTCGGGCGCAAGAAGCTTTTAATCCTAACAGCTATTCTCTTCGCTGTCTCGTCGATTGGAACCGCCTTGTCCGAAACCTTCGTGCTGTTCGTTGCATGGCGCATATCCGGAGGGATCGCCATTGGACTGGCATCCAACCTCTCCCCGATGTACATCGCCGAGATATCCCCCGCGAAGGTGCGCGGAAGGCTTGTGTCGCTCAACCAGTTGACGATCGTCATCGGCATTCTTGCGGCACAGATAGTGAATTTCCTCATCGCCAAGCCGGTGCCTCCCAACGCCACCTCCCTGTTTATTCTCCATTCCTGGAACGGTCAATACGGTTGGCGATGGATGTTCGGCGCGACAGCCGTCCCCTCTATGCTGTTTTTTCTCGGGATGTTCCTCGTGCCGGAGAGCCCGAGATGGCTTGCGAAGAGAGGCGATTCAAATCGATGCAAGGGTATCCTCTCCAGAATTGGCGGGGAGGCGCACGCGGAGGAGGAGATGAGGGAAATCAGACTCTCTCTGGTGAACGACACGGAGAGGGTCAATTTTCGAGAGTTGCTGGAGCCGAGAATGCGAGGGATACTGATGGTTGGGGTCATTCTCGCCATCTTCCAGCAATGGTGCGGCATCAACGTCATCTTCAACTATGCGGAGGAGGTGTTTTCCGCAGCCGGGTATAAAATTACGGGCATTATGTTCGATATCGTAGTTACGGGAGTGGTGAACCTGATCTTCACCTTCGTCGCCATACGCATGGTGGATCGAATTGGTCGCAAGGCGCTGATGACATTCGGAGCGGCGGGGTTATGCGTTATTTATCTCCTTGTTGGATTGGGGTATCACCTCGGGATTCACGGAGTGTTGATGCTCGCGTTGGTGGTGGCGGCGATTGCATGCTACAGTTGCACTCTCGCGCCCGTCACTTGGGTGATCCTGTCGGAGATATACCCCAATCGGATCAGGGGTGCGGCGATGTCGGTCTCCACCTTCGCTTTATGGCTGGGGTGTTTCACTTTGACCGTAACATTTCCCTACATGAACAGCCTCCTCGGACCTGCGGGAGTCTTTTGGACATACGCGGTGATCTGTTTGCTGGGATTTGTGTATATCAAACGAAAATTGCCTGAGACAAAGGGCAAGACCCTCGAGGAGATAGAGAGGGAGTTGGTCGGCATGGCGAGTTAGCGCCCCACCAGGAAAGCACCGCCTTAGGAAGGATATTTCGAAACTCCGAAAAAGCTTCCGAGATATCCATGGATGTTTGGTTATAATCAAATCGGATAAAGGAAATGGACGACATGACGAAAGAGTATCGCGCACCGGATTGGGAGACGTATCGGATGGACACCACGCACCCCCATATTCGGATCGAGCCGATGGATCGCGAACGGGAGACGACGGGCGAGGCGCTGGAGTTGCTCCGCAGCGAGGAGATGCTGCCGCATACGCATTATGACGAGAACAAGCTATTGGCGCACCGCGAAGCGGTTGAGGAGTTATTCGAAATTCCATGGACGGCGATTACGCACCGAATGCAGCGTATCATTTGGGCGATCAACGCTATCTCACAACCACGAAACATGATTGCCGCCGGGATATTTTGCGGGAACACGTTCATATCAAACGCGGGCGCGGCGGTTGGCCCGGGAGCGGTTTACACGGCAAACGACCTATTGGGAGTGGAGATACTTCCCAACGAGGCGGAACGCGCAGAGAGAAACGTGCGGAGAATTGACTCCACCGGTGTGGCGCATATCGTGGCGGCGGACGCGGTGGAGGTTGCCCGAAACTACCCCGAGGAGATCAATCTGCTCTACTTGGACGCGGACGGCGATGAGGCGCGTGGGAAGGGGATATACCTCGACATTCTTCTTCAGGCTTTCGACAAGATGCCAAAAGGTTCTCTTGTGCTGGCGCACAATAGCGTGAATTGCGCCGAGCGTTTGAAGCATTATCTGGCTTTCGTGCGTGATTCGGCTAACACGGCGAACAGTGTGAACTTAGTGATAGACGGTGAGGGGTTGGAGGTTTCCCTTATTTGATCCTAAGGATCGCAATCATAGGGTCGGTCCTTTATTCGGACCGACCCTATGATTATGGAATAAGGAAGGAATGAGCGGTGAAACGGACTTATGCGCGACGGCGTCTTAACCCAAAGCCCGCCAGCCCCATTCCCAATCCGGAGCTCATAAGGAGCATGAGGGTGTTCGGCTCCGGCACCTGGTACCCGAAGTTTCCGGATATGGACGATGTGAAAGAATCGAAATCATCAACTGGGGACACTGTACTGTCGCGGTGAAGACCGGTCAAAGAGGAATTGCTATTCGTCAAGGAGGTAAGAGCCAAAGTGAAGTCCTTCTGCGATCCGGGGCCCGCAAAACCTATGTAATCGGAAGTGTAGGTAATATATTGAGGCAATCCGCCTCCGTCATCCTGACCGCCGATACTTGGAGTGGTGGAACCTGTTAAGCCCATAATGATTGAGCCCCCGAAAAAAGGTATATTTGGATTGGGAGCGGAGACCATGGTGAGCAGATTGGAGTTCTGCGTGAACAGTTTGCCGTCTATCACTTGCGTCGCCCCAGTGTAGATGAATTGCATTGTAAGTGGATCTGTCACCTGGGAAAGTATTCCACCTGAAAGAATGGCGTTATTAAATCCCGATGTGCTAGATGACAATGTAAGCTGTGCAGGCAATCCTTGAGGCAAACCGAATGCAAGAAAGTTAAACGTCACTGCGGTATTCGCCGAGATGACGGCGTCGACTGCCGAAGTTGTTGTATTAGTATAGGTGAACGGCAAGCTGTTCGGATTAGCCTGTGCAAAAGATGCAAGAGGCAACGTGGCTGCGACTGCGGATGCAATTCCGATAACCATAAAAGCGAATGCAAAAATCAGAACCTGGATTCTTCTCATGATGTTCCTTCCTTCCTCTCCTAAAAACATGCGTGGCGTATTTTCTTTCGCCTTCTATTCACTAATTATCATATATGCAAGTTCCATGCCAAAATCTCAAAAAAACGGATTTGCACTGTAAAAAAAACCGGGTTTTTTTTACGGCATGCTTACACGATAATTTTACCAGTTTTTCGGAGGAAACATACGAAGGATTCGCTAGGAAAAAGGAAACGAGGCGGAGTGGGTAATATGTCAAAATGAGGAGGGTGTCATGGAAGCCGAAAAAACGACCTCCATGACCTTAAAGCGATTCAGGGGACGATATTGACCGTCGCATTCTTTCCAAAATATCCCGATCTCTCCAGTTCGATGCTACCGTACATGTTGGTCACTTTCATCTGGATTTCATTCATATACACGCCATTCACCAATACATTCTTGGTGACAGTGACCGTCAGCAAATCGTACGGGGTCTTGTAAACGACCCGATTCATCGCGACAACGCAGGTGGAGGTGAGTTTCATGATTCGCAAGGAACTGACATTGAGGGACGCCCAGTCGGTTTCCGTGAACATGAACTTGCCGTTCAACAATCCCGTCGGGGTCTTGTATACTAGCAACTGATAAAACTGCTGATTGGGTATAGTCGCCAATGTTAACGGATCGATGTAAGGCACGCTTTGTGTGACCGTTCCCTGCACGATAGCGAGGTTAACATATCCGGTGACGGCCTTCGCCCCGGATTGCAATGAAACGACTGCGACCGTCAATAGAGCGGCGCAAGCGAGAAAGTGGGTGAATCTACGCATTTTTTATCCTTCCTGTACCTCTTTGCCGGAAGGACGGCTCCCTGCGAGCATTACCGATTCCGGCGGTTAATATTATTTTCCACGCGCATAGCCTCCTTGAAACCGGAAGGAATACCAGAAAAAACAAATCCATTATTATTATTACCGTAGGGAGGTGAGGCGTAAAACTGAAGGCTGACACAAAACATCCCTTCCGGTTAACAACCACACGTGGAATTACTCCATAATCACGGGGGAATTACTCCATAATATGGATGGAAAGATGATTCCAAGCGGAGCTGCGGAATGATGGATTGAGCAAACCTTCTTTTAATTAGACTGAAATCGCTTTGATTTTGTTCCATGGAAATCACGACCTTTTTACCGTGGTATTATCAGGTGAGTAATATGGATATAATGAATCAATAACTGATACACTTGCATTCAAGGAAAGGAATCGCCGAATGCTCCTTCGCAAAGTCAACCGTCTCTGTTTACAATACATGCTCCCGCTATTATTGATGGGTTGCTCAATCCTCGCCGCTCGCTCGGATATCTCGGATAAATATAATCCGGAAATTTTGTCGCGGCAAAAGGGGGTGGTGGTATCCCCCTTCGATTTGAATCAAGTAAGACTTCAACCAAGCCCCTTTATATCCCGAATGAATGCTGATAAGGCGTATCTGCTTCGTTTGGAACCCGATCGCATGCTATCCTGGTTCCGAAAAGAGGCGGGACTAAAACCGAAAGCTCCTGTATACGGAGGCTGGGAGGATCAGGGAGTGGCAGGGTGTATCGCTGGTCATTATCTCAGTGCAGCGTCCATGATGTATCAAACGACAGGGGATAAAAGGCTTTTGGATCGCGTGAACTACATGGTCAGCCAGATGGCGGAATGCCAAAAAGCGAATGGAAACGGCTATCTTGCTGCGATTCCAAACGGCAAGAAGATATTCAGGGAGATATCGGCGGGACATATTGATATCTCCAACGGCTTGAATGGTGGCTGGGTTCCTTGGTATACGATGCACAAAGTCATGGCGGGGTTAAGAGACTCCTATCTCTATTGCAATAATCAAACTGCGAAGGTAGTATTGATCAAACTCGCCGATTGGGTGGACACAACCACCCATAATCTCAGTGAAGCTCAGATGCAAAAAATGCTCGAAGTGGAGCAGGGTGGCATGGATGAGGTGTTGGCGGATGTCTACGCTATCACGGGAAATCCAAAATATATCAAACTCGGCCGAACGGTTCTGCCATCGGAAAATGCTGATTCCCTTTTCCAAGGGCGTGGATAATCTGACCGGTTTGCACGCCAACACTCAGATACCCAAGTTCATAGGCTTTCAACGCATTTACGAACTAACCGACGATAAAACTTACAATAAAGCCGCCGAGAATTTCTGGAACGCAGTGGTGCGAAACAGAAGTTGGGTGAACGGTTCGAACAGCATGTACGAAGGTTTCTTTGATCCTCATCAGTTCCCATGGGCGGTTGTGCAGCCAGGCGGGCCTGAGACTTGCAACACATACAATATGCTCAAGCTTACTCAGCTTCTATTCGAGCAACATCCCTCCGCCAAATACATGGACTATTACGAAAACGCCTTGTATAACCACATCCTCTCCTCGGAGGACCCAATCCACGGAGGTTTCGTATACTACACATCCATGAGACCCGGACATTACAGGGTTTACTCGTCGGATTTCAACTCCATGTGGTGTTGCGTTGGCACAGGCATGGAGAATCACAGCAAATACGGACTTAATATCTATTCTCACGGAATCAACTCTCTCTATGTAAACCTGTTCATCCCCTCCGTGCTCAACTGGAAAGAAAAGGGGATGGTCGTAAGACAGATAACCCGCTTCCCGTATGAACCGGAAACGAGCCTGCGAATTTCCGCCAAATCCCCTCAAAAACGGACATTGTGGATTAGGTACCCCGGCTGGGTTGCCAAAGGGGAATTGAAAATCAAAATCAACGGACGTTCTGTGCCGGTGAAACAATCCCCGGTCAGTTATATTCCAATATCAAGAAAGTGGAAAAACGGGGATCGCATCGATATCAGTCTTCCAATGCATCTACGTTATTCATTATTGCCTTATAGCTCCAATCCTCAATACATCGCCATTCTATACGGACCGATTCTTCTTGCGGGAGAGATAGGAACGCAGGGGCTTCAAAAGGGTTACGACTTTCACACTCCCGATGCTGACCAATTCGCACACATAACCATGCCATTGATAGACGTTCCCGCATTTGTCGGTAACTCTCCTCAAAAACTATTGAAGGGATTGAAAATGGTTGATAGGCGAACGCTCACGTTCCGAACATCTGGCGTGACCAAACCTCGCAGCGTTCAGCTAATCCCGTTCTATGATCTTCATTTTCAGAGATACGCGATATACTGGCAGTTTCTGAACAATAAGGAGTGGCAACGGAGGGCTCAAGCACTCACTACTCAGGAAAGCGAAGAGCGCAGCAGACAGCTGCGCACGACGGATACCATCGCCATTGGACGAGATGCTTCTGAAAAAGCCCATGATCTGACAGGCGAACTAACTCGCTCGGAATGCGACGGTGATTTGGGTGACTGGTTTTGGAGGGACGCTTACAACGGCGGATATTTCAGCTATAGAATGAAGGTGAATCCCGACAAGCCCATGACCCTACGATGCACCTATTGGGGCGAGGATGACGGGGCGCGCACCTTCGATATTCTCGTTGACGGCGTCAAAATCGGGACGCAAACACTGCATCGGGACGATCCGGCTCATTTTATCCATGTCGAGTATCCCAATCCCAGCAAGCGTCACATCGGGAAAATCGGATGTGATCGTTAGATTTCAGGCGCATCCTGGGAACATGGCGGGAGGGTTGTGGGGGTGTGAAATGCTGGAATCGAAATCGTGAGGTAACGATAGGGAGATTCTCTCCATATTTTAATGGATACTCCCCCTATTCCTTTACACATCCGGAAGACGGTTGCTATATTCCACTAACAATTCAGGCGAAATTTCACTTGGATTCACAAGCCGATAATGTTTTTCCAAAGACACGCTAATTCCGGTATCATTTTGCTCGAATATGAAAAGCGCAATAATATCTTCACTCATAAATTGCGCACCGATTGGTCGGCAAATCAAATCGGGGAACTTCTCTTGACACATAGCAATATCTTGCTCAATTTGTACGATGTTTAACTTATCCTTACCACCTTTTGCTTGAATTGGGAATACGAAGTGAGCCCCCCTCCTGTCAATGCCAACGTATATCTCGTCAGTCTCAATTTGTCCCATGCTCTCGATGAAAGTACGTAAGTGGTTCTGAAGGGAATAGCATGTAACACCAGTCATAATATCCAGCAACCTATTATAGCGAAGTTTTGCAAGTAACGCTTGTTCGTCGCTCAATGAATACATATCGACGATACCTGGAGTTGCATTGGGTACTTTAGTCTCTGAAATATTAGAATTAGGAATAAGATCAAGCGGTATTATTGAAACAAACCTATAAACCCCTTTTCCCGCAGGACGGATTATCCACGTTTTTCCTTTTGGAATCTTATTGAGAATAGATTCCGGCAGTCCTTCTCTGTAACGTACGCTGTAAATGACATCACCAAGGTTCTTAGGCAATGGAATTTTACATATATCCGATGCAACTTTTAGTTCTTCTCGTTTAAACTCTATTACTTCCGCGCCTTCCGTATAATGACTGAGAAATATATACTCGATAATTTGTTTATAACGATTTTTTCCATTCGCCATCTGTTCCTCCGTATAAAATAGTCACCAATTGTATTGCACCTAATCAACCTGGCCATCTGAGTACAACAACTTCCTCTCTCAGGTGTTCTTTGGTGGCTGTAGCCTGCCGTGTGCGGAATAAATCTATGCCCATAATCTCATAGCCAAGGGACGAACTTATATCCGCCAATAGTTGTCCTGTGTGTATCATTACACGTAGATAAGATGCTTGGTCGCCTACCACGTATGCCAAAAGAGCACCAGGGCGTAATAATTGTCGTAATTCAGCCAAATGTCTAGCCATTCCTCCAAAATAAAGTTTCGCAACCTTTGCATATAACCGCTCAAAGCCACTCGTCTTTTCGAGTTCAATGCGTTTCGATTCGATTGCATCCGCGATACGCTGAATTTCGGGGAAATCCGCAATCCAAATATCGTCGTCATCTCCTTTGAAAACATTGCGCGTATTGGAACGCATCAGATTCTGCTTATACTTTCGAAGCTCTGTCTTATCATGAATAAAACCTAATAATACAGATTCTAAACGTGTGGTTCGAGTATAATCCTTTTCATTCGGGTAAGGCGGGGAGGTAATCACTGCATCTATGGAATTTCGTTCCAATAAATTAAAGATTTGACGTGAATCTCCGCAATGGACTACAGACGGAGTATTTTTATTTTTATTGAGATCAAGAATATCCTTAGTCATGTCGTGAATATTGGAAAGCCAAGGCGAGATGACTGGAGAATCTTCCTTCCTCATTCCAATACCCACTTCAGGGCCAAAATGCAGATTGCTGATACTATACACAAGCGCCTTTGCAAATGCTAATATCTCATGATTGTAATAACGTTCAACTTTGCACTTATTCAAAGCGTCAATAAGTGTCAACGATTTATGAAGCGGGAGGGGACTGATGGAATCTCGCAATAACAACTTCATTTGTTCTGGATTTAAAGTTTTTAAGTGATCTCTCAGTGGAGCATCATATGATTGAAAGCAGGGTATATCATCAATGCCATCTTTCTCAAGCACATTCGAAACACGCTTTGCAATCTCCCGTGCATGTTGCATCAGTCCCTCAGCATCCGGATTCCAGTCCACCTTAACCAGACAAGCAAAATACATCATTGGATGGGCTTCGACTCCTATACTAGGTATTCCATTTTTCTTACATTCAACAAGAGTCGTTCCGGTTCCGCAAAACGGATCTAGCACGCAACTATTTTTCGTTAATCCAAAACGATTTATGTAATTCCTAACCAAATGCGGAGGATATGACAGCACAAATCGATACCAATCATGTGCAGAGCTATCTTCAAATGACAATTTATTCATCGCTGCATTCTCTCTAGACCTATTTGTATTCATAATCGTGTCACGAATTATCGTCAATGTACTTACTCAAATCTTGATGTTTATTAATCAAAGGTGATAGTCTCAAACGATGATACCATGCCTGAATGCATTTCGTCAACAATGATCCATTCGTTCATTCTGGTCGAGAGATGTTACATAACAGGTATTATCGGACGTTATTATCCGTGGAATAAAGGAGCCTGATGATCTCATCCAGGCTCCTTTGCTAATTGCTCAATTACTGTGTGAGTTATGACGCGGCTTCAACTTCCTTGACATCCAACAAATGATCCTGCATGTCATCAATGCGATTGTAACATTCGGATAAGAGATCGTTGATGGAACGAAGTTCGGGGGTGTCCCTAAGTTCCACATCCTTTAATTTGGCGGCAATAATGTAAGTTGCAATAGCCACGCCTGCCGCAGCCGCCACGGTACCAATGATTAACGCGGTCTTTTGACTGGAATCGCTCATAGTCTTATATTCCATACGAATCGCCATTGGCGACAATTAGATTTGAATCCTCTTCTCTCCGCTGCCTTCATTTTCCAACGATTGGAATATCCTCTTCACAAATGCGATCAACTCCATTGGGTTGAACGGCTTGGTGAGATAACAATCCACGCCGGATTGCCAACCACGAAACACATCCGCATCCTGAGCTTTGGCGGTGAGCATAATTACTGGAATATCCCGAGTGACTGCATTCTTCTTCAGGTTTTTCAAAACCTCAAATCCATCCATGTAAGGCATCATCACATCCAAAACAATCAGGTCCGGATGCTCTGATTCCACTTTCTCGAGAGCTTCCTTGCCGTCAAAAGCAGTGACGACTTGATATCCTTGTCTTTCCAAGTTCACCTGCACTAATCGAACGATATGTCTTTCATCGTCGACCGCTAAAATTTTTCTAGCCATCCTCGGTTTATCTCCCTTGGCACCTGTCCCGAAATTGTAACGAGAGCGTCGTTAAGCGAATGAATAGCCATCAGCTAATAACGGATTAAAGTATAACACATGCACGGCATCTAGTCAACAAGCATGCAGACAGAATTACCCTAATTATGTTTTTCCACCATTTCCATTAGAATAGTATCCAATATTCTATCCGCAAGACTTCTTTTCGTTAGCTTGCCTAGCGGCTCCATGCGACCGTCTTTGAATAGCAGCGTTGCGATATTCGTATCCGCTCCGAAACCGGAACCCTCTTCCAATAGAGGATTAGCGACAATCATATCCAATCCTTTGGCATAGAGTTTGGCTTTGGCGTTGTCAATAAGATTTTCGGTTTCCGCCGCGAAACCGACTATGAATGTTTTATCGGCTAACACCGATATGGTGGCGAGGATGTCGGGTGTTGCCACCATTTCCAAGGTCCATCGCTCACCCATTTCGCTTTTCTTGATTTTATGAGCGGCACCAATAGAGGGCATGTAATCCGCAGGGGCGGCAGCGGAGATGAATATGTCCGCATTTCCAATATGGAAACGGCAAACTTCCAGCATCCCCTCGACAGTCTCCGCAGGAACGACATTTACACCGTACGGTGGGGGTATCTCCGTATAACCTTTTATCACGGTCACTTTCGCCCCTCTGTCTCTCGCCGCCTCAGCAAGAGCGAACCCCATCTTTCCCGAGGAGCGGTTGGAGATGAACCGCACTGGATCCAAATGCTCCCGAGTGGCGCCGACGGTGATCAACACTTCCCTTTTGCACAAGTCACCTGTTTGCGTTAAGAGATTCGTTACCCTCCGGATGATATCCTCCGGATCCGCCATTTTCCCCACTCCCTCCGTGCCACAGGCGAGAATTCCACTTACAGGATTTATGAAGGATATCCCCCTGTTTTGCAGTATGCGAATATTATCCTGTGTAGCGGGTTTGTCCCACATGAAAGTGTTCATTGCCGGGGCGACTAACACAGGCGCCGATGCGGCTAGCAATAGGGAACTGAGCAGGTCATCCGCTATTCCATGCGCCATTTTGGCGAGGATGTTGGCCGTGGCGGGAGCGATGAGAATGACGTCGCACTCTTGCGCAAGGGTGATATGGGTTATGGAACCGTCGGACTCCGATTCGAACAGATCCATGCGCGGTTTGTTTCCCGTCAACGCCTGAAAGGTGGCGGCCCCGATAAATTCCGTGGCGTGCCGGGTCATCACCACATGCACATCGGCGCCTGATTTCACAAGCCTGCTTGCTATGTCCGCCGATTTGTACGCGGCAATGCCGCCACTCACGCAGAAGGTGATTTTTTTGCCGGATAATGTTTCCATATGGCGTTACACATATCCCCTACCCGTCCGATATGTCATTATTTAATACAACGGAGTGACCCACTCGTATCCTGGACCTCTCCGCTATGATTATGGAGTGGAGTTCCATCGCGGTTTGTTCCAAACTATCATTCACAAGCAGGTAGTCGTAAGTCGGGATCGCTTTCATCTCTATTATTGCCGATTCCAGCCGTTTTCGGATAGCTTCGGAAGAATCCCTCGATCTTAGCCGAAGACGTTTATCAAGTGCGCTCAATGAGGGCGGAATCAGAAAAATCATAATGGCATCCATCAATTTTCTTTTCACAATCGCCGCACCCTGCACCTCAATGACTAAAAAAACATCCACTCCCGCGTTTACTTTATCCATTACACTGGAAACGGGTGTCCCATATAAATTATGGGCATATTCAGCGTACTCTAAAAAGTAGCCGTCAATCACACGTTCCAGAAATTCCGAACGGCTGAGAAAAAGATAGGTTTGCTGAGACTTCTCCCCGTGATCCTTGTTCTGGGGACGGGTGGTGGCTGTGATGCATTTCGCCACATTGTCTATTCCGGGTTGCAGCGTCATCATATGATTGAAAACAGTGTCCTTGCCTGTCCCGCTCGGTCCCGATAGAATGAACACCCTACCCCGTTCGCCGGTATACTTTTTTTTATCGATGATATCCATTTATTCCGAAACGCCGTCCGCGTGCAAATGGCAAGTGTCATTGACCAAACGCACCCATGAACCGCTTTCCCAGTATTCCAACATGCTCAAGGATACGTTATCCAGCCAAATTCGTCGCAATCCGCTGACATCCATTCCCAAGGCGTCGCAAAGGAACACCCGCAGACTGCCGCCATGTCCAACCACCGCCACGGATCCTTCGTGACAGGATGAAATGATCTGATCTCTGGCTTCAATAATTCGTGACCATACGCATTCCAACGGCTCCCCCCCCGGCGGTCGATTCGCCATCGGATCAAGATGATACGCCTTTAACTTAGGCTCATCCCCCCTCGCAATAATATCATCCTGCGTAAGCCCTTCCCATTCGCCCAGCATGGTTTCACGAAGAAGCGGAGTGGAGCGAACCTGTATGGAGTGCGGTTCGGCGATTATCTCAGCCGTGATTCGAGCCCTGTTCAAATCGCTGCTCCAAACGGCGTTCAACTCCACTTTCGACAATCTGTCGGCGATTAGATTTGCCTGTTTAATCCCCTCTTCACTTAACGGTACGTCGGTATGTCCTTGCAAGCGCCGCGTATTATTCCATTCCGTCAATCCGTGTCGGACGAGATATAGCCTCAGCAAATGATCGCTCCTCGTGATTAGCCCGGTCCTAACGATAGAGACCCCGTTCAGATATGTATTTCACCACAGGGTAGGGGGTTAGGTATTTTACAGGCAGATTGGATTTTAGTAATCTCCGTATCTGGGTGGCGGATATGGCGCAGCGCTCCCCTTTTAATGGTAGTATTCTCGCCATGTATTGAGACGGCAGCTTATCGCCAAGTCGGGCGTAACTGAATCCTCTACGCTCGGCGACCAATATAGTTGCGAGTTGCAAAATACGCTCGGGCTTGTGCCACGTAACGAGCTCGGATATGGCGTCCGTCCCGGAAATGAAAAAGAGTTCGCACCCCGGCAAATTATCGTGCAGTTGATTGAGGGTGTCCACCGTATATGAGTTCCCCGGTCTGGATTGCTCGATGAGCGATAGATCGAAATGGGGATTATCCTGGATGGCAAGACGAACCATTTCGCATCTTAACTCGGCGGGACTGATCTTCATCCTTCTTTTATGCGGAGGGGTGGCGTTAGGAACGAATAGAACTTGATCCAGGTCATACTGCACACGCGCCTGCTCTGCGATGAACAGATGCGCATAATGAATGGGATCAAATGTACCACCGAGTATGCCTATTCTCTTGAAGGGTGAACTGGAATTGACGCTCACGTTCGGATATGTCCGTCACCATATATGATATATTTATGAGTGGTCAACTCACGCAACCCCATCGGGCCTCTGGCGTGCAGCTTCTGATTGCTAATGCCGATTTCCGCCCCAAAACCGAATTCATGACCGTCCGTGAAACGCGTGGAGGCGTTCACATACACGCATGCCGCATCCACCTCGTCGGTGAACCTTTTCGCCGATGTGAAGTCATTGGATACAATCGCTTCGCTGTGTTTCGTACCGTAACGATTGATGTGTTCAACCGCCTGGCCGATATCATCCACCACTTTCACCGCGAGGATTAAGGCGTTGTATTCGGTCGCCCAATCCTCCTCGATAGCCACCGAGGCGTTTGGTAATATCTCCCTGGTTCGAGGACATCCTCTGATTTCAACGCCCTTATTGATCAACATCGGTGCGACTTGAGGCAGAAACTCATCCGCGATAATCTCATGCACCAACATCGTCTCCATCGCATTGCAAACGGATGGGCGTTGACACTTGGCGTTAATCACAATTTCCGCAGCCATGTCCAAATCCGCTGAAGCATCGATAAATGTATGGCAGTTACCGGTTCCTGTTTCAATAACCGGAACGGACGCATTCTCTATCACGCTTCTTATCAACCCCTCTCCTCCGCGAGGGATCAGCACATCCACCAAACCATTAAGATTCATCAATTCCCTTGCCGCTTCACGATCGATGTATGGAATGAGTTGAATGCAATCCTTCGGGATGTCCTCTCCGTCCAGAACCTCCACCAACGCATCGGTGATAGAGGTGTTGGATTGAATTGCTTCCGAACCTCCTCTCAGGATACATGAGTTACCGGATTTCAAGCAGAGCCCGGCTGCGTCCGCCGTGACATTAGGCCGGGATTCGTAGATGATACCTATCACCCCAAGCGGTGTCCTAACCCTGCGTATTTCCAAGCCGTTAGGTCTTTTCCATCCGTCTATCACCTCCCCGATCGGGTCGGGGAGGGTGGCAATCTGCCGTAACCCCTCCGCCATTCCTGCGATTCGAGACGGATTAAGCGTTAATCGCTCAATCATCACCTCTTTCAAGCCCTTCTCTTTGGCGTTTTGCACGTCTATCTTGTTCGCCTCGATAATGGCGTCCTGATACGCAAGCAGATTCTGCCCCATCGCTCGCAACGCCGCATCCTTCTTCGCAGTGGACGCCTGCGCCAACCGCAACGATGCCGCGCGGGCTTTTATCGCCATCTCTCTAATCCGATAACTCATATTTCACTCATTTCGAATGCTGTAGCATATCACCCTTTTGATCACGCGTCTTCCATTCCGCCGCTCAAATAGGTTTCGTAAGCCGCCAGATCAAGCAGACCGTGACCTGAAAGATTAAAAACGATCACTCTCTTCTCTCCCGCCTCTCGCGCTTTGAGAGCCTCCTCCATCACGGCGGTCACGGCGTGAGCGGATTCAGGCGCTGGAACGATGCCTTCGGATCGCGCAAACAGCACCGCGTTCTTGAAGACATGGGTTTGATGGTACGCCACGGCATCAATCAATCCAAGCTTGAAAAGATGGCTGACGGTGGGAGCCATGCCATGATATCTCAGTCCGCCCGTATGAATAGCTGGTGGCATGAAATCATGACCGAGTGTGTACATCATGAGTAAAGGCGTCATGCCGGCGGTGTCGCCGAAATCGTATCTCAATCCACCAGCAGTCATGGTTGGACATGCGGATGGTTCCACCGCAAGAAAACGATATTTTTTCCCTCGCGTAATTCTCTCTCGCATGAACGGGTAAGAGAGCCCTGCGAAATTGCTTCCGCCGCCGACGCACCCGACGATCACGTCAGGCTCCTCACCTGCCTGCTCCATTTGAAGGATAGCCTCCTCCCCTATCACCGTTTGATGCATACAAACGTGGTTCAAGACGCTGCCAAGGGCGTACTTGGTGCCAGGATGGGTGACTGTATCCTCGATCGCCTCGCTGATCGCGATGCCGAGACTACCGGGTGAATTCGGATTCTTTTCAAGCATCTGTCTGCCGAAATTGGTTTGGTCGCTTGGGCTTGGCACCACGTCAGCCCCCCAGGTGTGCATGAGCATCTTACGATAGGGTTTTTGATTGAAGCTCACTTTCACCATATACACCATGCACTCCATTTTGAAAAGCTGACACGCCAAAGCGAGGGAGGCTCCCCACTGCCCCGCTCCCGTCTCAGTGGCGAGTCTTGTGATACCCGCCTGCTTGTTGTAGTAAGCCTGTGCGACGGCGGTGTTTGGCTTATGGCTGCCCGCAGGGCTAGCCCCTTCGTATTTGTAATAGATATGCGCAGGGGTATCCAGAGCCTTCTCCAGACGAACCGCTCTGAGCAGTGGAGTCGGTCTCCAAAGAGCGTAGACTTCCCGCACCGGTTCGGGAATATCGATGTATTTCTCGGTGCTGAACTCTTGCATGACAAGGTTTTCAGGGAAAATAGCGGTCATATCCTCAACTGTGACCGGCTCCTTGGTGGCGGGATGAAGCGGTACCGGCATAGGCTCCGGAAAATCCGCTTGAATGTTATACCATTGCGTTGGTATGGATGATTGCGGTAGGATGAAACGCGTCTGTTCGCTCATTAAACCCCCCAAATATTCTGTATTCATCGAATTATAGCAATTTTTACTCTCCTGAATCAATCCCGAAGCCTCACCCATCCCGCCCCCGGCTGTGAAACATGATGAGTTTCCTTGTCCGGGCGTCATGCTCGCTTGGAAGGTTCAATTGACCCGGCTGTGAAACATGATGAGTTTCCTTGATCCACCGCTACATCTTTCAGACGGAGTGGCATCAGACGTCTGAAGACTGACGATGTGCAAATACATTGGAATTGGTCACATTTCGCCTATCTCTTCCTGTTTTTATCGCATCGATTGATTACATAATATGGTGATGCAAAATCCTATTTTGTACTCATGATGGGAGTCTCACAGCTGGCGGATAAGTGAGAGATCAAAGCCCCTTGCACTATATTTTGCTTTCACCTCGTTTGATGGTTATTTTTATGGAATGGAAGTATTATATCGGAACAGACAAAACGAAGGAGCACATCAATGAAAATATTACCCGGTCTAACATTCTCCTGGAGACGAGCGATAGGGCTCACCCGCTTGATGACCAAAATATCTCGCACCACCGGGATCCCGATGACAAGGGGCGGGATCGAAAGGAAAGTCGGGCGTATCTTGTTAAACGCGCTGTTTGGCAAAAGAAGGTAATTTGATATACTCAAAACAGTCACTCGGTTCGCGCGTTGAACCGGAACCATTCTGTTAACACGCGCGCGCTTCATTTTGGCGTTTCATCGTATTTCTCGGCACTGCACTCCGGATTGCCGGGATAACCGGGAGACTCACCCCACTGTCTGCTATGATAACCAACTCTTCAACGGAGAAATGGTTCGGAATGAGCAGCGTCTTCTGAAACTTCGGTTCTACACAACCCCATTGCGCATAAGCATTGATTGCGATCGGTTGAAAGTCGTCCATCGCTTACGACACCCCTCATATCCCCCCATATGCATCAAACCCTTGCATTTTCAATCTCCTTGATTCATCTCATCACATCACCAACACTCAAACGCAAATTGTCGCCAAGTGTGATTATATGGTGATGTCGAGAACCATTTGGTTATCTCCTATGACCTTAAATTGAACCGACATACATAATATATTTTAATATATACTATGTATTATTCCTAATTGGCATGGAATATGCAATATCATGGATATGATACTTTCCATCAAGGTGTTTGTCGTCGTACTCGTCGCAAAAGGGGGTTGTGAACGATCATTCGTTTCGGACGGATTGACTCCATGCAATTTCATAAGCGGATTTATTCTAATATCTAGCCCCATATGTGAAGGCTCAAATGGCGTTCTCGTAAATCATGCATTGGCGAAAGACGGTTTATTCACGAATGGAGGGTTTGTATGATTTCCAAACGATCATGGATGATAATGTATCTCTTGTTAGTTGGCATGGTGGTGGAGTTGCATTGCTCAGCTTAGGGATCCTCATGGGATAGCGGAGTTGGCGGCTTTTCTAATGACAGAGGGAATGAACCGTCATGGGGTGATCTATCGAAAAAAGAGAAAGGAGCGTGTATAGAACAGAATTCATTTTATCGATAGTTAGCAACAGTGTTATTATTTTTAAAAAGGGGGTTCAAATGATCACTAAAAAAAGTTCGTGGATTTCTGTGTTCATTTCAATTTGTTTGTTCGCTGGCTCGTGTGGCGTTGCTTGGGCTTCCTCTGAGGTGATATTCGGGCCTGTCACCATATCTTTTCAAGGCGCTGGTCCCGGGGAATTCGACTATAACGACAATGGAGCCAGTGGCAACTACTTGCAAACCATGCCCTTAGATATTCCGGCGCAGATAACCGAGGTGCTCCCTATGGATGCGTGGAACACTATATTGCCTACCACTTTACTACCTGCGAATGTTAATTTTTCATTATCCGGTAGCGGACAATTTAATGTAGCATCCATTAACGGGAACAATATCTCACAGATATTAAACACACAATGGGGTGCGACTTTCAGCAACACTTCTGGCATCCTTTCCCTATATGGGTTAACTCCGTTAACGATTTCCGGACCACTAAACGGAAACAATGCCATGATCCAGGGATCATTCAATCAGATGTCCTTTTACCAATCGGGAATGCCGATCCCCATAAGTTTAAGTCAACCCGAGCTTCTCACCATAAATGTAAATACAACAACCCCTCTCACGCTCGACCAACAGGGTTACATGCTGAGTAGTTTCACAGGCGATTGGGGAGGAGGCATGGCGCCTCAAACCGCCGTACCGGAACCGTCCGAAGCTTTGACGTATGTTTGCGGGCTTGCCGCCTTATCGGCATTTCTGGCGATTGAGTGGAAGAAGCGTCGTGGAGTGCGAGCGCATTCTCCGATGGGATGATACTGAAATAAGCGCTATATGCACTTAGCATTCCAAACTGACATCTGCAAGGAGGCGTGACGGATGTTTATCACGCCTCCTTTTTCGATATGGACAACATGCAGGGGTCTCGAAATAAATATCACGATCCTCGAACTTCGGACCGAATCATGCCGGCGCAATGAAGATGCGGCATACTGACAGTTAGGGGTTGGAGGAATGACGCAGGCAAGGATAAATAAGACAAGGAAAAGAAGTATAGGCTAAAGCAAGATTCCGATCGCTAAGAAATACTTTTTCTTGATACCTGCGATGATGATACATGCATTTAAAGCGACAATACGGACGCGTCTGGAAAGCTTCATGATCCCCCACCTCATCCTTTTATAACGCTTAAGGGACAATTCTTCGAAACGATCACATTTGAATCTCAATCCTTAAGAACTGATTGCGGATGTTCCCAATACCTATCGATCACCCTCTCAATATCCCTATCCCAATTAATTAGGATGCTGAAGGAATAACAGATTGCACGCACCGATGCCAAGCGCCACGACAACCGGAGCTATCAAAACTCCAAGTGCGTTCGAACCTTTCGCGAAATCATCCCAGCCTCTGAACGAAATTGTAATCATAAGCAATGTGGTCAAGACAGTTTTTCAACAGATAGTTGGCGGGCACGACATTCCTGCAAATGGAACAGAGGCTATGAGTTGCGGACAGATATTGATAGTCTCTTTTTTTCTCGCTCATCGTTATCTACTCCGCTTGGAGCGTCATATCGATCCAACCCTGAATGATAGTGTTTCATTCAACGGAAAATTGCAATATTGACGCGAAGGTAATACACCATTCGTGAGTGGTACAATTTATCTTCAAATTGCCCAGCACAACCCTTTTAATGATATGGGAAATGGAACCGTGTATCATGGCGGGAAACAGATCGAATGGATGGCGTTGCGCAACATTTACGCTGATCGGATGCGGGTGTCTTATCGCCCTGTTTATTGGGACGGTTCTAGCCTTATTCACCTATACCGAGTTTACTCATTTCCTTCACACCAACAGCAAATTAATCCTTGCCGGGAGAACGTTTGTATCCAAAGTCGGGAGCGATGACATCAATAGGGCTTACTCAATGATTTCCACCAAATGGCGAAAACATGACAGTCCACACGCGATCCGTCTGTACCTGATTGATTGGAGCAAATCACAGGGGACGGTCACAAATATCGAATTCAACGGAATACATTACAACGGTGGTACCAACGGGAGTTGGGCGATACTGAATTTCATTGTGACCGGTTCGAAGAAACGCTCGGACGTTTCGGTGGAGATGGTGCGTGAATCCAACAACTGGAAAGTGCAGGCGTGTAACGTTGTATGGATGAAATAGGAGCGGACGAGATATCATTTCCGACACTCCTCCGCTTACCATTTATTTGAAAATAAAGTAGTTGAAACGCTATTTGTGATTGTCACTTAGCCGACGGCTGATAAGTCATGAATATCCCCGGATCCATTACATCGGACGGTGGACGAATCAATTGAGAGTTCAACGGGGTGTGGTTCACAACATCGCCGCCAGTCTCAAGCAGAAAGCCGTTTCCTTGCACCTCCGCATCAATATTCATCAGGGGCGTTGAATCAGCTGTAAAGGTGACTTCGTTCAGATCCTCCCAGATTCCTGATGGCGTCATGACGTGTCCGTTCTTGTAGATCGCCTTGCGGGTTTGATGAACGCTCTTGATGTCCCGACGAAAATCCTCCACGAAGGAGTAATACCCGCTAAGCCACTGCCCCCCGGTGTGTGTTGCGAACGTGGCTAATTTAAGCCAGCGTTTCTCCTTATTCAGATAGAAATACGCAGTGTAGGCGGTAAGTTCGCCTTGCGGTTCAGCTTCGATGGCGAATCGATAGGTGTGACCTAGCTTCCACTGATACTGATAAAAACTCTGAGCTCCGGTTCCCTCCCCACCAAACCGCTTCACTGTGACAGCCGGGTCGTGATATAACTCCTGGACACGCTCGGATTCCGGAGTGGCGCTCGGATTGTTTTGATTGCCCGGATCCCATACGGAGAAGAGGATCACCTTGTGCTTTGAATCCTGAAGTTGCTGCATGCCGAAATACCCGTGGTTAAAACCGCAAACCTGGAAATAGGTTCCATTTTGCACTTCAAGAGGTTGCACCTCGTTGTAGAAAATTTTCCCTTTATCAGCATGATACCAAAGATGAACGGATCGAGCGGCGCGGATTGTTTGAGCCTTGGAATGAGTTGACATCATCAGCCCCCCCATGCAGATGCAAATTGCTAATAAATGTTTCATATCGCTCCCTTCTCATGCATTCTTTTGTCAATATATCAACCAACATCGCTGCAGGATTGACACAATCACATGCATTTCAAAGCATTTAAAGTGTATTTCAAGGGAGGGCGCTCTGTCAACTCCGCCTTTCCGTAAAATAACTACAAATCTCTTATATTACATCCACATTTTTCTGTCCAGGGAACGATACTGAATCGCCTCCGCCACGTGCGACACGCCCAACTGTTCGCTGTCGCACAGATCGGCAATGGTTCTAGCCACCTTCAATATCCTGTCATATACTCTTGCGGACAGTCCAAGTTGCTTGATCGCCGCGCGAAGCAGGCACCGTACCTCTTCATTAATTGCGCAGTACTCCCGAATCTCTCTCGAACCCATCTGAGCGTTATTGAAGAGTGACATACCGTCAAACCTCTTCTGCTGCCTCTCCCTTGCGCGGCACACCCTTTTTCTCACCTCCGCGGAGGTCTCCGACGGCGGATAATGCACCAATTCCTCCTCCGCCAAACGGGGAACATCCACATGCAGATCGATCCTGTCCAGCAAAGGCCCGGATATCCTTTGCTGGTATTTCCGCACCATGGTTGCGGAGCAGGTGCATTGCCTGAAGTTATCGCCGTAGTAACCGCAAACGCAAGGGTTCATCGCCGCTGCAAGGATAAATCGCGCCGGATACTGCAGGGAGGCGGAAACGCGAGCGATGGTCACCACCCCATCCTCCAACGGCTGACGCAAAACCTCCAGTGCATCCCGTTTAAACTCCGGCAATTCATCCAAAAAGAGAACCCCATGATGCGCCAAGCTCACCTCCCCGGGGCGCGGAATGGTGCCACCCCCTATCAAGGCGGCGTTGGAGAGGGTGTGATGCGGAGATCGGAATGGCCGGGTGGTGATGAGAGCCATATCCGAGGGGAGCAATCCACTCACACTATATATTTTGGTGGTCTCCAAAGCTTCTCCGACCGTCATGGGAGGAAGGATGGAGGGAATTCTTCGAGCCAGCATCGTCTTTCCTGAACCGGGCGGCCCGATCAGCAGGCAATTGTGTCCGCCTGCAGCCGCCACCTCCAAAGCCCTTTTGACGTGCGCTTGCCCTTTCACATCCGCAAAGTCGATGGAGTAAGGAGGGTGCTCGGGCATGAGGGATGAAGGATCAACCGTAACCGGCGTGACGGAATTTGGCAGCCCCAAGGCTAGAGCGGCGTCTCTTAATGAGGAGACGGGATACACATCCACTCCGCCAACGATTGCGGCTTCATTGGTGTTGACTTCAGGTACGATCAACCGCCGAATTTGGGAGTGCTTGGCGTTCAAAGCCACGGGCAACACGCCGGTAACGGAACGCACAGTACCCTCCAGCGAAAGCTCCCCGGTAATCATCGTTGTATCAAGGTGATCGGTGCTGATTTGCTCCGTGGCGGCTAGAATACCCATGGCAATCGGCAGATCAAAGCTGGGGCCTTCTTTCTTGATATCCGCAGGGGCGAGGTTGATAGTGATGCGGCGATAGGGAAATTCATAGCCGGAGTTGCGTATGGCGGCGCGCACCCTTTCCCGGCTTTCTAACACTGCGGCGTCCGGCAAACCAACCATGTTCCAACTTGGGTTTCCGTAGGTGATGTCGATTTCCACAGTTACGGTGTAGGCGTCTATGCCAAGCACCGCGCTGGATAATATGTGAGCAAGCATGGCTACACTTAATGCTCCTTTCGTGAGAAGCTAGGATACGTCGAGTGATTTTAAATCGCGAGGAAAATACAGGAACACAAATTCATTAAAATCTTTTACGTTTCAATCCCAAAATCGTTATCAATCGGGTCATAAAATAATCGGGTAGGCGGGGTCATTACTGATCCCGCCTACCACACCACCCGGCATGCGGGTCCGCACCGGGCGGTTCACAC
>DAIDHP010000050.1 GCA_027459625.1 Chthonomonadales bacterium
TCGCTTAACGGTTACGGTTTCCTGCACCGTAGAGGACTTGCACCTCCGAGAGCATGAACATGCCCGGCATACAAAAACCGCGCAACGCCTATTTGGCGATTGCGCGGTACTAATAAAACCGAACTCTACTTGATAGGACAGTTGGGATTTGGTCCCGTGCCGTTGCGAAGTCCCAAGCCGCCGCCTTTTAAAGGATATCCATTTTTGGCTCTATTGGCATTATTGACCGCATTGCCGGTTTTGGCGTATGGGCATCTTGGGTAAGTGCCGTTAAGATAAAATGGACATGTGGCGCAGTTGGCTCCCGGGCCTTGCCCATTGCATACTCCGTATCCCAAGGGCAATCCCATCTGCTGTAACAGACCACGATTGCTCGTGGTGACCGCCTGCATCTCCGTTCTAAGAACATTAATTTGATTCAATTTTTTATTGATCTTATCCGCTGATGCGTTCTGAGTTCTCAGAATATAGAGTTCCTGATTTGCGGTTCGAATTCTGTTATGCAGATCCGTGACTTTGCTAACCAAGGCTTTCTGCTCGGGGGTTTGCGGGTTTACATTGTTCCACCATCCGCCATAGCCTCCACCCTGCCGACCATACATTCCGGGGCCCATCCCCATGCCACGTCCCATTCCTCTCCCCATGCCCATTCCGCCACCTCGTCCGTTTCCGCGTCCCCATCCCTGGGCGAGCACGGGTCCGATCAAAAGCGCCAAAACCACAAGGATCATCGCTGTTACAAAAACATAGGTGCGTCTCATTTTTTTCATCCTCCTATCGTATATTGGGGTCATATATACTTACAACGAGGATAAGACGACACTACCGGCGATCGGTTCCCATTGTTCCCCAAAAATGTGTGGGCTACATCGCACGGATCATCATATGTTGTATGTGGGGTGCAACGAACCGTTGGTGAATTGGCGTTCGTCAAGGGGTTACAACAAGAAAAAACCGCGCAACGCCTATTTGGCGATTGCGCGGTCTGATTCAAACCTAACTCTACTTGGGTGAATGGTGGTGAGTTGGTCCAGCGCATAGTCCGTATCCCAGAGGCAATCCCATTTGCTGAAGCAGACCTTGATTGCTCATGGTGACCGCTTGAAACTCTGTTCTAAGGGCGTTAATCTGGTTCAATTTCTGATTGATCCTGTCTGACGATGCTTTCTGAGATCTTAGAAGATAGAGTTCCTGATTTGCCGTTCGAATTCCGCTATGCATGTCAGTGACCTTGCTAACCAAGGCTTTCCGCTCGGGGGTTTGTGGTCCACGCTAGCCCACCAGCCGAGGAAGCCTCCACTCTGCCTTCCGTACATTCCGGGGACCATCCCCATGCCTAATCCCATCCCCCCTCCCGCCGCCTCGTCCGTATCCGCGCCCCCATCCCTGAACGAGGATGGGACCGATCAAGAGCGCCAAAATCACGAGGCTCATCACGATCATAAAAACATAGGTGCGTTGCATTTTCTCATCCTCCTATCTAATCTTGGGGCCATATTCCATGCTTCGAGGATAAGACGATACTTTCTACGATCGGTTCCCTTGACGAGGGGCAACATGAATGGCATTTCACATTTTCAACGCCATGCCTAGGATGGCGGAGCCCGCTATGAGATAAACAGGGTTTAGTCTCCAATTAACCATAAGTATAAGCGAAACAACAAAAACGATAGTGGTTACAGGTGTTACGGGGATGGTCTTTCCAATCTGTATTGCCGCTGCCAAAAGAAGACCGATAATTGCGGGTGTGAATTTGGCGAGCACAACCTTCACCCATTTCAGGTTTCCAAGCCTCTTGTAGCCATAAGAGATAAAGAGCATCAGCAGGAAGCCCGGGGCGAATATCGCCAAAGTGGAGAGATACCCGCATACCGCTCCCGCATGATGGTAGCCGCAGAAGGTGGCAAGAACGGCTATGGGCCCGGGTGTGAGTTGGCTAATCGCCACACCATCTATGAATTCCCGCTCCGTGATCCAGTGCAGTTGGAGCACCAGTTGATTATGGATTACGGGGATTAAGAGAAATCCCCCGCCGAAGAAAATAAAGCCGATCTTGAAAAACACCCACATGCTCATGAGGAATGCGCTTCCTCCAAGAAATGCAATCCATTTCATTCCCCGATCCTTTCGTGGAAAACCTTGTAGCGTATCACGCCGTACAAGGTGGTCAATACCAAAATCAGAATGATTTGGATGAGAAAAATCAGGCTGAGCAATCCCGCAAGTAAAATGATAACAATACTCTCCGTGTTCTTCATTTTTCCCTTGCCCATTTGATATGCGGCGTAGACGATCAACGCGATGATAACAGGTGCTACGCCTGCAAGCGCGGATTGTATCGCTGGGATATGATGGAAATGAAAATACATCGCCGAGAGCGCGATCACGATCAAAACGGAAGGGGATAGAAAAGCAAGGGAGCAGACCATAGCTCCCGTCAGCCCCCTCAGCTTGTAACCTATAAATGTGGACGTGTTGACGGCAAAAGAACCCAAAAGCTGTCCGAAAGCCACGCCATGCGCGAAATCCTCCGTATCAATCCAGTTTTTACGATCAACGCATGCGTCCTGAATGAGAGCGATTACCGCCATCCCGCCTCCGAAACCAGTAAAACCGATTACCGCGAATGTGCGGGCAAGCTCCCACAGCGAGACCTTTGAGCCTTTCCGTGTTTCCAATGAATCTCTCCTAATCGTATCCTCTTCATGACGGTCGTTTTATGCTTCGTACCCCGAACATGGGATGCAAACGAGTTTGCCATCCTTGAAACGCATATTTCGCTCGACAACCATTTCCCCGCAAATCTCGCATGGTCGGGTCTCGAAAGTGTGAGGAATCTCCTTCCCCTTATATTCAAAAATCTCACCTATGTTCAACAGGGCTTCCTCCGGTGCGTTGGAAACCATTTCGATCAAGGGATCCACGATATTAGTATCGATATGAGAAGCAGGGATTCCCGACTTCCTCAACTTCATGAATTCCGTTTCCTTGTTCTTCTCCATCACCTCGGTTTTCGGCACGACACGGACCGCTTTGCCTGTCTTCTTGTCCACCAAGGTCAACCCCCATTTACCAATGCCGGTCTTGCTAATGTTACCCTTTCCGAACGTGCAACCGGTCGCAACCTGCACTCCGTCGGCAAAACATGTGGCGCAATGATTCTCATCCAGTTCCAAAATCGCGATAAGTTGACCGTCCGGCGAGTGAGAGACACCTAGCTTCTTCATCGCAGCCAAGCTTGCGCGCAACCCCAATGGCATTGCGGGACATTTGTGCCCGTGAAATTTTTGACCGAGTTCCAGTAATTCTCGATATTCCATAACCATCTCCTTGCTTGATAGATATGATATTATTTTACCATATAACCAAATAGCTTGCAGGCGTGTTTTGTTTGAAAAGATCATTTTCATCAAGTAGGAAACCGTGTTCAAGAAAATAAGTTCAAAGCGGACGAGATTTAAAATAACTCTTATTTTCAAATATGCCCAAGTTCGTCGATTTGAACGTCTTCTTCGGACAACTTTATCTCCCGCACCATGCCAATGGTTATCTGCGGGAAAATGACTTTACCGGAAGTATAAGGCGAAATGAATCGTGCATTGCACTCATTGGAATTAAGATAGGCACAAAGCCCCTCAAGACGAAGCCAGGAAGGAGCATCCTTCTTAAGATGCAGATTGTAAACCGATTGCAGAGTAATCAGCGCATTGATATCCATGCCGGCAAGCAGGGTTCCCCCTGTTTTTACGATTACGATTTTCGGAGAGAGATAAATCTCAAGCGGTTTACGCACATCCTCCATGCGTATCCAATGGGTTGCTTTCGGCGTCTCGCGGCATCCTTTCACCCCCTTCCCCGCGAGTGCAGGAGTCCACAAAAAAGGATCACGTGGCTCTTCTATGGGCGGCAAGCCTCTTTTGCCGCGCTCCTCCCCTCGGACTATCTCCGCAAAATCACCCAAACGAAGAGAGCGTCGCGCGTGAAATGATGGAATGAAAGCGTTGCGTGTCCACGGAACCCGAGCGAGTTCCAATCTATCTCTTCCTCTGACCGTCATAGAATGAGAATCGTGATGCAAAATAAGCGTTGGATCGTTCGAATTACGCCCGGATAAAAGAATGACGCTCACATAGGCGTCAAAACCCGTCTTTACGTGCTCAATCTCAAGCGTATCGAACCTTTTCGCGAGGAATTCACGCACGTTGCGCGTTTCGGATCTCGCCAAAATGGAATCCGGAAGCACGAACCCGAGCGATCCGTCTCTTTTGAGCAAATGATTCGCTGCGAGTTCGATGAAGAGCCAACACGCATCCCATTGCCCTATAGCTAACTGAAAACGGGACACATCGACTCTCGGCTTGTTCTCCCCGAAAAGATACGGGGGGTTCCCTATGACGACATCAAAGCCACAGGGTTCATTTTCACCTCCTTTATCTATGGAGTGTCGCAGGAAGATCGACCAGCGAAACTCGCTGTGATCATCATTCAATCCCTCCAGGCTGTCCGCAATGCGGATATGCTCCTCCAAAGACGTTCGAGCTAATACGGGATTGATTGTCATTGATTCCAGTCTCAAACGACATAGCTTCACCGCCAGAGGGTTCTTGTCCACACCGTAAACGCATCTCCGGATCACATCCGTCAAGATATCATCATGCATAGAGACATTTTGATTCGCATCCAGCTTTTCCACTCTTTTCGCGATTCTCTCAGCGGAGGCGATGAGGAAATCCCCCGCTCCGCACGACGGATCGCATACGCGCACGTTTAAAACCTCCTGAGAACTATTCTTAGAGGCGAGAAGAGGCTCCAAGGTGTAATCAAGCAATCTCTCAATCATCGGACGAGGAGTATAGTAGCTCCCATTGCGTTTACGCTGGTCGGACGGAAGTTCCGTCAGATGGAACTCCCCGCTTTCGAAATCCACGGTGGGTATCCATTCGAGCATGGTTTCCAAACAGGACGAGATCGTCTCCCGATCGAACGGAACTTCGCGCGAATTCAGAATCCTCCAAAGCACTCGCACATAGATTGTCTCCGCGTTATCCGCGACTGGGGATCGCGTTGTCTCCACCATTGCCATACAACGCATCCTCTCGCGCAAAACGGAAGATACGGCTTTTCGCCTCTCACGTGTCATTTCCGTGTCACTCCGAAATCAAACTCCATGAATGGGATATGGGTGTAACATTGCTTCATGGTCGGGGCTATGTCATGATGCATTTTTCTGGTATTCTCTTACAAAACGCTTCATCATTACGAAGGTGCCGCCGTATCGCGACGCAAAGGAGCCACGAGATATGTCCGCTGATGCCGAACACACTCATGACATCGTTTCCGCAAGAGAGGAGATGGTATCCATCCCCACCTATCCCGTGGGGGAGCCCGATCCAAATCCCTTATTCTATTATGGCAGGCACTATCAAGGGGCACGCGGGCGGATGTACCCTTATCCGCTTCTGGACAGACTTTCCGATAATGCCGTGCCAAAGGATTACCGCGCCATCATCATGGAGAACTCACATATTGAGTTGACGATCCTTCCTGAAATCGGGGGGAGGCTTTTCTCGGCCATGGACAAATCGAATGGTTATCACTTTTTATATCGCCAGCATGTTATCAAGCCTGTTTTAATAGGGATGGTTGGCGCGTGGATATCTGGCGGTGCGGAATGGAATATCCCTCATCATCATAGAGTAAGCGTCTTCATGCCCATAGATCATCGTCTTGATGATAACGAAGACGGCTCGAAAACCCTTTGGATCACCGAGATTGAACAGCGACACCACATGAAATGGACATTGGGTATCACCTTATATCCCGGTCGCTCCTACTTCGAGGTGAAGGTGAAGATATTCAATCGCACCCCCCTCTCACAATCCTTCCTCTATTTTACGAACGCTGCGGTGCATGCGAACGACAACTACCAAGTCATATTCCCCCCGCACACTCAATGGGGGACCCAGCACGCCAAATGCGAGTTTATCTCCTGGCCCATCGGGCAAGGCAAATATGCGGGTTTGGATTACAACGGAGTGGACGTAAGCTGGTGGAAGAACCACCCCAACCCAGTCTCCATTTTTGCATGGAACGATCGTGATAGCTTTTTCGGAGGATATGACCATGGCAAACAAGCCGGAGTGATAAGAGTGGCGGACAGCCATGTCACATCAGGCATGAAATTCTTCGAGTTCGGAAACGGCAATATCGGGCGTATGTGGGATAGTATCCTCACGGACGGCGATGGTCCTTATGTGGAGTTGATGTCGGGATCTTACTCGGACAATCAACCGGATTACTCATGGATTGAGCCTTACGAAACAAGAGAGGCGACGGAGTATTGGTATCCGATCCGAGACATCTGCGGATTTCAAAACGCCAACAAGGATGCCGCGCTATTCCTGCAGGCAAACGACGGGGAAGCCTCGTTTGGCATATACTCCACTCACGCAATGGATAACGCAACCGTAAAACTTACGGGCGGGGATACGACGCTCTACGAAAATATTATCGCCATCGGACCCGATACACCTTTCAGGGATACCACCGCGTATTCCGGAGCCATGGAGCATCTCTATCTTACGCTTATAGACAATGACGGAAATCTAGTAATCGATTATCGTCCCGCCGCATTACCTATTAGCGAGATGCCAGAGCCTGTGGTGTCTCCACCCTCTCCCAAGGATATTCCCTCGATCGAGGAACTCTATCTTACGGGATTAAGACTCGAACTATTCCATAACCCAGCCCTCAACGCGGAAGACTATTACACGGAGGCTCTTTCAAGGGATCCAGAAGACATCCGCACCAATACGCGCATGGGTATTCTGCTACTCAAACATGGCGAATACGATATGGCTCGAGAGGCGTTAATGAAAGCCGTCTCACGACTCTCCAACAATTACACTCGCCCTCAAAATGGCGAACCGCTGTTTTACTTGGGTCTGACGTTCCGATTGCTCAGTAATATCGAAGACGCCAAGAAGATTTTGCATCGTGCTGCGTTATGTCAGGCTTGGCGGGCGGCGGCATACTTTGTATTGGCGGAGATCGCAATGACCGAAGGGAATTACCACGAAGCTAACGACCTGATTGACAAATCCCTAATGATGAACGGATACAATACCGAGGCTCACTGTCTGCAATCCGCTGTCATGCGCAAACTCGGATACCTTCGAGAGGCGCTTGTTGCCACGGAGAGAGCCTTGGAATTGAACCCAGTCGATTACAGGGCGTTGAATGATAAACTCCTCATCAATCGCGGACTCAGCGGCGATGAAATGACATTGCAGCGTGAGTTATCGAACCTCATGTCGGACAATCCCAACACATATCTTGATTTGGCTCTGGATTATGGAAATTGCGGGCAATGGCGAGATGCGATGGATATCCTCGTTCGCTTAGCGGAGAACACAAAGGACGCCACCTCGCCTCTGGTTTGGTACGCAATCGGTTATTGTCAGGAAAAGATATCGGGGTGCAAAACCAAATTAACTGCGCGATATTACGCTTTGGGCGCCAAAGCCTCAAGCCATCTCTGTTTCCCGACCCATATGCTCCTGATCTCCGTCCTAGAGGCCGCTCGCGAGGCGAATCCCAACGATGCTCGCGCCCCGTATTACCTAGGGTGTCTTTTATATGATCATCAGCCCAGTCGAGCCATTGAACTTTGGGAGCATGCAATGATGCTGGATGAAAATCATCCGCAAACCCTGCGTTGCCTTGCGGAGGGTTACGCCAAACTGAAAAATGACACCACACGCGCAGACTCCCTATTGCGCAAGGCGATGATAAGCGATCCAAACGATCTAAGATTTCCATTGGAATTTGATATCGTTCATGAATCCGCAGGCGTCCCGTCGGGGGAAAGGCTGAAAACGCTTGAGGAACACAAGGACGTCGTGCTAATACGTGATGACGTCACAGCGCGCATGATTAGCCTCTACCTCCTTGACGGCAAATACGACGACGCATTAAAAATATTGCATAACCGCCGTTTCCATGTGTGGGAGGGGAATGAGGGGTTTGTGCATTCTCTGTACACGGATGCTCATCTTTTAAAAGGACGCACTTATCTCCGCTCCGGTGACTCGAAGAATGCATTGGAGCAGTTTCATCTTGCATCCCTTTACCCTCAGAATTTGGAAATGGGCGAACCCTTAGATGGCGGAAGAATAGCGGAGATTTCCCACTGGATGGGACGGGCATACAAGTTGATGCACGACGAGGATAACGCATTGAAGGCTTACCGAAAATCCGTAACACACGAAAGAAAGGAATCCGCCCTCGCCTATTTCCAAGGGCTCTCCTGGCGAGAACTTGGAGAGGAAAATAAAGCCTCGGAGATTTTATCGGAACTGGTCTCCTATGCTCAAAACGGCATGAAGGGCGAGGAACAAGACACTTTCTTTGATAAATTCGGACAGAAGGAATCTGATTCCAAACGTCGCTCTCACTTGCATTACCTTTGCGCATTGGGGTTTCTTGGTCTGGGCGAACATGACGACGCAAGAAAGGAGTTGCAAGCGGCGATAAATATTAATCCCAACCATTTAATGGCGAAGGTGGAGTTGCAGGATTTGCGATGAAACATTATCCCCGAACTACTATTGTCTTCATCTTTATGGTAATCGCCGTGATTACGCTCATGAAAACTGGGAATGCATACAACAACATGCTCTCTCTCCATTATAACTCCCCGGCAAAGGAATGGGTGCAAGCTCTTCCGATCGGGAACGGTCATCTTGGCGGAATGATTTTTGGCGGTATCGACGATGAGGATATTCAGATTAACGTGAAAAGCTTATGGTCAGGTGGTCCGCAAGAATCGGACAGACCTGATGCATGGAAATCTCTTCCTCAAATAGAAGGACTAATCGAACAAGGAAAATACAATCAAGCGGATAGCCTGGCGCAACAAACAATGACCTGCGTCGGGGGAGGATCATGGAGCGGCGCTTCAGCCACAAAACCTTACGGTTGTTACCAAACTCTCGGAGATATCCGTCTATCCTTTCCGGCATCAAGCGATTCTTACGATTATGAACGTTTTTTGGACTTATCCACCGCCATCGCCGGAGTGCATTACCGTATAGGGGATGCGAGCTATTCGCGAGAGGCGTTTTGCAGTTATCCTGATCATGTGCTGGTGTATCATCTCGCATGCAACCTTTCTCGACACATTAGCCTCACAGTCCGGATGAACAGACCCGAAGCCTACGCAACCCGCACATCCGGCAACGACACCTTGATAATGTCCGGACACCTGGATAACGGACAGGGAGGCGAGGGAATGGGATATGAAGCTCGCTTGCTTGTAAAGTCACATGGAGGGAAGGTTATTGCATCCGATCAATCCATCCAGGTTTCCAATGCGAATTCCGTAACTCTTATCCTTGCCGCCAACACCGATTACCAGCCCAACCCGCCCACTTTCAAAGGTTTTCCATACCTCAGCGTCACCAAAAAGCAGATTGACAAGGCGGCGCAAAAAACCTACTCACAACTGAAGAAAAACCATCTAAAGGATTATCAAAGTCTGTTTAGCCGTGTCTCTCTCAACCTTGGCAAAACCGACGCCATCTATCAGTCCACCGACAAAAGGATTCGCGACTTCGCAAACTCCGACGATCCGGCGTTGATCGCCCTATATTTTCAGTTTGGACGATACCTGCTCATCTCCAGTTCACGTCCGGGCGATCTTCCGGCTAACCTGCAAGGCGTATGGGCAAATCAGATACAAACCCCATGGAATGGCGATTATCACACGGACATCAACATCCAGATGAACTATTGGGAATCCGAAACGACGAACCTTTCCGAATGTTCCATGCCGCTGTTCGAGCTTTTGCGTATGTTAGTAAAGCCGGGGCAACACACCGCATGGGACTATTTCCATTGCAAAGGATGGACTCTGAACACTATCACGAACCCCTGGGGATACACTTCGCCAGGGGAATCTATCGGTTGGGGACTTTTTCCCATGGGTGGCCCATGGGTATGCAGGGAAATTTGGGAGCATTATGCATTCAACGGAGACAAAAAATTCTTACTGCGATACTATCCGATTTTGAAGGGGTCCGCACGGTTTTGCCTGGATTATCTAGTTAAGGATCCCGTTACGGGAAAATTGATATCCGGTCCGGGTATCTCTCCCGAAAACGCTTTCTCATATGACCACGGCAAAACGGCTAGTTTGAGCATGGGGGCGTCCGTTAATCAGGAGATTACCTGGGATATTTTCACCCATTTTCTGAAAGCGGCGAAGGCGTTGAACGATATGAGCGGTTTCGTTCATAAAATCGCCATGGCGAGGAAAACCCTTCTTATTCCAAGGATCGGTCCGGACGGCAGACTGATGGAATGGATTCACGATTTCGGGGAGACTGACATCCATCATCGCCATTTGTCTCACCTTTACGCGGTCTATCCAAGCGATGAATTCACCCCCGAACTCACTCCGAAGTTGTGCCAGGCGGCGAAAAAATCGCTTATCGTGCGCGGGGATGGAGGCACGGGATGGTCGATGGCTTGGAAAATATCCCTTTGGGCGCGATTTCATAATGGAGATCACGCCTATCGCATGGTCCGAAACCTCGTATCCGAGAGCACATTGCCCGATATGTTCGACACCTGCCCGCCTTTTCAAATTGACGGAAACTTCGGCGGTGCTGCGGGAATCGCGGAAATGCTGCTTCAAAGTCAGAACGGCGTGATTGACCTGCTGCCTGCGTTGCCGAAGGCTTGGTCATCCGGAGAGTTTAGTGGATTGAGAGCTAGAGGAGGAGCGATCGTAAGTGTGGCATGGAATCACGGGATCATAATCCAAGCGACCATCAAAGCTACACTTTCCGGTTCGAAAATCATCCTGCCGCCCCCGGGTCAATCGCTGTCATCAATTAAATGCGGCGGGCGTAATGTAGTCTGGAAAAAAACGGATGACAGTCAAATAAAATTCAGAGCGGATCGCGGAAAAACATATTTATTGAAATTTCGACCTGAAATCTAAGTTCTTGGAGATAATAGTGAAGCATTGGATCGTACTTTTTATCTTAGTCTTTTTAATATTTGCATACTTTCCCACATATGCTGAGACCACAGCATCGCTAGGCACATCTCATTTTAAGTTCGACAGTTACGAACAGATTCGAATGACGGATAACATAGATTCCACAAACTACCTCGCCATGCGGCGCCTCAAAGGGATGTTTACATGGAACCCATCTCCGGGGTGGACAATTTACGCTCAGGCGTTATACAAGGATGGGAATGTGTCCAGCAGTGACGCTCGTCTTTGGTTTCAAGAGTTTTGGATACTCAAAGAGGTGCGAAAGGGATGGCTGAAGGTGGGTCAATTCAAACCTCCTTTCGGTATGGAGAGGTTCACCCCCGACACGGAGCTGGAAACGATGGACCGCTCCATGGCAAGCGATCATTTAGTGCCGAATGCAGGGCTGCCTCATTCCTTCACACGCGATATCGGTTTTCAATGGGAAACAAATGCTTTGGGAAGAGGTCTGAAGACGGATGTCGGAATATTCACGGGGAACGGTGCATGGACGGAAACCTATGCCGGCAATGGACCAATGGTAGCCGGGAGCATGACGAAAAAATGGTCACTTGGGCGAAAGGATTGGGCGTTGTGTGAAGGAGGTCTCTCATACCGACAAGATCATAACATCAATTTTAGCGGAGCGTTGACAGGCGATATACCGTTCGGAATATCCGATTTCCAAGGTTCGGATACCAGAATGGATGCGGCGGGCGGTGTTAATATGGGAGATTGGGCTCTCCGGAGCGAATACATCGGCGCCAGATTTCATAACACGGCAAGGAACAACGTCCTATACGCGGAAGGCTGGTACGCGCAGTTGTCCGATCGATGGGCTAAATGTTGGGATTCCGTTGTGAAAATCGAGGGGTTTAATCCAAACATCGGAGTTACCGGGCGTTACGACACGAGATGGACAACTTTGGGAATTAATTACTACATGAGCGGAGAGCGGGAGAAGATCCAGTTGGGTTACGTCATGAAAAGCCAGAGTTTGGCGGGAAAGGATCATGATGTCTTAGATTTACAGTACCAACACTATTTCTGAAGCATGTATTATGACCGCTCGGTTTCAAATACATGCTCCACACGAGGGAGAGACAAAAGAAAATTCACTCCTTGGAAAAAACGACAAGGTTGTCGCGATAGCGACAACCTTTCACATGGGTTGTATAGGACTTGAACCTATGGCCCGCTGATTAAGAGTCAGCTGCTCTACCAACTGAGCTAACAACCCAAAACCGCGTTCATTATACCTTGTATCCGTCCAAGGACACAAGGGGAGGAGGATGGAAATCGATAACACATGTGAAAGCCGCGGTGAAAAATCACCGCAGCCGTGAAAGGGTTATGCGGAATGGATTATCCGTGTGTTTCCTGTCCGTTATCCGAATTCCTCGTGCCTGAATCCATTGTCTGGATTTGGCGAGAATGAATTCCCGGAGAAGAGGCTTGCGCCTTGGGCGGCAGCGACATCAAAATAAACGCTGCCAGGAAAAGGGTTAGCACGGCTCCATACAAAGTTTTAATCCAACTCTTCATTATAATTACTCCTTGTTCAATTCCTCTTCCAGCCAATTCCACCAGGAGATCAGGTCCTTATCTCGGATTTGGAAGAGTGTTTGCAAAAACTTCTCCGCACCGCATTCAGGCGTATTCGCGTTGATGGTGGTTTGGAGTACGTTTTTAGCTTCGTAATAATATCGGTCTTTTACATAGGCTAAAACAAGATTGCAAGCACGCATCGGCGTGGGCTTGCGCATGGCGAGAGTTGCGAGTTCTATCGCTTTCTCTATATTGCGTTCCCGATTGCGCCCCGAATCATACCATGTGAGATGGATGTCGGCGGCGTTTGTGGCGGCGATATACTTATGGTCTCCGGGAGGATTCATCTCGATAATATCCATGAATATCTTGAGAGCCTCACGTAATCTCCCCGTTTGGCTTAAAACATTTCCGGCGTTGTTTAACGCTTCAATGAAGGCGGGCTCGGCTTCGTAGCAACCCATATACAATTGATACGCCTCTTCGAGCCTCCCCGATTTTCGCGCGCTGCGAGCTCGGTCATACAGATCTCGCGTAATGTCGGTATTCGGTGTCGGGTAACTAACCGTATACACATCCAGCACCCGCATGGCCTGGCGCATATCGGGACTTGGCGAAGCCACGTTCGACGGATTGGTGACCTCGTTCACCACCGCCTCGTCAACCACGCCTTCCGAGTCAGCCGTTGTGCGACGCCTCCAATCCGACTGCAGAAGCTTTCGGATTAGAGTTTCCTCCCGCACGCCTGACCAACCCACAGTTTTAGCACTGTGACGCACGCGACCGCTCCTCTGTTTGGAGAGCATCATTACATACGGGTTGTCCTCGCCGCATTCGGTACGTAAGATGTTCACCAACGCCGCTCTGGCTCGACAAACCATTTGCCTTTCACGATCGGTTTCAGGGCTTAATTTTACCCCCTCTTCGCGGCTCTTTTCACGCTCCATATCTCGACGTATGGCTTGCAAATAGTGCGCCGGAATGGAAGCGAGCGCCTTATTCAGAGCGAATTGAAAATTGTGCGAATCCTCCGAATCCAGAAGATACTGCTCCGGAAGTTTTAAGGCATCCTCCTCGACGAGTACGTCGTCCAAGTAAAGCGTTTTGCCCCCGTCATCGCTTCCCAAAGGGGTGCTGAGGGATATGGTTTTGATCTCTTTTCGATTAAGGCGCTCGGCATCGGCGATAACGGATCTAATCGCCTTTGCGAGATAAGCCACAGGATCCGGGAATATGCGCGTTAGAGCCGTCTCGAATGGGATGCCATCAGGCAGATAATCCGAATGATATTTATGCAAGGCCACCCGCGCCGTCTTCCGAACTGCCATATCCATTGCGGCATAACAGTCATTCGGGCTGATACGGTTGGCTTTGTCTCGCCCGGGGTCGTCGGAGGCGTAACCGGTCAGAAAGGTGATGGATCTTGCGCCATATCGTCGAAATATGATGGATGCGGCTTCGACGGTATCAGGCTCCTGCAATATCGACAGGTTGTCCACCTTGATATCTTCTTGAATGCTCTCTTGAGTTTTAAGGTCGTTTGCCATCACTGTTTCGCTCGCTTGAGTTCTTCACGAGGCTCATTCAATGAGTCTGAATAACCGTATGACTTATGTAACGTAAAATGACCGTTAGCGTGACATTGCAATCGTTTATCTTTTTTTTGCGTTATAGCATGTGCCGATTGCCATATGCTTCCATGCTTTATTTCCATACACCTCTATAGACGAAATCGTGATACATTTGTTTCATCTTCATATTTAGAAAATCCTAAGTTTGAAATTCAGTCAACAAGATAAGAGCACGAAAACGTAATTGCAAATATGGAAGGTGGAAATGCATGTTTCCGCTCCGGCATGAGATGATGCTAACAACTTTCCCCATTCGCGCGGATTCCAAGGGCGAGTCTTGGGTATTCTAATACAGGTATCTGCATAATTCGCATCTCAATCTTTTCGCGAAGTGGCCGCTGGACTTTGGCAACCTCGTCTTACGGTTTCCGCCAGCACGTCTAAAAAGGGATTTATCCGAAAACCTTGAAAGATCGAATGTTTCGTTGCAATAGCCACTCTTTTCAGTTAAGAAAATATCATATTGAGGCATTCATCGAAGGATGCATGCCGCCGACAAGATGTGTTATCATTTTCGCTTGAATAAGCCAAACGCCTTATCTTAATCGCGAGGACAAGGAATGCTAATTTACAACACTCTTACACGAACGAAAGAGGAGTTTGAACCAATTGAAGACAATCAAGTCCGCATGTATTGTTGCGGACCGACAGTGTACAACTACGCCCATATTGGAAATCTGCGCACCTACATCTTCGAGGATATCCTTCGGAGAACCCTGCAGTTCAATGGATATAAAATCACGCACTGCATGAACATCACGGATGTGGGCCATTTGGAGTCCGATGCCGACGAAGGCGAGGATAAGATGGAGAAGGGCGCCATGCGAGAAGGACTCACCGTCTGGGAATTGGCGCGCAAATACGAAGCCGCATGGATGGAGGATATGAGCAGGTTGAATATCGAGCGCCCCGAAGTGATCTGCAGAGCTACGGAGCACATCACCTCGATGATAAACCTGGTTCAAAAAATACTGGATAATGGATACGGTTACATCGCTCCTGGGGCGGTGTATTTCGACACGACGAAATTCCCAAAATACGCCGACTTCGCCCATCTAGACCTCAGCGGGTTGCAGGCGGGAGCCGGGGGGAGAGTTCAGCTTTTGGGCGAGAAGAAGCATTCCAACGATTTCGCTCTTTGGTTTCTAAACAAGCCTCGCCACATCATGCAATGGGACAGCCCATGGGGACCAGGTTATCCTGGTTGGCATATCGAGTGCTCCGCCATGAGCATGCAGTATCTTGGAGATCAGTTCGACATCCATTGCGGCGGAGTGGATCACATTCCGGTTCACCACACCAATGAAATCGCTCAGAGCGAGGCCGCCAGTGGAAAGCCTTTCGTCAAATATTGGATGCATGGGGAGTTTTTACTTGTATCCAAGACGGATGACGATAAGAAAACCGACCAAAACACGCAGGAAGAGGCGACGAAGATGTCTAAATCCTCGGAAAACTTCCTAACTCTTCAGGTTTTGATAGACAAAGGGTTCGACCCTCTGGCGTATCGATATCTCTGCCTGCAAGCGCATTACCGTTCGGAATTGCGATTCTCCTGGGACACCCTGCAGAGTGCGCAAAACGGGCTGCGCCGAATTTATACCTTAACGGCGGATTCGGACCCGTTAAGCGACGAAGAGAGTTTCAAAGCTGCAAGGGATGAGGTTCTTGCAGTGCTTAACGACGACCTCAACACTCCTCAGATGGTGGGTCTTTTGAATCGTCACAACAGTTTCAAATTGTGGCGTGAATTCGATCCCATTTCAGGATTGGATATTGAAGCTAGAAGCCGTCGCGACAAAGGCGAGTTGCCCGCCGGGGTGCAAGCGTTGATCGAGGAGCGCAATCAAGCGAGGAAATCCAAAGACTGGGCTTTATCCGACGACATACGCAACAAACTGATCGATATGGGATACGAGGTCGGGGATTCGCCAACAGGAACTACGGTTAAGAAAAAGCTTCTCTAATTCATGAGGAGTGGCGAAATTCGCTTGCCTGGATACCACCCACAATAAAATGAAATCAACCGACACATTTACGAAATTGGTGATCGCCTTTGATATTTCAATGGACAATGCACTCTATGAAACGCCTCGTGCAATTGGCGATATTATTCCAATCGAAATATTGTTTCCATATCCTGCAACAATAAGGAACTTCATTCCGCAAGGAATCGCTTCTATAAGTGATGGACTGCGGAACGACCTATTTATGCAGCGGGATTATCCTCCATTTTACGATAATTCGCAAGGGTCATCCGTTGAGTTTACGGAATAAGGACATATCATCTCAATTCGACGAGCTTGTTCGCGAACATGAACGAGCGCTGTATCGTGTTGCATGGAGATTATGCGGCAACAGGGATGAAGCGTTGGATTTGATGCAGGACACGCTTATAGAAGCGTTTGAAAGCTTCTCCCGCTTCACTCCAGGCACTCATTTCGATCGTTGGATTTTTCGCATTATGAAGAACACCTTCATAGACATCAAGCGTAAAAAATCCAAGACAACGATTGAATCGCTTGATACGGGAAAACTAGGAGACGACGGTGAATCAAGTCCGATCGAATTGGTGGACATGTCCGGCGGGGCGGACGCACGACTTATGGCGAACACCTTGGATGGACCAATCCAAAACGCACTGATGGATTTACCCGAGGAGTTCCGCATAGTGGTGATCCTTTCAGACATAGAGGAATACAGTTATGAGGAGGTCAGTTCCATATTGGGATGCCCCATAGGAACGGTTCGGTCGAGATTGCATAGAGGACGCGCAATCTTAAAAGAGAAATTAAAGGATTACGTCAGGTTTTGATTAATTTCGACCCTTTGGATCATTTAGGGTGATTATAATGGAATGTGAATATTTTAACAATCAATTATCCGTATATGTGGACGGCTTATTAAACGCAAAAGAGTCATCTCGCGTGGAGATGCATTTGCGACATTGTCATCGTTGTGCGAAGGATTTACAGGAGCTTCAAAAGGTTAAGGCACTTCTCAGAACCCTTCCGGAGCCTGAAGCTGACGCCTTTTTCTGGCCAAGCGTCTATTCGAGAGTGCGTCAACACAGAGTCAGGAATCACTATAAGCCTGTCGCTCATTTGATTGCTCCGCATGTGGCATGGAGCACTTTGGTGGCGATTCTGCTTGTCGGATTTGTCACATTAACTCCCAGCAGAATAAACATAGCGAACAACCCTGTTCCCACATTGGATCCGGATACGCTGATTACGTTGCACGCCACATCACGGGTGGTGACACCGCTCGCGGATTCCGGGGAGCTAAGAACGATATTCATGGATACGAATGATTGGAACCAAATCAATCAGACTTCTCAACCGTGAAGAATAAAAACACTATTCTGGAAAATAGATTGTCGGTAAAATCATTCATAGCCATACTGTTATGTATCTGCCCTATGATTGCGCTTGGAGCGTCCCCAAAAAAGACTCCTCCAAATGGTCTGAATCTTCTGCGCAAGGTGCTGGTTAATGACAGTATGGTTCCTTACGAGGGGCGGCAGATGGTGGAGCTATCTTCCGGCAGACATACCGAAGCGACCATCACCCAGGAGATTCATCCCAGATACAATTATGATTATATAAGATATGTCATGCCCTCACGCGTTGCCAATAGAGTCATCATCAATGAGGGAAACCTGCATTGGGAATACGACCCCAAGCTGCATTTGGCGATACGTCACTTTAGTGAACGGGAAAAGCCAGCCCCGTCCCAAATTTCCTATATCCTGCATCTTATCAAGCTCAACTACTACCTGAAAGTGCACCCTCGACCGGTAAATATGGTTGGGAGAGCCTGCTGGATTCTTGAAATCGATCCGAAACTGAAGGACCGTTATCGAAGAGTGTGGTGGGTCGATGGTGCGAATGGCTTTGTGTTGCGCAGAGATATATACAATACCGCAGGGGAGATGATCTCCTCTTCATCCTACACATCCATCCGCTATCATCCCAAAGTGAAAATGGCTCTATTCCATTTCACGCCGCCTCAAGGCACCCGTGTCATCACCAAAGCCCCCCTAAAGCTGTTGCACAACTTTCATGAGACGGTCAAAACCGCGCCAAGATGGGCTCATATTCCACAGTTTTTGGGTGATGGATTTGTGTTTCAAAGCGCTCAGTACGTTGATGTGAAAAAACTGCGCAGCCTGCATCTCCAATACTTTGATGGTATTTGCACTCTCTCCGTGATACAGGTTCCCGGCAAATTCAACCTGCAATCCAGTAAGCACGATGTTGCCCCCGTAAATGTGAATGGGCGACGCGGAGTATTAGTTGAGAAATCCGGATACCGCATTATCTCATGGTATGGTTATGATTGCACCATCAGTATGGTTGGAGAGATCACTCTTCACTCCATGCTGACAATGGCGCATAAAATACCTTAACCTCAATAAACATCGGCTCTATTGATTTTTCGCATACACTCTAAAGGCGGATACGATGCCAGATCCCTTTCGACCATCGCCCTTGATTTGCAGACGCACATATCGTGCTTTTATAGACTCCACGGGACGCCCGCCCCACGCTACTCCGCTCATATCCAATCTTCCCGCAAGTTGGTATGTCACGCCATTTAGGCTCGTCCATAAATCCGCCTCCTGAATGTTAGGAGCTTTGATGTCATACTCCATCTCGCTGACCACGTCAAAACGGTTAATGGTGTAAACACGCCCCAAATCCACCTGCAGGTAGCTATTATTTGAACTCGTCCATGGAAATTGAACGCTCGTCGTGATCGGCTGTTTCAAGGGGACTTTTGATGGCGTCACCTCCATGCACTTCTTACCGTCGATCAGGGAGCGTTCATTGAAGAAACGCACCTGACCCAGGTGGAAATCGTAGGGATGGTTGAGGAAGGATTGCTGAATCGTCTTGGCGTATACGCTCACTCGGCCTTTGAAATTTGGAGAGACCTCAAGCCAGTTTTTGGTTTTGTCCCCGCCTCCGCCCGTGGCGAAAAGTCCATAGAAGGAGATGTCGCCCCCGGCTTCGATTTTCAAATTGGAGGAGTGCGCCACATCCAGTAGCGTAAGCCAAAATCTCGCATCCCTGCATTCCCCCCCGGGGTCTTTGCGGAACAGCATGTGTATGTATGGATCGAATCCCACCAACCCCCATGTCCGCTCGCCAATGCAGTCACCGAAAACATACTGTATGGTGTGCTCGTGCCAATATTTTATGATTTTTGCGGTGAGTTCGGGCGTTCTGACGGCGTTGTTTCCACCCCATTCCACCCATGGACCGTATGAGAATGCGATCCTCTCCAGCTTGCCGTGCTTCGATCCTCCGCCCACCACCAATCCCTCGTCGAACGCGGTTCCCCATACATCGGATACGCGATGGTCGTCGCACGGATGTGAAGCCAAATCTATCCCGAGGTAGGAGTTAATCAGCAGCAAATCCGCTATCCATACTCCATCCCCTTCGCCACGGATCGAAAAAGGGTAATGGATAATCTTGTCGATATCGAAAGGCTGATCCGGATAAACGATCTCCAAACCACGTACCCCCGAATGCGCACTGAGGGTTATCAAGGCGGGAGCGGTTAGCGGATTTGCCGGATTGGGATCGCAATACGCCGCAATAGTGCACGTCTCCTTCCATGCTCGCGCCTTCCCTACGCCCAGACATCCGCGCAACTCCACCCCCGAAGGCACAATCAAGGGGCTGGATACTCGATAGACCCCTTGCGGAAGATACACCGTGCCTCCTCCGTAAGCTCCCGCAGCGTTCAGGGCGTCCTGGATCGCCTTGGTGTCATCCTTTACTCCATCGCCCGCAGCATCGAAGGGAGCTTTCCTCACATCATAGAGGGAGTCCGTATCCCTGCGAGCAGGAGTGGGAAGATGTAAAAACTTGTAAGTCATGCCCGTCGCTTCCGGCACGTTGTCAAGATCGGCGTAATGCATGCCGTAATACCATGGATCCCAGCCAAACTCGGTTCTCCTCCCGTGAAATCCCGACACCACCCCGCCTAGACCGAACACGCGATTCTGGTTCGCCAATGTGTCCTTCTCGATTAGGATGGGAGTACGCGCATCCGGAGAATCATAATTACTGATCGCCATTCCGTCTATACGGCCCAGTCTCAACCCGATCAGGTACGCATGGGTGAACCTCTCCAACGCAGCGGACTCCACCGGAGTCATGCTCCGTCCGTTGAGCCTCGGATAGGATTCCCGCCAGTAGCGGTTCGAAAAGTCCACATTCGACATCCATGAGAATTCCGTACTTTCCAGTGCGTATAACCCCCTATTCAATACCGTTCCGCGTATGTCCCGTACGATGCAAGTGTTCGCCGCCACAAGATCAATCCCATCGAAGGAATCGTAAAGGGTGATGTTGCGCAACTGAGAACCTGTCGCGGAGATTGTCCATGGGTAAGCCACCACATCACTCGGGTTCTGGTTGGGATACCATATCGCGAGATTAATCAAGCCGCACCCTGTGGCGTTGGCGTCAATAAACGCCTTGTCACCAGGCGCTCCGTTCGCGATAAGTAGGGTCTCATTAGACAAGGCATCCGCGCCCTCGCCTTCTCCAAGAAGCGTGTCGCAATAACCAAGCTTCAGCGTTCCATTCACAAGGTAACGTCCTGCGGGAAGATACACAACACCTCCACCCATCGCCGTAACCGCATCCATAGCCTTTTGTATCGCGGCGGTGGCGTCGGATGATCCGGTTCTATCGGCATCATAGGGCGGGTCGGTTGCAACTACGGAAGCCACGAAGGTCTCATTGGAAAGATTAATGAGTTTCTGCCCAATCGCAATTCTCGGCGTGAGACAGAATGCGAGCAGCGATAACGTAATTCCAAGACGAACAGGATACATAAACGGCTCCTATGGGCGGTATTTCCCTATCAAAACGCGGGACACAGCCATATTATGCCTCTTATTCATTGATAATGGACAGACCATAAGATACTGATTAATATTTTCAAGTATTTCCAATGAAAGTATTTAAAAGTGTCGCCAAGTATCTCCGCCACACATGATAAAAAGCCGCCATCGAATATATCACGGATGGAGGCACAATAATTCTATCGATGTCTGACCGGAGTGAAGTCAATTTGCAGCGAAACCTCAAGCAATGTCCCCCATTAGGATATTCACGGGTGCGTTTCCGGACTAAATCCGGCAGATCTTTGTCAGATAATCCTTCACAGCGTAGTCTCCCGGTGCAAGATAGGATGTGGAAAAAGCGTATCTTCCATTCTCCTGCCGAACAAATGCCCCCTAGCCGGCAACCCGCCCCTGAGAGTTCAGCACTTGCACGGGAATACCCATCGGGCCGTTTGAGCTCGAAGTGTATCTCCTTAGTTGAAGCAGAACAGTCAAGTTCACTGGAATTTGTACGGGATTGATTACCGGAACTTTTATTTCAATTGGTTATCCCAAAGGCTGATAGCCCATAGGATTAGTGATATTTCCAGTCACCTTCCAGCCGTTGCCCTTGGCGAGTTTTAGGGTCGTCGTCAAACTGGAGTCCGAAGCGAAACTCAAACTAATCGGATACGCAATCCCCCCGGAGGAGAGGGATTTGTCCAAGGTTTGTCAAGCTGTTATACTGTGCGCATAATGCGAAAATCAATTCCGAGATTATATCATTTTGCCCTTCCGCAAAAAAGGTTTTGCATCATTAGGATACAATTGCGGCGCATACGAATGATCCTTCCGAACGCACGGATGCCGGTTTCTTTCGCATGCTATAATATAAATCGGAAATAGAATAATCTTTGAAGCCTTTAACGGAGTGTAATCCTATATGTTAGCACGCGAACTACGCAGTAAATATATCACTTTCTTCCAAAGCAAAGGTCATCTTCACCTTCCAGGCTCCCCGCTTACCCCTGTGGATGCGTTGGGGGTTCCCGACAACTCCACCCTTTTCACCAGCGCCGGGATGCAGCAGTTCAAGCCGTACTTCATCGGCGCCGCCACTCCCCCCTCCACTCGCGTCGTCACCGTGCAGAAGTGCGTGCGTACAGGGGATATCGATAGCGTGGGAGACTTCTCACACTGCACCTTTTTCGAAATGCTTGGCAATTTCAGTTTCGGGGACTATTTCAAGGCGGAGGTAATCCCTTGGACTTGGGAATTCCTTACGAAGGAAATCGGCTTGGATCGGGAACGGCTCTGTGTGACCGTGTACTTGGATGACGACGAGGCATATGATATCTGGAACAAAGTTGTGGGAATGCCGAATGATCGTATTCACCGTTTAGGCGAGGATAAAAACTACTGGCCTGCGAACGCCATTAGCGAGGGACCTAACGGGCCATGCGGACCTTGCTCCGAGATATTCTATCGCACCGCTCCAATGGAGGAGCTGACTAACGATCCAAACCTCACCCCCACGGAGCAATTCAAGAAAGACGACGCTGCCGGCAGATGGCTGGAGATTTGGAATAACGTCTTTACCCAGTTCAACCGCGGCGAGGATGAAAACGGCGCCCCCACGTTAACTCCGCTACCACGCAAAAATAACGACACCGGCGCGGGACTTGATCGTATCGTAATGGTGTTGCAAGGCAAGAACAGCGTCTTTGAAACCGATCTCTTCGCCCCCACGCTTGCGAAGATCGAGGAGATATCCGGGTTGAGGTACGAAGGCTCCGCTTCCCAGAAGGATTTCGCAATCCGCGTCGTCGCGGAGCACACACGTTCTATGGTGTTCTGTATCGCGGATGGCATACTGCCATCTAACGAGGGCAGAGGTTATGTCCTAAGGCGAATCATGCGTCGCGCAATCCGTTTCGGAAAGACGGTGCTCGGCTTCGAAGTTCCATTTATCGATAAGCTGGCTCCCAGCATCATCGAGAACATGGGCGATTTCTATCCGGAATTGAACGAACGCAAGGACCATATCCTACGCACTGTCCACGCCGAGGAGGTGCGTTTCAGGCATACGTTGGACAAGGGAATGCAAATTGCCGAAGAGATGCTCGCCAACTCTGAAGATACGCTCAGAGGGGAGGATGTCTTCACCCTTTACGACACATACGGATTTCCAGTGGAACTCACTCGCGAAATATGCGCCGAACGAAATATCTCCATGGACATGAAGGGGTTTGAAGACGCCATGCAGGCTCAACGGGAGCGTTCCCGCGAAGCGACGGGGATCGATAAGGACGTATTTCGCGACATGGGGGATGTCATCAGCGAGGTGCAGCGTTCGCTACCACCCACCATCTTTCATGGCTATCACGACACGGTGACGGACTCCGTGATACTCGCCATCATAAAAGACGGGGAGCTAGTGGATTTCATTCGTTCCGGAGATAATGCCGATCTGATCATGGACCGAACCCCCTTCTATGCCGAAAGCGGAGGTCAGGTGGGAGATACGGGATGGATCACGGGGATTGATTCGGATGTGACCTGTCAGTTAAAACTCGAAGTTCTTGACACACGCAAGGCTGGCGGGGTTTATCTGCACCGGGTGAGGGTACATGAGGGCGAGGCGGTCACGGACCGCCGAGTTCATGCTCAAGTCGACTTCAAGCAACGCCGCGACATCATGCGTAACCACACCTCCACGCACCTGTTACAAGCGGCTCTACGCCACACGCTCGGCGCGCATGTTCACCAGAAGGGCTCCATGGTGGCTCCGGATCGCTTGAGATTTGACTTCACTCACACTCAGCCGGTTACGGAGACAGAGTTGGAACGGGTGGAGGACATGGTCAACAAATGGATACTCGAGGATAGAGATGTGGAAATCCACACTGATGTCCCATTGGATCAAGCCAGAGCGAAGGGCGCCATGGCGCTTTTCGGTGAAAAATACGGCGATCGGGTACGGATGGTGGAGATTCCTGAGTGCAGTCTGGAACTGTGCGGCGGAACGCATCTCTCTCGCACTTCGCAAGCCGTCCTCTTTAAGATCCTCTCGGAAACAGGAGTCGCCGCAGGAGTGCGCCGCATCGAAGCGATCACAGGCGAAAGCGTTTACCGGTATCTTAAAACAAAAGAGGGGACGATCAGGACCATTGCTCACACGCTTAAAACGAATCCGCGTGATATCGAGATTGCAGTGGACAAGATGGTGGCTCAGAAAAGCGTGCTGGAGAAGCAGTTGAGACAAATGCGCGAAACAGGAGGCGATGAGGATTCCCTGAATACGGAAGATATCCATGGCGTAAAGTGGATCATCGCGCAGATTCCAAACGCGGATCAGCCCACCTTGGCGGCGCTGGCTAACCGGTTGGCGAAAAAGCACGCCTCCGTTGCGGTGCTGCTTGGCTCCGTTCAGGATGGAAAAGTCTTCCTCACCGCTCTTGCCACTCAGGATCTCGTGCAAAAGGGAGTGCACGCCGGAACGATAGTGCGCGAGGTTGCCAAAGTCGCAGGCGGAGGAGGAGGCGGAAGACCCGATTTCGCACAAGCGGGCGGAAAAACACCGGAACGACTCGAGGAAGCCCTCAAAGTGGCGAGAGAACTGGCGGAGAAGATAAACGCATGACCTTCCCCCATTCTTGGAAGGTCATGCGCATCATACCTTTCGCAACAACAGACCACTCCATTGCTTGGGATAAAAATAGGTGGATTTGGGCGGCATCTTCTCATGCGACAACGCCACATGACGCACATCATCCGCATGCGGGGGGGCAAGAATGAAGGCGACCTGGCAATCGCCTTCCGCGACTTTGTTCAGCGCTTCATAAGTGTCTCGAGTATAGGCAATGTCAGGGGTCGTCGCCAACTGCTCAGCGGAAATCCCCATTTTCCCGGATAGGATCAACTCCTGGAGGAGACTTACATCCAGTTTTTTCCACACATCCGCATGCCCGGTAATCCTTCTAATGGCGGTATCCAAGTCCCTTAATGTTAAAAGATAACTTCCCCTCGCGAGCGCCATCCCGAAGCGATGCGTATCATCCGGTGTGGCAAGCCTTTTTAACATCTCCTCGCTCTCCATCCGTTCCACCTCGAATAACTCACGAAGGGTGTTCGGCAATTCCGCAAGCGTATTCGATGGAATGTTCCTCACCAAGCGATGCGTCGGCAAAACAACAAGACCGGGATCGTTGAACGCGGAAAGAATGATGAGAATGTAGTCGCAAGCCATATCGGCGAGAGGCGATGACAATGCCTTGCGTCTCTCGTCACGATAACTCAGCCCTGTCTCGTAACGATGGTGTCCATCGGCAATCCATATTGAAGCGTCAGCAAACATATTGGCGATGCGGGATAGGATGACGGAATCCGATATCCTCCATACGCGCTCAATCTCATCCCCCACGGTCACCGTAAGCATCGGATTGGAAGCCTGCATGGTTTGCAGCAACTCGCAGCGAACGGAATTCTTCTCATCCTCGTAAAGCCCGAAAATCGGCTCGGTGTTCGCTGAAGTGGTGCGCATTAAATGCATGCGATCCTCCTTGGCTTTCTTGCGCGTCTCCTCGTGCGGTAAAACCACTCCCTCCTCATACGGGGATAGCTTCAATGCGCAAAACAGACCGAGGCGTGAAAGGCGCTCGCCATCCAAGGGGTTTGTGAATTCCTGCTCGTATACGTAAAACGAAACCTCTTCGTCCGAAGCAAAAACGCCCGTTCCCAGCCAAGTATCGAGATAGCGCGCAGCACGCTGATAGGATTCGTCGACGGATTCGTCCCCAGGTTCTGGGCGATTAAGGATAATTCTCACAAAGTTGTATTCACCGCTTGCGTAAAGTGCGTCCCTCTGCGCAGGGGTTATTACATCATAGGGCGGGGAAATAACCTGATCGAGCGAGCCCACTAGATCGGTATTATAATGTATTCCCTTGAATGGACGAATAATAGCCATGGAAACTTTCCTATTCCGATTAAGTTAATTTGAATTATTGATTTTCAGATATCTCACTTTAATTGAGATATTGAAATAAAGCGGATATACCGAATTACAATATCACTTTTGCATTAAAAAATGTGTGGTTCCTGTAGTCGATATACGCGTTTTGGTCTTTAATATTACCTCAGTCTGGCAAGGGTTTGCCTTTCGTCTCCGGTCCCATGATAATTCCGATCAGCCCCACAACATAAATACAAGAGACAAGGATGGCGGCTTTGCGCAGCCCAGCCGATTCGTCCCCCGGCACGGAGAAACGACTGGCGAGATCGCCCAGAGTAATAGCCGCAAACGCCGCCAATACACGTGCGCAATTATAACAGAAACCGATGCCGGTGGATCGTAAACTCGTTGGGAAAAGCTCCGGGAAATAGACGGAAAATGCCGAAAACGGCGCCATCACGCAAAAGCCGAGAGGAAATGCCCAAAGATACGCCGTCAAGGGATTATGCACGAAACGAAAAGCGCCTTGCACGGTAACGAACGCGGCGATCAGAAAAATCAGAAGGGATGGCTTCCTCCCCATCTTCTGGCTTAGCGCGGCGTAGCCGAACATCCCCAGCAATCCCCCTGTCATCTGCATCAGGAATGCCTTGCTCTTGTACGCCTGCAAAGTGGCATTGATCGCGCTCTTCCTTAAATCGGGCGCGAGGGCGAGGATATGCGCGGAGTGCTCCACGAAAGGTCGAAACGCCGACCCCACCAAGTCCGGTAGCCAAACTGCAACTCCCCAAAATCCTCCCACCCCGGCGATCGCGAGAAACATCCCAGCGAGGGTGTTTCTTCGAATCTCCGGGCGGATGAATAAGAGGGACATATTCCCCAGTTCGCATGAACCCTGCTTGGCGAGTTGATTTCGTACGGCGGTCCATTTCTCGGGTTCGTGCACGGTCGTCTGAATCCACGCCACCAGCGCTGCGGGAACAGCGCCGATCACGTAGATCCAACGCCAACTATAGGCGCTCAACAACAACGCAATAAACGCAGCAAGGATATTGCCAACGGCGGAGAGGGCTTGCAGGGTGCCCAACGCCATCGCCCGGGATCTATCCGGCCACACTTCGGCGACCAAGGCGGTGCCCGCGGCGAACTCTCCGCCAACTCCCAACGCCGTTAGAAACCTGCATAGCCCATATTCCCAAGGCGTGCGCACAAGAGCATTCATACCTGTAAAGACGGCGTATATCAGTATCGTATAGATCATGGTGCGAACCCGACCAATCCGATCTCCGATGACGCCGAATAGAAAGCCTCCCGCAGCCCATCCGAACAGGAAAGTCGCAGTGAGATATCCTCCGACCTGTTTGACGCTCGCATCCAAAAGCGCGGGAGAGGAGATATAAGGGGATAATAACTGCTTGACAGAGTTGGAACGAACCAAATTGAACATGTTCTGATCCATGCAGTCGAAAAGCCAGCCCAAACTGCAGATCAGCAACACCACCCAAGCATAACGAGGAATACCCTGGAACCATCGTTGAGAGGGGGCGGAGCCCCGTGATTTCATATCCATTTCCAGTCCTTGATGAATAGTATGTCATACCAACAGTCCAATATCACAGACAGCCCATTTACTTGTTATTCATCGAATTGGAAATTCCTTCCCGAAATCCTGTATTTTCAAAAAACACATTATGGAGAACCGGGATCCCATGTCCTGTAAAGCCCGAAATACATCACGGAGTTACTGTCACCCGCAAAACTATGACCGGCAGTAAACAGGAAGTTGAAATCCGGGGTGAAGTTTATACTGCCCGCCCATATTCCATATCAGAGTGGATGTCTCCGTATTGCCTCATATAAAAATCCACATGAAATCAAATCGTTGCATCAAATTATAATCCATATTTTCCCCTTTTCAA
>DAIDHP010000051.1 GCA_027459625.1 Chthonomonadales bacterium
CTTCGCTTAACGGTTACGGTTTCCTGCACCGTAGAGGACTTGCACCTCCGAGAGCATGAACATGCCCGGCATACAAATAACGGTCGGTTCACCATAAGAATGAACCGACCGTTATTTCGTGCCATACATTGCTAGTTCTTGCTTTGAATGAGTAGACGTCCCGTCGAAGGATCAAACTGAATGTTCACATTCAGTGCGTCACGAATGAATGTCAGGGGAACCATTGTTCTGCCTCTAACAATAAACGGGGCTTTTGCCATGGGGACTGTCTCGTTATTAACATCGGCATTGGCATGACCGATTTTGAGGATGATCTCACGGGTGTCATTCACGGCTCGAACCGTCTTTGCATTGCCGTACCAATACAAACGACCACCGGTGTGCTCGAAAATCTGTCGGAATGGAGCGATGCCCATACCGTTTTCAATGCGCGGGCTTACATCGAAAACGATCCGATCGTTGTCAAAAGCCACCTGGAAAGCACCTCGATATGCGCCAAGGAGCTTTTGCCAGTTGGATATTCGGACATAATTTTTCGAGTGCGCCATGTTATCCGCTGCGGTGTTTCGGTTAACATGCGGCAGTGATTCTGCAAGTTTTCTGTTCGCTGACAACGCACTTACCGGTACGCTTGCAATCAACATGCGACCCATCGGACGACTAATCGCCCCGCCCATTCGCTTGGGCTCCACGGGAATGGAGTTCAATGGTGTCCCTGCGTAGGTTCCCTCTGGACTTAGCTTGGGCAACGTTTGGGTTGCATAAGGTACGTCCGAGGGAGAGCCTCCCAAGGAGTTTATGTTGCTGGAATGAGGATGTATGGCTGGCATAAGCAACTCGCCATCCGTCTTCTCCAATCGCGGAGTTCGAGAACCGGGGAGAGTCGTCGTACCCATCCGACTCTGAACAGGTTCCATCGGGATCAACTCCGAACCATTCGCCCGTGGCTGGACTAATACGCTGCGGATTCCGGGGGTGGATGCTGCGTTAATCGGAGTGGTGTTGGTTGGGATGGTTACAGTCCCAATGCCGGTGGAAGTTGGGGGCGCCAAGGGAGTGTTATTCTTGGACGCTGTCGGGCGGATGGAATTGGAGGGTATAACCTCCGGAGCCGGTCCAGTCACTATGGGCTGAATCGCTTGAGCGCCCACCTGAGCCATGGATGGTTTGACGGTGTGTGCGGGATTGGGCATTTCGAGGGACAGATCGGGAATGCTGTTTTGAATTGTGGTCTGTCCACCGCTGTTGTTCACCTCGATACGGATTGGAGTTGCCTTGGTGGGCTGCAGAGAATCATCCGTCTGAGTCCACGCTTCGAGCAGATGCCAACCGTTCGCAACTTTGGTTGTGTCCCAATCATATTCATAGGGAGGATAGTTGCGAAGGACTTTCAATTCCTTATCCACAAAAATCGATACATAAGGTTTCGCGTCTTGCAGATCGGAACCGAGGTGCACCCTTACCGGCACCACGCCACTTACCTGTATCCCGTTCTGCGGATAGGATATCCTAACGGGAGCGGACAGGTCCCCACTGACAAGGGTGATTTGGGAGGAGGCGGAAACCGCTTTTCCGTCATTCCCATAGGCCTTGACAACCACATTGTGCGTCCCCGCCGTCATCATAGCGGTGTCCAGCTTGAAGGATATGATCCCTCTTTGCAGGGCGCTATCCAGTGACCGGCGCGTGAGCAAAGCGTTGTCCATGTAGAGTTCCACGGTGTTCACCGTGCTTCCCCGAAAACTTACATCCAAGGACAGTTTGTCCCCGATGTTGCAGTTCCCAGGGGTGATGATGGAGAGTTGTAGCCCGCTCGACGTTCTAGCGTTTGCAACTTGCAAGCTGCAAGGAGCCACCAGCCCGAAGCTGATAATTCCGGTTAGCGCAAGAACGCAAGCCAACCTTTTCATTCAACCGCCTCCCTCTTTGAGAATTTAGTTGGTAAGGACTGCCTTGTATCTCAATTGAAACAAGGACGTTACACTGTATCACAAATGCCATATCCTGTCAATAATTATTTTCAGAAAATGAGCGAATGGAGATAAAAAATTCACTCAAATGCTTCAATTGCATCCTTTAATTCCACGCAACGGCGTTCGCGCCCAATAATATTATTAGCTAGATGGATACTATATCTAAACGTCAACTTTTATCTCGACGCCTGGATATTTCAGTTCCAGCCTCTCCTTCAAACCTAATAATCCGTCGTGCAAGGATGCCCTAACCCCCATTTCCACCAAAAGCGTGGCAGCCCCGTCCGCAAGAGCCCAGTCGGAAATGGAGGCATGTCCGGTAATATGAACGTCCGCATTTTGCCTGATGGCCTCCCGATACAGCCCCCGCCCCTCTCCACTTGCAACTGAGATTTTGAAAACGGAAGCTTGTGATTCGCCGGATTGGCGAATCACACTGCGGGGATGTCTCTCTCGAATGATCTGAAGAATTGAATCCAACGCCGTCTTGGATGCCAAATTCCCTATCCTGCCCCGTCCTTGCACTTCACCGGCGCTGGATAGCGGAATGATGTCGCAGGCAACCTCTTCATATGGGTGAACCTTTTTAACCGCGTTGATGACATCCGCCACTCTTGCCTCCTGAGTCACCATCTCTATCTTCATCTCCTCGACATACTCCAGCGAACCCACATCCCCTATCGAGGGGCGAGCCTCTTTCCCGGGCAGAAAAGTCCCCTTGCCCGTCGTTTGAAACGAACAGTGAGTGTAATTGCCGATTCGCCCCGCACCGGCTTCGGACGCCGCCAGCATCACCCGCTCCGTCGCTTCCAAGGGAACGAAGACGACAAACTTGCAGAGCCTTTCCGTTGCCTCCGGATGAAGTGGCTCGCAGGCATTAAGCCCTAATGATTTCGCCAAACTGTCATCAAATCCATCACGAACGGTGAAAAAACCTTCGTCATGACGATAGAGATTGATTTTATTTTCGATACAAAAACAGACGCGAGATCCAATAGGGTCATCTCTGCGGATGTTGCGAACATGGCCCAATAAGAGCGGTATGGCGGAAATCACCAATGGATTTGGATGGCTGGCGGCGGCGGAGAGAACGCTTAAAGACGGAAAAGGAACAAGAAAGATAGTTTCAACCGTCGATAATAAGTCACCGACCTCCAGAGCTTCGTTTGGCGAGGATTCAGATGCGGGCGGTGCAATGCTCCGCAGATATTCCATGATATCCGCCACTCGTAAAGACTTGGCGGGATTTGAAGTTGGTACGGACGCCGAGTGTCGTGTCATTTTTAATCTCCTTCGCCCACCAAAAAATCGGAACTATGGGGAAACAGCATGATGAAGTAAAACTACGCCAAATAGCTTAGGATCGAAAGTATTAAACGCGATTGCTAACCCAACAAATCCCCAACCATCACCGTAATCGCCTGCCCCTCTATGAACACCCTGTCACCATCCGCCCGCAAAATCAGTTCCCCTCCCCGCGCCGAAGCCTGATAAGCTGTCATTCTATTCTTGCATAACTTCAGACTCCAGTAAGGAGCAAGGCAACAATGCGACGAACCGGTAACAGGGTCCTCCGGCACGCCGACTCTTGGCGCGAAAAACCGTGATACAAAATCGTATTCCTCGGATTTCGCGGTCACGATAACCCCCCTCGCGTCCATCTTGAGCAAACGAGTAAAATCAGGAGAGATATTCAAGACAATATCCTCGGAATCAACCTCAATCAAATAATCGAATATGGTTTTGCCTGCATATATCGGCTGAACATTCAATGCGGCTATGAGTTCCTCGGGAGGCTCTATCTCCCTAGCCGGAGTGGCGGGGAAGTTGAGTTGAATCCAATCACCATGTGTGATCGCCGAAAGCGACCCGCTCTTTGTGTGGAAAACCGCCGTTTCATCGCGTCGTAAATATCCCCTCTCCCAGAGAATATGAGCGGACGCTAATGTGGCGTGACCGCACAAATCAACTTCGGAATGGGGCGTGAACCAACGCAGGTTGAATCCTTCGCGCACCGGCGCAATGAAAGCCGTCTCGGAGAGATTCATCTCAGAGGCTACATCCAGCATCCATTGCTTATCGGGGTAACCCTCCAATATGTATACTGCGGCGGGGTTCCCCTTGAAAGGCTTGGATGTGAAAGCGTCCACTTGGTAAATCTTCATTTCCCCTCCTCATATGGATGATGATGAAATAATACAAGCAAAAATCAATCAAATCAAATCCGGGTTTCGACGGGATTACCCAGCGTCGTGGGACTGGGTTTATGAATATGCACCAACATGGGAAAACTTCTTGGCAATCATCAACCCTGCTCCGGTCTCAATCGACCTTTATCATGGCATGCTCTCCTTTTGTTCAATCACATCAAGCTGCTGAACACGGAAAGCGGAAACGAACCATCGAATATGTCATAGAACTGTAAGGGGACAATCAATTCAAAGGTTGGAACGGACATATTTCAAGAATAGAAGAGAACTTCGGCGGGAGAACAGCGCGGGGAAAATGAGGTTATGGGGTTAAGATGGTTAAACTCAAGGCTAGTAACGAAACTGCCCAATTATGAAGGCGAAAGATCCATCAGAGTATATGATATTCGACAATCAAAAAAGCGTTTACCGCATGAGTAAAAATGCTGTAATTAAAAAGGGATGCGATCATTTCGCACCCCTTGAGCCAAAACGATGATTAAGATTACAAGGCTTTGGTTAGTTTTCCGGCGATAACATTCTTTGGAACCGCCCCGATAATCTGATCCACCACCTGACCGTTTTTGAAAATCATCAGAGTTGGAATGGACATGATGCCATACTTGCTGGCTATTTCCGGCTCCTCATCCACATTCACCTTAACCACCTTCGCTTTCCCTTCGAACTCCTTGGCTACGGCATCCACGTGAGGAGCCACCATCCGGCATGGGCCGCACCATACCGCCCAGAAATCGATCAGAACGGGCACGGGGGATTGCAAAACCTCTTTCTCAAAATTTGACGCTGTCACAGCAGCTGCACTGCTCATGAATTCCCTCCAGTTTTAATACGCGATTTGATTATCAGAGTCTCATGTCTTGTTAATATCCTGCGAGCCACAATTTGGTATTGCTCGCTTTATAATATCCTATCATCCATCGGAATTGCAAAAATCTTCATGCATTTAAGCATTACGCATTACGGAAATTTGATATGCTATATGTTATCAATCCCATGAAATACAGGTTTATTTACGCATGGATGACATTTTCAGTTCCGATTTCCACCGCCCCCCCACACCACGTCTGCGAATTTTTCCAAATCACCGTAATTCGCTTGCCAAGTGGTGTACATCACTCCGTCCACATTCGGAATCCCGATCGAATCCTTCAGCCAGACACGGGTGTAGTGGACAGCGCCATCGTAATATCCAGCAAGAATCTGCTCATGTCCCAGTTGAGCGAAAAAGGGTAGATCCTTGGCTCGAATGTCGAAATCCCAATCCACGATCCCGATATCCTTCGACAGTCCCTTCCATGATCCCGCCCATGAGCCATTCACCTGGTAATAGTCGTCGTGGGCGTTATGGTAGGGATCGAACATATCCGACCACACAAACACTTTCGCCTGAGGACTTATCCGCCGAATGATCTCCCTGCATTGTTTTACGTTATATGCAAGTTGCTCTCCCGGCGTCAAACCGGATTTTTGACATAACTCGCACCAATTCGCCACGCGAATCTCATCGTGCTGCATAAATACGATGGAGGGATGGAATAGTTTCTCCACTTGCTGCATCTGCTCCGTGAGAACCTGGTAAAGTTTGGGATCCATGAGGCAAACGGAAGTCTGCATGTCATATGTAAATGAAGGAACGTAGAAGCTTACCAATAGATTTTGCCCGTTCCTAATGCGGCTGTTTGCCGTGAGCGTGATGGACGGAGGGGTGTGATAGAGCGAAAAAGCACCGAGATAAGGATCTCGCCCCATTTTGGGGTCTTTGACCGGTTCGTAATCCGCGCCTTCCTTGTAGACGGTTCCCCCCTCGCTCGTAACAGTCAGGGGGCATCCCTCCCTGCGAATGACGTTCACCAATCCCACGGTCTCCATCTTCACATCGTCAAACCAGATCGTCCCTCCTTTCGCCCCCCATGTCCCTAGATAGAAACGAGCGGAACGGTAGTTCTGGCTGTTAAATACCACCTGATGTTGAGTCCAATCCTCAGTGGGTTTGACTGACAAATTCTGCTCGCAAAGGGATGGACCTGGTCCGTTGGCGGGCAATATCTCGATAGCGGTCTGAGATGCGCTCTGGAAACTCGAAGTTTTAATCCATACGTTAATGCGATATTCATGGAAGGGGATAAGAGGAATAGCCTGTTCGATCCTGGCATGCCCGTATTTCGGATCCACGGAGCCAACGTCCTGAAAACGCAGAGAACAATCACCGGAATGTTTGACTGTGCGGTCGATGAAACTCGCCTTTCCCGGATAATCTTGAAAATCCCATCCTTTGGCGACGTCGCCATTGTCATCCTCGAAGCCGCCATTCACAATTCCAATGTCCGCATCCTGTGTCACATTCGCCATGCCGTTCTCCACAGTGAACACCTCGTTGTTCACCGGCATCCCCTCCACGAGGTTCGGATCATGCGCCAATATCCCGTCGCTGTAACCGATGGGAAACACGCAGGGGATGATATCCATATGCAGTTTTGTAGCCAGTTTCTGGATTAGATGGATGTTGTCGAAATAGGATTGCGGCATGCGGTCCAAGATGTTAAGCTTGAAATCCGCGAAGACCATGCCATTATAGCCCGCCTTCGACGCTCGTTCCATAAGGCTTTCCACTTTGGGAAGGTTATCGTTCACCATAAGGTTCATGGAGACGTAAAACCATTTGTATTTAAGAAAACGAGGCGGTTGAGCTACAGAGTGCAATGGGATTATAAGTAGAACTAATAAAAGTATATTGCGTTTCATAAGAGTGTTTTACCTCCGGAATGAAAGAAATATTATTAATAATAGCTATGAACTTGATGAATCTTTTAGTCTTTATTCGATATTATCGCATTACATTGATTCGCATTTTTACTTTGATGATACCACCATATTTTCTGAATAGGAGATAGTCAATATTCGCATTCAAAAGACGATATGCCATATAAACCACATCTATTTGGCTCCCTTCTTACAATCCCAAAGGGAGCCATTACCTTTCCTCTCCATGTTTGATCCTCTCTTCTTCGGATTTCAATCCTATCGCCATGGCTTTAAGGAGGCCAAATCCTAATTATTCAGCAAAGCTCTCGCTTGAGCGTACTAAAATGCTACAATAATAAGGAATTCGAAGTCCAGTGATCCGTAATTATGTCCGGCGGGTTACGCTTCCGAATAGTGGCGAATGTGTGTTCGTACATAATCAGGAAGGAGCGGTCAATTGAACGCAAAACTACAGAGGTGGGTGGACGAATGTATTCGTCTCACGCAACCTGACAATGTGCATTGGTGTGACGGAAGCGAAGAAGAATATGAAAAGATATTGCCCGAGATGTTGCAAAAGGGCATTCTGACAGAGTTAAATCAAAAAGAATATCCCGGGTGTTATTTGCACAGAACCCACCCGAATGATGTGGCGAGGGTTGAGAACCTCACCTTCATATGCACCTCGAAAAAGGAGGATGCCGGCCCAACCAACAATTGGATGTCTCCTGCGGATGCCAAGGCGAAAGTGGGAGAGATGTTCAAAGGCTGCATGAAGGGGCGCACAATGTACGTGATCCCCTACATCATGGGACCTGCAGGATCTCCTCTCAGCAAGATAGGCGTGGAAATATCCGATAGTCTGTATGTCGTGGCGAACATGCGCATCATGACCCGAATGGGGCGAATAGCGCTGGATCAGCTCGGAGAGGATGGGGACTTCGTGCCGGGACTCCACTCGACGGGAGAGTTGGACCCAAATCGCAGGTTCATCCTTCACTTTCCTGAAGAGAACCTTATTTGGAGCTACGGTTCCGGTTACGGCGGGAACGTATTGCTGGGGAAAAAGTGCTTCTCTCTGCGTATCGCCAGTTACATGGCTCGCCAAGAGGGATGGATGGCGGAGCATATGCTCATATTGGAACTTGAGGATCCGTCAGGAAAACTGACTTGGATGGCGGCGGCGTTTCCAAGCGCATGTGGAAAAACCAATCTCGCCATGCTCGTTAGTCCTCTTGAAAAGGAGGGCTACAAGGTCAGAACGATCGGTGACGATATCGCCTGGTTGAGAATCGGCGAGGACGGCAGGCTTTGGGCGATCAATCCGGAAGCAGGTTTCTTCGGGGTGTTACCTGGAACCAGCATGGAGACCAACTCCAGCGCTCTTGTCACCGCTAAATCCAACTCCATCTACACGAATGTGGCGGTTTCGGATAACGGTATGCCCTGGTGGGAGGGGATGGGAATCGAGCCCCCGCCCATTCTCACCGATTGGCTTGGAAATCGACCATGGAACGGCGAGAAACCAGCCGCGCATCCGAACTCAAGATTCACCGCCCCCGCTCGCCAATGCCCCTGCATCTCTCCAAGGTGGGAGGACCCCATGGGAGTGCCTATTTCAGCCATTATCTTTGGTGGCCGAAGAGCGAAGCTCACACCTTTGGTTTATCAATCCAGCAGTTGGAATCACGGGGTGTTTATAGGCGCCACCATGGCGTCGGAAACGACCTCTGCCGCGATGGGAAAATCAGGCGTGTTGCGCCGGGACCCCATGGCGATGCTTCCGTTTTGCGGATATAACATGGGGCACTATTTCGATCACTGGATCAGGGTGGGCGGAAAGGCGTCCAACCCACCTGCGATATTCCATGTAAACTGGTTCCGGCAGGATGAGAACGGCAAATTCATCTGGCCGGGCTTCGGAGAGAATATCCGACCGCTTATCTGGATGCTGGATCGCATTAACGGGACGGCGAAGGGACATGAAACACCGATCGGCACTGTGCCAACTCCGGATTCCCTTCACATGGAGGGGTTGAATGTCTCCAACGAGACGTTGGAACAGTTGCTAAGCATCAATGCGGAGGATTGGAAAGCGGAAGCGGATAGCATAGAAAAGCACTTCGAAACCTTTGGAGATGATCTTCCCTCGGAGCTTTCCGAAGAACTGCACGCGTTGAAGAAACGGTTAGGATAAAACCTTTGGGGCGGAGTGGCTGCATTCCGCCCCAAAATTACAAAATATGGAACCCCGATGCGTTTTTATATGTCAATAGAGATGAATGCATAACGCAAAAGATACGGCTTACGGGGTTTATGAAACGCTTGGTGGCGCTGTTAAATTGAATTTTGCGATTCCTGACTGGAAAAAATGACATATTAAGCAAGGGATTAACGAAAAAATCGGTATTATACATTTATCAATTATTCGGTGTCGAAAGGGATTTAAAATGCATCGTAAGCCGATGGGATTCACCCTAATTGAGCTGCTCACGGTCATAGCCATTATCGCGATACTCGCGGCAATCTTGTTTCCCGTGTATTCAAGGGTGAAGGAAAACAGTAGAAAGACCACTTGCATCTCGAACATGCATCAAATCTATCTTGCCGTAAGCATGTATCACACGGACACCGGCGGATACCCCGATTTTTTGCTTGCGCATTATAAGGCCGGAGTTTCCGCAAAGAATGTGAAAATCAGCCCGCTATATCCGCAATATATCAAGGATATTAGCATCTTTCACTGTCCGGATAACGACGTCAATGACATGAACGCTAATGTCACCGTGAACAACCTCGTTACAGGGACGCCTGCGGCGTATTATCTATATGACAGTTATGATATCACTTCCGCGCTTAATGCCGATGGAACTCCGGCGCCGCAAGCCTTCATTCAAACCTACAGCAAGGATTGGACTGGCGCAACAGGACCTCAGGACGCCCCCAATCAGTTGAAGTACACCAATCCCCCACAGGATAAGACAGTGATCACATGGTGTAACTATCACGTTTCCACCGGAGGTGAAACATTATGCCCTGTGTTATTCCTATCCGGCACCGTGAAAAACGTGGGTGCAAAGGCGATGGTGCAATATGGATGGCAGATAGCCGGGCATCTATGACACCGGATTTACCCGTCATTCGCCGTATGCCAAATCAATCATCATAGGTTTTCGGCGTGAAGTCAATACGGTTGCGTTTCGCATTCCTGTTGTTTCTTATTTTCGGAGTCCTCTCGATGTGCCGGGGGGACGGCCTTTCTCATTTCCCATGGAGTTCCAACTGGCAATGGGAGCAGTTGAATGCGCTCCCTTTTCAATCCGAAAGCTCCGTTTCCAAACTCCAACTCCTCCAAAAGCAACTTCCGCTCAACCTTGCTCATCCTCTATTTCTCTACCTTAGTCAATTACACAATCTAGAGGATATCCGCACTATTCCGGACTGGACAGGAATCGATCGCCCCACAGTTCAAACACAAAACATCCATGGAATACTTTCCGTCTTAAGAAATGCAGCACCGAGGAATACCCCGGATGATCTGATTCGAATGGCGCTTGAATTAACACGTCTTCGGCGCCAATGCTCGAGCTGGTTCATGCCGGATTTGAATAACTCTCCTTTCCCAACCACCATCCAGGATTTTCCCAACTCCGACGGTTTGAAAATCACCTATAATTTCAAATCCGCGATGGATTTACTCAAAGCTTTCCAACAACCGCATCCCCCGGACAGTGTGTGGCGGAATCTGGCGGAGAACCTCGCATATCGCAGATTCGTGAAGCATCAGGGATCGAGGGAACTTCAAACCAAACAGTTGGAGGCGTGGTGGAGCAGAGCCGCGAATTCCAACCCTGTAAACAGGCTGTACGAATGGCTCTATCCTGAAAGCTATTATGATTACGGTGGCGTCGCGGTTCAGGCGAACGCGTATTTAGGGCTAATCAAGACCCTTCAAAACCATACGAATGAATTAAGCGAGGCGATTGAGCAAAAAACGAGTCCCTATCTGCCTACCGGTTACGTTATGCCGGTGACGGTTGACTTTTTGTTCGGGGCTGACGTGGATGGGTGGGCGACGGAGAACGGGGTCGGCATGAACATGGAACACTTTGGCGACGATTACACTCGAATAGAGTCCGTTATCGCGCATGAGTGCTTCCACCACGCCCAAAATCTGTTTTGCATTGTAAACGGCACTCTGTCACCGAACAAGGACGACGAGATGTATTACTCCAGACTTTTAAGCGAGGTATGGAGAGAGGGGTGCGCATCCTATGTTGGAAACGAGTGGAAGACGCTTCCATCCCAAAAACAGCTTCAATCCGATTTTAGCCAATTCCAAAAGATTACGAACACCCTATATTCGCAGCATAATTTGCCGGCGTATCGGGATCAAGTCAAAGAGGGACTCATCCTTGCGGGCAGTTTGTATCGTCTTGGCTGGGAAATGGCGCGTGTTATCGATCAAACGCAAGGACAACACGGATTAATCGCTTCACTCATCTTGGGCCCCGGTTATTTCTTCAAAAACTACATACACTGCGCCCAAAAGGCGAATCTTCCGACATGGGAGAGCTTTCCCCTGGTAATCGTGACACGCATAAATCGCATCCAAATGGGCGTAAACCCGCATACGCTCATAGAAATGGCTCATCTGCTTTGGACTCCCGTCACGAATGAGACTTTACGCGCGGCCAACAGGTATTTCACCGCCAAAGAAGGCGACCGGAAAGCCGGTTTGGCGTTTGTGTTTCTGGGGGATCGCATGGCTCGTGCGAACCAAGGCTTGCCGTTGGCGGGGAGAATGGTCGCTCTTGGGATCCAATATTTAGGCGCCGCGGCAAACAATCTAATTAGAAACGAAGGGGAACTGATGCTTTATCGACATCAAAACTCTTCCGCCCTGCTCATCTTTCAGGAGGGAGTGAAAATCTCCCCCGAGGATCCTTCGCGTTATTTTATGCTCGGTTCATGTTTTCGTTCCATGGGCGACATTGCAAAGGCGAAGGAGATGTACCGGAAAGCTCTTGAGATAAATCCCTCCTACTCTCCCGCTCAATCCGCGCTTGTGAAACTACCCTAAAATCCTTCAGAAAGCTGTAATAATTACTGTTTTTTCGAAATTTGCCCTACATGGCGTGAAATATGCACCAATTATATATTGCGAACTCCAGGAAACATCCATTGTTGTTTGCAGTGAATTCGGATCCTTAATGCTTGCCGCAAGGAGCGTTTTCCACCTAGCAAGGAGGAAGAGGATGATAATTGACATGCAACACGATGATGATTCGCGGCGGATTTCGAAGAGGTATTTCGAAAGGAGTATAAGAAGTGGCAGTAACACCTGGCAAGGTAAAATGGTTCAATGACGCCAAGGGGTACGGTTTCATTGAAGCCGAGGATGGAGTGGATGTATTCGTCCACTATTCCGTTATCACTGCGGAAGGCTATAAATCTCTGAGTGAGGGACAGACCGTTTATTATGAATCGATAGAGACCCCCAAAGGACGTCAGGCAAGCCTCGTACTGATTAATCCTGAACCGGATGCAGTCAAAGAGCCCGTCACGTCAAGCGAATAAATGCCTCCAAGGGGGAAGACAAACACCTGCGGTCCTCCCCCTTTTAGCATTCGTTTTCAACATCAATGGAACAATTCCACAACCGTCATAGTCATAATATTATCGAAGTGATGGGTATGTGACATACGATGGCGCATAGACGATGACTAAGTAACTCATGCGCTTATGTTTGCCTTCATGCTTGTCCTAGGCGATTGCAATTTTCGGACAAAAAATCTGAACACCACTTTTCATAACACCATGAATAGTCAGCGCTGAATTTTGCGATAGCCTTGTTTTAGTATCCCGCGTAACCGGAGAATGGAAATGAAGTTGTTTATTGAACATTTAGTCCAAGCTGTTGTAGACAAACCTGAACAGGTACGTGTGGAGGAGGAACCCGGTGAGAACGCCACGGTATATAAAATCCATGTCGCGGCTGATGATCTTGGTAAAGCGATTGGCAAGCAAGGACGTATTGCAAATGCAATGCGTGTGATTGCAAAAGCCAGTGCGATGAAGGAAAACCGGAAAGTGTATTTGGAGGTGATTGGAGCGAAGGAGGATGTCTCCATTACTTGATCTTTCAAAAAAAAATTACGCAATTGTTCCATCATGGTGAATTGCTTTTTATACGCCGCCTCAATCGAGGCGGCATTTTCGTATCTATGACGTTTATCTTCTGCAGAAAAGCGCCATCCTTCCGATAATACAGATAAGGAAATTGCGCATCTCGATTGTCGATGTTTCACCATGCATGAAATGAGCAAACCTGCCGCCTTTATTGAATAATGCAATAAACACGGATGATTGGAAAAATAACATTTCGGGGTTGCACCCTTTGTATTATTCTTCAGAGAATTCTATCATTCGTATTCCTATTGCCAAGGAGTTAAGACATGCCCTCCACAATGTCCATGGAACAGGAAAAACAGTTCGTTGTTTTCCGACTTGCAGGGGAGAATTACGGTATCCCCATTACCTTGGTTCATGAAATCATCAGATACCGCGAAATAACCCGGATACCGCGCACTTCCGAGTATGTGAAAGGGGTGCTTAATCTGCGTGGACAGATCGTGCCGGTGATTGATCTGCGGAAAAGGCTGGGATTGCCAAATGCGGAGGAGACAAACTCATCTCGTATAGTTGTCACTGAGGTGGAGGAGAATGTCGTTGGTATGATTGTGGATGCTGTCACGGAGGTGCTTAGCCTTCCATCCTCTCTGATAGAACCTCCCAGCGACCTGATCGCAGATGTGGAATATGATCTCATTAAAGGCGTGGGGAAAAAGGATGACCAGCTAGTGATACTTCTTGATGTTCCTAAAACGGTGCATCTCGAAAATGAGTGATGTGTTTACCAATCATGAGTTTTTAATCGCGTATCGGATGCATTATGAATTGCCCATTGGATAGAGGTATCGAGATACGCTGTCCATAACATGTGTATGTCGCATTTCCTTTTTCAAATATTTATTGAGTCCCTATAGAGTAATATGCCAAACGAGGACATGCAGCAGTATTTGAGCGTCTTTTTAGATGAAGCCACCGAGCACATTGAGAAATTGGAACAGTCCATTCTCAATCTCGAACATTCCTGTACAAGCGATCTTTTACAGGATATTTTTCGTTCGGCTCACACACTCAAAGGCTCATCCAGAGCGATGGGATTCGGTAGCATGGGGGAACTCACGCACGCCATGGAGGATATCTTCGATCGTTTAAGGGGTGATGATTTGGTTGTGACCCATGATATCGTGGATGCGCTTTTTGAAGCTATCGACATATTAAAAAGCCTCAAGGAGGAGATCGCGAACGGAGGAGTGGATCAGACAGATACAACTGAAATTGTGAAACTGCTAAGAGGCCTGCTTGATCCTTCCGCATTCCCCACTCGAATCGCCGATTCATCCACCGTTTGCGCCGAAGAACCGATATCTCTCACCCAGACGGAGCAGATAGCCATTTCGGACGCAATCTCAACCGGTGCGATGATCTACGAAATTAAGGTCGAGTTGGACAAGGATTGCGTCATGAAATCCGTGCGTGCGCTGATGACGCTCCAAAAATTGGAAATCATAGGCGCATTAATCCACATCACTCCTTCCGAACAAGCTCTTGAGGATGAGGATTTTGAATTCTCCTTTGAATTATTATTGGCGACCGATAAAAGCATGGAGGACATCAATGCGGAAATAACAGGCATATCCGAGGTTTCCAATGTGGTTGTGGCTCCTTACCGAGCGATGGCAGGTATGTCCGCCTCCGTTCAAACTGCAAACGTGGACCCCTTATGCAAAGTGGTTTCCGTTCCATCTCCGGATACCGAAGATTCCCCTATCAGGGAAAAACCTCAAAAAATGGAGGACACGGATTCATTTAAGGAAGAGAAGAAAACGACGCATCATGTGGCTCAAACGGTTCGAGTCGATGTTGGCAGACTGGATAATCTGTTGAACCTATTGGGGGAGTTGGTGATCGATCAAACTCGAATCAATCAACTGGTGTCGCAGTTGCATTCGCCTCAGGATGAAGAGATCAAGGAGCTTTTACATGAGGCGGCGGCGCATTTTGGGAGAATCACCGGGGAGATGCAGGAACAGATCATGAAGGCGAGGATGCTGCCTATTGACAACGTGTTCAACAGATTCCCAAGAATGATGCGTGATCTCTCTCAAAAGCTAAACAAAGAGATTGACTTTGTCATATGGGGGCGCGAGACGGAATTGGATCGTACCGTCATAGAAGTTATCGGAGATCCGTTAATTCATATATTGAGAAATAGCGTCGATCATGGAATAGAATCCATGGAGCAACGTGAGGCTGCGGGGAAACCAAGATGTGGAACCGTCAGGCTCGGATCCAGGCACGAGGAAAATTACATAGTCATTGAGATCGAGGATGACGGTGCGGGGATTGACATCGCCAAAGTCAAATCCTCCGCTGTTCGCAAAGAACTCATAACTGCCGAGATCGCCGCGCGAATGTCCGACAGGGAAGCCACCAATCTGATCTTTCATTCGGGACTATCCACTGTGGATCAGGTGTCGGATATATCCGGTCGGGGTGTTGGCATGGACATAGTTCGCAATAACCTCATCCGTTTCGGAGCGATAATCGATGTGGATTCAAGACCGGGAAAAGGAACGCGTTTCACCATCAAGTTGCCTTTGACCTTGGCGATAATCAGGGGGTTACTTGTAAGGGTTGTATCCGGTGTGTACGTGATCCCGCTAGCGTCCGTCATAGAGACAAACAAAATCGATTGCGGCGCCATACATGTCATTAATGGTCAGGAAGTCATTATGCAAAGAGGCATGGCTCTTCCTCTGCTTTATCTGGACAATCTTTATTACAGCGAAAGAGAAACATCCATTGAGCGACAAACCTCAACGTACATCGTTGTTGTCGGCTCGGCGGATCGCAAAGTGGGTTTGGTGGTGGATTCCATGTTAGGTGAACAGGAGATCGTCATCAAATCACTTGGCACATACGTCGGCGATATACGTGGCGTATCCGGTGCAACTATTCTGGGTGACGGGCGCATAGCTCTGATCGTAGATGTCAACGGATTGATAGCCATAGCACACGAAGAAAAGGTAAAAACCTATGTCTCCTGAAGTGAAAACCATTCGTATAGACCATGCCGTCTTTCAGCAAACATTGGAGAAGAAACTCGCTGATCTTCCGCCACTTCCGGTAGTTGTGACGAAAATCATGCAGACGATCAATAATCCAAACACATCGGCGGAGGATTTAAATCGTCTGATTTCATTGGATCAGAGTCTATCCTCCAAGATATTGCGGATAGTCAATTCCGCGTATTACGGATTCCCCAAAAGGATCGGAACCATCACCCACGCAGTGGTGATTCTTGGTTTCAACACCGTGCGCAATCTTGTTCTCGGTGTCTCAGCCTTCGGAATGTTATCTCAAAAAAGCGGGCAGGCCGCTATTAATCGCAATCAGTTATGGGAGCATTCCGTGGCAACCGCCGTTGCCGCCAGTCTCCTTGCGAAAAAAATGAACCCCCGTACACGCAACATTCTCGAGGAAGCGTTCATCGGCGGGTTGTTGCATGATATCGGCAAATTATTTCTGGACTGTTATTTCCCCGTGCAATACGGCGTTACCATGGCGTATGCCTCTCGGAATGAGATCACCATCCTGGAATCGGAGCAAAAAGTTCTTGACATTGATCATGCCTATATTGGACGGAAAATCGCCGAACAATGGAATTTTCCCTCCACGCTTGTGGCAAGCATCGGAGCGCATCATGTCCCTATGCATGGCACGGATCACTTTGAATCCAGCGCCATCATCAACGCAGCGGATTGGATAGCATGGCAACAGAACAAAGGATCGTTTGATCAGAGCGCCGCACCGGAGTTGTCACAGGAGGCAAGCGATTTACTCGGATACACGGATGAAGAGATGAACTGGGTATTCCGTGAATGGGAAAGGCAGTTTGCCGCCGCGCACGAACTGTTAAAAAGCGGAATGACATAGGATCCGCAAGACTATCCTTGTACAAAGGCGTTGGGCGGAATGTTCGCTCAACGCCTTTTTTTACTCTCTCAAAACCTCATTGGAGGAATGTAAGCATGGAATGGATATAACATCATCGTTGCCTCACGCGATCCATCAAGTTATCCGGCGGGTCGCAATGCGCCGTATAAACCGGTTTCCTCTCGACGACGCTCTTGATCAGAGCCAATACGGTCGCCCACTCATGCAAGGAGGCGTGTGGATTTGTTTCGGGCGCCTCATCCGTCTCAAGCCAGCAAACATCGCTTTGTGGAAACTTGATTGAGCCGTGATATTGTTCCTCACCCATGCTTCCATACCCCCGTAGTTACCGCCATTCGGAACGCCTTCCATTACGATCTCCCATTTCCCGAACTCTTCGTAAAGCACGCGGCCTCATTCCGCATATGCATCGACGTGAACATGCTGCCACAACGTGGATATGTCTCCACAGCGCGGCGACACTGAACCGGATGTCCACAATGCTCGCACCCCGTTTATCAAATGTGAAATACGCGACGGTGGATAACGGCGCAGGGTGTCCTCGGTCCAAATCATCCCATCCGTGCAAGTTTCCGAAGACACTCTCCACTTGTGGATATCCTAAAAGGGATCGACCGTAATTCAGCGTATGTGTGCCTTGCCCCGCTATGTTCATTCCGGAAGATATATCCAGCATGAGTGTCTTCCCAAGCTTTCCACTCTTCATCGTTTACTGACATTTGATCATATCTGGATGCCATCGAAATTGATGGCAGTCGGCGAACTTCGTCCGAGTGTTTTTTCAAGTTGAGTCAACGCTCGCCAATCACTGGTTCTTAGAGATATTGGTTTCTCCACGGTGCAAAGTGAAACCTGATGTTCCGATACCAAGTTCATGAGTTCCACTCACGTGTCCGGCCAAGTGATGATATGAATGATATCGGGTCGTTCTTCGCGTATCATCACCGAGGGATTATCATATACTCGGATTCCATATTTCGCCGCAAGAGGATCGCGACGAGTGGAACTAGGCGCGCAACATGCGGCGACTTCTGCGCTTTCAATTTGAGGAAATGCTTCCACATACGCAGGGGCGCGGCCTCCGCAACCAATGAACGCGGCTTTACAACGTCACTCTCCTTATTCCCAGGGATGAAGTACAATTTTTCCGCACTGACCCCCTATTTGTAATTTCCAAGCCTCATCTACTTTGTCGATGGGAAAACAATGCGTGATCAAACCATCCAGTTGAGCGGGCGAATTTGATATAATATGCATCAGCTTGGGATAATCGTGAATGTTGTAATGCCAGGCGCCGTAAAGAGAGTACCCTTTGGAAATGATCGTGTTAACCTCCACACGCCCTTGCCATCCCACAAATGCGATCTTTCCCTTGCGACGAATTGCGTCGGCGAGAAATCCCTTGGCATTTTCGGTCCCGCTTGTGTCAATGCCTTTGTCCGCTCCGATATCGTTTGTGAAAGCACGTATTTGATGAATGGCGTCCGGATCCTGCGGGTTCACAACCATATCGACTCCCAACCTCCTTGCAAGCTGCAGGCGGTATGGATTGCTTTCCACCCCTATCACCCTCGCGCCGCGATATTTCGCGTTTATCACCCCGCCTAACCCCACCGGTCCCAAGCCTGTGATAAGCAAGGTGTCAAAAACGTTAACATCCATCAATTGCATCGCGCCAAATGTCGGCCCCAATCCGCAGCACGCCATGGCGGCATGATCATAGGAGATAACATCGGGGATGGGGTTGAGAAGATAATCCGGTTTCAACATGTATTGCGCCATGGTTGCCGTGCCCGCCTTGCTACCTGTAATCTCCAAAGGATTCCTCTGATTTTGGCAGTGTATATGTTCCCCTTGAAGGCAAAGATAACACTTTCCGCAAGCGTATTGCGGCTGGACCAAAACCCGATCCCCTATCCTCACTCGGTTCGATTTATCCACCCCCACCACTTCACCCGCCGCCTCATGTCCGAGGCAATCGGTTTGATCACCATTGCGGTATGCGTGATACTCCGTGCACATAGGGGCGGAGTGAATCTTGACAAGGACGATATCCTCTTTCTGGGTTGGAGTGGCTTTCTCAACCACTCCACCCTGAGTTTGACCGTAAATTGCCGCGACTTTCATCTGAACTCCTTTTATGGGATCGGAAACAAGCCATTGATTGCATGGACGGTATATTCAGTATACGGAACGTTTGTTCCAAATAACAACGCCCGTAAACGGCGACACGAATGACATGCCTGAGAAGTACTCGATTAATTAAATCTCAATCATGGCGGTTATAATATAATGTATGAGTTTGATGTTCCGCGGAAATTCAAGGCATCGCCACCCTATCGCTATTGTCGAGACGAAGATGCACATATGCCTCTCATTATTTTGCATCAACCTCTCATGGGTCGAGAAAAAACGGTGCATACGGTGATGATTCCACGTAAGTCAATTGTTGTCCGTTTATTTCGGAGATAGCATGATAACCATGCTTCGCAGGGCTGATGGTATATTGCAGAGCTCTTTCACTCGTGATTATTGCAACCGTACAAAATACTCTTTTTTTTCGGAAATGACGTAAAATAACGCATCTCAATTTTACCGGGGATATTGATATGGATGATCTTACCATTCACACTATGTTATCCAATACCGTGAAACGTTTTGGAAATCGACGGAGTTTGGGACATAAAAAAGGCGAGGGATACGATCATCTTACATACACCGAATTGATGGATGTGATCCAGCATCTTCGTCGCGGGTTCCATCACCTTGGATTAAAACGAGGGGATCGTCTGGCGATACTTTCCGAAAATCGCGTGGAATGGGCTTTGTGCGATCTGACTGCTCAGAGCATGGGAGTGGTAACCGTCCCCATTTACCCCACCCTGCCATCCAATCAGATCCAATATATCGTGAGGGATTCAGGTTCGCGAATAATAGTGGTTTCGGATGAGAAACAGTATCTCAAGACCATCTGCCTTGTTAAAGAGGTGGAAACGCTGGATAAAATTGTGGTGATGGATCCCCTTCCCCATAAAGATGCGGTTTGCATGAAAAAACTCATTGAAGACGGCGCAACCGGCGATCCCAGCGATGAGTTTTTTTCCGAGATGGAGCGAGCCATTCGGTATGACGACGACGCCACCATTATCTACACTTCCGGAACCACGGGCGAACCCAAGGGGGTTTGTCTATCCCATCGCGCCTTGCTTCATACTGCCAAAGCGGCGACCAGCCTGATACACTTGGATGAAACCGATGTATTTCTCTCCTTTCTCCCTCTTTGCCATATTGTCGAGCGCGTAGCGGGTCATTACCTACCGCTTTTTATCGGCGCCCAGATCATCTATTCCGAAGGGGTATTCGCCATTGCAGGCGAACTATCCAATTTGAAACCCACGGTATTCCTATGCGTTCCTCGTTTATATGAAAACATGAGGGAGAAGATACTCGAAGGAGTCTCGAAACTGCCGGATCATCAACGCAAATTGTTCCACCATGCCTTAAACCTTGGTTACCGAAAAACCGAGAGCCTGCAAAAAGGCAAAGGATTGAATCCGGCGGTTTCTCTTCAACATCATTTGGCGGACAGGTTGATTTTAAGTAAAGTAAGAGAGAAGGCGACTGGCGGGCGAACACGGTTTTTCGTTTCCGGCGGCGCTCCATTGAACCCTCGCACGTGCGCTTTTTTTCAAGCTCTCGGCGTTGATATTTTAGAAGGGTATGGTCTGACTGAGTTTCCGGTCATATCCGTTAACCGTCCGGGCAAAATTAGGAGTGGCTCCGTTGGAGAGCGACTGCCGGATATAGAAGTTAGGATTAGCGAAGAGGGGGAGATACTAGCTCGCGGACCGAGCCGAATGCGATGTTATCTTGGACTGGATCAGGAAACAAACACCGCCATTGACGCTGAGGGATGGTTCCATACCGGCGATATTGGCAAGCTTGATTCCGATGGTTACCTTTACATCACGGATCGCATCAAGGATATTATCGTTCTGGCGAATGGCAAGAAAGTCGCCCCCCAACCGATCGAGGCTATGTTGAAAGAGAGCCCCTTGATAGCCGAGATTGTTTTGCTGGGAGACGAACAGAATACAATTATGGCTCTCATCCTCCCCGCATTTGACAATCTCACTGATTGGGCTAATAAATTCCATATTAATTACAATGATTTGCATGAATTGGTCACAAATTCCGAGGTGAAACGTCTATATAAGCAGGAAATTGACAGGCTAAGCGATTCCCTTGCGGATTTCGAGAGAATCAAACGCTTTGCTCTTTTGGAGACTCCATTCACCATAGAAACGGGCGAGCTAACTCCGACACTAAAGGTGAAACGCAAGGTGATAGCGGAGAAATTCTCCGAGTTGATAAAGTCGATGTGATGTTCAGGAGCGATGAAAGCGCTTTTCTAATCCATTGATCTCTCCAGCCTGAAAACGAGCGTTTACAGTTGTTGGTTTCAAATAGCGTCAATCCTAAGTTAATATTCGGATTTATTGGAACATATTTCCGCTTTTAACAAGTCCAAATGATAGTATTGTGTAAGCGCCTAAAAGTACGGACCACTGAATGATATTTGAACAGTCAGGTACGGAAATGGATTATTATGATTGCACCATCATTAGACCCACGCGAGTTGGCTTACGAGGATATGGAGGAGGAACTGAGATTGCTACAAACGATCCACAACAATCGCCAGGTTCTCAATGCATTCGGGGTGATTGATGAAACGACGGTATTGTCGTTAACCAAGTATGTTAACAACCTCAAATTGCAGTTGGGTTCCTCCTTAATCATCAACATGGCTGGGGTCACTTACGTGGATAGCGAAGGCTTTGGATCTCTGATGAGTTTGCAGAGCAGATTGATGGAGTCCGGAGGCAAGTTGGTGCTGGTGAGTTGCCGCGATGATGTTCGTTTAGCATTGAAACTTACCCGTCTGGAAGTTTTATTCCCTATGTATGATTCTCTGCAGGAAGTTCCTTAGAAACCGTTTCAACCTATGGACAAAATGAAACGCGCCCCATACCAATACCGGAAAGGAGCGCGTTTGCCATATGGTTCCGTTTACAGTTTCACCAATTGAGCCGTTTCCATACCGGGAATAGCGCGTATCTGCTTCATCAGATTTTCGCTTATCTCCTCGTCCACCATCAGGACCATCACGGCTCTGCCGCCGATTTTCTGCCGCCCCACATTCATACCTGCGATATTCACGGCGTTATTCCCAAGCAGCGTTCCCACGGAGCCAATGATTCCGGGACGATCGGTATGTTGGGTCACAAGCATCCAGCCGTTCGGGACGATATCCACGCGATACCCATCGATATGCACTATACGAACGTCGTTTTGACCGAACACCGTGCCGCACAACGTTCTATCTCCGCTTGGCGTATGAACGGTAACTGTGAGCATCGTATTGTATTCCGAATGAGAGGAGCTATGGCTGTCCGTCACCTTAAGGCCTCTGCTGTTGGCGAGTACCGGTGCGTTGACGAGGTTTACCGGGCCTTCCAAAATGGGGGAAAGGATGCCTGCTAAAATGGAGCGAGTCACAGGTCCGGTCGCCATTTGACCGAAATCACCCTGATAAAGGATTTCCACGGATTGTATTGGCATCCCTCTTCCCTCCAGATCACGCGCCAACTGAGTGTGCAAGCTTCCGATCTTCTCGCCGAGGGAAATATAGGGGCGGGCGACATCCATGGATTCCGCGGACAGAGATGGCATGTTCACCGCCGCCCTGGCGGGTTTGCCTGAAAGCACGTCCACGATTTGCTCCGAGATATCTATCGCCACGTTCACCTGCGCCTCCTCCGTGGAAGCCCCGAGGTGAGGCGTGGTGATAATCCCTGGCACGATGTTCAAAGGATTGGTCGGCTCGATCGGCTCCTTGGTGTAAACGTCAATAGCGGCTCCCGCCACTTTACCGGATCTCACCGCATCCGCCAAAGCCTGTTCGTTCACGATCCCGCCTCGGGCGCAGTTGATAATTCGGACGCCGTCCTTCATCTTGGCTATCTGCTCCGAGTCAATCATATTGCGGGTCTTGTCGTTCATTGGGACATGCAGGGTGATGAAATCGCTTTTTTGATAGAGTTCATCCAAAGAAACCAAAGTGGAACCTATCTCAAGCGCCTTCTCCTCGGTGGAAAACGGATCAAAAGCGATCACTTCCATATTGAACGCTTTCGCCCTGCGGCAAACCTCCCCGCCGATTTTGCCTAAGCCGATGACGCCCAAAGTTTTACCGTAGACTTCGCAACCGAGGAATTTCTTGCGGTCCCACTTGCCGCTTTTCATGCTCGCATCGGCTTGGGGAATGTTTCTTGCCAAGGCGAGGAGCATGGCGCAGGTCAACTCCGCCGCCGCAATGGTGTTCCCTTCGGGTGAATTCACCACGACAATACCCTTTTCCGTCGCCGCCTTCACATCAATGTTGTCCACGCCGACACCGGCGCGGCCAATTATTTTGAGGTTCTTGGCGGCGGCGATGACATCCGCAGTCACTTTCGTTTCGCTTCGAACCGCTAGCGCATCATATACCCCTATGATTTCGATGAGTTGATCCTTGGTCAACCCTAATTTCACGTCCACATCCGCGATCTCGCGCATGTGGGCTATGCCCGCCTCCGCAATGGGATCGCTCACCAGGACTTTTGGCATTTTCGTACTCTCCTTGTGACCAGTGATACAAAAAGGATACTCCATGGGTACATTTGCTGTCAACGGAGAGGAATGAGCGGAGGAAGTGAGCGAATGGAAATCCATTCCTGTGCGGCATGCGGGGGCATTCATTACGGAAATCCCACATATTCAGTCGTCTGATACTGCCGCGTTTCAGTTTCGGAAAAAACAAAACGGATTGGATATGTTTGCATGGTATTGTTATTTATGATATTGAATCCAATCCTTTTCCGTTGAGGTGCAGTTATGGGTGCATTCACAAGAAGAGAGGCGCTCGTCCGGGCGATATGTGCCGGAACTTTCGCATTGGTTCTCCGTGTGGTGAAAAGTTCCAAAGCCACCGCCAACTCGTTTAAAAATATCTTGGAGGATGAATATGGAGGGATCTTAAGCATCCGATGTGGGAAAACCGGCGGGTTCCATCCGCAGAAGATCGGGAATCGTTGGTGGATGGTTGATCCCGATGGACATGGGATGTGGATACGCGCGGTGAGCAAGGTTAGTACAAGCGATTACGGCGGGAACGGAGGGTTCCTAACGTATGATGCGGTTTACCTTCAGACATCCAAGGGATCGGTAAGCGGGAATCTTGCGAATACGGCGGCGGATTCGTCGGAAAACGGGATACGCTTCCCATCGTTCGAATACACCCTTAAGCTGGAGGGTGATTCCATTTACCTTGGCGCATCCCGTTTCACTCCAAACTTCACCTATTTCCTGGCGCACCAATGGGGGACGAAAGGCGAAATCGAATGGAGGTATTCCACATCGAACGGTTGGAGAAAAATCAACAGGAACGGAAAACCGTTCCGCTTGGAGTCCCCTTCCCCAGATGGCGGATGGAATCTGAATAAGGGTAACTATTTGGGGCCCGATGCGAACGGATTTGGAATTCAGGGAGACCCGATGGCGAATCGGGTGACTTGGTGGGATATGAAGACGGGGTTCCCGAAGGATTTCCAACCAGTGATACTTCCCTTCGATTCATCTCCGAAATATTACATTAAAGGAATGGTTGTAAAACCCTATGAAATCCCACCGATTTTGAACCAAATCTACGAGCGCGCCACTTTGGAGGAGGCGATCGCTCGAAAATATCAGCCCGGGGATTTCCGTCTGAAATGGGCGAAAAGGATCACGGAGCGAATGAAGAGTTGGGGATTTAACTCCGCGGGACAGTATTCAGATGAGTATGTGATGGAATCCACCAACTTATCAAACAGGCTCCCCACCGAACCCACGTGGCAACTTGGGGGATGGGCGATCAATCCGAAATTTGGATACCATGTGAAAAGCATCTATCAGAACGCTGTTTTTCCCCCGAAGAGCAATTCCTCATTGTATCAGGGCGTACAGCCGGACGTTTTCGATCCGAACTTTGAAAAGGCATATCACGCTTTAGTACCTCAACATGCGGTTTTCGACCTGCGATGGAATTGGTGCCTCATACCCGAGGAGGGTGATTACTTATACGGGATCAACAGCGTAAAGCATGATCATATGGGATATGTGATTCTCTCGAAAAACCCCTGGCAACCACGCGACATCGCGAATGCGAACGTCCCTTATTCCGACCCTCGATTCCACGCCAAGTACGCTTTGAGGGATTTTGTGCGTTGCAGGTACCGTTCGCAACACGACAGCACTGCGACGCTAATGCCCGACAGTCCCATCCCATTTTACTCCTACACGCAAAAACCCGCTGTCGAGGATATTGAGGCGCTAAAAAAACTGAACAAGGCGTGGGGAACCCATTACACAACGTGGGGAACCTCGAAAGGAAGTTTGGAGGCTGGAACGAACGCATACGGCATTGGCTCCGGGTTTATGGATGAGGATGGCTCCTCAATCGTTGAAAATGGGGCGCGTTCCATTATATTCGATCAGTCATTCACTCGCAAGGATCATCCAGCCATCAGAAAGGATTTGGATGATTACATCGGCTTTTTCACAAAAAGGTACGGATACATTTTGAAAAAATCGTTTCACGAGATTCCGCATCCTCCTCTGTTTCTGGAATTATACGATTCCCCGGATGTCGTCTACAAGGCGATCTCCCCTTATCTTGACGGGCTTGAGGCGAATGTAAGGGACCCAGCGGACGCCATGCGTATTTATAACGTCGCTCATCTCCCCATGGTCGTGACAGATTACTTTGTAGCGGATCCGGACTCCCAATTGTATTTTCGCACCAAAATATCGGACATCCATTATGATCCCCAGCGCAATTGCACGATCGTCACCGCTCCGGGACTGAACTACGAATTCCGCATTCCGTTATTCATCAATTTTCCCGAGGCGATTTCCCTGAACACCAAGAATCTGTGCGGTAAGAAGTATCTCTACCCTCATCCAAGAATTTTGGCAGTCCATGATGATACTTTTGAAATTCCCGGCGATTTCACTCCCTGCGTTAAACCAGGCATGACCGCTGCGCGCTGGGATGACTCCAAAAACCTTTATACAACCCAGCGGGACAGAGCCTTGGCGTTGATTGAGCGTTACGAAAGCCTGATCCATCTACGCGGCGACGATGGAGTCTATTTCGTAATCGGCGTGGAGCACTGGTGCCTATATGATCCTTCCGTGAGCAACTGGTTCGACACGCATAATTTCGGATTATGCACATTACAGGATAACGCCTACGACGGAAAAGAGGCAATATATGAAAGATGTCGGGATTCCCAGGGCTATCCGATCGGTGGAGAGCCAAGGAATTACGGCGATTTGATCACCCCGCTGTCGAATTGGTTGAAGAACGTTCATCGATGAGTAACCAACCCAGTCCGGTGAATTCCAACATTTCATCCATCCTATCGACGCCGAATCCAAATCATGGCTCACTATCATTACTCCTCGCACGTAACTTCCAACTCACCGAATTTTATAACGGGCATGAGACAAGTGCGTTTTGAGGATGTGATAAAAAATGTTTTCCAATTCGCAAACCCAACCGAACTAATCAGCATTGTCATCACGTCTTAATCCATGGAGGCGGAAAATGACGGGTCATTCTGAACAATGCCTTTTCCTTTCAAATTGCGCCACACCCAGCCGCAGGGACACCGAGGAACTTCGATGGGTTGAACTGGCGCGCACCGGAGATCAATCCGCGTATCGCTGGCTGATGGATCGGTACAGAAATCGCACGTTGCGTCTCGCTATTCATATTCTGCACAACCCCGATGATGCCGAGGATGTGGCGCAGGAGGCGTTCATCAAGGCGTTTCGCGAAATCGGGGACTTTCGGGAGACTTCCGGGTTTTACACATGGCTTTACCGGATCACGGTGCGTATCTGCTATGACCGTTTGCGATGCTCCCGTGTTAAGCTTGAAACAACGCTTCCGGACGATATCGCAGTGTCGCATAATGAGGATTACGACGCTCGGCTCATGGTGGAATCTCTATTGGAAAGATTAAGCCCTCCCATTCGCGCTGCGCTGGCGCTGAGGGAGTTGGAGGGTCTGGATTACGAGGAGATCGCGAAAATTCTTAGAGTTCCCGTGGGCACCGT